>CAYJFZ010000001.1:0-281701 GCA_964369975.1 uncultured Oscillospiraceae bacterium
TCTGTCTTCTCTTGGTTTTCTGTCAGCGAAATTTCTGTCTTCTCTTGGTTTTCTGTCTTTGAAATCTCTATCTTCTCTTGGTTTTCTATCTTTGAAATCTCTATCTTCTCTTGGTTTTCTATCTCTATTATTTCTATTATCTTTAGAGTTTCTTTGTCTGTTTTGTCCTCTATTCCTTTGTGAAGAAGTATCATTAATTATAGCTTGATTATCATCTTCTACAGTTTCAAGGCTTAAAGGAGTTATATCACTTTTAGTTAATCTAATAATATCATCTAATAGGCCTTTTTGTCTTTTGCCTTGTAGGAAAGTAACACTTATGCCTTCTTTACCTGCTCTTGCAGTTCTGCCTATTCTATGCACATAGTATTCTGTTTGTTGTGGTACATCATAGTTTACAACAGCTTGAATATCATTAACATCTATACCTCTTGCAGCAACATCAGTAGCTACTAAAACGAATTTTTTACTACCTCTAAAGTCTTTCATAACTTTATCGCGTTCTCTTTGGCGCATATCGCCGTGCAAGCCTTTTGCTTTTATTCCTTTATCGTTTAACTGCTCTACTAATTCATCTACCATTTTTTTAGTATTAGTAAATACTATTGATAAGTCGATGTTCTTTTCTCTTAAAAAAGCAACTAAGGTATCGTTTTTCCTACCTCTTTTACAGTTTATATAATATTGTTTTATAGCATCAACTGTCATTTGCTTTGACTCTACTTCAACTAAAACAGGATCTTTTTGATAGTTATTTACTATATCCATAATTTCTTTTGGCATAGTAGCTGAGAATAAAATAGTTTGTCTTTCATTAGGCATTGTATCTAATATATCTTCTATATCATCACGAAAGCCCATGTTTAACATTTCATCCGCTTCATCTAAAACTACCATTTTAATATTAGAAAGTTTGATTGTTTTTCTTCTTAAATGGTCTAATATTCTCCCTGGTGTTCCTACTACTATGTGAGCGCCCTGTCTTAATAGTGGAATCTGCCTTGCGATAGGCTGGCCACCATATACTGCTATTGTTTTAACTCCGTTTGTAAAGCGAGTTAGCTTTCTTATTTCGTTTGTCGCTTGAACTGCAAGTTCCCTTGTTGGACATACTACTAATATTTGTGTGTTCTTCTTATTACCATCCACACACTGGATAGCTGGTATACCAAAGGCAACAGTTTTACCACTACCTGTTTGGCTTTTACCAATTACATCTAAGCCGTCTAAAATAAGCGGAATCGCTTTTTCTTGAATCTCTGTCGGCTTCTCAAAGCCCATCTCAACTAAGGCTTTTTTTAATGAGCTTTTAATCTCAAAATCAAAATTTTCTAACATTTTTTCCTCTTTTAGTATCTTATATCATACTCTCATCCATATTGCTCTCAATACTTTTTAGCAGCCGCAATAAAAAAACTGCTAAAAACAAAATAACTGATTCATTATACTACACCGAGATAAAAAAGTAAAGAAATATTTTATTAACTTTATTTTTTTGCTTTTTATTCTCATTTTTGTGTTATTTTTGTTTTAAAATCGACTATTATCCCAAAAGCCATTTTATTAAAGTTTTATAATTCAATTTCTAATGATACTGGGCAGTGGTCACTGCCTAAAACATCACTATGAATTCTGGCTTTTTTAATCTTGTCTTTTAGACTGTTTGACACTGTAAAATAATCTATACGCCAGCCCACATTCTTACTTCTTGCAGAAAAACGATAGCTCCACCAAGAATAAGCCTCTTCAAGGTCTGGATATAAATGCCTAAAGGTATCAATATTGCCACTTTCTAAAAACCTTGTAAACTTTTCTCTTTCTTCATCAGAAAATCCTGGATTTTTTCTGTTTGTTTTTGGATTTTTTAAATCTATTTCATTATGAGCTACATTTAAGTCGCCACAAAGTATAACAGGCTTTGTTTTTGATAATTTTTCAATATAGCTTCTTAATTTATCCTCAAAGTCCATTCTATAGCTAAGCCTTGCTAATTTTTCTTGGCTGTTTGGAGTATAAGAAGTGATAAGATAAAAATCTTGCATTTCTAAAGTGATTAATCTTCCTTCATTATCTTCATAATCATCCATACCATACACAACACTTAAAGGTGCGTGTTTTGTAAAAATAGCAGTGCCTGAATAGCCTTTTTTCACAGCACTATTCCAATATATTTTATACCCTTCAAGGTTTAAGTCAATTTGATCTGGTTGTAGTTTTGTCTCTTGCAAGCAAAAAAAGTCAGCATCTGTATCTTTGAAAAAATCTAAAAACCCTTTTGTGATACAAGCCCTAAGTCCATTTACATTCCAAGAATAAAGTTTATAATTCATTGTTTTCTCCTTTTATATTTGTGTACATTTATTTTATCATATAATTATACCATATTATACTAAAACTTAATTAATCTTTTTTATTTTACAAAAAATTAACATTTTCATCTATTAAATATATCTAAATTTCGCTATGTGATTTCATAGAATATGCGTTATTGACACATCGGCATTTTCTGGTGTATACTTATAGTTAGTTAAGTATTACTATTAAAGGAGCTTTTTATGAAACTATTAGAGTCTGCTGAAATGTATTTAGAGACAATTTATGTCCTACAAGAACGCAATGGCAAGGTAAAGTCTGTCGATGTTGCCAATGAATTAAACTATTCAAAAGCGAGCGTTAGCATTGCCATGAAACAGCTTCGCGAAAACAATTACATAACTTTTAACGGCGATAATTCAATATCGCTATTGCCAACTGGCTTAGAAGTTGCTATAGCTGTTTATGAAAAACATGTTTTTTTAACAAAAGCATTAATTAAAATGGGTGTTGACCCTATCACCGCTTCTCAAGATGCTTGCAGAATGGAGCATGTTATTTCAAAAGAAACTTTAGAAGCATTAAAATCTTTCGTAGAAGAAAAATAATAAAGTATTAAAAAATCAAAAAAACAAAAATCTTTCGATTTTTGTTTTTTTATTTTTATTTAGAAATGTTTTTTAAGAGTAAATTCGCATTGAGTATAGCCTGCTAATTCTTTTTTATGATTGTAAACAGTTGGCCTGTGGTGATTTTCAAAGTCTTTCATATCTTCATTTGATATAAAGCCTAATTGTTTTAATACTTCTAAAACAACCGCTGTTTGAGTTGCTTCTTGACCATCATCAACTTTTAGCGCTATACCTAAGCCTTCTTTCATAAGACCTACGATGCAGTAGCCAGCAGCGCCTCTTTTAATGAAAACTTCTCCTGGATATTTTTCCATTAATTTTTTCTCTAATTTATCGCTACCTGATACATTTTCAGGATAAGCCATAACCGCCTCTACTACTCTTTTTGCAATTTCGCCTCTATCTTTACCTAAAGTGTCTAAAGGGCGAGTCATACGAGCTGTACCGTAAGCAAAGTTTCTTACAGGCATTGCGTGAACAGGAACGCCACAGCCATCAAGGCCTACTACGATATCTTCTTTTGGATAACAGCAAACATCTGCTATCATTTCTAATATCCTTTGTTGGTGTGGATGTTCTACTTTATAATATGTATCTAAATCTTCTTTTAAATAATTTACTGCACTTAGCATACCTGTGTGTTTGCCTGAGCAGTTATTATAAGCTGGAGTTGGCACTTCGCCTTTTGCCATCATTTCTTTTGATGCCGCTGCACCTAAAGGATAGTGAGTTCCGCATTGTAAATGTTCTTCTTTTAAGCCTATTTTTTCTAAAAGATTCATCACTGTATCATAATGCAATTTTTCACCGTTGTGTGAAGCACAGATTTGCGCTAATTCTTGCTGTGTGAAATTGTAAGCGTCTACTGCGCCAACTTCCACAGGGACCATTGCCTGCACTAACTTAATAGAGGAGCGAGAATAAGCCATATACTCAGGATTACCTGCTGAATATAATAGTCTTCCTGTTTCATCAGTTACTGCGATGTGACCTGTTGCAAAGGTGTCTAATAAGTCACCTCTGTATGTTTTTGTCAAAATTTCCATAAAAAAGCTCTCCTTAAAAAAAATTATTTGATACTTTAACTATACCATATTTAAAATAAAATTAAACTGATTAAATAGCCTAATTTTTAATGTGTTTTTTATGCAAATACAATAAATATGAATTAATCGATGTTTTCACTTACCGCTTTTTTTATTAACAGTAAAGAAAGCATCGCTAAAACTAAGATAGCAATTATAAAACAAATAGTTAAATCATAATTATTAAAATAATCATAGGCTAAAGCGTATAAAGGCATAAAAATACAAGCACCTAAAGGGTTTGCTATAAGTGTTTTTGAAAAGTTTGCTTTGTATTCATCTTTTGAAAAACTTTTTAGAGAAATTAAAGACGGTAAAACACCTAAAGAAGACATAATTACCCCATTAAAAAAGCAAGCAATTAATAATATAGTATAGCTTTTTACAAAAAATAAAAACAATATCATAACGATTACGCCCACTACCATACTAATAAAGGCTGTTGTAATAGGATTAATTTTATCACTCATATAGCCTATTATTAATGCACCTATCGCACTACCCAGCATACAAACCAAAAGACAAATGCCCATATCATTTAATGAGTATCCCTCATTCTGCCCTAATACTGCAATATGCTGAGAAAAACTTACAAAGCTGGTAATCGCTAACACAAAAAAGCAAATTAAATAGAATTGTTTTGATAGTTTTACTTTATTTTCGCTTTTTTGTTTTATAGGTGTGTTTTTAATTTTTATAAATTTTGCCAATAATAAACTAATTACAAAAGATACACCCCCAAAGCTAATATACGCTACTCTAAACGAAAAAACAGATATAATATAGCTTAAAATCGGCTGTGCTACTGCTCCAATGATGCTTGTAGCACAAAGCATAACGCCCATATAAATCCCTTTTTTATCTTTATAATTATCATTTACTATTATAGGGCCCATAAAATTTACTAAAACGCCAACGCCTATACCGATAGGCAAAGCTAATATATACCAAAAAATGATATTATTCATAAAGCCTAAAAGAAAAAAAGCACTGCTTTGCAAAATTATAGATATATAAATTACATTTTCTATTTTTATTTTTGTAAGGATTTTATTTATGCACAGTAAAGAAACCACGCTTGAAAAACTACTAAATGATAAATATAAAGCCTGATTTATAAGTTTTGTATTAAATTCATCTGCTAAGGCTTTAAAAAATAACCCTTGAGAATTATTTATTATCGGCCCTGCAAAACCCCGAATTACAGAAAATGAAATTAAAATTAAAATACTATTTTTCATAATATTTATTTTAACAAATAATTAAAGCTTTATTCAAAAAGTATATTATGTTTATTATTACTTTAGACTCATATTATAGGTATTTTAAACACAATTGAGGCAATAATATATATTATTGTTTGACGATATAATATTAATTTTGTAAAATTAAGTTGGGGAGAAATACTTTCTTTTCATTAAAGCAGTTTAAAAACTACTGCTAAAAATAAAAAAGTTTTACGAGGTAAGATTATGTTAAATATTGCGATTTGTGATGATGAAAAAATGTTTTGCTCGCAAATTGAAAGTATAATCTTAGAAAACAAAGAACAACTAAATCAAAACGCACTTAATATAGATATTTACTACGACGGTCTACCACTTTATAAAGCATTAAAAAACAACACAGAATACGATGTCATCTTCTTAGATATAGAGATGGCTGAATTAGACGGAATTAAGCTTGGGCATTTAATACGAGAAGATTTAAAAAATGAGGATACACAGATTGTGTATGTGTCCTCTAAGACTTCGTATGCCTTAGAATTATTCCAAAATAGACCGTTAAACTTCTTAGTAAAGCCTGTGAAAGACCAAGATATAATAAATCAAATAAAAACATCAATAAAAATTCAAGATAAAAATAATTTAAATTTTGAGTTTTCTTATAATAAAGAACATTATAAAATAAGCTATAAAGACATTATGTATTTTGAAAGTGATAATAGAAAAATCAAAATCCATACTATTGATAACACCTATGAAATTTATGCAAAACTTTCAGATATTATAAAAGATTTGCCAGCCTTAGATTTTATAGAAATCCATAAATCTTTTATAGTCAACTACAAATTCATAAAACAAATTAACTACGATAGCCTTATACTAATTAACCAAACCCCACTTTCAATAAGTAGAAGCAGAAGAAAGCAAGTAAGAGAAATCTTACTAAAAAGAAAGAAGGGATTACATTGATTAATTTTTTAAGTATTGTAAGCTACATGCTCATCGTAGGCATTAGAATGCTTGTAAATATCAAGTTTCTTTCTGCCTTTTACTCTGGTGCAAAGAAAAATAAAGTTTTAAATATCATTATAATTTTATCCTACATTTCAGTTAGTACAATTAACTTTTTAGTGTATGATAATATTTACTATTTTTACTTTATAAATGTTATGTTTATTATTTTTGCAACTTATATTTTTGATATAACTTTTCAAATACGGATAATTTCAGCCTTAGCTGCTACAATTTTTACTATACTTTTTGATAGTATCGTTTTTAGAACTTTTATATTACTAACAGCGAAACCTTACTCACATTACTTTACAAATTTAATTATTTCTACTTTAATTTTGATTTTCGCTTATATATTCGATAGATATTTTACTTACAACGAAAATGATAATATAAGTTATTATCGCCTGCTTATAGTTTTAACAAGCCCACTTGCAAGCTTAATAATTTTTACAGTTATCTATATAAATGAAATATCTATTATAGGCGGTTTTTTAACTACCCTTTCTTTAATATTATTAAACTTTTTCACCTTTTATTCTTATTCACTTTTTACAAAGCTAACCAGAGCACAAGCTGAAAATGATGCTCTTGAAATATTGAATAACGGCTATAAAACGCAAATTGAAATAATACAAAAATCAAGAGAAGACATCTTAGCTTTAAAGCATGATATGAAAAATCATATTTTAGCAAACTTACAATTAATTGAAAACAAAGAATACGAAACCTTAGAAGAAAATTTAAACTTTATGCAATCAACCCTTGAATCTTCTCGTGAGTGGTCGCATACTGAAAATAATATCATAGATGGTATTTTAAACTATAAGCTATCTTATATTGATAATTTAGGTACTGATATAAACTGTACTATAAAACTGCCAACTGATGAATTTATGCCTCTTTTTGACTTGACTGTCATTTTTGGCAACTTACTTGATAATGTATACGAAGCTTTGCAAAGCAGTAAAAATAAAATTTTGGTTTTAGATGTACTTTATAGTAAGAATGTACTATACATTAATTGTAAAAATACTTACTATAAAAAACCTATCCCGAGTGATGAGTTTTTTATCTCCACTAAAAATGATTCTAAAAAGCAGGGCCTTGGCTTAAAAAACATAAATAAGATAGTGCAAAAATATAATGGTGAATTAAACTTATCCGTTGATGATGAATTTTTTATAACAGATATTTTAATCTATTTATAGGATATAAAACATAAAAAGAAGGATTTTGTAAAATCCTTCTTTTTATTACTATATTTCGCAATATTTGAATAAATGCTGAATAAAATAAAGATATTCTTGTTTTTTCTTTATTTTACGCAGAATTCAACACTAAAGTATACATTATTCAACACTATAAGGCACACAAGATAGCTTTATGCTATTATGTAGTTGGAAGAATACGCAATACTCTCTTCCTACAATCGGTAAAATCAAGCTACTTTGAGTTTTATACTGTATTTTTTTAACAATTAAATATCGTTTTACTAATAATTTAAAAATTATTACACTAACTAACTTTACATTTTATTAAAAACAACGCACTAAGCATCTTTCTAATTTACTTAAAACTAATATAGCTGACAATTAACTAAAATCTATGCTTACTACCTTTTTTACCTCTTATTAAACATTTTGCTTAAAAACTTACTTAACATTCTCAAAATACCTTCACAATTTTGCTATCAACTTTATAAAGACGCACAATGAATTTTGCATAAAAATAATAACATATAGTATCGGGTAGTTTGCATTTTATAAAAAAGGCTTGTAGTACATACAGGCCTTTTTAATTATTAAAAAAAACATAAATAAAAACACCCCTGTGGGTGCTTTTTTATTTTGGTGAGGATGAATGGACTTGCTTTTTTGCGAAAAAGCTGTGCCAGTTAAAACAGTCCACCGGACTGTTTCTAATAGCCGGCTTTCAAGTCCATTTTAAGTAAATAAAAACACCCCTGTGGGCGTTTTTATTTTGGTGAGGATGAATGGACTTGCTTTTTTGCGAAAAGCTGTGCCAGTTAAAACAGTCCACCGGACTGTTTCTAAGAGCCGGCTTTCAAGTCCATTTTAAGTAAATAAAAACACCCCTGTGGGTGTTTTTATTTTGGTGAGGATGAATGGACTTGAACCATCGGCCCCTTGCATGTCAAGCAAGTACTCTAACCAGCTGAGCTACACCCTCAAAGATTTATATTTATTATACTATATTTTTATAAAAAATCAACTTTTAAATTCATAATTTTACACCTATTGTAAGTATTAATGGTATATGCTATAATCTTTTTAATATCTATATATAAGAATAAAAGTATCCCTACTAAAGCCTTATGAGAAGTTTTAGTATATTATGATATATTTATTTTTATATTATACATAAAATCCGTGTTAAAAAGTTTTGTATTAACTGTAGCACACCTCGCATAAGCCCTGCGTGGATTTTACTACTTTTACCTAAGGTATATTATTAAGAATTAAGGAGTTTTTATATGATTGAAATGAATAATGTATCCTTTACTTACCCTTCAAAAAAAGGAATTTTTGATATTAATTTTTCTGTAGAAGAAGGTACAGTAACTGGATATTTAGGCCCTAATGGTGCTGGGAAAACTTCAACTATTAGAATTTTGTTAGGCTTTATGAAAGCACAAAAAGGCCAAAGCAAAATAGGAGGTCTTGATTGCTTTAACAAAAGCAATATTATAAAAAATACAGTTGGCTATATCCCCGGAGAGATAGCTTTTTCTTCGCATTTAAAAGCAAGGGAGTATTTAATTTATCAAGCAGACTTGCGCAAAATGAAAGATTATTCTAAAATGAATGAATTAATTGATCGCTTTGAGCTTGATGTAAGCGGAAAAATTAAAAAACTATCAAAGGGAACAAAGCAAAAACTTGCCATAGTTTCAGCTTTTATGCACAGCCCTGATACTTTAATTTTAGATGAGCCTACAAGCGGGCTTGACCCATTAATGCAAAATGAATTTATTTCATTAATTCAAGAAGAAAAGAAAAAAGGCACAACCATACTTTTATCTTCTCATAGTTTTGAAGAAGTACAAAAAACCTGTGATGATGTAATTATAATTAAAGATGGTAGAATTATAAAACAGCAAGATATTCACTCCCTTTCTTCTTCACAAAGAAAGGCTTACATAATAAAAACTGATGACGAACAAGCTTTAAAAAGCTTAGGCTATGAAATCGGAAAAACGACATCTTTTGGCACTGAAATCTTTATACAAGCAGATAAAACAGATGCCTTTTTAAAAGACTTATCAAAATTAAAAATAACTTCCATAGACTCAAAAACTCAAAATCTTGAAGATATATTTTTAAATTATTATACTAAAAGGAGCTAATTTATGAATTTTGTTATTTTTAAGGATACATTTAAAAGAAATTATAAACTTATGATTTTCTTTTGCATGATTTTAAGTTTATATCTAAGTGCGATTATATATTTTATCGAGCCTGAGGATATGGCATCAATTGCTGATGTTTTTGGTCTTGCTGAAGGACTTTTAGGGCCTTTAGGAATAAACTTAAATGAATTTACCTCCCCTTTAAACTATACTGCCTCTGTATTTTTTGGCATTTTAATGTCCGCTTTTACCTTAGCTTTTTATACTATTCAAAATCAAGGATTATTAGTAAAAAGAGTAGATGATTCATCAATTGTAGACACTTTAGCTATGCCTGTAAAAAGAAGTGAGTTTGTAATAGCAAAAATAGTTTATCTTCTTTTTTCAATGTCCATTTTATTTTTAGCTATATTCTTAACAGGTGCTTTTCAGCTATCATTATTAGGGGATTTTGAAGTAGGTAAATACTTATTATTAGTAGTTGTTTCATATTTGCTTTGCACTTTCGTTGCAATGGTTTCATTCTTTTTATCCGTTTTATTTTGCACTTCTTCTTTAGGGGCTAATTTAAGTGTAGCTGTGCCTTTAACTTTTTTAATAACTGAGGTTATTGCAGGAGTTAGCGAAGATATTTCTTTTTTATCTCATTTTACTCCTTTTGGCTACCTTGACAGCGTAGGCATAGTAACGGGTGAAGTAAATACTTCTTACTTAATGGGATTTTTCTTTATTGGTATTTTAGTTTTAAGCGTTTTAAGTGTTAAGGTTTTTGATAATAAGAATTTGCCAATATAAACTTTTTAGTAAAATGAGTATTTTAAAATTTTACCATTCTAAAAGTAAATTTTATGTTTTGATATATTCATAAATTAATTTTATTACTAAAGTTTTATATTTACATTATTATAAAATTATATATTAAAAATAAAAATTCAAGGCTTTTGCCTTGAATTTTTTATATGCTTAAAATTTATGAAATTAGTTAAATCTTATATCATTAAAACTTCTACTACACTTTAAATTATTTTGCTTTTATATAAAATTTAAAGAAAATTCAACTTGTGGTTTAATTTTTATGGTATAATAGTATTAATTGATTATTTAATATTTTATTATTTTTGATATTATAAATACAGAAGGGGTTTTTATGAATAATTTAGCTAATAATATAAAAAAGTTAAGAAAAGAAAAAGGGATAACTCAAAAAGAGCTTGCAGACATTCTTAATATTAGTTTTCAAGCCATTTCAAAATGGGAAAACGCAAAGGCACAACCTGAAATATCTTATTTAATTAAACTTTGTGATGTACTTTACTCTGATTTGAACTCTCTTTTAGGATATAAGCCTACAAGTGAGGCTCGTGATATTCACAGTGTTCATTATAAAACTAATGACTCTCATTTGAAATTGAATCCGTCTAAATTAGCAGTTGAAGTGTTAAATTTAAAATCAGGTGCTGATATATCCATTTGTGATATAGCTTGTGGGAACGGACATAATTCTATCTTTTTTGCCCGCAACGGCTACAAGGTTACAAGTGTTGATTTACTAAAAGATTTAGTTGAAAAAGTAACAACTATTGCCAATACTGCAAATATATCTTTAAATGCCTATACCTGCAATATTTTAGAATACCGCTCTTTCTCAAAATTTGATATATTATTTTGCGAAAATTTTATAAACTACATTCCAAAACCTAAAAGAAAAGAAGTATTTTCATACTGGAAAAGTATTTTAAATGAGGATGGGATAATCATTTTAAATGCGAAAATTAAAAAGCCATTTTTAAACTTTACTTACAATGAATATACTCTCCCCTTTTATTCAGGAGAGCTCATGTCTTATTTTGATGATTTATTTTTTATAAAATCAGAAGAAATATACAAAGACGGTGAGTGTTATAATATTTTAATAGCTCAAAAAAAGAAAAAGGTGTAACTTATGAATATTTTAATTAAAAATACTACTGCAATTTTAGAAGACTCAGTTTTAGATACTGATATTTACATCATAGATGATACTATTGTATCCCTTGATAATCCGCCTATAAACTTTATTGCAGATAAAGTTATAGACGCAAAAAACTTTATAACTTCGCCTGGCTTTATAAATGCACATACCCATGTGTATATGAATTTTTTAAGAAATATTGCTGATGACCTGCCTTTTATGGAATGGCTTTTTGAAAGAATTATGCCATTAGAAGATGATATGACGCAAGAAGAAGCAAAAATATCAACACTCGCCGGCGTAATCGAATCTTTTAAATGCGGAGTAACTTGCGTAAACGATATGAATATGACATTCCTAAAAGTGCTCGAAGCCTTTGATGAAAGTAAAATTCGTGCTGTTGCTACAAGAGGAATTGTCGGCTCAGCTAATAAAGATGGTAGCTTTGATGAAGGCTCTAAAAAAAGGTTAGATGAGTTTATTCAAGGGATGAATAAGTATAAAAATTCTAAACTTTTAAAATTTGCCGTAGGCCCTCATGCCCCATACACCTGCGATTTTGACTTAATTAAAAATCTTGCTACATATGCAAAAGAAAATAAGCTTCTAACTCATATTCACCTTTCTGAGAGTGAAAGCGAAGTAGCTCAGATAAAGGAAAAATACGGATACTCCCCAGTTAAGTTATGCGAAGAAACCGGTACTTTTAACACAAAGACTATTATAGCACACGCAGTTAACTTATCTGATGATGATATAGATATACTAAAAAAATATAATGTTAGCGTTGTCTCTAATCCATCGAGTAATATAAAGCTCGGAAATGGCTTTGCTCCTATTGAAAGGCTACTTGAAAAAGGAGTAAATGTCTGCCTTGGAACAGACTCCTGTGCCTCTAATAATTCTTTAAATATTTTTAAAGACATGTATTTAATGGCTATGCTTCATAAAGGAAAACTAAAAAATCCAACTACTATTACCCCAAAGCAAGTATTTAAAATGGCTACTATCAATGGAGCAAAAGCGCTGGGCATTGATGATATAACCGGCTCTATTGCTGTTGGTAAAAAAGCTGATATTATCATGATTGATAAAACCTCTGCTTCTTTATATCCTTTAAATGACATTTATTCTGCCCTTGTTTACTCAGCTACCGGTAACGAAGTTATGAATGTTATTATAAACGGTGAGATAGTTATGGAAAATAGAAAAGTGATGACTGTTGATGAAGATGAAATCAGACAAAAAATGAATAACATAGCTTCTTATAAAAATTTTAAGGCTTATTAATATATAATTCATAAGACACTTATAAAACAAAACGCTGGTTTTAAAAAATCAGCGTTTTTATGTGCAGTGTTAATTTTTTAATCTTGTTAAAGTTTATATATCGCTAATTAAAGGCTGTTTTCTATTGCTTTTAAAAAATATTCATCACTAAATATTTAAAGCTTTTTTATTCGCTTTTGTATCAATACAATTAAAATAGTAAATTAAAAAATTCAAGGCAAAAGCCTTGAATTTTTTTAGTATAATATAAATTTCAATTATTAAATAACGAAATCGCCATCTTCCATGATAACTACTTCTTTACCATCAAAAGTCGTACCTACAATTTTTGTTTTTTCTGTACCTATCATAAAGTCGTTATGTGAAGGAGCTACATTAACACCGTGTGCCATTAATTCTTCTTTACTCATATCTGCCCCTCCTTTAATATTTGAAGGGAAAGATGAGCCAAAAGCTAAGTGACAAGCCGCGTTTTCATCAATTAAGCCGTTATAGAATACTTGGCCCATTTTCTTAATAGGGCTATTTTTTGATACTAAGGCTACTTCGCCAAGGCATCTTGTTGTTTCTGTTCTAAATAAAGCATCTTTTAAAAAGTCTACATTTTCTTTTGCAGTACAATCAACAGCTGAGCCATCTTTAAATGTGATAGCAAAATCTGTTACTAATTTGCCTGATACCATTAATGGGAATGAAGCTACTGCAATACCATTTACTGTTCTAAAGTCTGGGTCTGTGAACACTTCTTCTGTTGGCATATTAGCAACATAAGGCTCACTCACTTTTGAAGAGCCCATATCAGCAGCAGAAGTCCAGATATGATCTTTTACTAAGTCCATAGTGATGTCTGTGCCAAGCTCTGTTGTGATATGTAAAGATTTAAAGTTATAATCATTTAATTTTTTTGAAACTTTTCCAAGATTTTCACAATGAACTTTCCAATTTTCTACTGGGTCTGTTTCATCATCAACTCTTAGCATTTCACATATTTGATTATCTAATTTAATAAAGGCATCTTCAACAGCTAAATCAGGATATAGTTTTTTTGCCCAGTCATAAGTAGGGCGCACTGTACCTGTCCATTTTAATTCGCCTTTATGTATGTATTTTCTAACAACATTACGCACTTCGTTTTTTGAAAACATTAAAGCTAATAATTTGTCTTTTGGCACATCTTCATTTAAAGTAGGGTTCATTGGCATTGTACCTAATTGTACAGCATTGCCTTGTCTAAAGTAGTAATCTAATTGCTCTTTTCTCCATTCTGGCACTTCTTTTAGAGTTTCTACATCGCAGTATAGCGCTCTATAATGGTCAACAAAAGCATCTTCAAAATGTACTATAACATCTTTAGCTCCCATTTCAAATGCTTGCTTTGTTAATTCTCTTGCAAGTTCTACTTCTTGTGGTGAAGATTGCAATACTAATACTTGGCCTGGTTGAATATTTACGCCCACTTTTAGTAAAGCTCTTGCGGTTTTTTCAAGTCTTGTCTGTTTCATAGTTGTATCTCCTTAAATTTATTTAATATTATAATAGTACACCTTTACTTTATTTTTTTCAACAAAAATTTTGATTTTTATGCATTTAACTAAAAAAACCTAAGTTTTTATTCAAAACTTAGGTTTTTTTATAATCATTTAAGCGTTTAAATTTTCTTTTATTACATCCCAATCGATGATGGTAAAGAACTCTTCTATATAACTTGCTCTTAAATTTCTATAATCAATATAATAAGAATGCTCCCACACATCTATTGTTAGTACAGGTTTTAGCCCTTGAGTGAAAATTGTATCTTGGTTAAAAGTTTTTACAATTTTTAATTCATCTTTATCTTTTACAAGCCACGCCCAGCCAGAGCCAAACACTGATAAAGCTGCCTCTTTAAATTTTTCTTTAAAGTTTTCTACACTTCCAAAAGAAATTTCAAGTGCTTTTTTTACTTCTTGTGGCATCACACTTGTATCTTTTTTAGTAAACTGTGTAAAGAAGAAATGATGATTAAATACACCACCACCATTATTTCTAATTGCTGGATTTTCATTTAATAATTTTTCATCTGCTAGTATTTTATCTATTGTTTTATCTTTTAAATCCTCAAATTTTTCTATTTGCGCATTAAAATTGTTGCAATACGCTTTATAATGCTTTGCATAATGATAGTCAAAAGTTTCTTTGCTCATTGCAGGCTCTAAATCACTAAAGCCGTATTTTAATTCTGTTGTATCGTATGGATATTTTAACATAATTTAACCTCCTTCGGTTACCTTGATATTATTACCAACGCGGATAATAATATTTACTTAAATAAAGTTTTGAGTATATTATTATTCATAAATATAATAATATACTTATTTGCATATATAATTATATTTTATTTTTTAATGTTTTTCAATTAAATCGATATAAGTTATTATTTTTTTTACAGTTTATTAATATTAAAACAAAAAACAACTCCTAAAGAGTTGTTTTTAATTTTTATTTTACTAATTTTCTATTTAAAGTATCTATTAAAGCATTTACATTTTCTACATGGTTTGGCATTGTTTTTTTATATCTATTCAATGCGTTTGTATATACACTTATCCTATATTTTTTACCCATATATTTAAATGTTATTTTATTTTGGCTATTAAATTTTGAAAAACTTATTTTAAAATCTTCTATTTCATAAATTGGTATTTTAACTGTACTTTTTATATTAGCTAAATTAAGTATACCTGTTGAAACTAAAGTTAAGTGTGAGGCTGAAAGACCAATTAAAGTATTTTTATAAGCATTGCCTCCGTAGATACCACCTATTATCGCTGCCATTATCGTTGAGCCTGAGCCAAAGCCCGCCATTGTTATTACTACTGATATTACAACTAATAAAAAAAACAACGCTATTAGCGCAACAGGTTTAAACACTGCTTCTTGTATACCAAATACTTTCGCCTCATATTTTTCGCCTGTTTGTAATTGAGTATCCAGTACTGCATCTAAAATTTCTTGAGTTGGTAAAGCTGCCATTATTTTTCCTCTTTTCTATATTTAATCTTAAAAATTATAGCATACCTATATATTAAAGTCAAAATCTTATCTTCTTATTATATCTAAGTTTAAAATATATAATTTGCTATAAAAAATAAAAGGAGCCTTTTTAAAAAAACTCCTTTTAAACTACTAATTCTAATACTATTTTTACTAATTCTTCATAGGGTATCGGCTCTTTATCCTTTATCCACATATAATAAGCCTTTATAGGGCCTAAGATATACATTCTTATAATAGTTCTTCGCCTGATTCTTTCATTTACGCATTCTATATCGGCAATTAATAATTCTGTTGCTATCGTTTCAGCTAATCTTTCAAGGCCTATAACAAAGTTATCATCATATACTCTTTTATTTTCTTTTGTATTAGCCTTTTGTAAGTTATCTAAAACAGCTATAACCATATCTTTTAGATACTCTTGTTTAAAATCATTTTCTTTGCATTTTAAAAATCCTTCTAAATTCATTAAATCTTCTACAACTGCATATCTTTCTAAGGCATATTTATCCTCAAAAAGTGTATAAAAAGTACTCCTATGCACCTTTGCTTCATTGCATATCTGCCCTACTGATATTTCACCAGTAGAATAATTTTGCCATAGTTTGCGAGTTGCCTCAATTATGGCTATTTTACTTTTTGTTAGTTTATTGCTCATAGACATCCACCAATTTTTTAGACAATTTTATAAAAATGTAGCATTTTCGACAAAAAATGTTCATTGTTTATTAATAATTTTAATTAAATACACTATACTATATATAAATGTATTTGTCAATTTATATGTATATAATAATAGTATATATAAGTTGATAATTAAAAATGAAAGGATTTTTTAAAATGAAAAACAATTTTGATGTAGTTATTGACAGAAGGCATAATAAGTACAGCTACAGTACTAAATGGTGTGATGCCCCATTTATAAGCGGATTTTTAAATGCTGATATCAATGATGACACTATCGCACTTTACACAGCCGACATGGACTTTAAAAGCCCTCAGCCTATTATTGATGCAATGCACGGCGTAGCAGAGCATGGTATCTATGGATACTCTTTAAATTATAAAAGTGATTATAATGATGCTATTATAAGCTGGTTTAAAAGAAGAATGAACTGGACAATACTTCCAGAGGAAATCACTTACATAGACGGCACTGTTAAAGCGTTAAGAGAAATAATCTTAGCTTTTACAAATCCGGGTGATGGCGTTATTATTCAACGCCCTATTTACGGACCATTTACAAGCGTTATTAATATGACAGGCCGTACTTTAGTAAACAATCAAATGATTTCAGAAGATGGCTATTACACAATAGACTTTAAAGACTTAGAAGAAAAGGCAAAAGATCCTAATAATAAATTAATTTTATTATGTAACCCTCATAATCCAGTAGGTCGTATTTGGAGAGAAGATGAATTAAAAGAAATTTCAAGAATTTGTCTTGAAAATGATGTTTTAATCGCTACTGATGAAATTCACGGCGATTTAATAAGAAAAGAAGAAACATTTATTCCAATGGCTACTTTAGTGGATAACTCTAACTTAATTACTTGTACAGCTGTTAATAAAACATTTAACTTAGCGGGCTTACACTGCACAAATGTAGTTATAAAAAACAAAGAATTAAGAGATAAATTCAACGCTCAAGCTGGTATGAATATGCCTACACCTTTTGCAATAGCAGCCTTAGTAGCAGCTTACTCTGAAGAAGGCTCTGAAATTTGGCTTGAGGAATTAAAAGAGTATCTTGATGGCAATATCGACTTTGCTATTAACTTCTTAAAAGAAAATATGCCAAAAGTAAAGGTGAGAAGACCTGAGGGCACTTATGTTTTATGGATGGACTTTAGAGATTATGGCATTTCAGCAGATGAAATTCACGATAGAATTTATAGAAAAGCTAATGTTTTATTAGAATGGGGCGCAATGTTTGACCCTGATAACGGAGATGGTTTTGAAAGAATTTGTCTTCCTTCACCTCGCTCTATAATAAAAGAGGCTTTTGAAAGAATAGCAAAAGCATTTGAGGATTTAAATTAATTATTAATTATAGTTAATTAAAATAAAAACAAAACACAAGGAGAATTTTTTATGGCAGAACAAGTACAAGTTAAAAAGACCCTCGGCTTTAGACAGCTTATGGCTATCGCTGTTGGGCAAATCGTCGGGGCAGGCGTTATGGTTTTGGCTATTTACGCTTTAGGAATGACAGGCAGAAGCGTTAATGTGGCTTTCATTTTAGCGGCTGTTTTAACAATTTTTTCTACAATCCCTTACCTATTTGTATCATCAGTTATCCGTATTAACGGTGGTACATACACAATAGATGCTATCTTCGTAGGTACAGCTTATGCAGGCTGGACTCGTATAGTAGGTCTATTAGGCACAGTTTCAGTTTCATTATTCGCTATAGGTTTAGCTGATTATATAGCTCAGTTAATGCCTTCTTTATCAGGAATGAAAACACTTCTTTCTTTAGGCTTATTAACAGCATTTTTCATACTAAACTATTTTGGTACTGAATACATGGCTAAAGTACAAAGCTTAATGTTTTACTTCTTAATTGTTGCTTTAGTAATGTTTACAGTAATAGGCTTTCCTCAAGTTCAATTCGGTGGCTACTTTGGCAACGAATTATTCGGCCAACCATTTATGGCTAACGGTATTAGCGGACTTTTAGAAGCCTCTGCTTTCTTAACATATGCTACTGGTGGTGCTACAATTATAGTTTTCTTCTCAGAAGATGCTATTAACCCTAAAAAGGACTTCCCTCCTGTTATCATAATCTCAACTCTTGCTATAGCTGTATTATACGGTTTCTTAGCAACAGTTATCGGTGGTATCCTACCAGCAGACCAAGTATTAGCAGCAGGTAACTTAGGCGTTATCGCTTTTGAAATTATGCCACTGCCTTTATACTACTTCTTTATGATTGCCGGTGCTATCTTTGCCTTAGGTACTACTCTTAACTCAACAATAGGCTCTGGTCTTGGCCCAATAAGAATCTCAACAAGAGATGGTTGGTTCCCAGCTTGGCTTGGTAAACCAAACAAACACAATGTGCCAACAGTTTACTTAATGATTCTTTACTTCATCAATGTAGCTGTTATCTTAGCTCAATTAGATGTTAACGAAATTGGTAAATGGTCATTAATTATAACTAATGTTATGACATTAGTTACAGCTTTATCAATATCAAGACTTCCAAAATTATTCCCAGAAGAATGGAAAAAATCAGTATTCTATATGCCTAACTGGGCTTTAACTACTCTAATGGGTCTTTCAGGTTTATCACTATTATTACAAGCATACCTAAATTTACAAGGCTTAAATACATTCATCATTATGACTAACATAATCACTGCTGTTGTAGCTGCTATTTATGTTTATGTAAGAATGAAATCAGGCAAAGTAAATATGGTTCAATCATTTGAATTAGAATAGTTAATCTTCTTATCCTTATAAAGAATTTTGATAATAATCAAAAAACAAAAACACAGAATTACCTGTGTTTTTGTTTTTTTATAAATTTTAATAGATATTAATAAGCTGACCAACCGCCATCGATTACAACAGCTTCGCCATTAATGAATCTTGACTGATCACTCGCTAAGAATAATGCAACATCGGCAACTTCATCTGCTGTTCCTGCACGAACAGCTCCTTTATAGCCTGTAGTTGCTTTTTCCATACCTCTCTTACTTGGTTGTTGCATATTCGAGTGAATATTTGTTTGAGTGTTACCAGGACAAATAGCGTTACAACGAATTCCCTCATCTGCATACATAAAGGCGATGTTTTTAGTAAGGCCTACTACTGCATATTTTGAAGTGGTGTAAGCTGTGCCCCCACGGCCAGCACAAACACCTGAAAGTGAGGCTGTGTTTACAATAACGCCTGGGATTTTGTTTTCTAAAAAGTATCTTACAGCCTTTCTTGAGCCATACATAACGCTATCTAAGTTAACTTGCATAACCCTTTGCCATAAATCATCTTCCATTTCATCTATAACTGTTAAATTATCTAAAATTCCTGCATTATTGATGATAACATCCATTTTGCCAAACTCTTTAACAGCGTAGTCAACCATCGCTTCAACTTCTTCTTTATTTGCAACATTTACTTTCATAGCACGGATTTGATCTTTATAGTCAGAAAATTCTACACTTAAAGCCTCAACGCTCTCTAAATTAATGTCCGCTGCAACACATAAAGCACCCTGTTTTACAAAACGCTCGATAATACTTTTGCCTATACCAGAACCTGCTCCGGTAACTACAACTACTTTTCCTGATAATAACTTTTCACTACAACTATTGCTCATAATAAATGCCCTTTCTTTTTAAATGTAATATGACTTAATTATATCACTAAAAATAGATGTTTGCAACAAATTTTGCCAATTAGAAAAGAAAGTTTTATGAAATTTTATATTGATTGTTTATAATTTTTGTTTATTTTGATGTTTTGTAAATTGTTAAATATTTGCAAATAAAATTAAATTTACTCGCTTTATAAAAGAAAAAATTGATAGTTTTCTAAACGAAAACTATCATTTTCTCTTGGCACCCTCTACGTGAGTCGAACACGTGATTTGCCCTTAGGAGGGGCATGTTATATCCACTTAACTAAGAGGGCATATTAAATTTTATTAATTATGTAAAACAGCAGTAGATTTTTATATTAGTATCTTTGATATACTGCATATACTACTATAAATCTTTTGATTATATTCGCAGTCTTTATTATTTTACCAGCAATTAAAAAAGCAAAACTTTTATCTTGCTTGTTAATTGTACAACACAAAATAATAAAAATCAAGTTGTACTTTTTATCCTTTTAGTGTATAATACATAAAGCATATATAAAATAATTAAATGTAAATATATTTATATTTAATATTTTGGAGGACTTCGTGAAAGGTAATTTATATAGTAAACAACAATTAGCTAAAAAAAATCAACAAGCGGTTGTTTCTCCTACAAGGTTAGTCGTAGGAAGTTTTTTAGGGGTAATATTAGTTGGCACTTTGCTTTTGTGCCTGCCATTTGCTACAAGAGATAGTAATATTTCGTTTTTAGATGCTTTATTTACAGCAACAAGCGCAACTTGCGTTACAGGTCTTGTGGTTTTTGACACTTATTCAAAATTTACACTTTTTGGGCAGATAGTAATATTATGCCTAATTCAAATAGGTGGTCTGGGCCTTGTTACATTTACAACATTTTTTAGCATTGCAGCTGGTAAAAAATTAAAATTTGCAACTTTAAAAGTTGCTTCCTTTTCATCAAGCTTTGATGATATAGGCCAGTTAAAAGGTTTGTTTTTAACTATTTTTAAAATAGTTATAGTTTGCGAATTTATTGGCTTTGGGCTTATTGCTTTTGTAGTTGTTCCAGAACTTGGATTTATCAATGGCTTATGGGTGAGTTTATTTACAAGTATTTCAGCTTTTTGTAATGCAGGCTTTGACTTATTTGGTCAAATTGAGGCTTATTCTTCATTGATGCACTTTGCAAATAGCTATCTTATGAATGTAACAGTTATGTCCTTAATAGTAGCAGGCGGACTTGGATTTTTAGTATGGCATGACTTATTAACTTATAGAAGACAAGGCAAATTACAACTTTCATTTCATTCAAAATTCGTTATAGTAATGACGGCTTTTTTAATAGTTGGCGGTGCTGTTATTATATTTATTTTAGAATATAATAATCCTAACACTTTACAGCCTCTAAGCCTTGATCAAAAAATATTAGCGAGCTTTTTTCAATCTGTCACTACTCGAACAGCTGGCTTTAACACTATTGACCAAGCTGGGATGACAAATTTTTCAAAGTTGTTTTCTTCATTTTTAATGTTTATAGGAGCAGCTCCCGGTGGTACTGGTGGCGGTGTAAAGGTTACGACAATAGCAGTTATCGCTATTACAGTTATCAGCGTTATAAAAGGGCGCTCAGATGCAATTTTCTTAAATCATAGAATTGTAATGCACACAGTTTATAAATCCTTAACTATTATTTTCATGGGTATTGTCGCTGTGCTTTTAACTACTTTAATAGTATATACAACTTCTACTGATGCAAGTATCGCAAACGGTGTGAACACCTTATTTGAGGCTTGTTCTGCCTTTGCAACAGTTGGACTTTCAACAGGTGTTACCTCAGTGATGAGTACAGCAGGTAAAATCGCTACTATATTAGCAATGTTTATAGGAAGAGTTGGGCCTGTATCCCTTGCTGTTTCACTAACTTTAAAATATAATGACTACTCACAAAGAGAAATAATGCCTGATGGCAATGTAACAGTAGGATAAATAATAAAAAAGACGATGTAAATACATCGTCTTTTATTTTTTAGTAACCTATAATTAAGCCTTTTTCCATTGTGTAGAATGTTGTAAGCCCTTTACAATCATTGATATACACTTCGCTTACTTTTAATTCTTTTAAGAATACTTCTTTTGCCATTTGTGCACCTTCTGGGTTTTTACAGTGCGAGATAACAACTGGCTTATTTTCCATATTCTTAGTTTCTTTCATAACTTGTGCCATAGCCATAATAGCATTTGCTTCGCCTCTTGGTTTTTTTACTACTTCGATTTCTCCAGCCTTTGTAGCTATAGCAACTGCACGAATACCTAAGCTTGTAGCAAGTATGCCTGAAATTTTGCTCATTCTACCTGTTTTGATTAAGTTATCATAGCCGCCTAATGCAAAAGTTAAATCTAAATTTGCTTGATATTCATCTAAGATTTTAGCCATTTCGCTAAACTCTTTGCCTTCTCTTATCATTTCGCAAGCCTTCATTTTTAATAATACCATAGCGCCCGCTGTTGACTTTGAGTCAATAACATGTACATTTTTTTGGGGATATTTTTCTTCTATCATTTCTTTAGCAAGTCTTGCAGAGTTATATGTACCGCTTAAAGCACTTGTCATAGTAAAACAAAATGTATTTTCTGCTTTTTCAAATTCACTAAAAAAGCTTTCAGGAGAAGGACAAGCTGAAGAAGATGCCTTTTTTTCTATTGTCATAGCTTTTAATAAATCATCAACATTTAAGCTTTCATCATCTACAAACTCTTTATCTCCCACTAATATTGATAGTGGTACTATACTGATGCCTATATCGCCCTCGGCGTCTTTTTTTGTTAAATCGCAACTTGAATCTAATACTATATTCCATTTCATGTTAAGTAACCTCGTTTATTAAATTATGTTATGTAGTTTCTTAAACTATATTATAATATATTGTATAATATGTCAAGCCTTATTGACTTTTATCATTATTTTATTTATAATTCTAAGTATTGAATAAAAGGAGGGATAATTAATGAGCGAAAATTATGTTGAAAGAATTTTATCTTTCAAAATGCCAAGATACAATGAATTACCCGATATGGAACTTTACTTAGACCAAGTAATAGCTTATATTGAGTCAAGCCTACTATTATTAGAAGAAAATAATAATGAAAAAATCCTCACTTCCTCTATGGTTAATAACTATGTAAAAAAAGGAATCGTCCCCCCTACTAATAAAAAGAAGTATTCCAAAGAGCATATTGCTTATTTATTTTTAGTATGTATTTATAAGCATATTTTTTCTATGGATGAAATTTGTAATATGACTCAGGTACACAGGGATATATTACAAGGTGCTGAGGGTATGACTTTAGAAAGAAGTTATAATTACTTTTGTAGAGAGCTTGAAAATATTTTAAAATCACAGTTTACAAACGAGGAACTACCATTAGATACCTCTGTTTCTTTAGCTGCTGAGAGATATTTAATAAGAAACCCTCTTATAGCCTATGCAAATAAGATATATTCTTTAAAATTATTAGCAGAATACAATAAAAGTAAATCGCAATAAAAAAACAATACCTAAAATAGGTATTGTTTTTTTATTATTTCATAAATGCTTTTAAATAAACTTCTATCGACCTTTTCATCTCTTTACTAAAATCGCTGTTAAACTTTCTTTTGCAAAAAGCCTGCATAAAATCATCAAAACTTTGCACTTCTCTGCCCTCAACCTTTGATTTATTAGCCCTATCGTAGTAACATTCTTTTAATTCTTCATCGCTTAAATGAGGATAAGTATTTTCTCCTACAATATATTTTGTATTAAATCTATCTGGCTTTTTTCTGTCTATTTGACTTTGTGTAGGATAGCCTAATACAAGCATACACACCGGCACTGATTCTAAAGGAAGGTTTAGCATTTCTCTGTGCAATTCACAATTTTCCATTATATCGCCGATATAACAGCTTCCAAGACCTAAGCTTTCTGCTGCCACTACCATATTTTGCGCAGCTATTGCAGCGTCCGTTATAGCTATGAATAAATCGCCAACGCCTGTATCTTTAGGTTCTGCTTTTGCTAAAGTAAAACTTTTATGCCATCTTGTATGGTCTGCTACAAAAATAAACACTAAAGGCGCTGTTTTTATAAACGGCTGATTATCACAGCTTTTTGATAATTCTTCTTTTAGTTTTTCATCAGTAACATCTATTATACTATAAAGTATTTGGTTGCCTGCACTTGGAGCTTGCAGTGTTGCGTTTAAGAGTTCTTGTTTTATATCACTTGGCACTTTTTTATCTTCAAACTGCCTTACTGATTTTCTATCGTATAAACTTTTAATAATTTCGTTCATTTTGTTCTCCTTTTATATTTTACTGTGCACAAGCCTTTATAATTTCAATTATTACATCTGTGCATTTTTGCATATCTTCAACAGTTACGCACTCATATCTTCCGTGAGCATTATGTCCGCCTGTTCCTAAGTTTGGACAAGGAAGACCCATGTAAGAAAGTTTTGCTCCGTCAGTGCCGCCTCTTGCAGCTATACTAACAGGCTCTACTCCTAATTTTCTAATAGCTGTTTTTGCATATTCTATAACTTGTGGATATGGTAAGATTTGCTCTTTCATATTTCTGTACTGCTCTTTTAAGTTAACTACACAGCTACCTTGCCCATACTTATCATTAATAAATTTTTCAAGTGTTTTTAAGTATGCGTTTTTCTTTTCGATTTTCTTTTCATCGTGATCACGAATAATATAAGATAAGGTAGTTTTTTCAGTAGAGCCCTGTGTATCTGTTAGGTGATAAAAGCCCTCAAAGCCTTCTGTATGTTCTGGCTTTTCAAAAACAGGTAGCAATGAATGAAACTCAAAAGCTATGTGCTGGCTATTTACCATTTTACATTTTGCACTTCCTGGGTGAATTGAAAACCCAGTGATTTCAACTTCTGCCCCATAAGCGTTAAAGTTTTCATAGCAAATACCGTTATAATCTCCACCATCAACTGTGTAAGCAAACTTTGCACCAAAGCCTTCTACATCGAATAAATCAGCACCTCTGCCGATTTCTTCATCAGGAGTAAAGCCTACTACAACTTTTGCGTGAGGGATGTTTTCTTTTATAACTGTATCAACTGCTGTTAAAATTTCAGCAATCCCAGCTTTGTCATCAGCGCCTAAAAGGGTAGTTCCATCAGTAGTGATTAAGGTTTGTCCTTTTAGCGATGGTAAAAAAGGAAAATCCTTAACAGTCATCATATGGCCACTACCTTTTAATAGCACATCTTCGCCGTTATAGTTTTCAATTACTTGTGGATTTACACCAAAGCCTGAAAATTCAGGGGCTGTATCCATATGCGCAATAAAGCCTACTGTGTCTTTATTTTCATAGCCTTTAGTAGCTTCAAGTGTGCCATAGACATAGCCGTCTTTCATATGCACATTACTAAGGCCCATTTCCTTCATTTCCTTTTCTAAAAATTTTGCAACATTTAGTTGAATTTCACTTGAAGGGCAGGTGTCGCTTTTAGGGTCTGAGGGTGAATCAATTTTGATGTAATTTAAAAATCTTTCTTTTACATTCATTATAAAAATCTCCTTATAATATATATTTTATTTCCATTATATCACAATCTATGAATTTTAAAAGATTTTATTTTCTTTAGGTATATTTTAATTGTTTTTTATCGCAAAATGTGGTAGAATATTATAGATTATACGAAAATTTTATTTATTTTCTTTTGGAGGATGTATGTTTACAAATAAAACTTTACTAATAACAGGTGGCACAGGTAGTTTTGGCCATACTGTACTAAAACATTTCTTAACTACTGACATAGGCGAAATCAGGATTTTTTCACGAGATGAAAAAAAGCAAGATGATATGCGTCACCAGCTTCAAGCCGACTCTCCTAAGGAAAGCGAAAAAGTTAAATTTTACATCGGCGATGTAAGGGATATCGAAAGTGTTAATACAGCTATGCGTGGAGTTGACTATGTTTTTCATGCCGCTGCTTTAAAGCAAGTTCCATCTTGTGAGTTCTTCCCTATGGAGGCTGTGAAAACAAATGTAATAGGCACTGAGAATGTATTAAGTTCTGCTATAAACCACAAAGTAAAAAAAGTTGTTTGTCTATCAACAGACAAAGCGGCTTATCCTATAAACGCAATGGGTATTTCAAAGGCAATGATGGAAAAAGTTATCGTTGCAAAAGCAAGGACTGTAAATGAAGATGAAACAATGATTTGCTGTACAAGATATGGCAATGTAATGTGTAGCCGTGGTAGTGTTATCCCTCTTTTTAGAGAGCAGATAAGACAAAATAAACCTTTAACAGTTACAAATCCTGATATGACAAGATTTTTAATGAACCTTGATGAAGCAGTTGACCTTGTAACCTTTGCCTTTGATAATGGCAAGGCTGGCGACTTATTCGTGCAAAAAGCACCTGCTTGTACTATTGAAGATTTAGCGGCGGCAACACAGGAGCTTTTTGGCAAAACCGAAACTAAAATCATAGGCCCTCGCCACGGCGAAAAACTATATGAAACCCTCTTAACAGAAGAAGAAAGCATGAAGGCTATTGATTTAGGCGGATATTATAGAGTGCCAGCTGATAATAGAGACTTAAACTATGATAAATTCTTTCTTGAGGGCGATACATCTAAAAAAGAGTTATCAGCTTATACTTCACACAACACAAAAAGGCTGACAGTACAAGAAACAATAGAAAAAATGAAAACAACTGACTATGTAAAACAGGAGCTTTTAAACCTTGAATAATACAAAAATTTTAATAACCGGATCAAACGGTTTTATAGGAAAAAACTTAACAGCCCACTTAACTCAATTAGGCTATAATAATTTATATCTTTATGATAGAGATTCTACTATCGAAGACTTAAATAAATACTGCACTGACTGCGAATTTGTTTTTAATTTAGCCGGAATAAATAGACCTTTAGATGCTAAAGAATTCTATGAGGGCAATAAAGATTTTTCTAAAACTCTAATTGATACTTTAAAAAAACACAATAATAATAGCCCTATTGTTATCTCTTCTTCCATACAGGCTACTTTAGATAACGACTATGGAAAAAGCAAAAAAATGGGTGAAGATTTATTCTTAGAAAATGATGACAACAAGGCGTTTATATTCCGTTTATACGGAGTATTTGGCAAGTGGTCAAAACCAAACTATAACACAGTAGTAGCTACTTTTATGTATAATATTATTAACGATTTGCCTGTTAGCATCTCAGATGAAAGCCATATTTTATCACTGTGCTATATTGATGATGTATTAATAAAATTCACTGATATGCTAAAAAATCACAGCGAATATAAAACAGGCTTTTATGAAATAGACACCCTTCATAAAATTTCATTAGGGCAGTTATATAATTTAATTGTAAAGTTTAATGAAAACAGGAAAAACTTTATAATGCCTGCCTTAGACACTGTACTAAAAAGAAGATTATACGGAACATTTTTAAGCTTTTTAGACAAAGATGATTTTGGCTATGATTTAATAAAAAATGAAGATAATAGAGGCTGGTTAGCTGAGTTTATTAAAACCCGTGAAAACGGACAAATTTTTATAAGCACCACAAAGCCAGGAATAACAAGGGGCAACCACTGGCACCACACTAAAACAGAAAAGTTTTTTGTAATTAAAGGACAGGCTAAAATTTCATTTAGACATATTTTAGAAGATGAAGTTATCGACTATGTAGTATCTGGGGATGAGCCAAAAGTTGTAGATATTCCTACTGGCTACACTCACTCAATTACTAATATCGGCAATGAAGATATGATTTGTCTATTTTGGGCAAGCGAGATGTTTAGTAAAGAAAATCCTGACACTTATTATTTAGAGGTATAATTATGAGCAAGTTAAAAGTAATGACAATCGTGGGCACTCGCCCTGAAATTATTCGTTTGTGCGAAGTTATAAAAGCGTGTGATAAGTATTTTGATCATGTTTTAGTGCATACAGGCCAAAACTATGACTACAACTTAAATGGAGTTTTCTTTGAAGAATTAGAGCTTAGAAATCCAGATTACTATCTAAACTGCGCAGGGGATAATTTAGGCGAGAGTATGGGTAACATCTTAGCTAAAAGCTATGAAGTTTTATTAAAAGAAAAGCCTGCTGCTTTATTAATTTTAGGCGATACAAATAGCTGTCTGTCTGCGATTAGTGCTAAAAGACTTAAAATACCAGTGTTTCATATGGAAGCTGGCAACCGCTGCTTTGACCAAAACTTACCTGAGGAAATCAACCGTAGAATAGTTGACCATACAAGCGATGTAAACCTTCCTTACACAGAACATTCAAGAAGATATTTAATCAGCGAGGGCATTGCAAAAGAGAGAATTTTTGTAACAGGTAGTCCTATGACAGAAGTTTTAACAAAGTACAAAGAAAAAATAGACAGTAGCACTGTACTTGAAAAAATGAACCTACAAAAGGATAATTATTTCTTAGTATCACTTCACAGAGAAGAAAATTTAGACAATGAAAAAAGATTTTACTCCTTAATGAATGCTTTAAATGAAATAGCTGAAAAATATAATATGCCAGTTGTTTATTCTACTCATCCAAGAAGCAAGAAAAAAATCGAGGAAAAAGGCTTTGTATTCCATAAAAATGTAATTTCTCTGCCTCCTTTCGGCTTTTTTGATTATAATAAACTGCAAAAAAATTCTTACTGCGTACTATCAGATTCAGGTACTTTACCAGAAGAAAGCGCTGTTTTAGATTTCTGCGGTGTTTCTTTAAGAAATTCAACTGAGAGACCTGAAGTTTTAGATAAGGGTAGCATAATCATCGGCGGTGTAACTGCAAAAGATGTTTTAAGTGCTATTGATACAAGCTACAGTATGAAAAAAGCAAACGAGCCTTATGTTTTAGCGCCTGACTACACCGATACAAATGTTTCAGTAAAAGTTGTAAAAATCATTCAAAGTTATCATAAACTTGTAGATGAATTTGTATGGAGAAAAGAAATTAAAGATTAGGAAATTGTATTTTAGTGAAAAAGCGTATTTTAATTATCAGCCAGCATTTTTGGCCTGAAAATTTTAGAATTAGCGATATAGCAGTCGGCTTTCGTGAAAATGATATTGAAGTCGATGTTATTTGTGGTATTCCAAATTATCCAAATGGTGTTATACCAAAAGGTTATGGATTTTTTAAAAATTTAAGGCAAGACTATAATGGAGTAAAGGTTTTCCGCACTTGGGAAGTGACAAGGACTACATCTAATTTAAGAATATTTTTAAATTACATCTCTTTTCCTTTTTTTGCAAGTTTTAAAGTTTTAAGCTTTTTAAATAAAAATTACGATGCTGTTTTCTGTTATGAAACAAGCCCTGTTTATATGATACTTCCTGCCATCATCTATTCTAAAATTAAAAAAATACCACTCACTACTTATGTATTAGACTTATGGCCTGAAAATCTTTATTCAGTTTTAGATATAAAAAATCCACTGTTGCGAAAGTTTTTAGAAGTAAGTAGCCATTGGCATTATAAAAAAAGCGATAAATTAATTGCAATGAGCCCCTCACTAAGTAAAGTTTTACAAAACATAACAAAAAAGGATGCAAAACAAATCGCTACCATTCCTCAATACTGCGAAGAACTTTATGAAGAAAAATTAATTGATGAAGAGTTAAATAATAAATATAAAGACTATTTTAAAATCATCTACACAGGTAATATAAGCCCTGCACAAAATCTTAAAGTGCTAATTTTAGCTATGAAAAAAGTTAAAGAAAAGGGTATAAAAGATATCAAATGTATAATAGTCGGCGATGGGATGTCAAAAAGCGATATAGAAAATCTTGTAATAAAAGAAAACTTGCAAGAGTATTTTGACTTTTTAGGCTCAAAGGCTGTTAGCGATATGCCTTATTACTACTCTTTAGCGGACTGCCTTTTTGCATCTTTAGCAAAAAGCGATGATATAGGCCTTACTATCCCTGCAAAAATCACAAGCTACTTAGCCGGCGAAAAACCGATACTCGCAAGTTTAGACGGAGAGGGCGCTAACATTATACAAAAAGCTAATTGTGGCCTTGCAAGTGCGGCGGACGACGAAATAACTCTAAGTGATAATATTATAAATTTATACAATATGTCAAAAAACGACAGGGCTGTTTTATCAAAAAACGCCTTAGCCTACCACTTAGAATTTCACCAAAGAAAAAAAGTATTACAAAAACTAATCGACTTTATTTTTTACGATAAGAAGGAGGAATAATTTTGAAAACATTAGTTATTATTCCCTGTTATAACGAAGAGGAAAGCGTAATAAATTTCATTAATGATTTAAAAGAAAAAGCAAGTTTTGCCCATTACATTATCATCAATGATTCTTCAACAGATAAAACCTTAGATTTGTTAAAAGAGCATAATTTGAATTATATAAATAATCCTATAAACTTAGGCATAGGCGGAGGCGTTCAAGCAGGCTACATCTATGCAAAAGAAAATAACTATGATATAGCAGTGCAGATGGATGGCGACGGCCAGCATTTGCCTGAATACTTAAAGGCTGTGTGTCAGCCTATTATCGATGGTGAGGCTAATATGTCAATCGGCTCTCGCTTTATAGATAAAAAAGGCTTTCAAACTTCTTTTTTAAGAAGGCTTGGCATTAATATAATTTCAAGCTTGATTTTTGTTTTAACTCAAAAAAAGGTAAGAGATGTTACCAGCGGTTTTCGTGCTTGCGATAAAGAGTTAATTGACTTTTTCTCTAATAATTATGCTGATGACTACCCAGAGCCAGAGGCAATTATGGAATGTCTTATGAATAATTACACAATAAAAGAAGTAAGCGTTCAAATGCAAGAAAGGCAAGGCGGAGTATCTTCTATAAGAAGTATTAAAAGCGTTTATTACATGGTAAAAGTCTGCCTTAGCTTATTCATTCACCGCATATCATTTACAAAAAGGAGGTAAGGAAAAATGTATAGTTTGCAAACCCTACTCGTTTTCGGTGCTATAACCTTACTTTTTATGATAATATGGCTGATTAAAAACGATAAGTTAGAAATAAAATATGCTATTATTTGGCTTTTCTTTAGCCTTGCTATGACGGCTATTGCCTTTTTCCCTTACATCGTTTTAGTATTCGGCGATATCTTTGGGATTATCGATCCTGTAAACTTTGTATTTCTAACTCAAATAGTATTTATATTATTAATACTGCTTTCAGTTTCTGCAATCATTTCAGGTTTTTCAAAAAAAATAAAGCGCCTTGCTCAAGCAAACGCCTTATTAGAAAAAAGAATCCGTGAATTAGAGGAAAATATAAAAAAATAATTATATAATATTAAGACTAAGGCATAATATTATATAATTACTTTTTATTGGAGGATAAATGTTATTTAATTCAGTCGACTTTTTGATATTTTTTCCTATCGTAGTTTTAGGTTATTTTATCATCCCACAAAAATTAAAAAATCTATGGCTATTAATAGCCAGCTACTATTTTTATATGAGCTGGGAGCCTGTTTATGCTTTATTGATTTTATTTAGCACATTCAGCACCTATCTTTGCGCTTTGTTAATTCAAAACACCGATAAAAAAAGTACAAAACAGATATTTTTAGCTATCAACATAATTTTAAACTTATTAATTTTATTTTATTTTAAATACTTTAACTTTTTCGTGCAAACTGTTACTGGTATTTTTAGTGGTATAACTTTAAAAGAAAACACAAGCCTACTTGCTGTTGTTGGTATTTCTTTTTATACTTTTCAGTCTTTAGGTTATTCAATAGATGTTTACAGACAAAAAGTAGACACAGAAAAAAACTTTTTAACCTACGCTTTATTCGTTAGCTTTTTCCCTCAGTTAGTTGCAGGGCCTATCGAAAGAAGCTCTAATTTACTTTTACAATTTCATAAAACGAATAAGTTTGAGTATAAAAGAGTTACAGACGGCTTAGTTTTAATGGCTTGGGGATTTTTTAAAAAATTAGTTATAGCAGATGGGGCAGCTCAAATAATAAATATAGTTTATAATGATCCTACAAACTTTTCTGGCCTTGCCTTAGCTATTACCACTGTTCTTTTTGCATTTCAAATATACGGCGACTTTTCAGGCTATTCTGATATAGCTATTGGTGCTGCTAATATATTAGGCTTTAAGTTAATGAGAAACTTTAACCACCCTTATTTTTCAAAGTCAATTAGAGAATTTTGGAGAAGATGGCATATTTCTTTATCAAGCTGGTTTATGGACTATGTCTACATCCCCTTAGGTGGCTCAAGAAAAGGCGAAGTGAGAACTTATATAAACTTAATTATCACCTTCTTAGTAAGCGGTTTATGGCATGGGGCAGCTTTAACTTATGTATTATGGGGCTTTTTAAATGGTATTTTAAACATCTTATCAAAACTAAAAGATGAGGTACTATTAAAAAACAGTAATTTTTTACAAAGCAAATATTTAACTCCATTTAAAGTCATTTTCACTTTTATTTTAATAGATATAACATGGATATTTTTTAGAGCAAATAATATTAGCGATGCCTTTTATATACTATTTAATATAACAGATAGTTTTTCTTCGTGGCTAAATCCTACTTACTACACACCTGTTTTAGAAAGTATAGGCTTTTATCAAAATAGCGGCATTGTGATAGTTTTAAGTATCATTTTCATGCTTATAGTTGAAGCTATTGAAGGAAAAGGCGACTTATGCGAAAAAGTAAATAAAACGAACTTTGTTTTTCGCTGGGCGTTCTATTATACATTACTATTATTAATACTATTCTTTGGATATTTTGGTCAAAGCCAATTTATTTACTTTCAATTTTAAGGAGATTTAATTATGTTAAAATTATTTTTTAAATCTTTATTTATACTACCTATTTTCGCTCTTATGATGTATGTTTCCTATACAGTAGACCCTTCCGGCTTGTTTTGGGGAGTAGGCTTTGAAAGGCTTGCAAGTGAATATATGTTAGAAGGCCATTACATAGATGGCTATGAAAGATTAGATGGCAGAAAATTAAATGAAGTATATGCCAAAAATGTCCCTTATTCTCCTGAGGTTATTATTAATGGCAGTAGTAGAAGTATGATGGTAACACACGATATTAATCCAGATGGCACTTTTTATAACACTGGCAATATAGGAGCAGACTATTTTGATTTTTATACAAGCTACTATATCTTTGCAAAAGAAGGTAAAGAGCCACAAATTATGATACTTTCTATTGACCCTTGGCAGTTTAATGCAGATGCTCAAGATACAAGAAGTGATAAAGAGCTTTACTATGAATTTTTAGGCACTGAGCTTAATATAGTTACAGAAAATTATATTAAGCCCGCTGATCCTAATGAGAAGTATTTTGCTTTATTAGACCCTGCTTATTTTCAAAGTAGTGTAGAATACTATTATAGAGATACCGAAGGTGAAGTTGCCCCTGAGATAGTTCCTATAGAAGAAATATATTTAAGTGATGTCGTAATAAAAGCTCCTGATGGCTCTATTATTTATGATATTAGCTTTAGAGAAAGGGCGCAAGAAATTGCAGACCACGACGCCTTTGCTACTACAACTTACGGGCTTATGCGAGCATATGACTTTGTTGATATAAGTGATGAAAATATTATGATTTTTGAAACCTTTGTTGAGTATTTGCAAAATAAAGGTATTGAAGTAGTATTATTTTTGCCCCCACTCCATCCTATTATGTATGAATCAATGGCAAGTCAGCCACAGCATTATCAAGGCTCTTTAGATACCGAAACTTATATTATTAATTTTGCAAACGAAAATGGTATCACCCTTTATGGCTCATACGATCCAAATAAATTAAATTTAACTAATGAAGACTTTTATGATGCTTTACACATAAGAGCTGAGTCAGTACAAAAAATATTACCAAACACATTTTAAGGAGAAAATTATGCCACAGATTATAGTAAAAGGTTTAGATGAAAAGCAAATGATGACTTTAGCAAAAACTACAAGCAATACTTTAGGTAGTATATGCGCTTGTGATGCTAATTGGTTTGTTTTTGAGAGCACCAACGCTTATTTTATCAATTCAGATGGTGAAAAATTTAATCAAGCAGTAGTTCAAGTACATTGGTTTAAAAGAAGCCAAGAAATCCAAGACAAGGTAGCAGGTTTACTCGATAAAGCAATTAAAGATATGGGCTTTGATTTTACGCAAATTAGCTTTCATTTATTCTATGAAGAAGCGTATTATGAGGACGGCGAGCATTTTTAATGGTGATTATTTTGTGTATTAAAAAAAACGAAACAATATCAAAAGGGCTAAAAAACTTGATTAATACTTTCTTTTAATATACAATTACTAAGATACAAAATTAAACTGGAGGAATTATGAAATTAAAAAAATTAACAAGCCTTATGCTTATCGCTGCACTAACTTTTTCATTAGTAGCATGTTCACAAGAAGGCGAAGTAAGCGAAGAGGGCGAAGAGGGCGAAGTAGTTGTGTTTTCAACTGAAAACTCTTTAGGCTTAGACCTTGAAAACTTTACAAATTTAGATTATTCAGAATATTTTAACGAAGACGGCTCAATTAAAGGTATTACCGCTTTAGACTATGTAACTTTAGCTGACTACTCATCTTTATCATTTGAAGAAGATGCTATTGTAGCAGATGAAGAATATGTACAAGCTCAAATACAAGGTATTCTTGAAAGCCTTTCAACTACAGAAGCTAAAACAGAGGCAGTAGCTTTAGGTGATTTAGTAAATATTGACTTTGTAGGCAGTGTAGATGGCGTTGAATTTGACGGCGGCTCTACTATGGAGCAAGGTTCTGGCGCTTTTGTTTTAGGTGAGGGTGGTTACATCCCAGGCTTTGAAGATCAAATCGTAGGCAAAAAAGTAGGCGACACTTTTGATATTACAGTTACCTTCCCTGATGATTATTCACTAAATGCTGATTTAGCAGGAAAAGAAGCAGTATTCGCAACAACTTTACTTGAAGCTTCAGTAATCCATGTTCCAGAAATGAATGATGAATTCGTAAAAGAAAACTATGGTGATCTTTATACTGGCGTTGAAGATTTAACTCAAACTATTAGAGATACTTATATGTTTGATATGCAAATAGCATACACTTATGAAACAATTATGTCATCCACAGTAGGCGAAGTGCCAGAAGAATTAATTGAATTTCAAAAACTATCTTTAGTAAATGAAATTAGCTTAACTGCACAACAATATCAATTAACTTTACTTGAATACTTAGAGACTTCAGGCGCTGCAAATCTTGATGAGTTATTAGTAGATTATGAAGAATCATTTATCTCTCGTTCACAAGAAATGTTAATCTTACAAGCTATTGCAGAACAAGAAGGCTTTATTGAAGATAATATTGATGTTTTAAATATATACAAAGAAGCGGTTGATGATGAAGCTTTATATGCTTCAATGCTTGAGTTTTATGGTGAAAGTTATTTAACAAATATTTTATTACAACAATATTCAATTGAATTTGTAAATAAAACAATTAGTGATAACACTGAAAATGCTCCAGTTATTGACCTTTATACTTTTCAATAATAATTAAATAAAAACACAGTGCTAAAGCACTGTGTTTTTTTTGTTTAAATATTTTTTAATTTATCCTTTTTAAGTGTTTATCAAGTTTTATCCCTATAAAAACGCCTAAAACTGATATTATGCATAATAAAATAAAAATTAATTGATAAGCAAAATTCGCACTAAAGCTTTGCAGTATTCCCCCAGTTAAAGAGAACATAAATGCCTCTGGCAAAAAACCTATAATACTAACTACCCCACTTGCTGTGCCTATCATATTAGAAGGTATTTCAGCCTGAGATAAGCTTACAAAATAACAACTTCTTAAAGCGCCGTTTAATATCCTAAAAATCACACTGATAATAACGAAAACAGGCATCATTCCACTTGTATAAGGCAGAAATACACACAATAAGCCTATTATAAAGCAAAAAGCTAAGCAGTATGAAGTAAACAAGGCAGCCGAACCTATTTTATCAGCTATTTTACCGCCGTTTAAAGAGCCGATATTAGCAAATCCATTAGCGCTTACAATGGTTAAAAATGCGACAAAAGATGTTGATAAGCCCCCCACTTCTGTAAAAAACGGAGTAAATCTTCCCATTAATATCGACACTGAAACACAGCAAAATAATAAAAGACCAATTATCCAAACAGATTTTATTTTTAATACAGCAGCCATATTTTTTATAATGGACTCTCCCTTTTCATCGCTTTGCGTTTGTGTGTTTGGGAATATAAAAAATGTTGTAATTCCACTTACTATACAAAGTATTGAGTAAAACATAATTATCACTTTAATATCTTGACTAAACACATTAAAAAGCCCTAAGGCTGATAGCGAGAACACTAAAGATAAAACACATACCACTGTTTCTTTTAAGCCGAATATATAGCCTTGAGAAGAACTATCCGCTAAGGCTTTTGTAGCTTTAATCATCGCTGCCCAAAACATAAATGTAGTAGTAAAGGAAAAAGCCATACTTACAAGCATCATCATCTCATAACTTGGAAAAGTAGCACTATAAAGCCCTATCACCCCCGTTAAAAAGCCAGAAGCTAAAAATAATATCTTAGGATTTAGCCTATCTGCTGCTATTCCGCCGATTATATAAGCTACTAAGTTAATAACACCTTGAATACTAATTAAATTACCCATTTGTACATGGCTAAAGCCATAGGCATTTTGATACGCTTCATAATATGTACCTTGCAAAAAAGGTAGTGCATAAATTAGTGCGTGAATTGCACTTATCATTATAAGTGATATAAGTTTTTTCTTATCCATTTTATCCCTCTAAACATAAATCTTACAATAGATACTAATACTTTAACACTTAAAAGTCAATACTTTTTTTTGATATAAGTAATTAAAAATTTAAAATAGTTATTTTTGTTGCCTTTTATTTTAAAAAAGAGTAAAATGTTACTATATATTATTTTTTTGAAAGAGTCGATTATATGAATGATGAAACCTTGAGCTATGACTATAAATCAATATCCTTAGCAATTATTATTTTTTTATTAGTGCGAAATTTTTTGCCATTACTTTACCCTTCTTTTGTTGATGGTGAAAATACTATTATGACCTCAATTTTTTTAGGGGGTACTTTAATAATTTCTTGTATGGTACCTGTTTTTTATTTAAGGAGTTCTTATTCTTTTAAATTAAACTTTGATAAAGATAATAGCTTTGTTAAGTTTTTACCCCTTGTATTTTATGGGCAAATTTTAATTTTACTTTTTTCAATAGTAAATAATATTTTCATTTTAATTATAACAAACATCTTTGATTTTCAATTTATAATTCAGGAATTAATGCCAATAAATAATACTTTAGAGTTTATTTTACAATATATTTATATAGCTATTATCCCTGCAGTGTTTGAAGAAATTTTAATCCGTGGATTTATAATGAATATCTTATTAAAATATTCTAAGTTTTTAGCAGTTTTCTTAACTTCTTTTTTATTTATGCTAATGCACCAAAGCATACAGCAATTATTAGCTGTATTTTTAGCTTCTTTAGTTATTAGTGGTGTATACTTATTAACTAAGGATTTAAGGGCGTGTATAGCCTTGCATTTAGTTAATAACTCATACTCTTTTATTATGATATATATTAATACTTATTTACAAAATAATATAGGCTATAATTTAGCCTTAGTGATTAATATGATTGTTTTAAGTTTTGGTATTATCGGCTTATATAGTTTAATAAAATCAAAAAAAGGAATACTATCTTCTTTTAAATACGAAAAAGAGGATGGTAAAAGACTTCTCTTTATTTTTAAAAGTCCGGTGATGTGTTTTGCAATTTTTATGTGTATTTACAGCATCTATGTATTTTTTGAATTTACGGTGGTATAGCTATGACTCATAATGAATATATGACTAAAGCTCTCGCTTTAGCACAAAAAGCAAAAGAAATGCAAGAAGTGCCTGTCGGGGCTATAATTGTAAAAGATAATAAAATAATCAGTAGCGCTCATAATTTATGCGAAAATGAAAACTCTTCTATTTTGCACGCAGAAATTATAGCTATAAAAAAAGCACAAGAAATATTAGGGCAAAAATTTTTATCCAACTGCACCTTATATGTAACTTTAGAGCCTTGTAGTATGTGTGCTGGGGCTATAATTAATTCTCGCATATCCCATTTAGTATATGGGGCTGATGACTTTAAGCAAGGCGCATTCGGTGGTATGTACAATATCTTATCTTTAAATGTAAACCACACTCCTTTAGTTACTGCGGGTATACTATGGCAAGAATGCAGCGAAATTTTAAGTGATTTCTTTAAAGATTTAAGAAAATAATATTTTTTAAAAAAAACAAAGCCTTAATAGCAAGGAAAAGCTTTGAAATAATGTCTTGACTTACAAAAACTTTTACGCAGATAGAAAATCTATTTATAATATTAATGAAATATGTTTTAATAGTAAGGTTTTAGTGTGATTGACAAGCTTTTTTCTTTATATTATAATATAGTTATATATGTGTACACATTTTAATAAACAAAGGAGGCTCACATGAATCTTAAAGATATTTCCAGTATTGTTTCAGACAATATCGATGAATTAGTATATGTTAGTGATGTAAAAACCTACGAATTATACTATTTAAACAATACCACCGCTAAAGCCTTTTTTGGTGGTGATGAGTCACTTTGGATGGGCAAAAAATGTTATGAAGTTTTGCAAGGAAAAGAAGAGCCTTGTGAATTTTGCACTAATAAACTACTGAATTTTGACTCTTTTTATTCATGGGAGTTTTATAACCCTATTTTAGATAAATACTTTTTATTAAAAGATAAATTAATAGTTATAAACGATAACACAGCTCGCTTAGAAATAGCTACTGATATAACAAGCCAGCATAAATTATCTTTAGAATTAAGTGAGAGATTATACGAACAAGGAATAGTAAATGATTGCATTTCCATTTTATTAAGCGATGAATCGCCTAAAAAATCTATAGTTGAGTTATTAAAAATAATTTGTAGTTACTATGATGCAGATAGAAGCTATATATATGATTTATCTCAAGATAAAGAATTTTTTTATAATACTTATGAGTGGCATATTGATACAGTGCCTTCTCTAAAAGCAGATTTTAATATAATGAAAAGCTCCACTTATCAAAGATGGATAAATGACTATCACAAAAAAGGCGAGTCCATTATAGAAAATATCGAGGACTTAGATAAATTTAGCGAAGAATACCAAAGATTAAAATCGACTGATATTGTTAGTCTTATCACTGTTCCTTTTAAAGATAATATTGGAAATATAACAGGCTTTATAGGCGTTGATAATCCTAAAAACCATACTACTAATACAAAGATATTTCATTCAATAGCAGCCTTTGTTGTAAACTTTTTTATCAAAAATAAACTTGTAAGCGACCTTGAAAATTTAAGTTTTTATGATAGGCTAACGGGGCTATTAAATAGGAATAGCTATATGAAGGCTTTGAGTCAGTATAATAAAACACCTCCTAAGAATTTAGGGGTATTGGCTGTTGATATTTCTTCATTTAAGAAAATAAATGACTTATATGGAATAGATTATGGCGATTACATCTTAAAAACTTTAGCTGCAAATTTAAAAACAGTTTTTAAAGAAAATGTTTATAGAGTTGGTGGTGATGAGTTTGTAGTGCTTTGCGAAAACATTAATGAAGATGCTTTTGAAAATTTAGTTTTGAATTTTGAAGAATTAAGTAAAAATGTAAATACTGAATTATCAATTGGCTTTGCGTGGAATGATAATTCACATAATGAGTCCCCCCTTACTTACACCTCGGGCAATACTCAAGAAAAATTCAGCCAAATTTTATTAACACAACTTCTATCAGAAATAAAAGATAATAAATTTATAATCCACTTACAGCCAAAATTTGATTTATCTACAAATGCTGTATGTGGGGCAGAAGCTTTAATTCGCCGTTTATCAAGTAAAGGTAAAATCCAGCCTCCTACTCTCTTTTTGCCTTTCTATGAAAAAGAAGGCATGATAAGCCATATTGACTTCTTTGTTTTCGAGGAAATTTGTAAATTTTTAGCTTCTGTAAAAAAAGAAAAAGGCCTTGATGATTTTAAAATATCAGTAAACTTTTCAAGGAATACCCTAACGAGTAAAAACATTGCTACTACCCTTACAAATTTAGCTGAAAAATATGGAGTATCTCCAAAGAATTTCATAATTGAAATTACAGAAACAGCCACAGGTATAAGCGATGATGTCTTACTTAGTATTACTAATAAACTATCAAACTCAGGCTTTAGTTTATCCTTAGATGACTTTGGTGCTGGCTATTCTAATCTTTCAATTATTTCAGCAGCTGACTTTGATGAGATTAAAATAGATAAAAGTATTATCGACTCCTTTTTAGAAAATGAGAAATCTGAAGTAATTACAAGATGGGCAATTAACCTTTGCCTTGATTTAAAAAATGTAAAATCCGTAGCTGAGGGTATCGAAACCAAAGAACAAGCTAAGGCCTTAAAAGAATTACAATGTACTATAGGGCAAGGATATTTATTCTCAAAGCCTATACCTTTATCAGATTTTAAAGAAAAATACTTAGCATAGAACCTATAATTTATAAAAAAACAGCTATGCTGTTTTTTTTATTTCGTAAATAACAAAAAAAACTTTGTTTGAATATAGTTATATTAAAGGTTAATTACCTTAATATAATTAAAAGGAGACACTATGAATATAGGTTATTTACAAGTAAAAGTTACAAGCCAAATGGCTTTACCTTTAGAGGACGCCTTGGTTAAAATAATAGATTCAAAAACAATGATGGAAGTAAACGAGGGCACAATTTATACTGACTCAAACGGTAATACTGCTAAAATAGCTCTTTCGACTGTTGCAAAAAGTTTATCTGAGGATGAGAATGAAAGCGAACTCCCTTATACTAACTATAATATAACAGTAGAAAAAGATGGCTTTATAAAAGGCGAAATTATAGGAGCTCAAATTTTTGAGGGTATTGTAAGTATTCAAAATGTAGACTTACTTCCTCGCCCACAAAACTATGGCAATGATTACGAAATAGAGCTTTTTCAAGGAAGGGTTGCCCAGCTTTATTCCCCTGAAGAATTTTTGCAAGAAGGCACTACTGACTATGTTTTAGATGAGGTAGTAATCCCAAGCTATATAACAGTGCATTTAGGCGCCCCTAATGATAATGCTGAAAATGTAAGAGTGCCTTTTATCACTTATTTAAAAAGTGTAGCTGCCTCTGAAATATATCCAACATGGCCTACAGAATCCCTAAAAGCAAATGTTTTAGCTCAAATATCTTTTGCCTTAAATAGGATTTATACAGAATGGTATTTAAGTAAAGGCTATGATTTTGATATTACTGCAAGTCCTGGGTATGATCAAAAGTATGTATATAACCGCAACACTTTTGAGTCTACTGATGAAATAGTAGAAGAATATTTCAACAACTTTGTAACTAAAACTTTTTCAAAAGAACCGTTTTTTACAGAATACTGCGACGGTAAAATAGTTTCTTGCCCTGGTATGAAGCAATGGGGCACTTACGATTTAGCAAACGAAGGCAAAACTGCCTTAGAAATTTTAAAATTCTACTATGGCGATGATATAGAAATCCGCGAAAGCAATAATATATCCACTATCCCTGTATCCTACCCAGGCACAGCCTTAAAAAGGGGCTCTACTGGTGATGATGTGAAAACTATTCAAGCTCAATTAAATAGGATAGGAGATAACTATCCTGCTTTTTCAAAATTAGTAGTTGACGGAATATTCGGCTCAGCTGTTGAAAGCGTTGTTAAAGATTTTCAAGAGGTATTTAATTTAACTGTCGATGGAATAGTAGGAAAGCAAACTTGGTATAAGATAAGCTATATTTATGTATCTGTAAAAGAGCTTGCCCAATTAACGAGTGAGGGAGAATCTATACAAGACGGCTCTTATCCTGGCTATGTAGTACAGTTTGGCGATAAGGGGACTAATGTCTTTATAATACAGTATTACATTAATCTTGCCGCTATGTATATAGGCTCAATTTACTCTGTTGACTTAGACGGGATTTTCGGCTCAGGCCTTGAAGCACAAGTTAAAAACTTTCAAAGGTATTTTAATTTATCTGTCGATGGCAAAGTAGGTGAGTTAACTTGGGATAAACTTTTCAGCATTTACCAAAGTATAGTAGAAGGTACAACAACGCCCCCTATCACCCCTCCCGCCTCTGATAAATACCCTGGTACTCTTTTAAGAGTAGGCAGTAGTGGCTCTAATGTAATAAAAGTGCAAAACTGGCTAAACGGCGTAGGCGAAGTATACTCTTCAATTCCTGCTTTAACTGTTGATGGAAAATTCGGCCCTGCTACTCAAAACTCCGTTATCGCCTTCCAAAGACAGTTTTCATTAGCGCAAGATGGTATCGTTGGGCCTACTACTTGGGATAGACTGTATGGAGAATGGCAAAACTTAATTGCTGATGGCTTGATTTAAAAAAATGGTACTAAAATTATTCATACAATTTTTCTATCAGAGTTTTTCTTATTGGGCATATAATTTAATAGTATCTTATATTTTTTGAATATAGCTAATAAATCAATAAAAACTAAATAGTTTTGCGAATAAGTATATGATATTCTATTAAAACAAAATAAAATCCCTCTATAAAAGAGGGATTTTATTTTTATGTAGATTATTATATAAAGAAATTACTTGCATTCATCTTTTGAGCAAGAAGTTGCATGTGAGCAACCTATGCATTTAGCTCCTGCTTTTTTTTGTTTAATAATATACCTTATTGGAACAATAATAACTAATGCTGTTATTGCTATTAAAATTATGTCCATCATAATATCACCTTAAACTTTCATTGTTTGTTTAACAGCTTTTACACTTGACTGTTTGTTTCCTTTAATTACTAAAGAAACTAAAATACCAATTAATACAGCTACGATAACGCCGCCGAATAAGAAGCCTTCAGCAAATGCGCCTGTTGTCATTAATGTGCCGATTTGATTTATAAAGTATGCTACTGTATATCCAGTACCGAATTGTAAAGCGATAGCACTCCATAACCATTTACTACTTTCCATTTCTGCTCTCATCGCACCGATGGCAGCAAAACAAGGAGGTGTGAATAAGTTAAACATTAAGTATGATAAAGCCGCTACTGATGTAAGACCCATAACTGCTGCGATTTCTGTTGTACCACCAACTACTTCTAAAGCATCTGTATCAATAAAGTTAGTAATTGAGTAAACAACTGCTAATGTACCAACAACATTTTCTTTAGCTATAAAGCCTGTGATTGCTGCTGCTGCAAGCTGCCATGTACCAAAACCTAATGGAACTAATATAATTGCTAAAGGAGAAGCTAATGATGCTAAGATACTGCTTGATTGTGCATCTTGGGCGATAACTTCAAAACTCCAGTTGAATGTTTGCATAATTTGAACTGCTGCGTTACAAAGTAAGATAATTGTTGTTGCTTTTATAATGAACTCTTTACCTCTTGAAAGCATTGAGATAGTTGCTCTTTTTAAGCTTGGGATTTTGTATTCAGGAAGTTCCATAATAAAGTATGTATTTTTATTTTTCTCACCTGTAACTATCATAACTAAGTAAGCGCCTACTATGATAATTGCAATACCACTAAAGTACATTAATGTACTTACCCAGCCTGCGTTTTCAAAGAAAACACCTGCAAATAAAGCGATAACAGGGATTTTTGCCCCACAAGGCATGAAAGGAGTTAGCATTGCTGCTGTTCTTCTTTGTCTTTCGTTTTTGATAGTTCTTGTTGCCATAACACCAGGAATAGCACAGCCTGTACCTATAACCATAGGAATAATAGCCTTACCTGATAGACCAACAACTTTTAAGAATCTATCCATAACCACTGCAACCCTTGCCATATAGCCCCAGTCTTCAAGTAAAGCTACTAAGAAGAACATTACCATGATTAACGGTAAGAAGCCTACAACTGCACCAACACCGCCTATAACGCCGTCTAATAAAACAGCTGAAACGATAGGTGAAGTATTTTCTGACATTAAGCCTTCTACAAATGCATATAAGCCATCAATTAAGCCAACAAAGTAGTCTGCTAATACAGGGCCTACATAAGTTTGTGAAATAGAGAAGATTAAATACATAACTAAAGCGAATACTGGAATACCAAGCCATTTGTTTGCAACGATACCATCAAAAGCATCTTGCATTGTTTTTTGGTTTGATTTTGTTTTTCTTGCTTCAACTTTTGCTACTACTTCTTTTACTAATTCATATCTTTTTGTATCGTGAGCTACTGCTTCTTTAGCATCAGCAGTGTTCACTTCGCCTAAATTAAATGCAGGAGTTTGGCCTTTACCGCTTACATTAGCTGCAGCTGTAATTAGTTCTACAAGACCTGCATCTGCTGGATTTGTCGCCACTGTTTTTATAACAGGTGCATTTAGGATTTTTGATAATTCATCAGTATCAATTTCTATTTCTTTGCTTTTTGCTGAGTCGCTTTTGTTTAAAGCTACTACAACAGGTATGCCAAGTTCTAATAATTGAGATGTGAAGAATAAAGTTCTGCTTAAGTTTGTTGCATCTACGATATTTATAATAACATCTGGATTCTCAGTTTTTACAAATTCACTTGTAATAGTTTCCTCATTTGTAAATGGTGACATTGAATATGCACCTGGTAAGTCAACTGCTATAATGTTTTGACCAGTTGTGTTTAAATTATCTTTAATTTTTCCTTCTTTTTTCTCAATTGTAACGCCAGCCCAGTTACCTACATACTCAACTTTACCTGTAATAGCGTTGAATAATGAAGTTTTACCACTGTTAGGGTTACCTGTTAATGCTATTCTCATTAATTTTCTCCTTAAATTTACATTGTTTCGGTTTGTTTTCACTAACTTGTTTTTCAAAAAAAATACATTCCTGTATTTTTTCTATTTTAATTTATTTTAATAAAATTGCCCTTGCAAGATTTCTATCTATGCTATATCTTGCATCTTTTATCGCTACAACATAATTATCTGAGATTGTAGAAATTACTGTTATTTTTTCTCCTGCATAACAGCCTAAAGAAAATAAAAATCCTTCAAGTTCTTCATCTTGCGTATAGATAGATTCAATTAAATACTCTTGACCTATTTTTGCAGTTGTTAAGTTATTCGTTTTAAGTTGTGACATTTTAATCTTACCTTCTTATACTTTTACAATTATATTGATATCGCTAAATAGTTAGCTAATGTTAACCCTCTTGATTTTATCACACTAACTATACATTGTCAAGCCTTAAAAAATAATTAAATTACAAAATAATCAAAGATTTTTCAATCCTTTTTATCACTTATTACAATTAATATCTAAAAGGCTTTTAAAATTTACTATTTGTTTATTAATAATAAATTATATTTATAAGATAAGCACTATTTCTTAATAGTGCTTATACTTTTTAATAAAGCTGGTAGTATAAAATCTTATTTTAAGTCTTTCTTTTTTATCAGTATATTATTTTAATTTAAATTTTATTCAAAGAGTTGGTTAAAATGCTTTACCTAATAATGTTATTATTTTGATGTGATAAATTCACTTCTATTGATTAATATTAATATTCAATATGCGTAAATATTAATTATAGCTCAATCTTTTTCATTGTAGCTATCGCTTCTAATGCAGAGCTAATATCTCCACCTATGCGATTGACACAAAATTCTTGAGGCAAGTCACTTAATAATTTATCCTCCATACCTTCGATTAAATGTGTTTTCCAAACAAACAATCTTGTCGTATCCAGCGGACGAAAAAAATCAATCGAAAAACACGAAGTTTTATGTGCATACATAGGAAATAATGTTTTATCAAAAGGTTTTGTTGCAGTCCAGTGCTGTCGTATCCTCTTTTTGATATTACCACTTTTACCTATATATATTTGCCTATATTCATCTAAAACCATAATATAATAGCCCGAAATATTCTCAAAGGAAGATAAATCATCTACTTTTTGAAATTCATAATGTTTTTTAACAAAACTATCAAATGCACTATTAAATTTAACCAAATCCAGAGATTTAAAATAACGCATATTCAAATCAAAATTTTCTAAACAAAGCTCTCTATATTCTTCACACCATTCCTTTCTATACTCTACTCCTGTTGTATCTGTATAGGCATTTTTCTCTTTCATCAGCCTATATTGATATGGCATTGAAGGTTTGGTGTTTATCAGTGCAAATTCTTCTCTAACCAAATGATATGAATATTTACTTTTTGAAAGTTTTAAGCCTATATGCTCCATACACAACCTCTACTTAAGATAAAAATTTATTTAACAAACAAATCTTTTGTTATATTGTTTCTCAACTTATCAAATAAGGCAAGAAAATAAATTATTAATATTATTTGTTAACTTTATAATATCACAAAAAATAAAATTTGTAATGTCTAAAAAAACTTTATTCGATTTTTAATAAATACTAAAAAAGCCTTATAGGCAAGCTATAAGGCATTGGCACCCTTAATCGGAGTTGAACCGATGCTCCCGCCTCCGGAGGGCGGTACTCTATCCAATTAAGCTATAAGGGCTTATAATATTAATTATATATTTTAAAATTCCTACTTCTAAGAAGTAGGAATTTTTTAATTATTCGCTCATTTTATTTGATAATAAGGCAAGGCCTGCTGCCATATTCTCATTTTGCACTATTATATCTTTTCTAACTTCTAAATTTACAGAAGAAAAATTCCAAATACCCCTTACTCCATTTTCAACTAAAATATCACAAACGGATTGCGCTACTTCTGGAGGTGTTGTAATGATACCTATTTCTATGTTTTCTTCTTTTAAAGTAAAGTATAAATCATTTAAGTGTAGTATTTTTTTGCCATTAGCCACTTTGCCTAACATTTTTTCATTTATATCAAAGGCTGATATTATATTTAAGCCATAGTCCTTAAAGCCTTCATAATTTAGTAAAGTTCGCCCTAAGCCACCAGCGCCTACAATAACTGCATTTTTAGTATTATTGTATCCTAAAAATGTTTCAATATCGGATATTAAAACCTTGGTTTCATAGCCTACTTTTGGTTTTCCTGCTTTTGAAGTACATGATAAATCTTTTCGCACTTGAACATGATTTAATTTTAACATTGTAGCAATAGTCGTTGCCGAAACATGCTTAACACCCTTTTTTTCAAGTTGTTTTAAGAGTGATAAATATGTAGGAATTCTTAAAAGTGTTTGCTTTGATACTTCTTGTTTCATATACTTACTTCCCCATTTATTAATATAAGTATATCATACTATTTTTTATCGATAAAGTCAATGCTAATTAGCAGGTAATTCAACCTTAGGATTTAGTGAAAATACTAAAAGTGCTGCTATAAATGCGCATGGTATACCTATAAAAAAGTTAGTATTATCGCCAAACATCGGCACTAAAGCCATAGAAAGAGCGGTAAAGGAAAAAGCAGCAAGTAAGCTGTGAAAAGTAATTAAGCCACTGTTTACGCCTGCATATTTAAAGCCGAACATATCGTTTGAATAAGGAGTTATCAACATACCCCAGCCACCGTGTATAAACATAAATGCTGAGTATACCACTATAAATAAAAAGCCCTCAAATATAAATAAGCATACACTTGAAACAACTACTAAAGATGAAAAGATAACAGAAGTGTTTTTTCTTCCTATTTTATCAGAAATAGTCGGCACTATGAATTTGCCTAAGGCAGAACTTGCTGTTGCCACAGAAACAGTGAGTGTTGCCATTTCAATACTCAAGCCTTTACTTATAGCTAAGGTTACAACACTACCTACTATTAATGTATATATGGGGCTTGCAAAAAAAGCTGCAAAAAATAATTGATAAAACTGCTTTGTTTTTAATACTTGTTTTGGAGAAAAATCTACAATTTCCTTTTTTTGTCCGCCTACAGCAAAGGCTAAGCTATTTTTTTCTTCTATATATTCTCTTGAAGGATTAACAAAGGTTAAGCTGCAAGACAGTGATACTACTAAAAATCCTATTGCATAAAAAAACATAATTTGCCTAAACTCATAAACTTCCGCTAATTTTTGAGAAACTTGAATAAATAAAATTAATGAGCCTGCTGAAACTGCCGCTGCAAAACCAGATGCAAACCCCTTTTTATCAGCATACCATTTATACAAAGCATTAGAGCCACCTGAGAGTATTAACCCACAGCCACCACCAAAAGGCAAGGCATAAAGCAATACTAAGGTAAGGTATGTGATTTTATCCGGCAATAAATATAAGCTAAACATCGCCCCACTCATACATAATGAGCCTAAAATCGCTGTAAATCTTGGACCTATTGTATCTTGAAGACGCCCGCCAATAAGATAAAACATACTAAAAAAAGCTATACACATCGTTAGAATTGTCCCTGATTCTTGAAGCGAAATTCCATAAGTATTAGCCGCTCTTTCTTGAAATATTGACCAAATCATAGGAAAACTTGTGCAACACTGAATAGCTGTTACACTAATTAAAATAATATATCTATTTTTGCTAATTAAACTTTTCATTTTTTTCTCCTCTTATTAATCTCTAAACTTAATTTAAAGTATATTATAATAAAATAGTCAAGTCAATAAAATTCTTTATTTTATACATTTATTGTGGTAGAATTATACTAAACACATATAAAGGGAGGTTTTTATGATAACTTTTGAGGATATAGTTAAAAATCAAGAAATAAAAACATATATAGAAATAGCTGATGAATCTCTTACCGCTTTAGGTTATACAGAGCATAGCTTCACCCATGTTGTAAAATGTGCAAAATTAGCTGGAGAAATTTTAAAAGACTTAGGATATTCACAAGATAAAGTCCGCCTTGGTATGATAGCGGGCTACATGCACGATATAGGCAATATGATTAACCGCTCCGGCCATGCGCATACAGGCGCTGTAATAGCTTTTAATATTCTAACAAGGCTGAATATGCCTCCTTTAGAAATAGGCTTAATTACTACTGCCATAGGCAACCACGATGAAGAAACAGCCTACCCTATAAATGAAATTGCTGCAGCTTTAATTTTAGCTGATAAATGCGATGTAAGAAGAACAAGGGTAAGAAATACAGACAATATAAAATTTGATATCCACGATAGGGTGAATTATGCTGTTATTAAAAGTGATTTAGTCCTTGATAGAGAAAATAAAACCATCACTTTATTCATTTCTTTAGATGATACGATATCAAAAGTTTCAGATTATTTTGAAATATTTATGGAGCGTATGTTACTTTGCAAAAAAGCTTCAAAGTATTTTGATTTAACATTCCAGTTAAATATTAATGACATCCAACTGATGTAATTTAAAATTAAGGAAGGCTTTTATAAAAATGGCAGTCCATAATATCATTAACATACATGAGGAGAATTTATAATGAAAAATCTAAAGCATTTTTTTATAGCTATACTTTTTGTAGCTATATTAACAGCCTGCTCACCTTCTTCACAAAGTGAAGAAACAAGCAGTCAGCTACCACAAGAAACAGACAGCACACAAAGCGAAGCTGTGCAAGGTGATGAGCCTAATACAGACAAGCCTACAAACGAAAATGTCAAAACTACCTCCACTATAAACTTTGCAAACCCTGCCGCTTACGATAGCTTATATGATGTTGAAGCAGTGGAAGATGAAAATTATCTTTACTTAGCTTATAAAACAAGTGATGATAAGACAGTAGTAGAGCTAATAGACAATAAGACTAATGAATTCGTAACTTCTTACACCTTAGAAGGCAGTATCTTAGCGTATAGCTTAGAATACGATGCTACTAACGATATTGTAAGATTTACAACAGACACTGCCATCCACTCAATAAAAAATACCTCTGCAAGTTATATAGCCATGCTACCTGAATACTTACAGAATTTTGCTGGCGAATCAAGATATTTTACTTTTGATTGCACAGCGAAATACCCTGATTTTAATGCAGATAGCGCTTATTGGGCGATTACTAACGATGATGGTATTCACATAGAGCCTATTGGCGAAAATCCAAATGAGGCTATATTTATCTCAAATACTATCATAGCTCAAAATGCAAACTACAATAGCGAGTCCCCTTATTATTTTACAGATGTTAAGATAATGAGAGATGGACAGACAATTGTCAGCACTATATATAACCCTATGGCGCAAAGTGGCAGACTTGGAATTTATACTTATCATATACCTGAGGGTGAGGGCTATTTTTATCCTGATGTATTTTCTGCGATGATAGCTTTTGCTTCATACCCTAATGATAATACTGTAATAGCACACGCTTATGAAGATATTAATGTTATTAGCCTTGATTTTAACGAAGTTCAAACTATTCCCGCTGCCCCATTTACTTTTTACTCAAGCTATGATTACATAAATTTCTTTAGAACTACAAACGAAGAAGGAAAATCATACTTACAGCATTTAAATGAAGCAGAAGGAATAATCGATGAAACTTTAAAAGAATTTGACAGTGATAAGGTATATATTTTAGATGTTACTAAAACTTATATTTTACTCGTTGTAGACGGCAGTGAATATATTGCCATTAGATATGATGATTTAATATAATTTAAAAAACAAGCTATGTAATTTACATAGCTTGCTTTATTTTTTAATTATTCTTTATCTTGTGTTGATTTTTCTATTAAGAATTTTGGCCTTTGCTTTACTTCTTGATAGATTTTGCCTATATATTCGCCCACAATACCTAAGCAGAAAAGCTGTATACCGCCTGTCAATAACAGTATTGAAATTAAGCTTGTCCACCCTTGAGCAGTCTGTCCAAAAAACAAACTATACGCTGCATACAATAAGCCTATAAAACTCATAATTAGCATAAATATGCCAATACCTGTAACATATCTTAAAGGCTTTGAAGATAAGCTCGTTATCCCATTTAAAGCAAGGTTTAGCATCTTAGAAAATGGATAATGGCTTTCTCCTGCCATTCTTTCATATCTTTCATAGTAAACATTCGCTGATTTATAACCAACTAAAGGCACAGTACCCCTTAAAAATAAATTCACTTCCCTAAATTCTGATAAACCTTCTAAAGCTTGCTTTGATAATAAGCGGTAATCAGCGTGATTAAATACAACTTCTGCACCCATTAATTTCATAAACTTATAAAAGCCTTCTGCTGTTACTCTTTTAAAGAATGTATCTGTCTTTCTCTTACTGCGAACTCCATACACTACATGGGCGCCATTGTAATACTCAATCAAAAACTCATTCATTGCGTTTATATCATCTTGACCATCGCAGTCAATTGAAATAGTTACATCGCTTTTATCTTTTGCCCACATAAGTCCTGCTAAAAGAGCGTTTTGGTGACCTCTGTTTCTCGTTAGACTTATTCCTTCAAATTCTTCATGGCTTTTTGATAAATCTTTTATTATTTGCCAAGTGTTATCTTTTGAGCCATCATTTACAAAGAGAACTTTTGATTTATTACTACATAGCTTTTTCTCTTTTAATTCATTTATTTTTTCTAAAAAAATCGGTGCTGTTAGTGGCAGCACTTCTTCTTCATTATAGCAAGGGATTACAATATACAAAGTTTTTTGCATTTTAGCCTCCAAAGGGTAAAATTTAACATCATTTTTATAATAAATTATGTATATACAGTATATCAATAGTGATACTTATTGTCAATGAACTATATTTATGCCCCAACACTTGCAAATATATGCTTATATGCTATAATATTCTTACAACTCATTAAATTGACAAATTCTAAATATAGTCAATTAATTTTTCCTTATCACTTATTGTATATTGATTTTAAATGTTACAAATATTATACTTAAATTACACTACAGCTGTCAATTGCTTATCATTTGCTAAAGGGGATTAATTATGACTAATAATGCAAGTGAGGATAGTAAAAGAGGTATTTATGGAGTTTTATCAACAACTTTTAATTGTATGTCCCTTAGTTTTTTTAGCTGGCTTTATTGATTCAGTAGCTGGTGGAGGTGGCCTATTATCAACACCCGCTTTTTTGCTTTCAGGTCTTCCTATGCATCAAGTATTAGGAACAAATAAAGTAACTTCAAGTATCGGCACTTCTATTGCGGCGGCAATGTACATAAAAAACAAACGCATCGAATGGAAAAGTACTATTATCAGTGCTTGTTTTGGGTTTGTAGGCAGTTTTATTGGCAGTCAAATCGCTTTATTGATAGATCAAAACACTCTAAAGACAGCCTTTATTTTGCTTTTACCTGTTATTGCAGGTTTTGTACTTTTTAATCAAAATAAGAACGAGGGTGTACAAAAGATTTTTGGTACAAAGCTAATTGTCACTAGTGCTATAATCGGTATTGTTATCGGCCTTTATGATGGCTTAATCGGCCCTGGCACTGGCACATTTATAATTTTTGCTTATACCACCTTTATTGGCTTTGATTACATAACTTCAAGTGGCAATGCAAAAGTAATTAATTTATCATCAAATACAGCTGCCGTTATAAGTTTTATTTTAGCTGGCAAGGTTGTTTGGCTATTGGCAATACCAGCTGCTATAGCAAATATTTTAGGGAATTATTTAGGCAGTAAGTACGCTATTAAATTCGGCAATAAATTTGTTAAAAAAATGCTTATAGTAGTACTCATTGCGATATTTATCCAACTCATTAGCGATGTGTTTTTTTAATGTGACTAACTCACATATTAACATTTTGAATTATATTATAATTCATTCAACAGCTTGTAAGAAACTAAAGGAGGTTTATTATGGCAAAACTAAAAGTAGGCGATAAGATGCCTGATTTCAAATTCTTAAATCCTTATAAAGAGGGGGAAGACAGTTTTTCAAATCACAGTAAAGACAAAAAAACAGTAATCTTATTTTTAAGATACATAGGCTGTAATGTTTGTCAATTAGACATGCACTTATATGCGAAAAGGTATAGTGAACTAACAGCTTTAAATGCAAATCTTATCACTGTATTGCAATCAGATCCTAATATTGTAAAACAAGAAGCCGAAGAAGGTACTTTCCCATTCGTTGTAGCTTGTGATCCAACTTTACAATTATACAAAGATTTTGAAATTGATCCTGCAAAAAATATGCTACAATTAGTAGGTGGCGGTATTTTTTCAGCACTTAAAAAAATGAGCGCCTCAAGAAAATTCGGATTTACACATGGTGCTTATGAGGGTATTGAGGAGCAATTACCAGCTATGTTCATTACAGATGAAAATGGCACTCTAACCTTCGCTCACTACTCAAAAAATCTAACAGATTTGCCGAGCATAGATGAAGTGATAAACAAAGTTCGTTAATTTTATCATCGTGATAAGATTATTAATACAAAAATAAAAGGAGATTTTACTTATGGCAAGATTAAAAGTAGGCGATAAAATGCCAAATTTCACTTTAGACACAGCTTTTGAAAAAGGCGTTTCTTTTGAAAAAATCGTAGGAGGAAAACCTACAATGTTCATGGTGCTTCGTTATATCGGTTGTACAGTTTGTAGATACGATGTACACTTATTAACAGAGCGTTATCAAGAATTTGTTGATAAAGGTGTTAATGTTGCAATCGTTATGCAATCAACTCCTGAAATCGTGCAAAGAGATTTAGAAGGCAAAACACTTCCTTTCTACTTAGTTTGTGATTTCAATCAAGAAGTTTACAAAACTTTAGAAATCGATGCTGCAAAAGATATGCAACAATTAATCGGCTCATCACCTGCTGAAATTCAAGCAAAAGGTGCTGCAGCTAAAGAAGCTGGCTTTGAGCATGGCGACTATGAAGGTATTGAAGAGCAACTTCCTGCTTTCTTCTATGTTGACGCTGATATGACAGTAACACAGGCGCATTACGCACAAACAATTACAGATATGCCTACTATCCAAGAAATGCTTGACAAAATCTAAAACTTTAAAAAAGCTGCCTTTTGGCAGTTTTTTTTATTGTCTTAAAATATTAATTTTTATTAAGCATAAAACATCATAATTCTTACTAAAATCTTAAATATCTCTTGAAAAAACAACAATTATACTATATTATTAATTAAGAATGTAAATGTTTTAATAAGGAGAATTTAATGAAAAAAATATTCCAAAGCAAATTCTATATACCTCTATTAATTTTTACAGGTCTTATGTTTACAATTTTAAGGCTTGTTTTCGCATATAGCCAATTTGCAACTATTACCCCACCATTAGCGCCTTTAGATGATGATTTTATGTTTCGCTGTGCTGTAAGCATTGTAAATGGTGACTGGTTTGGTGAGTATAATTTTTTAACTCTTTCAAAGCATAACTTTTTTTCTATTTGGCTTAGCTTTTTACATATACTAAACATCCCCTACCTTGTGGGCAATACTTTATTATATATTCTTGCTTGCTTAGTTAGTGTTTTTAGTCTTAGCCCTGTTTTAAAAAATCACTTATCAAAATTAGTGTTATACTTAGCTTTATTATATAACCCTGCTATGTGGGCAAATTATGCTACAAGAGTTTATCGAGATAGTATTTTTCCAAGTTTATGTTTAATATTTTTTGCTTGTATTATCGGCTATGGTTTAAGATATAAAAAGCCATTAAAAGAAAAACTTATATATTTTATAGGCTTTGGTATTTCTTTTGCTTTAATATATTTAACTCGTGAAGACGGGATATGGGTTATTCCATTTTTTATAGTAGCTTTTATTATTTTAATGTTTTTGCATTTTAAAGAAGACAAAAAAAGTTTAATTAAAAATTCTATTATGTACCTATCGCCTTTTTTAATTTCGGCTTTAATCATTTCTTTATATGCCTATCAAAACTATTCTCATTATGATAGATTTATAGTAAGTGACTTTACAAGTAGTGAATTTGAAAAAGCCTATGGTGCTTTAATAAGCATTGAAAACGAAGATGAAGAATGGCAAAAATTAATCCCTGTTAGTGATGAAACCCGCTTTTTAATTTATGATGAAGTTAGTAGCTTTAATACTCTTAAAAGTATAATAGAAACTCCCGAATTTAAAAACGGCTACTACCATTACGATTTAGAGGGCTTTCCTGCCGGCGCTTTTTATTGGGTTGTTCGAGATGCAGCACAAGAAGCGGGTTATTATGAAAACGCCCTCTCTTCAAAGGATTTTTACAATACTTTGTATAACGAGATAGTTTTAGCTGTTAATGAAGGGCGTTTATCTGCTATTTCCCCTTTACATGAAAGTCTAACACCGCCTATAAAAATGGACTACGTTTTACCTGTAATTACAGAAGCTATCAATGGTATGAAAACAGTAATCTTTTTTGAACAATGCGACCCAACTGCTGATATGGCAGTAGGTACTATTGAAGAAATACAAGAAGTAGAAAATTTTATACATCAAAAAGGTGTTACAAGCCTTTTACCTTATACAACGACTGCGTATCTGAATTTTTTCCAGCAAATAACTTTTACTCTTATGAAAATAATAAATTTTGTTTATAAAATCATAATCCCTATTATGCTAATACTAAGTATTTTTTATCAAATAAAAAAATTACTACTTGATGTTAAAAATAAAGAATTTAATCTTGACAGTTTATTAAATATCATACTTTTAGGCGTTTTATTAATGGCTATACTTAGAAGTTTTATGATAGCTTATGTTGAAGTTGCTTCTTTTAACATCGGCACTTATATTATGTATTTATCATCAATTCACCCTTTAATTATTCTTTATGCAACTGTTAGTGTATTAAAATTAATAGAGCTTTTCTTTAATAAAAATAAATCATAAAAAATAAAAAACTACTGAAATTCAGTAGTTTTTTATGTATTAAATTATTTCAACGCCTAAGTCTTTTAAAATTTTAAGTGCGTATTGTTGGGCTTCGCCTATAGCAGCACAGGCGCTTTCGTGTAAAACTATTTTCGAGTTTTTAAACCTTGTCATTGCTAAAACAATATTTGATAAAACACAGATATTAGTCACTACACCGCAAAACTCTATCACTTCTGGCTCATCTACACATCTTTTTTGTATTATATCACACATTTCTTCACTGCCAAAAGTTTCTTTTTCAACGATTTCAACGCAGTCTAATTTCTCTGTTTCAAACACTTCTAATTGACCAAATAGCTTATGGCCGTGTGTTTCTTTTACACAATGCACTACGGGCAAATTTTTACCTTCCCTTGTAGTGAGGTAGTCATCATAATGAGTGTCCTTTGTAAATATTATTAAATCTTTTTTTGCAACAGAATTTGCTACTAAAGCATAAATATTTTTTTGAATATTCTCACTTTGGTTAAAGCCTAAAGAACCACTGACAAAATCGTTTTGATAATCAATAACTACTAATACTTTTTTCATTTTTTCTCCCTCGCTATTATTTTGCGTTTTTTTCATTTATTTTCTATTATCATTGTTATACAGATAATAACACACAAATACCATTAAATCAAAATAATTTTCAGTATTATTTTATAAAACATACACACTTTAGTAAACATATACAAACAACACATCGTTTTTTTTACATAAGTAAATAATAAAATTCACTTTAATAGTTTAAAATATCGGTATAATATGATATAATTTACTTAAATTTATTAACAAAACTAAAAAAGGAGGTTCATTTTTATGGACTACAAGCAACAAACTATTAAAAATGTTTTGATTGCCGGCCATGCAGGCAGTGGGAAAACAGGTCTTAGTGAAGCGTTATTATACCTAACTAAAACCACAGACCGCTTAGGAAGAAGTGATGATGGTAACACAACATCCGACTTCGAAGCGCAAGAAATCGCTCGCAAATGCTCTTTATCATCAGCTCTTTTACCCCTCGATTACAAAAATGCAAAAATCAATTTAATCGACACTCCAGGTTTATTTGATTTTGAGCTTGGCCTATATGAGGCTATAAATGCTACTGAGACATCACTTATCGTAGTGAGTGCTAAAGACGGCGTTGAAGTAGGTACACAAAAAGCCTATGCTTTAAGCGAAGAAAGAAATAAAAGTTCAGTTTTTTATATATCAAAAATAGATGCAGAAAACGCTGACTTTTATAAAGTTTTTGAAGAATTAAAAACAGAATTCGGGCCTAAAGTTTGCCCTATATTAGTTCCTGTTGTTAAGGGTGATGAAATCACTTACATCAACTTAATGGAATTAAAAGCCTACACTTATAAAAACGGTGTAGCACAAGAAGTAGTAATGCCTGCTACAGGTCACCGTTTAGACGGACTTGTAACAAGTATTAATGAAGCTATCGCAGAAACAGATGAAAGTTTATTTGAAAAATATTTCTCAGGTGAACAATTCACAAAAGAAGAAATCACACAAGGACTTAAAAAAGGTGTTTTAGAAGGCACTATTACTCCTGTTGTTTGTGGCTCAAGTACTAAGCTTGAGGGTGTTGATGTATTATTAGATTTAATACATGATTTACTCCCGAGCCCACAAGATGTGCAAGGCACTGATTTAATTTTGAATTCAAGCAAAATATGCTTACCATTTAATGAGAATAGTCAAGTTTCAGCTTTAGTATTTAAAACTGTGGCTGACCCATTCGTAGGAAAATTAAGCTTTGTTAAAGTTTTAAGTGGTACTTTAAAATCAGACTCCGCTGTTATAAACACTACAACTCAAAGCCCAGAAAGATTAGGTAAAATCTTATTTATAAGAGGCAAAAAGCAAATGGATGCACCATTTGTAAGAGCTGGGGATATTGCAGCTATCACAAAACTTTCTCAAACCAAAACAGGCGATGTGCTATCAGATCCAAGTAACAGCTATGTATACCCTGATTTTAAAATGCCAAATCCTACTTTAGAAATGGCAATAAAGCCAAAAAATAAAGGCGATGAAGCTAAAATCTCTTCTGCACTTCAAAGAATTATGGAAGAAGATTTAACTATAAAATATCATCAAGACGCTGAGACTGTCCAGCAGTTAATCAAAGGCTTGGGTGAGCAGCACTTAGATGTAACCTTAGGTAAAATGAAAGATAAATTCGGCGTTGATGCTCAGCTTGCTCAAAAAAGAGTAGCTTATAGAGAAACAATTAGAAAAACAATCAAAGCTGAAGGTAAACACAAAAAGCAATCAGGCGGACACGGACAATACGGCCATGTTTGGATTGAATTTTCTCCAACGGAAGGTGACTCATTAGTATTTGAAGAAAAAGTTTTTGGTGGCTCTGTTCCTAAAAACTACTTCCCTGCTGTTGAAAAAGGCTTACAAGACTCTGTTAAATACGGCGTTCTTGCTGGCTATCCTGTTGTTGGCTTAAAAGCTACATTATTAGATGGCTCTTACCACGCAGTTGACTCCTCAGAAATGGCATTCAAGATGGCTGCAAGCCTTGCTTATAGAAAAGGCTTAGTTGAAGCTTCTCCTTGCCTACTTGAGCCAATAGGCTTATTAAACGCTTATGTTAATGATAGCAATACAGGCGATATCACAGGCGAAGTTACAAAGCGTAGAGGTAGAGTTTTAGGTATGGAACCAGAAGGTGGCATGCAAAAAATTGTAGCAGAGTGCCCAATGAGTGAAATGAGTGATTTTACAACATACATTCGCTCACTAACAGCCGGTAAAGGCTACTTCACTCTTGATTTTATAAGGTATGAACAACTACCATCAAACCTTGAAGCAAAAGTGATAGAAGATGCTAAAAACTTCATCTCAGTAAAAAGAGACGACGAATAATTCCTAATATTAAATTAGCAGTGGAATATCCACTGCTAATTTTTGTATTAGTTGCTTAATTAAGCATTTATTTACTTGTTTAAAACAACAAAGTTTATCATTTAGTCTTTATTTTATTTGTTAATTATTGTAAACTTATATTAATGATTTTGAATTTAATAATGGAGGTTATTATGACAAATTTACAAAAAGCAAAAAAACATGAAGATTACATCATCTCACTCAGAAGGCATTTTCATGAAAATCCTGAGCTATCAGGTAAAGAATTAAATACCCTTGTTAAAATCGGCGAAGAATTAACAGCTATGGGTATTGATTACTACGAAATACCACAAGGCGGTATTTTTGCAACTATTAAAGGAGCAAAAGATAACGGCAAGGCTGTTTTACTTCGTGGAGATATAGATGCTCTACCTGTTCAAGAAACAGATGAAAATCTATCTCAAAAAAGAGTTTGCAAATCAAAGGTTGACGGCGTTATGCACGCTTGTGGCCATGATGGGCATACAGCTATGCTTTTAGGCGCTGCTAAGATGCTAATGGAAGCAAAGGATGAAATTGAGGGTACTATTTATCTTTATTTTGAAAGAGGCGAAGAAGGTACAGGAAACTATCGTTATATGTTCCGCTATCTTGATGAAAACAATATAAAAGTAGATACAAGCTATGCTATCCACTTATACGCTGATTTAGAAGCTGGTAAAATGGCTATAAACGATGGCGGTATGATGGCTGGTGTTATCGGCTTTAATATCACTATTGATGGTCAAGGCGGCCACGGCTCAAGACCTGACCAATCAATTAACCCTATTGATGCTTTTGTTGCTATTTATCAAGGCATGCAAGCACTTCGTTTAACAAAAATTGACCCTTACAAACAGCTCACATATTCAGTGGGTGTTTTAAATGGTGGCAGTGTTTCTAATGTTATCCCTCAAACAGTAACCTTTGGTGGTACTGTAAGATTATACGATAGAGACGAAGGTAAAAAATATAGAGAAGAATTCATACATTTAGTAGATAATATCTGTGCAGCTTATAAGTGTAGAGCTATTTATAACGGTATTAGTATGCCTTCATTCCCTGTATTAAACGATCCTACTTGTGCAGAGTTTGCAAGACAAACTTTAGCAAAAGATTTTGGCGATGATTCTATCTGCTTTGCAGAGCCTTGGATGGCTTCTGAAAGCTTTGCTTTATACACAGCTTTATTCCCAAGTGTATTTTGCTTCTTAGGTGTTAATAACCCTGAAAAAGGAATAGGCGCAGCTCATCATAACCAAGCTTTTGACCTTGATGAAAGCGTACTTTATAAAGGAAGTGCTGGTGCAGTAACCTATGCTTTAGAATTCTTAAAAGGCGATGTAAAGCCTGACTTTACTCCTTTTGAAGGTGGCTTTAAAGGCTATTTAAAAGAATTAAAAAGAGTGGACTACTTAAAAGAATTATACGGTATTGAAGAATAAAAAAATAAAATCCCTATGTGAAAACATAGGGATTTTTTATTTATCTAATAATTATTAGAAGATATATTAAAGTTACTAAAAAACCAATACCAAACATCAATAAGCTGTAGGATAAAGTATAAGTAATATGAACTTTTGATTTATGGGCTGTGATGCTTTCTTTTTTGCCCTCAAAGAATGTTTTAGGTATTCTAACGGACTTAAAGAAAAGTTTATTTAATAAAACTAATACTGCATCTAAGCTAATATCAATCACTCTTAAAATAACGCTAAAACTTAAATTTAAAAATCCAATTACTGGCTTATAAATATAATCTTCAATAGTTATATTACAGATACCAAAGTCATTGTACACCCCGTTTTTCGCAACAGTCTTCCTTGCTATTACAAAGTATAACACTAAGCCTATACCTATTGAAATAAAACTACCTTTTAAGTTTATTAAGCTAAAATATGCTATCGCTTCGCTTACTGCATGGGTATTCATAAAATGAGAAACAAACTCACCTATAAAGCCAAAAACCATATTTGGCAGTACTCCTAAAATAATTAATATTATACTAACTATTGATAGTAGCGCTTTAGTTTTTATAGTTACATAATTTTTAATACTGTATTCTTTTTCTGGTTTTTCTACAAATAAGCAGATAAATAATTTTAACATATATGCAAAAGTAAAGCCACCAGCTAATAAGAATAACCACTCAAAAATTGTAAAAATTAAAGTGTTACCACTCGAAAAATGAATTAGTTCAACCATAGCTTCATGTAATAAGGTTTTGCTTACATATCCGCTTAGTAAAGGTATACCCATTAGAGAAGCAGCCCCTATACCAAAGGCAGTTTTCAGCCAGAGTTTATCTTTACCAAAGCCTTTTAACTCATTCAAATCCAATGTATGGGCGTTTTGATAAATAACACCACTTAAGCTAAAAAGTAAAATCTTAATTAAGCTATGGTTTACCATATGAAATATCGTACCGTAAGCTGCAAAGGTATTATGACTTCCTAAAAGAGAAGTTAGGGCTACGCCCCATAGTATAAAGCCTATTTGCGACACTGATGAATACGCTAACACTCTTTTTAAATCCTTTGCCATAAAGGCATAAAAGGCGCCACCTAACATATTTAATAAACTTATTCCTAAAACAATGTAAGCGGCAGTTTGTGAAAACCAAAGAAGCTTTAATATAACTATAATTATGCCATAAACTCCGGCCTTTGTTAATAGCCCTGACAATAAGCCACTTGCAGGTGCAGGAGAAGCAGTATGCGCTAAGGCTAACCAGTCGTGCACAAAAAAGCTACCTGCCTTTGCGCCAAAGCCTATAAACATAAATACACAAGCTACATATAGTAAAGCATTTTCAGAGTGATTACTAAACGCTTCGCTTAAAGTATTTATAGCTAAATTAGGGTTTATGCTAAATAAAATGAATATCCCAAATAATAAACACAGCCCCCCAAAAACAGCATAGCTTAAATAACTTTTTTGCGCTTTATAGGATTTTTCATCTAAATTATGGGCTACCCATAAATAACTTGCAAAAGACATTATTTCAAAAAACACAAACAAGGTTAGTAAATCTTCTGCTAAAAACACACCCAAGGCACCACTAAAGGTGATGATTAAAGATGAGTAGTATCTTTTTAAATTATGTGAGTGATGAGCAAAGTATTCCTTTGTTTCAACACAGCTAATAAGCCATAAAAAACTTGCTATAACTACAAGGAGTACACCCACTTCATTCGCTAAAAAGCTAACGCCAAAGCCAGAAAAAAGATTGAGCCTTGCACTTTCTATATGAGAATCAAAGTTAATAAAGGCGTAAAGGGCTACTATTAACTGGATAGCTAAAACTCCTACTGAAATTTTCCAAACTAATTCTTCATTTTTTATTATAGTAATTAAAAAGCCGAAAACTAATAAAAATATAACACAGAAGGCTAATAAAACATTGATATTCATTTTACATCCCTCCCCAAATTAGCGTATATATACCAGTGTATAACTGATTTGATAATAGCGATAAGACTATCATAGACATCGTCAGCACTAACACTACCCCACTCATCTGCCAAGGAGCTTCTTTTACTTTATCTAAAGAGGAGTAATCAAAATCGTTATGAGGCACAAAGGCTCTTACTGCAATTTGTAATAAGTACATAGCAGTTAATAAAGCTGAAATCATTAAGGCGCAAACAGCTATAAAGCCGATAGTATCGCCCACTTCGATAACGCTTGTAGCAAGAGCGATTTTAGATGAAAACCCACCTAAAGGCGGAATACCTATAAGTGCTAAACTACTAATAGTAAAGCAAATAAAGGTTGTTTTCATTTTTAAGCCATAGCCCTCAATTTTCCCCACATACTCGCTGTGAGTTTGGAATAAGACATTACCAGCTGTGTAAAAGATAACTATTTTTATAAAAGCGTGGTACACTAAATGCAAAATAGCTGCCACTAAGCCGAGTTTTGACATTGAAGCTACACCTAATAAGATATATGAAAGCTGACTCATTGTAGAGTAGGCAAACCGCCTTTTTAAGTGTTTATTTTTCATAGCCATACTTGAGCCAAAAATTATTGTTGTTATCGCTGCTATCATTACAAAGTATTGCGCAAAAGTGCCTTTTAAATATTCTGGCTCAAATAAATAATAAGTTAAGCGCATTGTAGCAAAGGCACCTGATTTTACAACAGCAACTGCGTGTAGTAAGGCTGTGACCGGAGTAGGGGCAACACCTGCTGCAATAAGCCATCTATGAAATGGAAATACTCCGGCTTTAAATGAAAAGCCTATAAACATTAACACATAAGCTATTAATAAATTAGTATTACTTCCCACAGTTAATAAATCAAAGCCAAAATCCCAAGAGCCTATATAACTCATATACACCATCATTCCCATAAAGGACAAGGAAGCGCCCGTTACAGAATAAGTGATGTAGACCCTACCTGCGTATAAGTCTTTATCTTTTCCATTATGCACTACTAAAGGAAGGGTGATGAATGTAAGCATTTCATAAAACATATACATAGTTAGCATATTAGCACTTAAACTTAGGCCAATTATAACCCCAAAGGTTGCTGTATAATAACAGAAAAACTTTTTAAATCCGCCTTCGTGAGTCATATATTTTGATGCGTATAATGAGGCAAGAGGCCATAAAAAAGCTACAAGAGCAATAAATATACTACCCAGCCCATCTACTTTAAAAGAGATAGATAATACATCATTAAATTTAATTAAAGTGACTTCTTGTCCATAGAAAAAATAGATAACTCCATAAGATAAGGCTGAAATAATTATAGTTAACACTTCGCTTTTTGCACTTATTTCTTCATCGTTAGTAGTGTGTAAATTAAATATAACTATACTTACAACAAAGGCAGTGAATACAGGAAGTAGCATTAAATAATTCATATTCTATCTCCTCCTATATATTAAGTGATAAAGCTATATCACTTACAAAATCAATTACTATTTGCGGATAAATACCAAAACCGACTATTAAAAAAGCTAAAATGCTCATAGGTATAAGCATTAATTTACTTAGCTTATATCTCTCATTGACTATCTCATTTTTAGGAATAAAAAACCCGCTTACTACCACTGAGAATAAGTATCCCGCTGTTAATACTGCTGAAATCATTATAACGCAAACTGATACCAAGCCTAAAGGCTCTTGCATTAAAGAGCCTTGAGCTAAGTACCATTTACTTACAAAGCCTGCTGTTAAAGGAATACCCACTAAAGAAAAAGCACCGACAGTAAATAAAATAAAGTTTTCTTTTAAAGCATAGCCCATACCCTTTAATTTATCTGTTGTAGTATGGCCTGTTGTATATATAAAGGCACCTGCTGACATAAACAATAAGTTTTTTGCTAAAGCGTGGAATACCACTTGCAATAAAGCTGCTATAAAGCCTATTTCATTAAATAAGAATAAGCCTAATAATACATACGACACCTGACTTATACTTGAATAAGCAAGTCGTCTTTTTATTTGCGTTTCTCTTAAAGCGAGCATAGAGCCTAATAATATGCTAATTAAACTTAAAGCTATTAAGCCATATTGAACCCATGTTCCTTTTATCGCTGATGGAGAAATGAAGTAATACATCAATCTTATAATTGCTATTACACCTGATTTTGTAATTACACCTGATAATACACTACTTGCAGGCGCTGGCGCTACTGGATGGGCTTGTGCAAGCCAAGAGTGTAAAGGATAAAGTCCTGCTTTGCAACCAAAGCCTACAACAGCTACGAAAATAGCAAATAAATAAGAAGTATGATTTTGAAGCTTGATATTTCCGCCTAAAGAAAAGGCTGTATCTGGGGCATGTGCATATAAATAAATAATTGCAATTAAACCCAAAGATGCTCCAAAAATTGAATAGTATACAAACTTTCTTCCCGCTCTATGAGCCTCGCTCGTTCCATCGTGGATAACAAGCATATAAGCTGATAAAGACATCACTTCAAAAAAAGTATAAAGAGTTACTAAGTTATCTGCATAGCAAACTCCTAAAATAGCCCCTAAGGTGATTAAGTAGTAAGCGTAGTATCTTTTTAAATTTTTATAATGCGACATATACTCAAAAGAGTACACTCCTACAATAAGCCAAATAAAAGCCATTATAAATGAGAAAAACACTGCTAAACTATCTGTTTTTAAGCCGTATTCTAAATTCATCAAAAGCTTAAAAAATACTATTTCTTTATTAAAAAACAAGATATTGTTTACACTCACTAATATAGCTGTCAGCACTAAAATTAGAAAAACAGTTTTATTTAGTTTTTTATCATCTTTTAGCACAAACACCATTATCCCTAAGAATATAGGCAGGAATACCACTGATAAATTTATCATAAATCCCCCTTATAATACACTTAAGCCACTTGCTATAACCTCAATTACCGGCTGGTAAAAAAGACCTAAGGCAGTGTTTAAGACCATAAATAGGCACATAGCTAATTTATAATTAAAATCATTTTTGTATCTTGTTAGGTTGTTTTCATCTCTTGTGTAGATTTTAGATACAATATTTAGTAGATATGAAGCGTTAAAAACAGTACTTATTAATAAGGCTGTTAATACAATCCACATCCCAAAGCCTCCATCGATTATGGTTGAAGTGGATAATAAGTACTTGCCTGTAAAGCCTGAAAATAAAGGAATACCTATCATTGAAAAAGCACCTAAGGTAAAGGCGAAGGCTGCTATTGGATTTCTATAAGCTGCCCCTTTTAATTCATTTATTTTTTTAGTATTATTGGAGGCTATCATCAAGCCCTCACAAGCTAAAAACATCATTGATTTTGTAAGACTGTGAGAAACTATTACAAAGCAAGCTGCCAATATAGACTGATTAGTTGCAACGCCTATACCTGCATAAATATAGCCTATTTGCCCAACAGAAGAATAAGCGAGCATTCTTTTAATATTGTTTTCTCTTATAGCATCAAAACTACCTACTATAATCGCTAAAACACCAAAGAATAATAATACATTTGTAGCGTGCAAACTCTTAACATTATCAAGGCCGATAACCCTATAAATTATTTTAATTAATAAAATGATATACCCTTTTACAACAAGGCCAGAAGATATAGCGTTTGACATATTCATAGCATTATTATAAACATGGCTCATCCAAGTATGAAACGGGAATAAGGCACTTTTAATAGCTATACCTACTGCTATTAAGCCTACAATTATAGTAATAGGTAGGATGTAGTAAGAGTCTACCATTAATATATCTAATACACTTTTTACATCAGGCATTAGTAAATGGCCTGTTAAATCGTAAAGTAAGATAATAGATATTAAGTATAAGCCAGAGCCCAGCAAGCTCATAAGTAAGTATTTTATTGTAGCTCCTATTGTTTTGCCATTTTCTTTAGCCATAACAAGCCCGCAAGCGCAAAGGGTATTAATTTCAATAAATACATAGGCTGTGAATAAGTCGTTAGTATAAGTTAGGGCATAAAGGCTTGAGAGCATTAAGTTCATCATTACAAAAAATAAATTAATTTTGTTTTCTTTAACATTTAAAAATACTCTTTCTTTTTCGCCTATAACTATTAAAAGCATAACAACACTTAAAACACTCGCTATTAAAGCCTCAAGAGGGCCAAAGCGAATTTCATTGCCCCAAGGTGCCGGAAAATGCCCCATCATAAATGTTATATCATAAGGGTTTTTATACATATAAAATAGTAAAGCAAAGCTCATCGCAGTACATAAACTTACAATGAAAAGATGTAGATAATAGGCTTTTTTGTCTTTTAATATGCTACTAATTACGCCGCCTGCCATAGTAATCATAATACAAAAAAACGGAAAATTTGCAACAAATGGCATGCTAATTACCCCCCTTTTCAACTATTGAGATAATCTCATCTAAATCAAGAGTGCGATACTCTTTATATAGTTTTTGAATGAGAGATAAAGATATTGCTGTGATAGATACACTAACTACAATACCTGTTAAAACAAGGCCACTTGGAATAGGGTTTATATACATTGAAACATCTGTTATGCCATCAACAATAATAGGCGCTAAGCGAGAATCAATATACCCCTTTGCGGCCAAGAATAAATACACAGAGCCGTCCATTATATTAAGGCCTATAACTTTTTTTAATAAATTCTTTTGCAAAAATAAGTTAGTAAAGCCGATACCGAATAAAATCATTGCTATTGTTTCATAATAATTGCTTAATAAATTTGGCCCTATCATTATATTTCCCCCTTTGTGAATAAGGAGTAAAAGCTATAAATTGTACAAGTTACAATTAAGCCTACACAGATATTTAAAGGCAGAATTAAGCCAGCTGATAATATATCGCCGGCAGTGCCTAAAGGTATGCCTGTCGGTATATGATGTGCTCCTGTAAAGAAGGAATAGCCTTTAGCTAAAGCATAAAATAATAAAGAATAAAAAGTAGTCATTTTTACAAGTTTTGCAGTTATGATTTTTTGAATTGTTCTATACCCATAAGCAGATGAGAATAAAATCAAGCTCGCTCCCATTACAGCGCCTCCTGAAAAACCACCACCTGGTGATATATGCCCATTTAAGACTAAGTATATGCCAAATAAAAGTAGAAAAGGTATAACAAACTTTGCTACATTTTTTACTACTAAGTCCCTTGGCATCGGTTTATATTCTAAATTAGCAAAAGGAGTTTGCTCATCTTTTGTAATATCACTGCGCATTAAAAACATAACGCAGATAGCCGCTGTAAATAAAACAGCACTTTCCCCGAAGGTGTCAAATGCACGGTAGTCTAATATCATACCCGCTACTATATTAACAGCTCCTGTTTCCTCAAGGCCTTGTTCAATATATCTTTTGCTCACTTCATTGTTTACAGGGTTATTTGCATCACCAAACTCTGGAAGAAAAGAAACTGTAAGAAGTAAAACAGTAATAATTAAAAAGCAAATTATACCACTGCTGACTTTATAAACAGAGTCAAAGAACTTAGGAGCTTTAGTATCATGCCAAACTTGGTATCTTTCTTTGGCTGTTTCTTCGTGGTGTAAACTTTCTTTTCTTACTTCTTTTTTCTTTCTTTTACTGTTTAAAATTATTTTGCCATCAGCAAAGTCTTTTAAAAAGTTAATAAATTTATTATTCATCTTCTGTTTCTTCTCCTTCCTCTTTTAATTTGTTTATATTTTGCAGAGTTATAAAAAATAGTATACTCGTTACCCCAGAGCCTACAGCAGCTTCTGTAACGGCTAAGTCGGGCGAGCGAAGAAGTAGCCATAATACACTAACTACTAAAGAATAAGACATAAAGATAACAACAGTTGAAAGCAAATTCTTAGTTAGTGATACAGCGATAGCACAGGCTAATAAAAAGGTTAGTAAAATAGTCTCAAATATAATCATCGTTTACTACCTCCGCCTTTTCTTTAATGTCATCATCTTGTATAATTTCAGTTTTTGATAAAAAGTGAGAAGATACAGGGTTAGTAAACCATAAAAAGCCTAAAATTAATACTAATTTCAAACTTAGAATATCAAAGCCATTAGCTACTAATAAAGAGAGGATAACAAATAATACACCCAGAGTATCAGATACACTTGCTATGTGCATCCTATTTAGTACATAGGCATATTTGAAGTTGCCAAATACTGAGATAGTAAACACTAATAAGCCTAATATCATAAATGATGCGCTAATTAAAAATCTAATCATTATTTTTTATCCCCCTTTAAGTTTTCAAAATCTTTATTTCTATCTTTTTTATGATTTCTTAAATACGCTTTTGAAACTATAACAACAGTTACAAAGCCAAGCATAGCATAAATTAAGGCTACATCTATAATATAATGCTCTTGCTGGATAACCGCTACTATACAAATAAGCATAATTGTTATTGTGCTTATGCTATTTACCCCTACTATCCTATCAAAAAAACTCGGTCCTATTATGCTTCTAAACAAATAAAAAAACAATAAAATTGATAAATAAATTAATGAGGCTGAGTAAAGAATACTATATAAATTGTCTATCATTATTAAGCCTCCTCTAATTTTAGTAATAATTTAATGAAAATCGAGTTTTCAAAGTCTTGAGCTAAGGTATAATCAAGTGCATGCACACAAAAAACATCATCTTGCACTTCAACAGTCATCGTCCCAGGAGTTAAAGTGATAGAATTTGCTAAAATTGTTTTTGATAATTCATTTTTAAGCGGAACTTTAAAAAATACTATCTGAGGCTGTATTTCAATATCCTTATCTAAAACAAACTTTATAACTACAAAGCTTGAAACAGCTATTTCCTTTGCTAATACCATAATATAAGCAAGGCCTCTAAATACCTTTTTAAATCCTTTTATTCCACCCGGCTTATATTCTAAGTATTTACACATAAACCAGTAAATCCCTCCTGAAATCACTACGCCAAAAATACAGATTTCTAAAGTGATTTTCCCGTTTAAAATTATCCATAATAAAAACAATAAAATAAACATTTTCTTCTCCTTATTTTTAATTTATTTATAAATTAAAATTAAAAAAACTTATACATTTTGCTTTATAATTTTTTTAATTACTTTAGCTATTAGCCAAAAAAAACCGCATAGGCAGATAAATCTACATACACGGATTTGCTGTTTAACAGTAAAGGCTGTATTAAAAAATTAAATTATAAAGCTACATACCAATATTCTGTTATAATAATACCACTTTTGATATTTTTATACAAGCATTTTTAAAAAAATCATAATATTGCTTATCTTTAATGTGGCAAAAGATATTATTTATGTGCAATTTGTGTATGTTTTTGTTTTGCAAAGTCTTATTGTATATTATAAAATGGGTTCAGGTTATAAGGCTTTGGCTTAGTATAAATATAATAAAAACAAAAAGAGAAAACTAAAAAGTTTTCTCTTTCAATTATTGTATATACATATAAAGAGGAACGCCACTCATATCGCCGTCTATAATCTCTTTAATTAGTTCTAATTCTGAGTCAGTCTGTGAAGATAAGAAAGGACTTAAATTATCTAAAACTGATTCTGTTGGATGGTTATAATAAACAAAGTTTGGCTGAGCTGATAATTCATCTGAAACATAGCCTAACATATCTTCATAAGAAGTTATACCATCTATTAAGCCATTATTAACAGCTTGATTCGCTGTATAAATTCTACCATCGGCTATAGGAATAAGTGTATCCAAAGGAATATCTCTGCTTTCACTTACTATACTTGTAAACTGCTGATAGCTTTCATCGACAGTCGCTTGATAAATATCATACTGCTCCTGTGTTAATTCACTCGCACCCATGCCTTTATTAGGCCCTGAGGTTATCATCACTTGCTCAATTCCTAATTTTTCATATAGCTGTGTTAAATCAAGGTATGAGATGATAACGCCTATTGAGCCAGTCCTTGTGTTTCTGTTAGCATATATTTCTCCTGCTGCACAAGAAATGTAATAAGCGCCAGAGGCTGCTGTACCTTCAAAGTAAGCGTAAATTTCTCTACCTGTTTCTTCTTTATATTCCATTAATTTTAAATACATTTCATCAGAGTGATAGACTGTTCCACCACCGCTGTTTACTAATAATAATATACCTTTATTAGTTTCATCTTCTATTAAAGTATCAACATAATTCATTAAAAATGAATGGTTATAACTTACGCTATCGTAAGTTTGAACATCTTGTATTGTATTATAAATATGCAGTACTGCATAGCTGTCACCTGAAAAGTTGTTACTGCTTTGCACTATAGCACTACCCTCGCTATCACCTATTTTACTTGCGAATAAAAATATCGCAATTAGCGATGCTATAAATAGTAGTATTGCTATATTTCTTGCTGAATTATCTCTTTTAATCATAATATTCCTTTAAATTTTATTTTTCCTTTTGTACATCTATAAAGACTCTTTCTTTTTCAGAGGCAAAGCCTAATCTATCCCTTGCTATATTTTCAAGATAAATACCTATATCTTCTTGCTCTAAAATAATCTGTGTTTGCTCAATTTCAAGTATCAACTCATTTTCTATTTGCATTAAGCCCTCAAGCTCTTGCCTTTTTTTAGCTAAGTTTACTTGAGTAGAGATTAAACTTACAGATAGATACACTATAACAAAAAGAACTAAAACATTTTTAAACTTTATCTTATTTAGTATTTTTTTCATAAATTGAACCTCCAAGCTTTGTCTTTATTCACTCATTATACAACACTTTATCATCTTTTTTCAATGTGTTTTCATTGTTTTTTTGTGAAAGTTTATGCTTTTTGCTTTGTTTTTTAGCTTTTTTCTTCATTTTAATACGAAAATTCTTATTAATAACCTTTATTGTAACAAAGAAAATAGCACTCGCCGTTTTAATGAAATGCGAAAAACTAAACGAAAAAAAATAAAAGCCGACAAAGCAAGATACAAAATGATACCAGCGAAGTATCCTATAATTTGCAAAAGAAATTACAAAGCTAAAAATTATTATACTGCTTATTATGCTCATTAATACATCTTTTATAAATATCGCTTTTTTACCTTTGTAAAAAAAAGAAGCTAATACTTCATTAATAAAGCCTATAATAATACCAGGGGCTAAGGAATAAAGCACATCATCAAAAAGTAAAGTATAGTCAATAGCATCAAATATCATTTAAAAATAAGCCCCTTAAAACTTTTATCTTTAAATTTATTTTGTCTGTATTGAATGTTTACTACTTCACCTGTTAAAACTAACCTACCCTCTTTAGTATTTAATTGGCCTGCTGTTAAATTTTCTCCTTGGATTATCATTTTGCCATAGTCAGTTTTTAAATTGATAACTGTTTCATCATAAGAAATAACTTTTATCACCCCAGAAATTGTCATTTCTTTTCTATTCGTTAATACGATTTTATGCTCATTAAAAATATTATTCGACATAAAGCATACCCCCTTTGAGATATATTTATGCCGAATGTTTTCCTTTTATTCTTCTAAGACGATGTACATTTCTCTTGCCTCGTCCTTATTGGTGGTATTTTGAATGGATAGCACTTTTACTTTAATAGTCTTATTTGCAAATACCATTTCAATAATATCGCCTATTTTCACTTTATAAGAGGGCTTTACTTCTTTACCATTTACAAGTATTCGCCCTGCATCTGCTACTTCATTTGCAACAGTTCTTCTTTTAATTAATCTTGAAACTTTTAAAAATTTATCTATACGCATAACATTTTCCTTAAAAATAAAGTCGGCAACCATAAGTTCGCCGACTTTAAAGTTTTCTTATTTTAATGCATCTTTTAAAGCTTTGCTTGCTTTAAATGCTGGTGATTTGCTTGCTTTGATAACCATTGGTTCTTGAGTTTTTGGATTGATACCGTTTCTTTCTTTTCTTTCCTTTACTTCAAAAATACCAAAGCCAGCTAAAGAAACTTTATCGCCTTCTTTTAATGCTGTTGTAATAGCATCTAAAACAGCTGTCACTGCTTTGTCTGCATCTTTCTTTGTTAATTCACTTTTTTCAGCTACTAAGCTGATTAAATCTGCTTTTGTCATTTTTAAATCCTCCAGTTTTTAAAAAAATTTTATAATTGACTTTAAATTTTTGAACTGTTGTTAAGATGAATTTTAAACTAATAGGTGTTCTAACTTTTAATGTTAGCTAAAAGTAAAACGAATTTTATTAAAAAATTACAACGAAATATTGTAGTTTAAAAGCTCTTTGTCCAAGTCGTCTGTACCTATTGTATCAAATTTGAACTCATTTTGCAATGTTAAATCTTCAATTTCTTTAAATAGCTTGATAAAATCTTGAGAAAAATCCTTTAAAGCCTCTTCTGCATCTATATCTTGTAGTCTAATAAGGTTAGTAGTATCAAAAAGTAGTTTTGCTAATTTTTCCTTTTTTGGATTTTTTTGCCTTTTTAAAGCTTCTAAGGAAGCAATCATATCATCAATTATCTTTTCTTCATCTTTATAAAAGTTTATTTTATCAGCCTTTAAGCGTTTTTGAAGCTTTTGGGCATACATTAAAGACGGAAAATTTTTAGGAATACTTTTTAATTTTTGATGAGTTTTTTCAAAACCCTTAGTTTCATTTTTTACTTTTTCCCATTTTTGAGTAGCTAAAGTTTCATCTTCTGCTTTTTCGTTATTGAATACATGAGGGTGGCGAGTTACTATCTTTTTTGCTATATCATCTATTACCTCATCAAGGGTAAAAATCCCTTCTTCTTTTGCAAATTGGCTGTGCAATACTATTTGCAATAATACATCACCAAGTTCTTCTTTTAATAAATCGAAATCTTTATTATCAATGGCTTCTAAGGCTTCATACACTTCTTCTATAAAGTTCTTTTTTATACTCATAAAGTCTTGTGCCTTATCCCAAGGACAGCCATTTTCCTCATCTCTTAATAGGGCTACTATTTCTTTAAAATCTTCTATATCATACTTTTCTTTTTTAGTAAACTGCATACTTTTCCCCTTTTGGTTTTTCTTTTATTATACACAGAGATTTATTTTCAATCAACTAAAAAATTACTTAGTAAAACAATGATGGCATAAAAAGCTAAAAATAAGCTACCACTAATTATCATTTTAAATAAAACAGGAAAAGAAAATAGTAGCATATCATAAATTATAATCACAGCACTCACTGAGATGTATGAAGCGACTAAAGGCAGTAGTAAAACTAAAATTATTGAAAATTTTGCCCCTGTTTTTTTAACTTGCATTAGCGATAAAACAAATAACAATACATAAAATATCACTGATGAATAAATACAGCCTTTAATATTTATTGATGGTATTGAAGCTAAATAATATGTAAAAAAAGCCTTAACTACACTTGAAAGGACTAAAATTTTAAATATAGTTTGTGCTTTTTCATAGGCGTGTAAAATAGAATTAAACGGAAAAGAAAAGGCAGATAATACTGACACCGGCGCTAAATACTTTAAAAACATCGCAGCTATTTGGCTTTGCGCATCTGTATTACCAAAAAGAGTAATTATTATATCTTGACTAAATACAAAAACAAACATACTAATAGGCACAACACTTACAGCAGTAAGTTTTAATAATTTTACTATCTGCTCATTCAAACTTTTTGTATCGTTGTTTAATTTAGTTTTTGTAATTACAGGAAGCCCTGACTGGCCAATAGCAGCAGAAAGTGTTGGTATTAAATTTACAACGGTTAAAGTAAGGCCATGGTATACACCAAAAAGCCACAAAGGTATGTCTTCAATTCCTGATAAGTCAAATAAGCTATAATAATGCTGATACTCGCTAACTGTAATTTTTTTTATTAGGCTAAGGCCTATTACTGTATCAAAGAAATTTACCCCAGAAACAACTAAGGCAGATAAAGCAATAGGTAAAGATAAATTTACTACTCTTTTAAAAGTTATATCCCCTGTTATGGCTGTTTTGCCTTTTATTTTTTCTTTAAAGTCTTTTTGCATGTATTTTAAACAGATGTAGCCTGCTATACTAACTGTAAATAAAGTTAAAAACAATCTTATCATCATAAGATTTTGGCTAAAAAACACCCCTGCTAATAACACACTACCTATGCCGATTATTATTTTAGCACTGCTTTCTAAAACTGCCGCCTTGGCTCCTATTTGCATATCGAGCATACCTTGAGCAAGGCCTTTATAAATAGCTTCTTTTGTTGCAAAAATTAAATTCGGCGCAAGGAGGATAACCCCATAGAAAATATACATCGTATCCTGAATATAAGCATAGCTAAAGGCTACTATCAAAGTAATAAACAGCATAAAATAAGAAAAACGCAAAAATATCTTATCTGCCACTGTTTTTAGATAAGCTAAGGCTTCTTCGCCCTTATTTGAATATTCAGCACTAAGCCTTGCCATACAAGGCACTATCCCAGCTACACTAAAGGCGAAAAACGGCATAAACACATTGAATGTTGCTGTATACATACCCATAGTTTGCGCACCTAATATCCTCGTTAGAGGTATCTTATAAGCCGCACTTAAAATTTTAACTACTATTGTAGAAGAAGCTAATATCACAGTCCCTCTAACTAAAGATTTTTCATAATTCATATAATCATCCTTATTTTTTCGTTTTATTATATGTATATTAAAAAATCTTTTTATTATTATTAATTAAGCAAAATTTTACACTTTTATAAGCTATCGCAAAAGAAAAACATACTTTAAATGTTTATAAAAAAATAATACGGTAGCTAAAGCTACCGTATTATTTTTTATTAAATTATTAATAAATTTTTACTCAGTTACTGCCCCACCACAGTCAGGGCAGAATTTTGCATCTTGTGCTAATTCTTTATTGCAAGAAGGGCAAGCGTTTACTTTTATAGTTTCATCTTTCATTTCGATGATAACTTCCTCTTCCTCTTCTTCACAGTTTTCTATTGCAATTTCGATATCTTCAATTTTTTTAATGTAATCTAAAATTAACTCTTCGTTCTTTTCATCAGTTTTATACATTGTATAAACTAAAACACCTAATTGCTTTTGTGCTTTTGATAAGTCGTTTTCAAGGCTCATTTTATTTATTTGTTTTTTGCCTTTACCAACTAACTCCCCTGTTTTTTCTACTACTTTATCAGCTAATTTTGCTGATGCATCTGCTATTTCTTCAAAAAAATTCTTGTTCATACTTTTATCCTTTCTAATCGTAAAATTCCATAAGCATCGAGTCTTTTGGTATATATTCAAAAGGCATAGGACTAATTAAGTCTAGCACTTTTAAAATTTCATTTAATCTTTTGCTCTCTTGGTTTTCTAAGTCTAAATCTTTTGCCATATCCTTTACTATTTTTGACATAACTAAGATTTCATAACTAAAGGCTGTATCTAATAATAAATCTGCATTAGGCTTGTGCACTTTAATATAGGTATCCTCACCTATACATACATTTTCCCACATAGCTATTGTTTTTTGTGGTGTATGGCCTCTATGCTTTGCATCTCTTATCATCCTTCTTAATAAGCGAATATCCCTTGTTGGAAAAACTCTTTGCCCATCGTTTGAATACTCTTCTCTAAGGCCTGCATAGATAGTAAACACATTACTTTTGCCCACTATATCCAAAAGCAGTGGATTTAGTGCGTGTATACCCTCAATTATTAAAAAACCATCGTTTAATTCAATTAGTTTTTCTTTATCGTGTCTTATTTCTGTTTTAAAATCAAAATACGGAAAATGCGCCTTTTTCTTTTGCAGTAATTCATCTATACATTCTTTGAATACCGGTATCTCTAAGGCTGTAACATTTTCATAGTCTTTTGAGCCGTCCTTTAATAGCGGATAATTATCTTTATTTTTAAAAAAATTATCTAAGGATATTACTTGTGCGGTTTTACCTTGCTCAATTAATCTTTCTTTGATTTTATTTGCAGTAGTTGTTTTGCCCGAGGCTGAGGGGCCTGTAATCATAATTATTGGTTTATTTTCTGAAATTATGTCTTTTGCCGCAGCAAAAATCCTCGCCTGGTATTGATGTTCACAATGCAAGACAAATTTTTCTTTTGTTAAAGCGGCTGTATTTATTAGTGATATTTCCACTAATCTTTTAGGAATCCATAAAGCTGGCATAAGTTAAACACCTCATCTTTCCTTTTTAATATAGTATCAAAATCATTAACATATTCACTTGGATATTTATAATTATATATCCTGTTTATTTGTTTTGGTTTTGAAATTATTTTACTTACACCTGAAGCGCCACAGGAAATAATATTACTTACTTCCTCCATTATATATATATTATACAAACTTTCGTGTTTATTCAGTGTATAACTAACATTTTCTAAATTTTCTACTGTGTTTTTTTGCCTGTACATATAGTATGGCTTATAATCGTTTTCATAAAGCAAATTTGAAAGCTTTAGCATATTAGCGATGTTTTGAGTATGCTTATACTCAATATTGTTGATGTTAAAATTCGAGCTTCTTTTTAAAGTTAGGGCATGGACTGTGATATTCTCAGCTTTTAAGTCAATACATGTTTTAAGCGAAGTCTCAAAACTTTGTATTGTATCTGTTGGAAGCCCTGCAATTAAGTCCATATTTATGCTATTAAACCCTATTAGCCTTGCCATATTAACGCAGTTTAAAAAATCAGCATTTGTGTGATTTCTTCCTATTACTTTTAAGACTTCATCGTTTGTCGTTTGAGGGTTTATGGATATCCTATTTGCAGAATATTTTTTAATAATTTCTAATTTTTCATAGCTTGTACAGTCAGCTCTTCCAGCTTCTACTGTATACTCTTTTAAAAAACTAAAATCAAAATGCTCTTTTATTGTCCTCATCACTTCTTCTAATTGATTTTCACTTATAGCTGTAGGAGTGCCACCACCGATGTAAATAGTAGTAAGTTTTAAATTTTTGAATTTTTTTGCTGTATACTTTAATTCCTCTACTAATTTTTTTATATAGCTTTGCATTAATGCGTCCATATTTTTAACCGGCGTTGAAATAAAAGAGCAGTAAATACATCTTGAGGGACAAAATGGAATAGCCACATATAAGGAGTATTCATCGTTTTTAATATTATTTAATATAGGCTCTTGTATTTGCAATATGTTGCTTGTTAAGTTTATTTTTTCACTTTCTACTAAAAAATCATTTTTAAAAACACTCTTTGCTTTTTCTATGCTTTTTTCTTTTTCTTGTATATCCCTTAAATACCTTACAGGGCGAACACCTGTCAGTATTCCCCAAGGTAGTTTCTTATTAAAAATTTTACAATAACACTCGTATAAAAATTTACAAACAGTGAATATATCATCGTTTTTATTATCTGTATTTTTAAATGCTTTATAAAAATTTCCTTTTTCAGCTTTTATAAATATTATAGTTTTAAAACTATTTCTTCTAATATATACAAAGTCAAAATTCTCTGTATTTTCCTGTTTTAAAATTTTTATATCTTTAATAAACATCCTACTTAATTGCTCAATTTTATAATGTTCATTTAAGTTATTTAAAATTATATTCATTTTATAATTCTCTTATTATATTTTTTAGGTATGGGTTTTGTTCTTTTTCAATTTTTAATGTGGAGAAATGGTTATGCCCTGGATAAACTCTTGTATCCTCTTGCACTGTTTCAATTATAAGCTTTAGTGAATTCATTAAAACATCATAGTCCCCACCTTTAAAGTCAGTTCTTCCTACCGTGCCTGCAAATAATGTATCGCCTGTAAATAAGTTGTCAGCGCATAATAAGCAAACCCCACCAGGAGTATGCCCAGGAGTTTTGATTATTTGTAAAGTGATACCGTCAATACTCACTTCATCACCCTCATAGTAACTTACACCTTCTACATTAAAATGCTCTGCGTCTTCTTTTGAAATATACACTTCTAAGTCTTTAAACTCTTCTTTAAAATCTTTTATGCTATCGATGTGGTCGTGATGCCCGTGCGTTAAAAGTATTCCTTTAAGCTGGGCTTTTTCATTCTTAAGTGCCTTTTTAACTTTTTTAACATCAATACAGCAGTCAATTAAAATACAGCTGCCTTTTTCATCACTTAATATATAATGATTTGCAAAATACGGCTCTTTTCCTAATAAATGATATAACTTCATAACCTTATCCTTTCCACTCTTTAGTATCTATAATTATCGTAACTGGGCCATCGTTTGTTAAATTAATTTGCATATCTGCGCCAAACTCACCACTTATTACTTTTTTAAAGCCCATGTTTTTAATGTGCATTAAAAATTCATCGTAAATTTTTTGAGACATTTCTGGCTTGCCTGCTTTTATAAACGAGGGTCTATTTCCTTTTTTAGTATCAGCAAATAAAGTAAACTGTGAAACGACTAAGCAATCATAATTTAATTCTTTTGCAGATAAATTCATCTTACCTTGACTATCTTCAAATATCCTTAAATCGCTTATTTTTTTAGCTACTTTTTCGCATAATTCATTTGTGTCATCTTCACTTACTCCAAAAAGCACAACAAGCCCTTCTTCTATGGTTTGTTTTTGCCCTTGGTTTACAGTTATCCACGCATTTTTTACCCTTTGTATTACTGCTCTCATCTTACCCTCTTAATACTGAAACTATATTTTTAGACTTACTTAGTCTTGCAATTACGCTGTTTAAATGTTCTGTATTTGCAACACTGATAGTTAAAGACATACTTAGTCGCTTATCTGTTGCCTGCTTTGCGTTTAATTCAAAGATTGGTATTCTCATGCTTGATAACACATTAGTCACTTCTATATAAGCGGCTCCTGAATCTAAAGCTACTATTTCAAGACTTGCTTTAAATTCTTCTTTAATATTTTCTGCCCAGTAAGCATTTAGCCATCTTTGTTTATTTTCTTCATCTTGCAAGCCTTGAGTTACATTAATACAACCCTTTTTATGAACAGAAACTCCAAAGCCCCTCGTTACAAAGCCGATAATATCATCACCTGGTAGCGGATTACAACATTTTGAAAATTTGATAAGGCAGTTATCAAGGCCTTCGACAATAACGCCATTACTGCTTTTTGCTTTTTTCACTGTCGCTGGTTTTAATATTTCTTCTTTTGCTGGTTTATTGATTTTTGCATAAAGTTCTTTTGCTTTTAAAGCTACTTTTGATAGTTGTACGCCGCCATAGCCGATAGCTGCAAATAGCTCATCTTTTGTATTGAATTTTTGCTTTTTAGCTACTTCTAAAACAAAGTCTTCATACTCATCATTTGCTAAATGAATAAGGCTTCTTCTTAATTCTTTATCAAAGGAGTTCTTGCCTTCTTCTATATTTTCTTCTTTTTTCTCTTTTTTAAACCAATTACGGATTTTACTCCTTGCTTCACTGGTTGTTATTATATTCAGCCAGTCTCTGCTTGGGCCTTTATCTTTTGGGCCTGTGATAATCTCTATAATTTCACCTGTGGTGACCTTATAGTCAATAGATACTATTCGCCCATTTACTTTTGCCCCTGTCATCCTATTGCCAACACCACTATGTATAGCATAGGCAAAGTCAATTACAGTAGCACCAGCTGGAAGATTTATAACATCGCCTTTTGGAGTAAATACATACACATCATCAGGCACTAAGTCGCTTTTAATTGTATTTAAAATTTCTACATCATCATCAGAGCCTTGCTGAGTTTCTAATAATTGGCGAACCCAGGCAAGTTTTTCTTCCATTTCGTCTTTGCCATCAATACCGCTTTTATATTTCCAGTGAGCTGCGATACCGTATTCTGCTGTGTAATGCATATCCCAAGTTCTTATTTGTATTTCAAAAGGGATGCCGTCTTTACCTATAACGCTTGTATGCAAAGATTGATAAAGGTTTGATTTTGGAGATGAAATATAATCTTTAAACCTTGATGGAATAGGCCTAAACATATCGTGAACGAGCATTAAGGCATTATAACATTCAGCCACAGAATTTAAGATAATTCTTACAGCATAAATATCATAAATATCGCCAAAGTCACGGTTTTGTATATATACTTTCCTATAAACGCCATAGACGCTTTTTACCCTGCCAAAAACAGTGGCATCTATTACTTTAAACTCATCTAAGCGCTCTTTTACATTGCTTACTATTTTTTCTACGAATTTTTGAGGATCTTTACTTTTTTGTATTTCATTTTGAATTTCCACATAGCCGACTGGATCTAAAATTTTAAGTGAAATATCTTGTAGTTCATCTTTTATACTACCAATACCCAGCCTTTGCGCTATAGGAGAGTAAATTTCCATAACTTCTAAGGCTTTATCTCTTTGTTTTTGAGCACTCCAGCCAGAGGCTGTTCTCATATTATGAAGTCTATCACAGAGTTTTATAATCATAACCCTTATATCTTTACTCATAGCTAAAAGCATTTTTCTTAAGTTTTCAGCCTGTTCTTCTTCTAAAGATGAAAACGAAATTTGACCAAGTTTTGTAACTCCGTCTACTAACATAGCTATCTCTTGACCAAACTCTTTTTCAAGTTCTTCTAAAGTTATATCTGTATCTTCAACTACATCGTGAAGCAAGGCTGCTGCAATCGAAGTTGAATCCATACCTAAATCAACTAATATCCCCGCAACACTAACTGGATGCTCAACATAAGCCTCGCCTGTTTTGCGAAACTGTCCTTCGTGCATCTTTTCTGCTAATATATATGCCTTTTCTATCATTTCTAAGTCGTAGGGTTTGTCTTGATCTAAAAGCAATGAATTCAATTGTGCATAGGTCATATTCTTCACCTTTTTCTATGATAAACTTTTTAAAATCTCACTTTTGTCTAAATCTTTTTTTTCTGCATTTGGCACTACCATGTAATAGTTTTCAGCTAAGGATAGGCTAATTTGAATTAACTGAAATTCTAATAGTACATCTAAAATTACTTGGATTTTACCGCTCGGTATCTCTTTAAATTTAACAAATAACGGCCTTAAATCATCATTTTTGACCTTGTTTTGTTGTAGATACCTATATATTTTTGCTATTTCGTCTCTTGTTGGTAATAAACTTTGTTTTTCCTTTTCTGTTAAGTCTATTTTATTTTTAAACACCTTGTAGATATCGTATTGATTTATTATATCTTCATCCATATTAAAAGGTGCTACATCTTTAATTTTTATAGATACCATTTCATTGCCATTATCAGGGCTATAAATAGACAGCATAAACGCAACATCTACAAAATCCCCTATATTATAGGCAAAATCAGCTTGAGTTTTATTGAAATAAACGCCTTGCAAAAAGCTATCGCCCATTTTAAACTTCACTCTAATATGCTTTGCATCGCCAATTGAAAATATCCCCACTATCTCTGCGCCTTTAACTGCAAATACAGGCGCTTCATTGCCATTGCCAAAGGGAGCTAAGTAATCAATTTGCTTTACTGAATTTATATTAATTTGATGTGGTAAAAGTAGGCAGTCAATTTCTAAAGGGTCAGTACTTGCCATTTTTATGTTTTGATTAGCATATTCATTTATAGCTTTTTTAAATATTTCTAAGTTTTCGCTTGTTATACTAAGGCCTGCAGCTAAGGTATGTCCACCAAAGCGCAGCAGGTATTCTTTAGTATAATCTAAGGCTTTATGTAAGCTAAATGAGGAAATACTCCTACCACTGCCTTTAAATTCTTCTGAATCTTTTGTTAGTACTATGGCTGGTTTTCCATATTTTTCTACTAATTTTGATGCTACTATACCAATAACACCCGGGTGATAATTTTCATCCCATACTACTAATACTCTATCGTCTATTAAACTTTTATCTAAAGAAATATCAAGGATAATCTGCTCTGCTATTTTATTTTGAGCATCTTGCCTTTTTTGATTTTCTTTTTCTATTTCCATTGCAATTTCATCTGCAACTTCTTCATCTTCTTCTAAAAGTAATTCAAGCGCCTTTGTTGCATCGCTCATTCTACCGCTTGCGTTTATCCTTGGGGCAATTGTGTATGCTATTACTTCACTTGTAATTGCTTTAATATTATAGCCATGCACCTTTAATAAACTTTTAAAGCCCTGTCTTGTATCCTCATTTAAAAGCTCTAACCCTGCTTTGACTATGCTTCTATTTTCGCCTTCTAATATCATTAAGTCAGCTACTGTACCAACGCATACTAAATCAGAATAAAACTCAAGCATTTCTTCACAAGGTGCATCTTCTAAAGCACAGACTAATTTAAAAGCAACTCCAACTCCCGCTAAAGTTTTGCAAGGGCTTGTATCATCTTTTCTTAAAGGGTCAACTACGGCTATTGCATCAGGCAATTTATCTTTTGGCAAATGGTGGTCTGTAATTACTACATCAAGGCCTATGCTATTTGCATAGCTTACTTCATCAATGGCTGTTATTCCATTATCAACAGTAATAACTAAAGAAAAGCCTTTTTCTTTTAAAAACTTTAGTACATCTTTATTTAAGCCATAGCCCTCGTTTTCCCTATGTGGTATTTTATAAAAAACATTTGCACCTTGATTTTCTAAGTACGAAAATAGCACAGCTACAGAACAAACGCCGTCAACATCATAGTCGCCATAAATTACGATTTTTTCATCGTTTTCTATCGCCATTCTAATTCTTTGTGTAGCCTTGTCCATATCTTTCATTAAATACGGATTTGATAATCCATTTGCTGATAAGTATTTTTCTTGAGCTTGGCTTTTAGTTTTTATACCTTTTGATACTAAAACTTTTGCTAAAACATCTTTTACATTTAGCTCGTTTTTTAAATTATTTACTGTATTTTCATCTATTTGTTTAATTTGCCAATTACGATAAATCATTAATTTCCTCTAATATTTTGGTTTATATTTTTTTATTATAAATCTTGCTACTCTTACTCCGTCAACAGCGCTTGACATTATACCGCCAGCATAGCCTGCGCCTTCTCCTGTTGGCATTAGTCCTTTTAAGTTTGATGTATATTCTTCATCTCTTAAAATCCTAACTGGTGAAGAAGTACGGGTTTCTACTGCTGTTAAAACAGCATCGCTTTTTGTAAAACCTGTTAGTTTTTTATTCATTTGTGGTAAGGCTATTTTTAAATTATCCACTACTACACTCGGCAGTATCTTATTAAAGTCACTTTCTGTTACTCCTAAAGGATAAGAAGGTTTTACACTTTTTATATTAGCGCCAGCTTTACCTATTAAAAAATTATCCATTGTTTGTATAGGAGCTTTATAGTCTTTTCCGCCAAATATGAAGGCATTTTTCTCAAGAGTTTTTTGGAATTGTATAGCCTTTTCATAGTCATTATTAAAATCTTCAGGCAAAATCGACACTACAACAGCGCTATTTGCATTTGTATTATCCCTTGCGTGCTTGCTCATACCATTTACTACTACTGTATCTTCCTCACTCATAGCCGCTACTACACTGCCACCAGGACACATACAGAAGGTATACACCCCTCTATCTTGCTTTGTATGGGCTAATTGGTACTCGCCCTTATCAAGGTTTTTATGGTTGTGTAAGTTATGGTATAGGCTTTTATTTATATCTTCTTGTAAATGCTCAATTCTAACGCCTACTGAAAAAGGCTTTGCATTCATTGTGACTTCTTTTTCTTTTAATAAAGAGAAAATATCTCTTGCGCTATGACCTGTTGCTAAAATTAATAAATCTGTATTTATTTCGCCTTTATCTGTTATAACACTACTAACTTTTGAGTTTTTAGTTTTTATATCTATTAGCTTTGTATCAAAAAGGACAGTTGCGCCTAAGGATATTATTTCTTCTCTTATGCTTTTTATGACCTGTGTTAATAAGTCTGTTCCTATATGGGGTTTTGCCTTATAGCGAATTTCTTTAGGTGCATTATGCTTAATAAATGTATCAATTACAAATTCACAATTTTCATCATTTATTCTTGTAGTTAATTTACCATCTGAAAAAGTGCCTGCTCCACCTTCGCCAAACTGCACATTGCTTTTTGTATCAAGGGTTTTATTTTTATAAAATTCATCTACTTTTTTCTGCCTTGTGTCTATATCCGAGCCTTGCTCTATAACAATAGGTTTAAAACCTTGTCTTGCTAAAGTTAAGGCTGCAAAAATACCACTTGGCCCAAAACCACAAACAACAGGAGGCAAAGATAGTTCTTCGCTACCTTTAATAAACTCAATTTTTGTTCTTGGTTTTACTACTATATCACTACTCTTATTTAAAAATAGCGCTTCTTTTCTTTCATCAACTAACTCAATAGCCACAGAGCAAACAAATTTAACATCGCCTTTTCTTGCATCTGTTGAAATTTTTCTTAAAAATATATTTTTAACATCGCTATTATTTATTTTTAAAAGTTTCATTGCATTTAATAAAGCTGAGTTTTTATCATCATCTATATGCAGTTTTATATTATTTACTATTATCATCTTATTTCCTTACTGTCACGGTGTAATCACCTTTTACAAACACTTCATTACTGCTTGGAATTACAAAGTCTACACTTACAGTTTGAGTACCTTGAGTAAGGCTAATTTTACTTGCGTCTATTTGTGCTATTACATCTGTGCCACTTAAAGAGTCAATAGCACTCGTTGTTCCTACAACTGTTACAGAGTTTATTTCCTGGGTCAATAATTCTATTTCTTCATTTGCATCGTTTATAATTGTTATCTGTGTTACATCTATTGTTTTGAAAGAAATGTTGCTTTGAGAAATACTCGCCCTTACCGCTACATTTGTATCTAAAGTTAGATAGCCCTCAGGATAAGTAATTTCAAAAAGATAGTCTTTATCGAATTCAATTTCTTCTATATTTATATAGCCCGCCACATATTCATCAACTGAAGTAGCTACATTTGCAGGTACTGCTACATTTACTTGAGTTGGCGATAAGTTTAAGTTAAATATGCTCGTATCAAAGTCTTTTGGAACATTTGTATATTCTACTACCACTGGCAAAATTAATTCTTTTAATACTGGGACTGTAATCTCTACTTCTTCATTTGAAAAAGTTAGTAGTTCTTTTGAAATTTCTGTATCTAATTCATCGTATAATTTTAAGTTTGCAGGCATTGACGTAGTTTGGCTTAGTTCATAGTCTCTATCTGCTTTTGCTACTGCTTGAGTAACCGTTTCCACCTTGTACTCAGGGCCTGTTATACTAATCGTTTGAGGATTTGTAAAACTAACGCCTACTAAAAATTCTTCTGCTACTGCTATGTTTGATAAGTCTATTGTTATAGGGATTTCTTTAGTAATAATTTTGTCTAAGTAGATTATTACGCTATCAGTACTTAAAGAATCAATTGAGTAGTCTTTTAAAGGTGATAGGTTTTCAGCAGTTAGGGCAAATTCATAATTGCCTGCTGAATCAATGCCTGTTATATAAGGATAGACTACTATATCCTCTTTTGATACCTCTGCTACTACACCCCTTGCCCCTGATATTTTAACATTTACAGAGTTTACACTCATTGAAACGACATCAAGGCCTAAGTTTTCATAGTTGTTTTGGCTGTAGTTTAAATCTATTTCAACATTTGAAATTGTAGTGCTATAACTATTATTTTGAAACACAATAACATAGCCCCAAATTATAATAGCTACTATTAGGGATACGGCTAACACTATTCTATTGTTATCTAAAAACTTATTGTTCTTTTGCATCGTCTTTTCCCCTTACAGCTTTGGTGTTTTGCTTTGTTATTATATCTTCTAAAGGCTTAATGAATTCTTTTGTTAGTATAGTATGGAGTTTTTGTCTGTCTAATTTTCTTGCTATTACTCCACTTTTTGCTAAAGATATAGTCCCAGTCTCTTCACTTGTAACGATGATTACTGCATCTGAATTCTCACTTAAGCCTAAAGCAGCTCTATGGCGAGTGCCCATGTCTTTGCTTAGCTCTAAGTCATCTGATAAAGGTAGTACACAGCCCGCTGCTTGAATGCTTGTGCGAGATATAACTAAGGCTCCATCGTGTAAAGGTGTGCCATTATAAAAAATAGTCTCAATTAACTCTGGAACAACAGCTGCATTTATTTGAGTGCCTGTTCTTTTGACTTCATCAAGAGAAGAAAACTTTTCTAAAACTATTAGTGAGCCTATTTTTTTCTCGCTCATACTTTGAGTGCTATCGCAGATTGCTATTAAAGATTTTTTCATATTTTCAATTTCGAGCTCTTCTGTTGTCTTTCTTCTTAAAGAAGAAAGGGATAAAAATCGCCCAGAGGTAAACTGCTCCATTATCCTTCTAATTTCAGGCTGAAAAGCTATAACCATAACTATAAGCCCTACTTGTAAAAGTGATGTTAGTAAAAAGTTTGTAGCTCTTAATTTAAATTGAATAGATACTGCATAAACTATTATAAACACTAAAACAATATTTAGTATTTGCATAGTGCGAGTGTTTCTTACAAGTATAATGATGTTGTACACTATAATAGTCATAATAAAAATATCAACAATATCACTAATTCCTATTGTGGTAAGAATATTCATAAAAGAATCTATTGTATCATTTATAATGCCCATAAGAAGCCTCCTTCGTTTTATATTTTAATATTAACATATTTATATGTATATTCCAAAAATTATATTTCTTTTAATAAGACTACACAGTGTGTACTTATTCCTTCTTTTCTTCCTGTAAAACCTAAATGTTCCTCTGTTGTCGCCTTTACTGAAACAGCGCTAATATCGCATTCTAAAGCCTTTGCTATATTCTTTCGCATATCGTAGATGTAAGGGCTTAATTTTGGTGCTTGGGCTACGATTGTAGCATCAAGGTTTTGCAAGGCATACCCTTCATTTTTAATTAATTTTACTACTTCTTTTAATAATACAAAGCTATCAGCGCCTTTATATTTTTCATCTGTATCCGGAAAATGCTTTCCTATATCGCCTAAGGCTAAAGCTCCTAATAAGGCATCTGATATAGTATGTAGTAACACATCGGCATCGGAATGCCCCATTAAGCCTTTTTCATAAGGAATTGTAAGCCCGCCTATAATTAAAGGTCTATCCTCTACTAATTTATGAACATCGTACCCATGACCTATTCTCATACTTATCTCCTTTTTAAATCATCAATAGTCGTTATCTTATAATTCTCATAGCTTCCGTTTGTGATTTTTACTTTTATATTGTTTTCTTCAAAAAGCTGTGAGTCATCTGTTAGGTGTGTAATATCTGTTTTTTCTAATAGCTCTTTATACAATAAACTATGAAAAACTTGCGGAGTTTGAGTTATATACAAAGCATCCCTATTCGGTGTTGCTTTTACAAAGCCATTTTCTTCTACTTTTATTGTATCTTTTACTTTTACACAAGGAATAGCCGCTTTATAAATATAGGCGTTTTCAATAGCTTCATTTATAACCTTGCTATTTACAAAAGGCCTTGCGCCATCGTGTATACAAACTAAAGAGTCCTCAGTTACTATATCTATAGCATTTTTTACAGATAAGGCTCTTGTTGTAGAGCCTTTAATTATATGTTTTACTTTTTTATAGCTTTTAAGCAAAATTTCAAAATCTTGGATATTCAAAGATGCAAGGACAATAATTTCGTCAATAAAAGGGTTTTTATCAAACTTTTCTACTGTCGTTTCGATAATAGTTTTATCATCAATTTTATAAAGCATTTTATCAAAGCCTATCCTTGTGCCACTGCCTGCTGCTGTTATTACTGCTATGACTTTTTTATCTTTATACATTTTTTTCTCCTTGTAAATTTTTGCACTTAATTTAGCTGTAAAAAATAAATGTTATTAATTATTAATTATAACATATCTATGAATAAAAATAAAGCAATTTGTTTTTGTTATTATATAAATTTTGCTTGATTTTATATATAAAAAAACGAAACCTGTAAAGGTTTCGTTTTAAATTTTATTCTTCGCTTATTTCTTCTTGCGCTTGTTCTTGAGTTTCCTCTTGTGCTTCTTCTTTTACTGGCGCTTCTTTTGTTTGTTTAATTGATAAAGACACTCTTTTTGCTTCAAGGTCAACACCGATTAATTTAACATCTACTTTATCGCCAACTTTTAAGAATTTTGCAGGGTCTTCAACTCTTTCATAAGCAATTTCAGAAATATGCACTAAGCCGTCAATACCTGGTAATACTTTTACAAAAGCACCAAATTTTGTTAATGATACTATTGTAGCTTCAAACACTGTACCTAATGGGTATTCTGTTTGTAGTTTTTCCCATGGATTGTCCGCTTCTTTTTTATGGCCTAAGCTGATTTTATCTGTTTCTTTGTCAAATGATTTAACAAATACATCGATTTCATCGCCTGTTTTTACGATTTCTGAAGGGTGTTTTACTTTTTCCCATGTTAATTCTGATAAGTGTACTAAACCATCTACACCACCAATGTCAACGAACGCACCGTAGCGAGTAACATTTTTAACAATACCTTTGTAGGCTTTACCTTCTTCGATTTCTTGCCATACTTTTTCTTTTAGCTCTGAATTCACAGCATCTTTAACTGCACGAATTGAGCCTATGATTTTTCTTCTGTTTTGATCTTTTGTAGCTTCGATAATTTTGATTTCTTGTTTTGTTTTAACTAATGCTTCTAAAGATTCGTTTTTATCAGCTGCTAAAGATGCTGGAATAAATACTCTTACACCTTGAACAAAGGCAACTAAGCCACCTTTTACAGCCTGTGCTATTGTCGCTGTTAATACTTCACCAGTTTGTGCAGCTTCCATAAGAACATCTGCGCCTGCGAGTGCATCAAAGCGTTTTTTAGAAAGTTCAACAGTTCCTTCTTGATCGTTCGGTTTAATAACGATGAGATCCAACTCGTCACCTTTCTTAACCAGCTCTTCCACTTTAGCACTTGGATCATCGCTAAGCTCGCTCAGTTTAATAAAGCCCGTATGTTTCGTGCCTATGTCCACTGTAACCTCGTTAGCCGAAATACCTGTAACGGTCCCTTTGATTTTTGCGCCTCTGTATACTTTAGGCTGATTTGCATAAGATTCATTGAGCATTTCTTCAAAGCTCATTCCATCTTCACGAATTACATCGCTCATGTTATTAAGTACCTCCTGAATTATGAACGCCGGTGTACTTGCACCTGCTGTGACGCCCACATTATGAATATTTATAAAAAACTCTTTTTTGAGTTCCTTAACTGTTTCAATGCTGATAGTCTTTGTATGCTCTTTGCATACCTCTACCAGCTTTTGTGTATTAGAGGAATGTCTTCCTCCTATCACTATCATCAAATCGCTGACTAAAGAAAGTTCTTTTGCTTCTTTTTGTCTTTTTTGTGTAGCTCTACATATTGTATCAAATATTTTGTAATCTGTACATAGTTTTTTTACATTATTTATGTTTTCGTCCCATTTTTTTATCATATAGGTAGTTTGAGCGAGAAAAGTGAGCGGTTTTTCGTGATTTTCACCATAGTTTAGCCAGTCTAAAAGTTCCCTTGGCTCATTGAAAACATGATATTCTTTATTTGTATAGCTTACTATGGCTTTAACTTCTTGATGATTTTCGTCACCAATGACTATTAAAACCCTACCTTCATTTTGGCAGTCTTGGGCTAAATTATGTATTTTTTTTACATAAGGACAGGTTGCATCGTGTATCTCTTTGCCCTCATTTATTAGTTTTTCGTATTTATCTTTTTCAATTCCATGGCTTCTTACTACTGCACAATATCCATCTGGAATTTCTAAATCCTTTAAGGTTATAACACCTCTGTTTTCTAAATCTTCGACTGCTTGAGTGTTGTGAATTAAAGGACCTAAGGTTGCAGTTTTTTTGTTTTGCTCTACTAAGGATTTTGTTAAGTCTACCGCCCTTTGTACTCCAAAACAAAAGCCTGCGCTTTCTGCTAAAATTACCTTCATTTCTCTCCTACTTATTAAAAAGGATTTTCATTAAAATCTTTTAAAATTTCATCAAAACTATTTTGCAAAAGTATCTTTGCATTTCTTATTTCTTGTTTTGAATTTGTGTCTAACTTTGTATCTTCTATTAAAAGTGGCTGCCCGAATTTCACCCTCACTTTTGAGAAAAAATGCATTGAGCGATCACTTTTTGATGGATAAATCACCCTAACTGGGATGATGTCTGCCTTTGTTTGGGCAGCTATCATAAAGGCTCCTGATTTTAAATTAATCATTTCATCGCCCTTACTTCTTGTGCCTTCTGGGAAAATAAGCATGCCTCTGCCTGTCTTTATATCATTTACAGCTTTTTCTATAGCTGATTTATCGCCTGTTCCTCTATTTACAGGAAAGGCACCTACACTACGGAAAATAAAAGCTAAAAACGGATTTTTAAATAGTTCAGCTTTTCCCATTATTGTCAGTTTTCTGCCATAGCCATAAGCCATAACAACAAAAATAGGGTCAAGTAAGCTAATATGGTTTGAGCAAATTACAAAAGGCCTGTTATTTTTTTTATACTGTCTTACTATCTGTGAAGCTTGATGCTTATAGCTAAATATTATTCTAAAAAGAATCATAACTGCTGATAATAAAAATAAAAATACTAAATTTTCTATCATAAATTATTTACTCTTTCTTTTATTATTTCTAAGATTTTTTCCACTGCTTGATTTAAGTCTAAATCATCTGTATTTAGTAAAATAGCATCTTCTGCTTGTATTAAAGGAGATTCTTTTCTATTAATATCGTTATAATCTCTTTTATTTATTTCACTTAAAATATCATCAAAGTTTACTTTTTCGCCTTTTTGCAGTAGCTGTTTATATCTTCTATTAGCTCTTTCTTTAGCTGAGGCTGATAAAAAAATTTTCACTGTTGCATCAGGTAATACCACTGTTGCAATGTCTCTGCCGTCCATAATAACACTTGTTTGCTTTGCTATATCTCTTTGGATGCCTAATAAAAACTCTCTTACGCATTTATAAGAAGATACAACACTCGTTAAAAGCGAAACTTTATTTTCTCTTATTTTTTCAGATACATCTTCGTTATTTAATATAACTTTTTGTTCTGAATTTTCATATTTTATTTTTATATCGATATTACTTAAATTATCGCTTATATTTTGCATATTGTCAACATTTATATTGTTTTCTAACATATATAACGCAATAGCCCTATATAAAGCTCCTGTATCAAGGTAAATAATATCTAATTTTTGTGCTACTATTTTAGCAATACTGCTTTTGCCTGCCCCTGAAGGGCCATCTATCGCAACAGAAAATTTCATTTTATTCTCCTAAATTCCATCTATAATCCCCATACTACAAGCATAGGCTGTACTAAAGGCTATTTGTAAATTATAACCGCCTGTGTAGGCATCTACATCTATAACTTCGCCTATAAAGTATAAATTCTCTTTTATTTTAGACTGCATTGTAGTAGGGTTTATTTCTTTTGTGCTGACTCCACCACTTGTGATAACCGCCACATCTATTTTATATTTTGAGCGCAATTTTATACTAAAGCCCTTTAAAATATCTACTAATAACAATTTTTCTTGCTTTGTTATTTGGTTTGTTTGCTTTTGCGTATCTATGCCCCATTTTCTTAATACTTGGGGAATCATACTTTTAGCAAGGAGTTTATCAAGGCAGTTCATCGCTTTTTTATTTGAGAAAAGCTCAAAATCCCTTGTTATCCTTTTATATAATGTGTCCTTATCTAAGGCAGGCTTTAAGTCAATTAAAGCTATGTGATTTTTAATATCGTCATCTTTTATATGGCAAGAAGCACTTAAAACTAAGGGCCCTGATAAGCCAAAATGTGTAAAAAGCATCTCTCCTTGTTCTTTAAACACTTCTTTATTTTTATATACAATAGAAAGATTTACATTTTTTAAAGATAAGCCCATCATACTTTTGCAAATATCGCCTTCTTCGCATAAAGGCACTAAGCTCGGCTTGGGTGTTATAACTGTATGCCCTGCTTGCTTTGCGAATTTATAGCCATCTCCAGTACTGCCTGTTTGCTTATAAGATAAGCCTCCTGTTGCCACTATCACCTTATCTGCAAAAAGTTTTTTATCCCCAGTTAGTAAAACTCCTACCACCTTATCGCCATCAAAGATTAATTCTTTTACATCATCATATATGATATTGGCTTTTTTTGCGTGCTTTTCTAAGGCTATTTTTATATCCATTGCCTTATCTGATACAGGAAAAACCCTGCGCCCTCTTTCGGTTTTAAGCTTAACGCCTAAGTCTTCAAAAGTTTTCATAACTTGAGCTGGAGGCATTTGGTAAATAGCCGAATACAAAAATTTTGCATTCGTTTTTGTATTTCTTAATATAGTTTCTTCATCTGTATTATTAGTTACATTACATCTGCCTTTTCCTGTTATTAATATTTTCTTTGCCACTGTGTTAGAATGCTCTATAACACTCACATTATGTCCATTTTCTGCTAAAAACCCTGCACAAAATAAACCTGAAGCACCTGCTCCGATGATGATTATATTCATTTTATCCCCTTATAAGCTATAATTATATTTATTATACCACAAAAGTCTACTTTAGACAAACATTTTAATTGAATTTTTACTTGTTTTTATGTATTATATTAATAAGGATTATTCATATATAGAAAGGTGTATTTTTATGAAAGTTTTGAGGGTGAAATCCCTTTTGAAAATTATATAAAAATTGATAACTCCAATATCCCAGCGCAAGAAGTCGCTTTAATAATTAAAGATAAATTCAATTTATAGCATTTATTATAAATTAGCCTTTAAAAAACAAGCTGACACTTTATTAGTGTCAGCTTATTTTATTTATAATATCTTTATTTTTCTTTAAATTTATTTGTTACGCTCTCGCTGCCATCATAGCCATAAGGCAGGATGTTTACAGCTTCTACTACTCTATCCCTTGTCCACATTTGCGTGTTAGTTTGTATAGTAAAGCCGCAGCCATTATCCGTTGTCCATTCGTGAGTTTGCTTTTTAGGATAGGCTAAGACTGTTAGTAAAACAGCTATAACACCACCGTGAGTTACAACACACACTTCATCTATGCCTGTTTTCATCATTTCTTCGTATATTTCATTTATTCCTAAAATACATCTATTAGCAAAGTCAACGCTTGCTTCTCCACCCTTTGGCTTATAGCCACTTTTAGGGTCAAGCCATTTTGAGAAGTTTTCATCTTCATTTAACAATTCTTGAAAAGTTTTGCCTTCAAATTCGCCGAAGTTGCATTCTATTAATTTAGGCGCTAATTCATACTCTGTATTAGGGAATAAAATTTCAGCCGTTTTTTTAGTTCTTTTCATAGGACTAACAAAAAGTTTTTCAAAATGTGGATACTCAAAATTCTCTTTTAATTTTAAGAGTCTGTCTATGCCTTCTTGGCATAATTCGCTGTCTGTGCCACTGCCTAAGTACTGCCCTTTTAAATTGCCATCCGTCAATGCGTGGCGAATTAGGTGTATTTTGTAGTTTTTCATAAAAGCCTCCAATATTTTATAATAAAAAGTAATATATTGCTATTTACTTTATGTTTTTTTTAAGTTATAATTTACAAATAGTAGTATTAAGAGGAGTAATTACCCAATGAACGATTTTAGTAGAATTATAACACTTCTTCGTAAAGAAAGAAATATCACTCAAAAACAAGCTGCTCAAGACCTTGGAATTTCACAGGCTTTATTAAGCCATTACGAAAAAGGCTTGCGTGAGTGCGGACTTAATTTTTTAGTTAAGCTTTGCGATTATTACAGTGTTTCAAGTGACTATGTATTAGGTATCAGCGCCGATAGAAACGGTACTGTTTTAGAAGTGAGCGATTTATCAACGGCTGAGTTAAAAAGTGATTCAAAATTTAGCGGTAGTGTTCTTCCAACGATGAACAAAAGGCTAATTTCAAGTAGCTTGAATATTTTATATGATAAGTTATCCATAGCTAAAAATAAACAGCTTACAAATTTAGTGAGCGATTATTTAATGATAAGCATATATAAAATGTTTAGAATACTTTACCAATCACACAAGCATAACAGCAACAGCCTTTTTAACATTAACAAAGATTTATTTTCAGGGTATACAGACGCTGCATTAAATATTTCTTGTGCAAAGCTAAATGCTGCTTTGCGCGATAAGGCTACTGTTAAAGAGATAGGTAACGCTTTTGAGATGACAACAGAGAGTTTAAGCGAAACTTATCCTAATCAAATTACAGCCTTATTAAATGTTATAAAATCAGCTGAAAGCAGTATTGATAATTCATAAGTTTTATTATAACCTATGAATGAATACTTATCAATCAAAACATCGATGAAAAAGTAAAAAAAGGGTAAAACCTTTTTTTTATTTGTAAAATTATATTTAAAAAGGACATAAAAATTATGTCCTTTTATTTTTATTGTACTACTTCAACACTTGCTGATGTACTTTGTTCTTGAGAAATTAAGAGAGTTTGGATATTATCATTATCTACAAAGCCTACATAGGTTTTGCCTGTATTGATGTTGATTTCATCACCATTTTCATCTAAAAGAACCAATGGATCAAAAGGCATACTTTTTGACCAAGAGAGTTTTTCAAAGTTACCATTATAGAAGTAATAACCTTCTCCGCCTTCAAAAGCAAAGTCTGAGCATACCTCATCATCTTTTACGCCTATTTCTGTAAATAATACTAATACATTATCAAAACTTAATTGTAAGTTTGTTTGTGCGTCCATTTGAGGAGCACCAAAGGCTGTTTTAAAATACTGCCCACTTGATTCCTCGTATGAAAAGCTAACCTCACCTGTATAATCTGAGTAAACAAAACTTACTGAATTAGCAATACCTCCCTCGAGCTGTCTTGCTTCTTCATCAAAGCCTATAAAATTAAAAGCTGGGTATAAGTTGCCATTAAGTGGGATATTTTGCTCGTTTGCGCCAACTTCAATTAACTCTGAATTTGTATACCAGCTATGGACTGTACTACCTTTTTCTTTTGATCTTTCTTCATCTAAATAAAAGGCTATTGAGCCTAAGTATTTTCCATCGACATTTTGGTAATTATAAAAATTAAGCATATCTTCTGCATATCTTGATGAGCCTATGTTCACAAGTATCGCATTAACAGGTAGTGCAAACTCTATAAATTGATCCCTCACACTTCTAATATTGCCTACTGTTCCAACGCTCTCTACATCTGAATAAAGCGCCATAAGGCGAGTGATACCGCCCTCTGTTACCATTTCATATATTATTTCTGCGTTAGTTAAGCCCGATTGAGGTAGAGAATATTTTGAATTTTCAATCATTACCGCTATTGGTCTTGCGATTTGGTCTTCACCGTCTTCTAATTCTTCACCTGTTAAAAAGTTATAATTCTTTTCTTCTGTTATTGGTTCTTGTCCATTATTAGCATCCTCATTCTCACTGCTACAAGCAACAAGGGATACCGCTAATATTGCAGTTAAAATTACTGCTATAAATTTTTTTATATTAAACACATTGTTCTCCTAAAATTTAAACATTTATCTTAATTATTATATAGCAAAGTCTTATAAAAGTAAACCCTTACAGCTTTTTGTAAGCAAATCTTCATAAATCCAACAAAAAACGATTAATAACTTAAAGCTAAAGTTATTAATCGTTAATTTAAAAATATTAAGTTTTAGCTACTATGGTGCTTGAGTTGGCTCTACAGTAGCTGTTGTTTCTGGAGTAGCTGTTGGCAGTGGTGTTGTGTAATCATGTTTTGAGTCTACACTAACGCCATCGAATGTGAATGAATCATAGTTATCAAGGTCTACCATAGTGATGTAGCTAACACCTGGATTTACTTCTATCGGTGTTTCTGAACCGTCTAAAGATACTATTCTTAGTGGCTCTTCTGGCATACCCTTTGCCCATAATACTTTTTCCACTTTACCACCGTTGAAGTAGTAGCCTACTCCACCAAAGCTAAGTGAAAATTCTGGAACATAATCGCCTGGATAATTTTCAACTGTTGTCCATAATACAAATACATTATCAAATTCTACTAAAGCGCCGCCCGCACCAGCGTCTATAAGACCATTTGTCCAACCTGTTGATGTTTGTGTGTGTGTTTTAGTGTAGGTATTCTTTACTGCATCATATGTAATCACACCTGAGTAAGAAGTTGAAAAATCAAAAGCTATTTCATTTACATTTATGCCGTTTAACTCTCTATTTGGCACATCATAGTCAACCCAGTTAAAAAGCATAGCTGGCTCTTCTTCTGTATTGATTTCTCTGTTTACACTATCTATTGTTTCTTGTATTAATTGGCCTGTTGTAAATGCTGTATGTTCTCTTGCTCTGTCTGTAATTGAAGAATCCCAATACGCAACGCCTTCACTACCTTCTAATTCTCTGTTATGGTATTGGTATGTTTCAAGCATTGTTCTTGCATAAGTTGATTCACCCTCATGGATATAAATTGAAGATGTAGGGAACATCATTTGAACAAATTGATCCCTTGCACTTCTTACAGGGCCTGTTTTTGGAACTGTTGTATAATCTCTAAAGATAGCCATTAATCTTGTAATGCCACCCTCAACTTCCATTTCATAAATAACATCAGCTGCTGATAAGCCTGATTGAGGCCACGCATTATGCTCTGAGCCATATTGCATAATGTTATTTATCATTACTGCTACTGGTCTTTGACCTTCTGGATAATCAAAGGATTGCTCAAGGCCTGTTAGTGGGTTTTGATATAAAACTTTAGGTGTAGGTGTTGGTTGCTCTGTTGGTGAAATTCCACCTTCGCCACCGCCACAGGCAGTTAATGTTAAGCTCATTAAAGCCATTGTTAGTAATAATGCTATAAATTTTTTCATTCTTAATTTTCTCCATTATAAAATTTGCAAAGTTTTTCTTTTTTTGCACTTACTACTATATTAATACAAACATGTATAGATGTAAAGTAAAAAATTTTACTTTTTTCTACAATTTGTTATAATTTATGCAAATATTAGAAATAGTAATGCTGAAAACTTTGTATTAAAGCGATTATTTTAATATTTGTTGTTTAAACGCTTCCATTTAATATAATATTAAACTATAAAATAAAATATACATTAAAAAGGATATACTATGATACAAGCTTTTGATATTTATAAGTCTTATGTGGGCTCTGAGGGCGTTTTAAATGTATTAAACGGGGTAAACTTTTCAGCAAATGAAAGAGAATTTAATATTATAATAGGCCCTTCTGGTTGTGGCAAAAGCACATTTTTAAATGTTTTGAGTGGTTTAGATGATTTTGAGGAGGGCTTACTTTTTATAAATGGACTCAATGTAAAAAGGGCTAAGGCAAAACAGCTTTATACTTTGAGAAAAAAAGAAATTTCATTTATTTTTCAGTCTTACAATCTTATAAGCTCGCTGACTGCTATTGAAAATGTTGCCCTTCCTTTAAAATATAATAATTACTCTAAAAAACATCGTTTAGAAATCGCAAAAAAAGCTCTTTGTGATGTGGGCTTAGAAGATAAGATAAATTCTATGCCTAAAAAACTATCAGGAGGACAGCAACAAAGAGTAGCCATTGCAAGGGCTTTAATTACAAGGCCTAAAATTCTTTTTTGTGATGAGCCTACCGGTAATTTAGACAAAAATAGTGCGAATATAGTTTTAAATAGCATCATAGCTTTAAAAAATGAGGGAGCCTGTGTTGTAATGATAACTCACGATACCTCCCTTTTGCCTTTGGCTGATAAGGTGTATAATATTAAAGATGGGCTATTGTTTGAAATGGCATAGACTATTGTAAAATTCATTGTAAAACATTGACTATTATTTATATTTAATATACAATTAAAGCAAATGATAAGGACGGTGTATTATGAATTTTTTAAAAAGTTTTACTAAAGAAGAAAAAAGCTGGATGATGTATGACTGGGCGAACAGCGCTCAAAGCGTTATTATAGTTACTATTCTTCCTATATTTTATGAAACAGTTAGTATTAATAGTATTGATGCTATTTCTCGCTGGGGTATAGGCACAAGTGCTGCTATGCTTATAACTGCTCTGCTATCCCCTATCTTAGGTCGCTTAGGTGATTTTAGGGGGCTTCGCAAAAAGCTATTTATGTTTTTTATAGCTGTTGGGGTTATATCTTGCGCCTTACTAACTTTTACACCCTTTATGAGCTTAGAAACAGAACAAGCTGCTGAAAAAGTAGGCGTTGTGATTTTAGGCTTATATATAATATGTAGTATAGGTCATGCAGGGGCAAATGTTTATTACGACAGCTTTTTGCCTGATGTAACTACTGAGGATAGGATGGATAAAGTTTCTACAATGGGCTATGGGCTTGGCTATATCGGCGGTAGTACTATTCCCTTAGTTGTATTCTTAATCTTAAATTTAGTTGGCGTTTCAATGAATATCTCTTTAGCAGTTGCCTTTGCTCTTACAGCCGTTTGGTGGGGATTTTTCTCAATACCTATACTTAAAAATGTAAGACAGGTTCATGCTATAAAAGAATTTAACGGCTTATCAAATGCTTTTAAAAACATCTTTTCTTCTTTAAGTCAAACTATTAAAGAAATTTATAAACACAAGCACATGCTATACTTTTTATTAGCTTACTTTTTTTACATCGACGGTGTAAACACTATAATTCACATGTCCACAATTTATGGCTCTTCTTTAGGAATAGATGCTACTCAAATGATGCTCGCTTTACTCTTAACTCAATTATTGGGTCTGCCTTTTGCTATACTTTATTCAAAGTTAAGTGAAAAATTTGGTACAAGGGCTATGATAGGCGTTGGCATATTAGTTTATATGTTTATTTGCGTATTCGGTTTTTTTGTAAGAAGCACATGGCAATTCTGGCTACTTGCTATCTTAGTAGGTACTTCTCAAGGCGGAATACAAGCCTTAAGCAGAAGCTACTACGGAAAAATAATTCCAGATAAATCAAGAAGCGGTGAATTCTTTGGTTTTTATGATATATTCGCAAAATTCTCTGCAATTATGGGCCCTACAATTTTCGGGCTGACTTCTTCTTATGCAAGGGATGTAATTATGCAAAATCAAGGCATTACATACGACGCTTCAAAAGAAGTATTAGATGCTGTAAGTGCGCAGGCTTCACCTTGGGGTGTTTTAAGCGTACTACTTATATTTATAATAGGAGCTTTCTTTTTCTTTGTTATCTTACCTAAAGTAATAAAGGCTGAGAATAAAGCAGGCTAAAAGCAAAACTAAAAGGAGTTAAACTATGGCTGATAATTATGTACACGCACATAACGCTATTAATGCTATGAAACTAATAAATTACACTCCCCGAGATTACTCTGCCTTAATTTGGGGGGCAAATGGGCCTGACCCTTTCTCTGCATATAGGACTTATTCCCTTTCTAAAAAATATGATATGGTCACTTTAGCTGCTACTATGCACAATGAAAAAACAGGCTTATTTTTGCAAAACCTATTTAAGCTCGCTCAAACAGACACTCAAAAGGATTACTGCTTAGGTTTTTTATGCCATTACAGCCTTGATAGTGTTATCCACCCTTTAATTGATTTTTCAGCTGATACATATTCACAGCAATTTAATATCCCTTGCGGCCATTCGCATTTTGAGAGTGCTTTGGATTTAAAAATTGCAAATGAAGTTTATTCTTCACCTATGCCAGAAGTTAATTTCTATGCACCTGAATTAAGTAAAATTCAATTTGAGCAAATAACTGCCTTACTTAAAAACGCAACAGAATTAACTTATCTTGACAGAATTTATCCAAAAGAAGAGTACTTGCAGGCTTTTAAAGATTTTATCTTAGTTAAAAAGTTTTTTTACTCGCCTACTAAAATAAATTTTGTAATAGCTAAGATTTTAGAGAAAATTTTAAAGTTTAAAAGCAATACTATTCTCTCTCACATGCAGCCTAATAAATACAAAATTAAGGACATCCCTGTCTGGTATAACCCAGATGCAAAAACATATAGTGTTGATGATTTAGACACATTACTAAAAAAGGCTGATAGGCTTTCAAGTGAGTATATCTCAGTAGGTCTTGAGTATTTTAAGGGCAAGTATAACCTTGTTGATTTTCTTGAAGATGTAGGAAATAAAAGCTATATTACAGGCGTGAGTATATAAAGGAGGAAAGAATGAATATACTACCAATCACAGAAAATTTAGCTCAAAAAGCAAGTCATATTTATGCTAAAAGCTGGAAAGAAGCATACAAAGGGATAGTACCACAAGCCTACTTAGATGAGCTTTCATTAGAACGGTGGACGCCCATTTTAGCTTCAAGCGTTTATCAAGGATATGTATTAGAAGAAAATGGTGAATACATCGCTACTTCTTCTATATCTCCTGCAAGAGATGAAGAAATGCAAGGCTTTGGTGAAGTAATGTCTATTTATGTTTTGCCTAAGTATTATAACAAGGGCTATGGGCAAAAATTATTTTCTTTTGTTTTATTAAAATTAAAAGAAATGGGCTTTAGTAATATCTATTTATGGGTTTTAGAAGATAATAAAAATGCCATTAATTTTTATAAGAAAAATGGCTTTTTTCACAACGGCGATACAAAGATACAAAATATTGGTGGTAAAGATTTAAAAGAGCTTAGGTTTGTATTAGAAAATAATTAATTAACAATATGCAACAACCTGAAACCAAAAGAAAGCAGGTGTTATGATGAATTGCTTTAAATGCAATACTAAAATGCAAAAAGGCGAATTGGAAACTTACTGGGATGGTGATTTCGTAACTAAGGTTACAAAGCGCATAGAAGGATTTTTTAAATCTAAAGTAAGTGCCGTTGATTGCTTTGTTTGCCCAAATTGTGGCTATATAGAATTAAAAGCTTTAGAGCCTGAAATTTTTAAAGAATAAAAAACATAATATTAAAATTATATTTATAAAAAATATTGGCTATCAAGAAGATAGCCAATATTTTTTATTTAATTATTAAATTTATTGTTTATATAGTTTTATAAGATAATATTTTAATAGGCTTTATATTAAAATATCATTACTTACTAAAAAGCTATATGAAAATCAAAATAAATAAATTAAAAGATAGCCTTTATAAGGTAGTATTATTTTATAGCGAAAAAGTGAGTGCTAATGCACTCACTTTAAAATAGAATTATTTGAACTTACGCTTACGAGCTGCTTCAGCTTTTTTCTTTCTTTTAACTGAAGGTTTTTCATAATGCTCACGCTTGCGCACTTCTGCAAGAACTCCAGATTTTGCACATGAGCGTTTAAAGCGACGAAGTGCTGAATCTAATGATTCATTATCTTTAACTCTAATTTCTGACATCTTATTCACTCCTTACGCTTTTTAGCTTTTATTTATTCTTTTTGAATATTACATAGTCAATTATACAGATAAAACATCTAAATGTCAATAAAAACTTTTGATTATTTTACAACAATATTGACTAATTTTTTCAGCACTGTAATTTCTTTAACAATTGTTTTGTCTAAAAGTGCTGTTTTTACATTTTCTTCACTTTTTGCAACAGCTAACATTTCTTCTTTAGTAATGTTAATATCCACCATTTTTCTTGCCTTAATTTTACCATTTACTTGAATTACAAGCTCAAAGGTACTATCAACGCATTTTTCTTCTGAATACTCTGGCCAATTTTCATTTGCTATTTGAGAGCCATAGTTTTTATTTTGCCAGATTTCTTCTGTCATATGAGGGGCAAATGGATTTAGTAATAACAATAAAGTTTTATACTCATCTTGTGTTAAAGCATTCACAGCATAGATTTCATTTACTAAGCTCATCATACTTGCAATAGCAGTGTTAAAACCTAAAGATTTAATATCGTGTGTTACTTTTTTAATTGTTTTATGAATAGGTGTTTCAAGAGCTTTTGAATAGCCTTTTTCACCACTTACAATGTCTTGTAAATTCCACACTCTTTCTAAAAATCTTGAGCAACCTTTAATTGATGAATTACTCCAAGGTGCTGCTTTTTCAAAGTCGCCCATAAACATTTCATATAAGCGGAAGGTATCTGCACCATACTCATTTATAATATCATCAGGGTTTACAACATTGCCCCTTGATTTTGACATCTTCTCGCCACTTTCGCCTAAAATCATACCATGGCTTGTTCTTTTCAAGTATGGCTCAGGGCAAGGTACTGCGCCTATATCATATAAGAATTTATGCCAAAAACGAGAATATAACAAATGCAGCGTTGTATGCTCCATACCACCGTTATACCAGTCAACAGGCAACCAATAGTCCATTTCTTCTTTTGATGCCATTCCTTGTGCATAATTTGGATCTGTGTATCTTATAAAATACCAAGAAGAGCCTGCCCATTGTGGCATAATATCAGTTTCTCTTTTTGCCTTACCACCACAGCAAGGACAAGTGGTATTAACCCAGTCAGTAAGTCTTGCAAGCGGGCTTTCCCCCTCACTTGTAGGCTCAAAGTCTGTTAATTCTGGTAAAACTAACGGTAATTCATCTTCACTAATAGGCTGCCAACCACATTTTTCACAATGCACCATAGGTATAGGCTCGCCCCAGTATCTTTGTCTTGAGAATATCCAGTCACGAAGTTTATAGTTAGTTTTTTCTTCGCCTAAATTTTCATCAATAAGCCAAGCGGTGATTTTTTCTTTTGCTTCATCAACGCTTAAATCATTTAAAAATCCGCTGTTTACCATTATGCCAGTATCGCAGTCAGTATAGGCTTGTTTTGATATATCCCCACCTTTTACAACTTCTACTATCGGCAAGTTAAACACTTTTGCAAATTCATAGTCTCTCTCATCGTGCCCTGGTACTGCCATAATAGCACCTGTACCATAGGAAGCTAATACATAGTCTGAAATAAATACAGGAATTTCTTTTTTAGTCGCTGGATTTATTGCAGAAATGCCTTTTAGCAATACACCTGTTTTCTCTTTTGAAAGTTCTGTTCTTTCAAGGTCTGATTTTAAGGCTGCCTTACTTTGATATTCTACTACTTCGTTTATATTTTCAATGTCATTTTTCCAGTTTTCTAATACTGTATGTTCTGGAGAAATAACCATGTAAGTTGCGCCAAAAAGAGTGTCAGGGCGAGTAGAATATACTTCTAATACATCGCCTTTATTTGTATTGAATTTAATTTGTGCGCCTGTGCTTCTGCCTATCCAGTTAGTTTGCTGTGTTACTACTCTATCAATGAAATCAACTGTTTTTAAATCATCAACTAACTTATCAGCATACTCTGTGATTTTTAAAACCCACTGGCTTTTTACTTTTCTTACAACTTCACCAGAGCATCTCTCACAAACGCCATTTACAACTTCTTCATTAGCTAAAACAACCTTACAAGAAGTACACCAGTTTACAGCCATTTCTTTTTTATAAGCTAAGTCATTTTTAAATAGTTGTAAAAATATCCACTGTGTCCATTTATAGTAATCTTTATCTGTTGTATTTATTTCTCTATCCCAGTCAAAAGAAAGACCTATGCTTTTAAGTTGTTCTTTAAATCTTGCAACATTATCTTTTGTTACTTTTTCAGGGTGGATTTTATTTTTAATAGCAAAGTTTTCAGTAGGAAGACCAAAGGCGTCCCAGCCCATTGAATACAATACATTAAAGCCGTCTAATCTTTTTTGTCTTGAGATTATATCCATAGCTGTATAAGAGCGAGGATGGCCTACATGCAAGCCTGCCCCTGATGGATATGGAAATTCTATAAGACCATAAAACTTTGGCATTGAGTAATCGCTTTTAGTTTTAAATGTTTTTTCTTCGTCCCAAATTTTTTGCCATTTTTTTTCTATGGCGGTAAAATCATACTGCATTTTAATTCCCCTTTTTACTATGTTAATAAATCAGTTATGTCTATTTCTTGTCCATCTGCCCAAAGTTTATCAAGGTTGTAATAATCCCTTGAATCAGGTAAAAACACATGTAAAATAACTGTATCATAGTCTACTAATATCCAGTTTTTCGAATCATAGCCTTCTATTCTTGAGTACATAATATTATGCTCTGTTTTTAATTTAAAATCTACCTCATCGCTTAACGCCCTTACTTGTGTAGTAGAATTACCTGTTGCTATTACTATATAGTTTGTCACTACTGTTAAATCTTCAATTTTTAAAACTTTAATATCGTTTGCTTTTTTATCATCTAAAATTTTTACTATTTCTTGTGCTAATTGTAAATCTTTCATTTTTATCTCCTATTAATTTTCAGGGCTGTTATTAAAAATATCAGCTATTGTTTGTATTTTATTTTCAGTTTGCCCATAGTCAACTGCTAAAGTGCCTATGTTAAAGTTTGGAATATGTATATCTTGTGCAGTTAAGGGTTCTTGCTGTGGCCTTAAATAGCCATTTATTAACTCAAGCCAGCTTTCATCTACCACCTCAACAAAGGCAAAGTATTCATCAAGGGCATCATCTTCGCTATCAAATGTTTTATACATATACCCATGCACTGACGGAGTTAGTATGCTCATATTTTCATAAGGCACTTCAAAGGCAAAGCCTGCTATTGAATAAATTTTAGTCCAATGCAGATCAGTCGTTAAGTGCTGAGTAAATCTTGACATAGTTTTATAAAAATCGGTAATCGTAAAGTTTTCAGTAAAGTACTTTATTATCGCTGAGTAAAAATAACTTTGCACTTCTAATCGGGCAGTATCGCCTGTTGGATAGTTTCTATTTCTAACTATTTTTTCTGCTGTATAACCATCGACATAGTACCAGCCGGGAGTTTTGATTATTGTTTCTTGTGTGCCTGTCTCATCATCAACTAAGGTGATCGGATAAGGTACATACATTTCTAAGCCGCCGTCTATACCATCAACCATTGCAATAAACGCTTGCATATCTAAAGTGGCGTAATGGTCAACTGGCAATTTGAATTTTTCATAAAGAACATTTATTAAATTAAAAATTTTATTTTCTTCATCGCCATCTGAGTAAACAGAATTTATTTTACCATTACCACCAGCATCGCTTCCTACAAAGGTATCACGAGGAATTTGCATAGCTGAGATTTTATTATTTTTAATATCTAAGGATACATACATAATTACATCTGTATTTTGGCTTGTCCTATCTTCATTATAGTCAATACCGCAAACTAAGATATTTATTACATCATCTTTTAATTCATCCGGTGTTTGCACTTCTTGGGGCACGCTTTCGCCTACTTCATAAAGATTTGCTGCAAACCTATCAACTATGAATACACCAGCTGCCACTATTATGCAAACTACTAATAGTATGTTTATTATTTTTGATTTTTTCGACTTTTTTGTTTTATTATTATTTTGCATATATTTTCTCCATTATGTAAGCAATTTATTAAAATAAATTAAGGCTTCTTTAGTATCTTTATCTATTACTTTATTGTCTTGTTTTAGCCATACTAAGGATAGTTCTAAGGCTCTTTGCATCGCCATATCTATATTGAAAAAAGCAAGGTTTAATAAATCTTCTTTTTCTTTAAATCTTCTTTCTTCTGATAATAAATCAGCAAGGTAGATTATTTTTTCTAAGCAACTCATATTCGCTCTTGCACAGGTATGGCTCCTTATTGCCCAGAGAATATCCTCATCATTTATACTAAATTCATACTTTGCAAAATCAGCTCCGGCAAAGCTGTGTAATGTGGGAAAAGGCTTATTTTCAATATCCCTTATTATATCATCCCTCTTAGCCCTTTTCAACATCTCTTTTGGGCTTACCCTTTTTACAACATCGTGAAGAAGGGCACAAATTTCTGCTTTATATTCATCTTGTTTGTAGTGCTTTGCTAATTTTTTTGCTAAATGGGCAACATTGAGAGTATGGATTTTTCTTTTTTCATCTAAGGCTAAGTTAAGGATGTATTTTGCTGTATTCATCATCCTTGCTTTTTCATTATCCGAATAAATATCATTTTCAATAATTATATCTTCTACTTCTTTTACAACTAAGGAATTTATGCTTTCGCCCTTTTTAATTTTTTGTCTTATATCGCTTGATGAAGCAATAACAGGCTCTGTTTTTATTAAGTCAATTTTAACGGCATCTTTTTTTAAGTTTTCTATTGCCGTTTTTGTATCTTGTAAAAAATCTTCTCTTAAAAAAGCTAAAAAAGAAACTTCTTTTATTATCTCCTCATAATTTTTCCAAGATTTTAAATTAATAATGTTATCTTGACCTATTAAAAAAGTGAGTTTTGCATCTTCGTATTCTTTTTTAATGTGGCGAATAGTCTTATAACTATAACTATCATCACTTTTTAAATATTCATAATCGCTAATATGTATTTTATCACTAAGAGGCACTAAACTTAAATTTATAAATTCTTTTCGTACTAAATAAGGGGCACTAATTTCATTTTTATGCCCAAAAGTTGCAGTAGGAACAATAATAATCTTATCAAAATCCTTATAATTAATCGCCTGCTTTAGTATATTTATATGTCCTATATGAACAGGGCTAAATGCACCACCATAAAGTAATATTTCCATAAAAGCTCCTTTTATAAATAAAAATTATATATCGTTACTATAATTGTATAAAAATAAAATTAATTTTTTATTGTATTTTAATTAACTTTTTTAAATCAAAGTTTGATTCTTTCCCATTTTGCATAAATAATACAATTTTTGAGCCTATTGTTTGCACAACAAAGCAGTTTTCGATTTTTTCGCTTATTAAATTTGCTGTTTCCTTTGCATTGTAAGGGCAGGCTTCTAAAACTGTTATTTTCATTAATTCCCTTGTTTTTATAGCCTGCTTTATACCTTCTATTAATTCATCAGTTATCCCTTGTTTTCCAACTTGAAAAACTGCTTGTAAATCGTGTGCTTGCCCTTTTAGGAAAGCTCTTTGTTTTGATGTCATATTTTCTCCTTATTCTTTTATATCCTTTAATTTTTCTTTTAATTTTTCTAAGGCTATGCCCCTGTGGCTAATAGCGTCTTTTTCTTCATCTTCTAATTGGGCAAAGCTTCTTTCACCCACAGTAAAAATAGGATCATAGCCAAAGCCTTTATCTCCTTTTTTTTCAGTTGCTATATATCCCTCACATTCTCCTATGAATACCTCGTATTCACCACTTGGAAAGTAAAGGCAGACTGCGCTTATAAACTTTGCTTTTCTATTTTCTTTTTTTACATCTTTTAAGTTTTTTAGTAAGAATTCGATGTTTTCATCATCTGTTGCATTTTCTTTTGCATACCTTGCTGTAAATACTCCGGGGGCACCGTTTAAGTATTCAACGCTAAGGCCTGAGTCATCGCTTATACAAGCAAGGTTTGTCAATTGTGAAATAGTTTTAGATTTAATTATGGCATTTTCGCTAAAGGTTTTACCATCTTCTACTATATCTATATCAATGTTTAATTCTTTTAGGGTTTTTACTGTATGATGAGTATCTTTTAAAATCCTTTGGATTTCTTTAAGTTTTTTTTGATTATTTGTAGCAAGTGCAAAAACCATTACTCCACCTCATCTATACTAATTAAGCTATTAGCAAAGTCTTCATAAGAAAACTTAATTAAATCATCGACACCCTCGCCCACGCCCACAAACCTTACAGGCACACCAAGGCTTTTTTTAATGGATAGTACGCTACCACCTTTTGCAGTACCATCAAGTTTTGTAAGGATAATTCCTGTTGCCTGTGCTGCGTTTATAAACTCTTTTGCTTGCATAATAGCATTTTGACCTGTTATCGCTTCTAAAACTAACAGCACTTCAACATCTACCTCAGTTTTTGCTGCTTTATCTATAACTCTTCTTACTTTTGATAACTCGTCCATTAAGTTTTTCTTATTGTGAAGTCTTCCGGCTGTATCGCAGATAACTATATCATAGTTTTCATTTTGTCCTTTTTCAACAGCTTCAAAAACTACTGAGGCAGGGTCAGCGCCTTCTGGTTTTATTAAAATATCTACATTGCTTCTTTTTGCCCATTCCTCTAATTGGTTAGCTGCTGCTGCTCTAAATGTGTCTGCTGCTGCAAGTAGTACTTTTTTGCCTTGAGCTTTATAAAGGTTTGAGAGTTTTCCTATTGAAGTAGTTTTTCCCACTCCATTCACACCTATAACTAAGATAATAGAAGGCGATGAGGTAAGTTTTATCTCATCTTCTGGCTTTAGTAAGTCTTTAATTATATCTTTTAGTATAACTACAGCCTCACTGCCGTTTTCTATTTTTTCTTTTTTTACTCTACTTTTAAGCTCCTGTGTTAAAAACTCACTTGTTTCATAGCCTACATCGGCTAAGATAAGCTCTTCAAAAAGTTCTTCGAAAAACTCATCGTCTATCTTACTTTTATAAACAAAACTTGTAATAGAATTAAAAACACTATCCTTTGTTTTTTTAAGTCCACTTGTTATTTTTGAAAAAAAGCTCATCGCTCCTCCTTAATTTAATATATCTGTATTCAAATTGTTTGCGTCTAATTTTAATAATTTTGAAATACCGTCTTCTTGCATAGTTACACCGTATAAAATGTCCGCTGCATCCATAGTACCTCTTCTGTGTGTTATAACTATGAACTGAGTTTTGTTTGAAATTCTATGTAAGTAGTTTGCATATCTTGTAACATTCACTTCATCCAAGGCAGCTTCAATTTCATCTAAGATACAAAACGGTGCAGGGTTATGCTCTAAAATTGCAAAGTAGACTGAAATAGCTACCAAGGCTTGTTCGCCCCCTGAAAGCGAAGTTAAGTTTTTAATAACTTTACCTGGAGGGCTTACTTCTATTTCAATACCACTTTCAAGCACATTTTCTTCATCAGTTAATTTAATAGTTGCACTACCGCCTGCAAATAATTCACTGAAAATCTTTTTAAAGTTATCGTTAATTATCTCTAAACTTTCAAGGAATAAAGAGCGCATTTCAGCATTTAGTGAAGTGATTAATTTTATTAATTGAGCTTTACTTTCTTCTAAGTCGCTTAATTGCTCATTTAAGAATGTGTATTGCTCAAACACTTCTTTGTACTCTTCTATTGCCCCGACATTTACATCGCCTAATTTTTTAATAGCTGATTTTAATGCCGCTACATCTTTTTTAAGCTGTGCTTCATTTTCTACTTCTTGTGCCATTTCACTCGCTGAAGAAATAGTCAATTCATACTCTTCCCATAGCTTCATTACGATTTCATCATAAGAAGCCTCTATACTCTTAATGCTTTCATCAGCTTTTACAATTTGGCGAAGTAGGTCTTCTTTTTGCGTAAATAACTGCTTATTGTTTTGAGTAATCTCATTTCTTTGTCTTTCAATATCTAAGCGCTCTTGTGCCATATCTTTATTTTCTTGCTCTTTTTTACTAATTTCGGCTTTAAGCTCGCTCATTATTGTTTCAAAATTTAAAATTTCAGCTTTATTTTCTTCATTTTGCTGTATTAAATTATTTTTTTGAGTAAGTATTAATTCTTGCTGTCTATCTTTATCTTGCTTTCTTTCATTAGCTTGATTTAATAGTGATAGTAAAATATCTTTATCAGCTATTAATTGAACATTTGAAAGCTTTAAATTTTGCAAGGCTTCATTGTATTCATTTTGCTGTAAGATAACAGTTTCATCTTGCTTTGTAATATCTTGATAATCTTTTGAAATAGTAGCTAATTTATCTGTTTTTTCTTTTATTTCTTTTTCTATTTCATTGTATCTGTTTTCATTGTTTTTAAAGGCTATATCAATGTTATTGATGATATTTTGCTGATTGTTCATAACAGCCTCATACTGGTTTTTTTCCTGTGTATGGGTTGCTAAGCGAATTTGTGCGTTTGTTTTATCTTCACTTAAAATTTGAATTTGCCCTTCGTAAGCTGAATTTTGTGAAGTGTATAAGTCTATTTCATCTTGTAGTTTTAATAACTGGCTATCAAAATCTTTTTTAGCTATTTGCAAGCTTTCAATTTCTTTTTTAATGTTTTCAATTTCTACTTTTCTTGAAAATAAGCCCACACTTTTATTAGTTGAGCCACCTGTAAATGAGCCGCCTATATTTACTTGCTGGCCATCTAAGGTAACTGTTCTGTATCTATAATTTAAGTTTTTTGCAAGCTGTGAGGCTGTGTTTATATCCTCCACTAAAACAGTCCTTGCTAAAAGGCTTGATACAATGTTTTTATACTCATCTTTTGTTGTGATTACCTTGTCTGCTGTTTTTGCATACTCTGGTAGTTTTTCATTAAATGTTTGAGGCTTAATTGTATCTAAAGGTAAAAAGGTTGCCCTACCTCCCTTTGTAGTTTTTAAAAACTCAATGGCTCTTTTTGCACTAACTTCATTTTTTACAACTATATTCTGCAAAGAATAGCCTAAGGCTGTCTCTATTGCTGTTTCATACCCTTTATTTACATTTATAAGCTGAGATACTGTACCTAAAACTCCGTCTAACTTACCATTTTTAGAAGCTGTTAATATAGTTTTTACAGAGTAAGAAAAGCCATCGAGCGACTGCTCCATATCTGTTAATAATTTTATTTTTTGTAAGTTTTCGTTTTGCTTTGCCTCATTTTTATTTAGCTGTATTTGTAAGGCTTCTTTTTTATCTGTTAAATTTGATAATTTTAAATTTAAGCCATCTTTGATGTTTTGATTTTTTTGTATTTCTTCATCATTAACAGTTATAAACTGCACTATCTCATCAACTTGAGCTTTTGAAATTTCAAAATATTCTTTTGCTTTTGTAATTTCTTCTTTTGCTTTTTCTAAGTTTTCTTTAAAATTTTCTTTTTGCGTATTCAAAGTGTGATATTCAATTTGCATGTTTTGAATATCTTGATTGTATGTATTTATTTTTTCTAAGTATTCGCCTTTTTTCTCATCACTTTGTTTTGCCCTATCAGTTAAGGCTGTTATTTTTTCTAAAAGTGCATCTATTTCTGTTTGCTTTTTTAAGATATCAGCTTCTAAGTTTTGAATATTATTTTTTATTTCATCGCTTTTTGATTGATAATTTTCATCTTCGCTATTTAAGGCTGCGATTTCATCATCTAAAACTTTAATATTGTTATTATTATATTCAATTCTACTTTCTAAAACTTTTACCTGTGCTGAATTATCAGAGATTTCTTGCTCTATATCTCTTATACTTTGCATATTCTCATCACTTTTAAGTAATAGAGAATTTGCGTATAGATACCTTTGCTCAATAAGAGCTTCTTTATCGCTTAACTGTTTTTCTATTTCTTCATAGTCTGCTTGAAACATCTCTAAGTTTCTTTGTTTGTCTCTTAATAAGCCTTTTGACTTTTCAGTTGTGTACACCCATAAAGATACTTCTTTTTGCTTTTTATCTTGAGATAGCTTTAAGAATTCTTTTGCTTTTTCGCTTTCTTTTCTAAGTGGTTCTACCCTTGTTTGTAAAGAAGAAAGAATATCATTTAGCCTTAGTATATTTTCTTGTGCCTTATCAAGATTTTTTTCAGCTTCGTTTTTCTTATACCTAAATTTTGAAATACCTGAGGCCTCTTCAAAAATTTCTCTTCTGGCTTCTGGCTTTGCTGTTACTATTTCTTGAATTTTACCTTGCCCGACTATTGAGTAGCCATTTTTGCCAAGACCAGTATCAAAGAATAACTCATAAATATCTTTAAGTCTTACCTTGTTTGAATTTATTAAGTATTCGCTATCGCCAGAGCGATAGTATTTTCTTGTGATACTCACTTCATCGCTATCTAAATCAAAACTTTTTTCAGTGTTATCTAAAATTAAACTTACGCTTGCAAAACCCATAGCGGAACGCTTTTGCGTTCCGCCAAAGATTATATCTTCCATTTTTCCTGCGCCTCGTAGTTGCCTACTGCTACTTTCGCCTAAAACCCAACGAATAGCATCACTGATATTACTTTTACCAGAGCCGTTTGGCCCTACTACTGCGCTCATTCCTTTTTGAAAAACAATCCTTGTTTTATCAGGGAAGGATTTAAACCCATGCAATTCTAATGCTTTTAAATACACTTTATGTCCTCACTAAAATTTTAATTTCTTCATTTATATCATCGTTTTTTAGTATCTCTATATCAAAGCCTAAATTTTTAAACTTTTCTAAGTTTTCTTTTTTATGGCCTTTTGCCTTTGATAAGTTACTTTCTTTTACAAAAACTGTATACTTTTTTGTTTTATCATCTAATTTTTTAAAAATCTCGTTATAAAATTTTCTTGATTCAACGAGCTCTTTAAAAGCTGGATGATAAGGCCCTGCAACATAGCTTTTTTCAACGCCTTCTTGTGCATGTAGACCTAATTTTATAATTTTTATATCCTCTTTATTAAAAATATCCACTAACTGTGAGCATATATTTATAGTTTCTTCTAAAGAAGGGGGTGTATATTTTTTTTGCTCGTATAATTCTTGTAGTAAGGTGTCCTTTAAGGTTATCGTAGGGTATATCCTTACTGAATACGGCTTTATTTTTACAAACTGCCTTGCTGTATCAAGGGCTGATTGTTCATAGTCTTTTTGGGCATATAAGCCTGTCATCATTTGCAAAGTTAGCCGAAATCCATAGCTTTTTATTTTTTCGCTTGCTGTATACACATCTTTTACTGTATGCCCTCTTTTATTTAATAAAAGGACTTCATCTTGCATACTTTGTGCACCGAGCTCTATATCTTTAACATTGTAAAACTTTAATAAATCTAAAATTTCATCAGTTATGCAGTCTGGCCTTGTTGATATTCTAATACTATTAGCCCTATTATTTTTTATAAATGGCTGTACTACTTCTAATAAGGCTATCATATAATCTCTATCTATCGCTGTAAAGCTGCCACCAAAAAAGGCTATTTGAGTATTTTCGCCATTTTCCTTTGGCAAAAACTCATCGCATAACTTATAGACATAGTCAATTGTGGGTATTTCTTCATTATTGCTTATCTTCCTTTGGTCGCAAAAGCTACATTGATTAGGACAGCCCTCATGGGGGATGAATATGGATAAATTAGAGTGCTTTTTCATTTTTTTACCTTGTTTGAGTAATAGTTAAAATAAAGTTTGGATTAATTATAGAAAGAGTTTCGTTTTTGCCTATTTTTAGTAAAATAGCTTCATTTTCTACCCTTTCTATAACGCCTACAGAGCTTCCTTCAATTAAGCGAACTATCACTTTTTGTCCTATGAATGATTTTGCAAGTTCTAACATCTCTTTTCCCCTTTTTCCTTTTGAATGAATATATTTTGCTACTGTTATTTGTTTAATTTTTCTTTGAGTAATTAAAGCCATAAACAATAGAAAAAATATTATATATCCACTATTCATAACTTTCTCCTAAAAAACTAAGTGCATTTTTTGCAGCTTCTTGTTCTGCCTGCTTTTTGCTTTTCCCTGAGCCTGTCCCTATGTCTTTATCGTTTAAAAATACCTTTACTTTAAAACTCTTATTATGGTCTGGGCCTTTTTCACCTTGCATAACATAGTTTAATTTATCCCCTTGTTTTCTTTGGATAACTTCTTGAAGTATAGTTTTATAATCTTTAACTTTGATGCTTGAGTCATCAAGGCATTTTAGGATAAACTGCTTTGCCTTATCTATTCCGCCATCTAAAAATATAGCGCCGACAACAGCCTCAAAGGCATCAGCTAAAGTAGAAGGTCTATTTCTTGCGCCTTGAGTTTCTTCACCTTTTCCTAAGAGTAGCCATTTTCCAAGTTCGATTTTTTTTGAATAATTACTTAAAGCCTCTTCACAAACTAAACTTGCCCTGTTTTTACTCATATCGCCTTCTGGCATATTAGGATTATTGGTGTAAAGTTTTTCACTGACGACTACTTGCAAAACAGCGTCTCCTAAAAATTCTAATCTCTCATTGTATTCATTGCTTTTTTTATTCTCGTTTGCGTAAGAAGAATGTGTAAGGGCTAAAGTTAAGGTTGTCTTATCTTTAAATGTATACCCTATTTTTTCTTCAAATTCTTTCATTTTATCCCTCTTTAGCTTTATTTAAGCTTTCTTCAATTAGGCTTGAAACATCGTAAGTTACATAGTTTTTAGCCTGTCTTATAGCATTTTTAAATGCAAGAGAATTACTTGAGCCGTGAGCTTTAATAACACCTTTTGATATTCCTAATATAGGAGCTCCACCGTATTCTCTATAATCAAGTTTCTTTTTAAATTTTCTTAATTGGCCTTTCATTAAAACAGCTGCAAGCATAGTTAATAAGTTTGCTTTAAACATTGTTTTTAGCTCGCTGTTTACAAAGGCTGCCACACCCTCAACTGATTTTAAAGCGATGTTGCCTGAAAAACCATCGGCTACTATTACATTAGCAACATCTTCTAATATATCTCTACCCTCGATATTGCCTACAAAGTTTAAGTCTTTGTTTTCTTTTAATAAGCTATGCGCTTCAATATGAACTTCTGTTCCTTTATTTTCTTCACTACCGCTGTTTAATAAGCCAACTTTTGGGGTGTGTATACCTGCTACATGTTGCATATAAATCGAGCCCATTACAGCGAACTGATTTAACATATCGCTTCTTACTGTTGTATTTGCACCACTATCAACTAATAAAAATCCTTTTGGGTTTTTACAAGGAACAACTGTTCCTATAGTAGGCCTTTTACACCCCTTTACTCTTTTAACTATAAAGGTTGCACCCATAACTAAAGCACCAGTTGAACCTGCTGAAACTAAGGCATCGCCTTTACCGTCTGCTAAGGCTTTAAGGGCGATATGCAGTGATGTATTTGTTTTTTTCTTAATTACATCCTCAGCGTCATCTTCAATTAAAAACACTTCATCTGCTTGTAAGAATTCCATATTTGTTGCATCGATATTATTATCTTTAATACATTTTTCCATTGTAGGTATATCACCTACTGCTAAAATATTAACTCCATATTCTTTAATTGCCTGCTGCGCTCCTTTTAAAGGCTCTAAAGGGGCATGGTCCCCGCCGAATACATCTAAAATTATTTTCATTTAAATTCTCCTTTTATAGTACTATTTTTTCTATGTCTTTTTTTCCACGCTGACTAAAATGTTTATATCTTAATTTTTTATCTTTGATTTTTTCTTCTAAAGGTGGTAGTATTCCCATATTCGCCCCCATTGGCTGAAAGTCTTTATTTTGAGTTGTTAAATGCTTTAATAAAGCTCCACTGATTGTGTTTTGCGATGGGATTTGTATTTCTTTATCGGTTAAATGGTTATATAAAAAGTAAGCTGATAATAAGCCACACATACTGCTTTCGCAATAGCCTTCCATCCCTGTTATCTGTCCTGCAAAATATACTTTAGGATGAAGTTTTAAATTTAATGTCTCGTTTAAAAGCATTGGCGAATTTATAAAGGAATTCCTGTGCATTACTCCATATCTTACAAATTCTGCGTTTTCTAAGCCCGGTATTAAGGAGAACACTCTTTTTTGCTCGCCAAACTTTAAGTTAGTTTGAAAGCCAACTAAATTGTATAAGGTTTTTTCTTTATCTTCGCATCTTAGTTGTACATTCGCCCAAGGTCTTCTTTGAGTTTTAGGATTTATTAATCCCACAGGGCGCATAGGGCCAAAACGCATAGTGTCAGGGCCTCTTTTTGCCATAACTTCAATAGGCATACAGCCCTCGTATACTTTTAAATCTTTTTCAAAAGTTTTAAGTTCGGCTCTTTGTGCATTCAAAAGCTCTGTGTAAAAATGCTCATACTCCTCTTTATTAAAAGGACAGTTTAGATAATCATCATCGCCCTTATCGTATCTTGAAGCTGCAAAAACTTTATCATAGTCAATGCTATCAGCTGTTATTATAGGAGCTGCCGCATCATAAAAGGACATATAATCTCCGCATAAAGCTTTTATGTTTTCATAAAGAGTGCCTTGAGTTAAAGGTCCTGTTGCAATAATTGTGTATTCATCTGTATTTATATCATTTACTTCTTGCGTTATAACAGTTATATTTTCATGCTCTGTTATTTTCTTAGTTATTATTTTAGAAAAATCATTCCTATCAACAGCTAAGGCGCCACCTGCTGGTACACTGCATTGCTTTGCGCTTTCTAAAATAAGGGAGGAAAAATGCTGTAATTCATTTTTTAGCATCCCTTGACTTGAGTCTTCATTTAGACTCTTTAAGCTATTGGAGCAAACAAGCTCTGCAAAGCCCTCTAAAGAGTGGGCAGGAGAAAATTTTATCGGCTTTTGCTCATACAAAAAAACCTTTATTCCTCTATTTGCTAAAAAGTAAGCTGCTTCACAGCCACTAAGGCCTGCTCCTATTACTTTAACTGTTATATCTTTCATTTATTATTGCCTTTTCTAATCTTTTTTATCTTCTTTTGGTTTTGTTGTTTTCTTTTTTGATTGTGGGAAAGGGATGTAGTTTTTGCATTTATCGTTTACACAATGCTCTTTTGCACCCTTAGTACTTTTCTTAAATAATGTCTTGCCACATTCTTCGCATTTTTTATCAGTAGGCATTTCCCAGCTCATAAATTTGCATTCACTTGAGTTTTCACAAGCGTAAAAAGAAACCCCTCTTTTACTTGTTAATGCTAAGATTTTGCCACCACACACTGGGCAGTTGCCAGGTGCATACTTTACTATTCTTTTTGTGTTTTTACAATCTGGAAATCCACTACAAGCCAAAAACTTGCCAAATCTTCCTGATTTAATAAGCATAGGTTTTCCACACAATTCGCAAATTTCATCGCTAACTTCATCAGGCACAGTTACTTTTTGGCCTTGCATACTTTCTTGGGCCTGTGTTAAATCTTTTACTAAAATCTCATAGAAATCTTTTAAAACATCTGTCCACTCTTGGCTGCCTTCTTCAATCTTATCAAGTCTTTCTTCCATAGTAGCTGAAAACTTAACATCAACTATATCAGAAAAACCTCTACTTAAAACATCGTTAATTGTTATTCCCAAAACTGTTGGGATTAGCTTTTTTTGCACTCTTTCAACATAGCCCCTGTCGATAACTGTGTGAATTGTAGGCGCATAAGTAGAAGGGCGACCTATACCATTTTCTTCAAGGGCTTTAATTAATGTAGCCTCTGTATATTCAGCCGGTGGTTTTGTGAATTTTTGTTCTGTTAGCAATTCTTTTAATTTTAATTCGCTGTTTTGGCTGATTTCTGGTAAGGCTGTTTCTTTTTCTTGTTTTTCATCTTTACTTTCTTCATAAAGCGTCGTAAAGCCATCAAAAACAACAGTATAGCCTGAGGCTTTGTATAAATGCTCTCCTGAAGTGATATCAACGCTCACTGTATTTTGTAAGCAGTCTGCCATTTGAGATGCTATAAATCTTTCCCAGATAAGTTTATATAACTTTGCTGTATCGCCTGTAAGTGATGAGTAGGCGATTTGCGGAGTGATTTCTACATTTGTAGGTCTTATAGCTTCATGGGCATCTTGGGCATTATTTTTTGCTTTATATGTTCTTTTATAGCCCGGTAAATAATCTTTGCCATAGGTTTTTTCTATAAAATTAATTGATTGAGCTACTGCCTCATCGCTTATTCTTAATGAGTCAGTACGCATATAGGTAATTAAACCTTGCTGGCCATAGCCTTGAATATCAACACCTTCATAAAGTGTTTGAGCTGCCCTCATCGTCCTTAGGGCTGTAAAGCCTAAACGACGGCTTGCCTCTTGTTGCAAAGATGAAGTGATGAAAGGAGGCGCTGGGGCTTTCTTTCTTTGGCCTTGAGTTATTTTTTCAACAGTAAAGCCAGCTTCTTCGCTTGTTTGTTTAATTTCATGAGCTGTTTTTTCATTTGTAACAGTTTGCTTTTTGCCTTTAGTTGAATGATATTTTGCCTTTATTCTTCTTGATTGGCCTTGTACTGCTAAATTCGCAAAAATATCCCAGTATTCCTCAGGAATGAATTTTTCAATTTCTTTATGTCTTTCAACTATTAGTTTTACAGCTACTGACTGAACCCTACCCGCTGATAGACCACCCTTTATTTTTTCCCATAAAAACGGAGATATTTTATAGCCCACCATTCTATCAAGAAGTCTTCTTGCTTGCTGGGCATTAATTAAGTCTAAATTCAAAGACCTTTTATTTTTCATACCCTCGCTCACACCTTTTTTTGTGATTTCGCCGAAGGTAACTCTATTTTGATTCGCTACATCTAATTTTAAAATATGGGCTAAATGCCAAGAAATAGCCTCACCCTCCCTATCAGGGTCAGTTGCTAAAAACACTTCATCGCTTTGAGCGCTAAGTGTTTTTAATTCTTTTATCAGCTTTGATTTACCCGGGATATTAATATATCTTGGTTTGAAATTGTTTTCAATATCTATACCCATTTGTCCTTTGGGTAAATCCCTTATATGACCCATTGAGGCGATTACATGATAATCCTCACCTAAGTATTTTTTTATTGTTTTTGCTTTTGCGGGAGATTCCACAATAACGAGTTTTGACATATTATTCTCCTTTATATTTTAAAATAAACTCCGGCTGTTTGCATTTTTACAAAACCTTCCATTTCAAGTTTTGTAAGTATTGCTTTGAGCATCGGTATAGGTATTTTTGTTTCTTGGAAGATTTGATTTGTAGTCTTTGCTTGGTTTTCTAAAGTTTGTAAGACTATTTTTTCTTCATTCGTAAGACTATTTGTGTTTTTTGTTTTTATCTTATTTTCTTTTTTATCTAATAAATTAAAATACTCTAAGATGTTATGCGCTAAAATAGTGCTTCTTACAATTGTTCCTGCGATTAATTTGTTATTACCGCTCATTAAGCTATCGTAAATTGAGCCTGGTATACTAAAGACTTCTTTTGAGTATTCTATAGCATAATTCATAGTTATCATCGTTCCGCTTTTATCCCTTGCTTGCACTAAACATACTGCATCTGCTAAAGCTGCTATTAGCCTGTTTCTTTCAACAAAGCTAAACTTGTCCTTTTTATAATCTAAGGCTGCATACTCACTTATTACTAAGCCTTTTTCTTCTATTTCTTTTTGCAAGTTCATATTTGCCCTTGGGTAGTATTTATCTAAAGATACTCCTGTTACAGCTACTGTCTTGCCATTGTTTTCTATCGCTGTTTTATTCGCTATTCCATCTAAGCCTTGCGCTATACCGCTAATTATAATACAGCCAGCTTCTGTCAATGTCTTTGTTAAATCTTCGCAAAGTTTTATACCCTCTACATTCGGTGTCCTTGTGCCTATAACTGAAACTTTATAATCAGCATTAAGCAAGGATATATCACCTTTATAGTACAAGACTATCGGCATATCGCTAATTTGCAAAAGATTTATAGGATAGTTTTCATCAAAGCAATTAATTGATTTGATATTATTTTCTATGTGTACTTTTTGCTTTTTCTCTATTTCTTTTAAGTCAGTTTCTTTTGCTTTTATTATTTGTTGCTGTGTAAATACTTCATATTTTTCTAAGTCGTTTTTATTTTTGTAAATTTCTTTTGGTGATAAATTAATATTATAAATTTTAATAGCGTCTTTTATGTTTGCGCCAAAAACGGTAGTAAACCATATATTATAAATATCCATCAGCCTATCTCCCACATCAGTATTGCAGCGCTTACTGCTGCATTTAATGATTGAATTTCATCACTCATTTGTATTTTTATTTTTTTTGTGCAAGTGGTAATTATTTCTTTTGAGAGTCCATTGCCCTCATTGCCTATGTATAAAGCGAAAGGGGGCTTTATTACAGCTTTCTTTAAATCTTCTGCTCCTTCTAAGCAAGAAGCTATCGTTGTATAGCCTTTAGTATTTAAGTCCCTTGTTAAAAGAAGTATGTCATTTACTTTATAAACATTTAATTTAACACTTGCAGTCATACTGCTTTTTAATACTTTTTGTGAATATATATCCGCGCATTTATCACTGACTACTACATCTTTATACCCAAAGGCTAAGGCTGAGCGCATTATAGCGCCTAAGTTTTGCGGGTCTTGTACATCTTGCAAAACTAAGAGTTTATCTTTTGAAAATACTTCGTTTGTATTATGCTTTTTCATTTTAAAAATAGCATAGACGCCTTGTGAGGTTTTTTCTTGATTTAATTTTTCATCCACAGGGTTTGTTATTATATAAGTGTTATTCTCATTTAATTTATTTTTATAAATATCGTATTCATCATAATTTATAAAAATTGAATGAGGTATAAAGCCATAGTCAATTAAGTCCATAACTATTTTTACACCCTGTGCAAAAAACAATTTTTCCTCTTGTCTAAACTTTGCTTCTTTTGCAAGTTTTATAGCATATTTAATTTTGGGATTGTCTTTACTTTGTATTATGTTCATGTTCTCATAAAGCAGTTTTAAGAATACTTTTGAAGTTCAAAGGCATTGTTAAAATCACTTTCTCCTTATATATAAAGTATTATATACTATAAATTATAACTGATAATTTTAAAAAAAACTACCAATTTTTAATGAATAATTTACTCTAATATACAAATTGACGCCCTAACACTTAAGTGCTAAGGCGTTTTTTTATAGTATTAAAGTGCTTTTTTTGCTGTATCAACTAAAGCTTTGAATGCTTGCGCATCATTAATAGCCATTTCAGAAATCATTTTTCTGTTTAATGTGATACCTGCTTTTTTAAGACCGTTCATGAATGTTGAGTAATTCATGCCGTGCATTTTAGCACCTGCTGAAATCCTTGTAATCCATAATCTTCTAAAATCTCTTTTTCTTTGTTTTCTACCAATGTAAGCGTAGTTACCGCTTTTCATTACTTGTTGTTTTGCCATTTTAAAGTGCTTGCTTTTTGCACCCCAGTAACCTTTAGCAAGTTTTAAAACTTTTTTTCTTCTTTTGCGAGTCATCATCGCACCTTTAACGCGAGCCATATCTCTATCTCCTTTTTATGTCTTTAAATTATTGCGCTTATATATTAAGCGTATGGTAGCATAAGTTTGATTGCTTTTGCATTTGTTTTATCTGCATATGAGCCTTTTCTAAGTTTTCTTTTTCTCTTAGTAGACATTTTTGTAAGGATATGGCTTCTGTATGCCATGCCTCTTTTCACTTTTCCTGATTTTGTAAGTTTAAATCTTTTTTTAGCACCTGAGTGTGTTTTGATTTTGTACTTTTTCACTTTCATTAAATTATTCCTCCTGTTATTACTTGTTTTGTGGTGGCGTAAGTATCATTTGCATGCTACGCCCTTCGAGTTTTGCAGGTTTTTCAATTACTGCTCCCTCTATTTCTTGTGCAAATTTCTGCATTACTTCAAGACCTAATTTTGAATGCGCCATTTCTCTGCCCCTAAAGCGGATACTTACTTTCACTTTATCACCATGTTTTAAAAATTTGATAGCTTGATTTTTCTTTGTATTAAAGTCGTTTGTGTCTATGTTTACAGATAATCTAACTTCTTTAGTATCAACTACTTTTTGGTTTTTCTTATTTTCTTTTTCTTTTTTCTGTTGCTCAAAGCGGAATTTACCGTAATCCATAATACGGCACACCGGTGGTGTGGCAGTTGGAGCAATTTTAACTAAGTCAAGATTTTCTCCCTCTGCTAAACTTAAAGCATTTTGAGCGGTCATAATTCCAAGTTGGTCTCCATTCGCTCCTATAACCCTTATTTCTTTATCGCGAATTTCCTCGTTGATTTCAAGCTCTTTTTTTGTACTAATGGTAAAGCACCTCCAAATTGTTTTAAAATATTTGCAAATAAAAAGCACGGTTCACAGCCCGTACTTAAAATAAATAGAAAATAAAAATTAACATTTTAATATCTTTTTTATTAACCCGCCTGCATATGCAAGTCAAGGTGAGTACACATAACTGTTACTGCTTTGTTGCGTTTAATATCTTACCATATATTTAAAGCTATGTCAAGACCTTTATCATTTTATTTTTTTAGTGATTAATTTTAAAAAATATGGCAATACTGGAAATATCATCCAATAGCCTTATTGCAAAATATACCCAAAGCTTGAAGATTTTATATTATAAAAAGGCTCAGTTTATAAGGCTTTAATAAAAAAGAGGTATTAAAAATGAAAAAAACAGAAATAAGTGTTTTATTAGGCTTAGTTTTATGCGTTATACTCACCTTAGTTTTTCAAACAAACTTAACAGCTCAAAATATAAGAAATGAAACTTTAAGACTGCATGTAATAGCACAATCAAATTCTTCTGAGGACCAAGAAATAAAATTATTAGTAAGGGATACCATTATTGACTTATCTCACGCCCTATATAAAAACGAAAATTCTATAAACGAAGTCATTGATAAAACTTTAGAAAATACTGATTACTTAACACAGGTTATAAACTACACCTTAGAAAAAAATGGGATTGATTATACAGCAAGCGTTAATGTTGAAGATTTTTATTTTGAAACTGTCAGCTATGAAAATTTTACTTTACCGCAAGGAGAATACAAAGCCCTAACTGTTCGTTTAGGTGAAGCGCAAGGCAAAAACTGGTGGTGCGTTTTATACCCATCATTTTGTTTACAAGCGAGTAGTGTTGAATACAAAGATGAAGAAAGTAATGAGTTTATTACAGAAGATATCACTATTAAATTCAAGGCTGTTGAAGTGTATGAGGATATTGTAAACTTTTTAAAAGATGAAGAAAAAGAAGTTTATGATAAACTTTAAAACGCTTGACATTAATAATAAAATATATTATTCTATTAATAACTTAAATTAAAAGCTGAGAAAAAGACAGTAACTTATAAAAAATGTTTTAAAAAGCGAGCGTGGGATAGTGTAAGCCACCATAAAACTATTGTAAGCGAATATCACTTTGGAGCTGCAGGCTGAAAAAAGTAAGCTGTGCCGGAATTTCACCGTTAAATGAAAGACATATGATAGTATGTTGTAATAGGTGGTTTTAAAATGGATTTTTTCCTTTTCCTATTTTACAATAGGAAAGGGATTTTTTTATTTTTAGTAAAAGAAGGGGAAATATATGTATAAAAAAATTCAAAATGACTTAAATTTTGTAGCAAGAGAAAAGGCTATTGAAACTCTTTGGAAAGAAAACGAGGTGTTTTTAAAGTCTGAGGAAGTTAATAAAGACACAGGCAAGCAATACACCTTTTATGAGGGACCTCCTACTGCTAACGGAAAGCCTCATATAGGCCATGTATTAACAAGGGTCGTAAAAGACTTGTTCCCAAGATACCATATAATGAAAGGCAGTTATGTGCCTCGTAAAGCAGGCTGGGATACTCACGGACTTCCAGTTGAGCTTGAAGTAGAAAAATTAATTGGAATTAACGGCAAAGACCAAATTGAGGATTATGGTCTTGAGTCTTTTATAAGCCAATGTAGAGAAAGCGTATGGAAGTACAAAGGCATGTGGGAGGATTTTTCTGACACTGTTGGCTACTGGCTTGACTATGAAAGTCCATACATCACTTATGATAATAACTACATCGAAAGTGAGTGGTGGGCTTTAAAAGAAATTTTTGATAAAAACTTATTATATAAAGGCTTTAAAACTGTGCCTTATTGCCCTCGCTGTGGCACTCCTTTATCAAGCCATGAGGTGGCTCAAGGTTATAAGGATGTAAAAGAGCGTTCTGCTATTGTTAAATTTAAAATAGTTGATGAAGACGCTTATTTCTTAGCTTGGACAACTACACCTTGGACTCTGCCATCAAACCTTGCCTTATGTGTAAATCCAAATTTTGAGTATGTAAAAGTTAAATATCTTGAAAACGAAGATGTTTACTACATGGCAAAAGGGCTTTGCGATGCAGTATTAGGCGAAGAAAAATACGAAATATTACAAGAATACAAAGGCAAAGACTTAGAATATAAAGAGTATCAGCCTTTATGGAATTTTTATAAGGGCGAGGATAAGGCTTTCTTTGTAACTTTAGGAGATTATGTAACTCTTTCTGATGGTACTGGTATAGTTCATATCGCTCCTGCCTTTGGTGAGGATGATAACTTAATAGGTAGAAAATACTCACTGCCATTTATTCAGTTCGTTGACCCAGCTGGTAATATGACTAAAGAAACAAAATGGGAAGGCGTTTTCTGTAAAAATGCTGATGAAGAAATCTTAAAAGATTTAAGAAGTTTAGCCTTACTTTTCGCTTCTCCAAAATTTGAGCATAGTTATCCACATTGTTGGAGATGTGATACACCATTAATTTATTATGCAAGAGATTCTTGGTTTATCAAAATGACTGCTGTAAAAGATAAATTAATCAAAAATAACAACACAATAAACTGGATACCGCAATCAATAGGAAAGGGTCGTTTTGGCGACTGGCTTGAGAATGTTCAAGACTGGGGTATTTCTCGTGATAGATACTGGGGTACACCTTTAAATATCTGGCAAAGTGAAGACGGAAAAGATTTTTATGCAGTTGGAAGTATAGAAGAATTAAAATCTTTATCAGATAACTGCCCTGATGATATCGACCTTCATCGTCCTTATATTGATGAAGTGACTATCACTTGCCCTATAACGAAAAAGAAAATGAGAAGAGTTCCTGAGGTTATCGACTGCTGGTTTGACTCAGGAAGTATGCCTTTTGCACAGCACCACTATCCTTTTGAAAATAAAGAGCTATTTAAGTCTCAATTCCCTGCTGACTTTATAAGTGAAGCTGTTGACCAAACAAGGGGCTGGTTTTACTCACTGCTTGCAATATCAACTTTAATTTTTGATGAAGCACCATTTAAAAATGTTATAGTTTTAGGCCATGTTCAAGATGAAAACGGACAAAAGATGTCTAAATCAAAAGGTAATGCTGTTGACCCATTCGAGGCTTTAAAAACTTACGGTGCCGATGCTATAAGGTGGTATTTCTATGCTAATAGCGCTCCTTGGATACCTAATCGTTTCCACGGTAAGGCAGTGGTAGAGTATCAAAGAAAGTTCATGGGCACTTTATGGAATGTTTATGCCTTCTATGTGCTTTATGCTGATATTGATAAGTTTGACCCTACAAAATACACCTTAGATAAATCAAAATTAAATGTTATGGATAGTTGGGTATTATCAAGGCTAAACAGCACTATAAAGCAAGTAACAGAGCATTTAGATAATTATAGAATCCCTGAAGCTACTAAAGACTTGCAAAGCTTTGTTGATGAATTATCTAACTGGTATGTAAGAAGAAATCGTGAGCGCTTTTGGGCAAAAGACTTAACAGAGGATAAAGTAAATGCTTATATGACTTTATTTACTTGTTTAGTTGATTTATCAAAACTTTGTGCACCATTCATACCATTTATGACAGAGCAAATTTACCAAAACATTGTTTTATCAGTTGATAAAAGTGCCCCTATTAGTATTCACTTAAATTCTTATCCTAATTTCTCACAAGACTTTATAAACAAAAATCTTGAGGACGATATGGAGTTAGTTTTACAAGCGAGTACTTTAGCAAGAAGTGCAAGAAATACAGCTAATATTAAAAACCGCCAACCTTTAGCTAAGTTACTTATTAAAGCAGATAGACCTTTAAATGATTATTACAAGGCTATTTTAGCTGATGAATTAAATGTTAAAGAAGTTGAAGAAATAAAAGATGAAGCGGGCTATATTTCATACACTTTCAAGCCTCAACTTAAAACTTTAGGGCCAAAATACGGAAAACAAATCAACGAAATAAGACAGCTTTTACAAAATTTAGACACTACAAAAGCAAAATCTGACTTAGAGAAAAACGGCAGCATCACTTTGCAAACAAGCGAGGGTGAAATCGTTTTAGTAACAGAAGATATTTTAATTGAAACAAAGCAAACAGAAGGCTTTGAAAGCGTTAGCGATAACAATATCATCGTTGCCCTTGATACAACTGTTACAAAAGAATTATTAACAGAGGGCTTTGTAAGAGAGATAATTTCTAAAATTCAAACTATGAGAAAAGACAACAACTTCGAAGTTTTAGATAATATCAACTTATATGTTCACTCAAGTGAGAAAATCAAAGAAATCATCACTGAAAACAAACAAGAAATCTTAGAAAGCACTTTAAGTAAAGAAATTACATTTACTAAAATGCCAGACGCAAAACTTTGGGACATCAACGGAGAAGAAGTAGAATTCTTTGTAGAAAAAATATAAAATACTAATATCCAAAGCCAGTAATGCTTGCCAAAGTCTTATTATCTACACTCGCCTAAAACTTTGAAATTTTATTAATATCTTCGTTTTGCTCACTCGCAATACGAAAAGTATTACTCATTTGTATGCCTTGATATAAAATAAATCTCTGCGTTTTAGCTCAAAGATTTTATAATATAATAAATAGGCTTAATAGCAAGGAAAATCTTTGCAATAATGCTTTACGCCTTATAAAAAGATTTAACGAAGATAGTAAGTTTATTTATATATTATAAAACGGGTTCAGATTATAAGGCTTTGGCTTTATATTAGTATTAAAAAGGAGCGATAATCATGCAAAAAAAAGAAGCATTTTATAATTTAAAATCATTTTTTTTAAAAAAAGAAAACCTGCTCTTTCTATTTATACTTTTTATTGGTATTTTTGCAAGAATGTACATGCTATCCTCACTTCCAGGCGGAGTAAATCAAGATGAAGCTTTTACAGCCTACGAGGCGTTTTGCTTATCAAACTATGGGGTGGATTCATTTTTATACAAAAACCCTGTCTATTTTACAACTTGGGGCAGCGGTATGAGTAGTACACAAATATATATAACTTCTTTTTTCTTTAATTTTTTTGGTAGCAGCATTTTTACTTTAAGATTTGCCCAAAGCTTCTTTTCTATTCTTAGCTTAGTTGCATTTTATTTTTTATTAAAAGATGTTTTTGATAAAACCACTGCTCTACTCGGATTCTTTTTACTAAGTATTTCCCCTTATCATATCATGGAAGCTCGCTGGGTTTTAGAGGCACACTACTCTGTGTATTTTTTTATATTTGCATTACTATTTTTTGTAAAAGGAGTTAGTGATAATAGGTATTTTATACTAAGTAGTCTTATGTTTGTTCTATCAATGTATAGCTATGCTATACATTATCTAATAGTCCCTTTAACTTTAACAGGATTCATTTTATATATGCTCATATCTAAAAAGAAATTCTCTTTTTTTTACGCCTTATCGGCCTGTTTAATTATTATAGTTTTTTCTATACCTTTACTTCTTTTTATTCTTGTAAACAATGGCTATCTTAATGAAATTATAACTCCTTTTTTCTCAATACCCCTCCTTCCTCAAATACGAAGTAGTGATGTGAGTTTATCTAATTTAATGAATTTGAATTCATTAAATAGTATTTTTGATATTTTAGTTTTTCAAAATGATAATCATATATGGAACACCACTAAGGAGTATGGCCTTTTTTATCCTTTAACTTCTATATTAATTCCATTTGGTATTTTTAAAACTTTAAAAGATTCGATATCCAAAATAAAAAACAAAATATTTAGTAAAGAATTCTTTTTTATCATTTTATTTATAGTTTGTATTTTTTCTTATCTTTTAATTGCACAAGTAAACTCAAATAGGGCAAATTTTCTTGCGATGCTAATGCTTGTTTTTATAACTCAAGGATTTATCTTTATATACCAAGCAGTTAACAAGCACGCTTTTTTCTTGCCAATATTATACTCATTCTTTTTTGCTTTATTTTTAAGTTTTTTTGGGTTTTATTCTTCACATTATAATAATGTGATATCTCCTATTTTTAAAGCGGGTGCTTATGAAGCTGTTCAATTTGCAGATAGCATAAATGAAGATGAAATTATCGTTGATTCTTCCATTTATTTTCCTCAGGTACTCTTTGCAGATGAAACCTCACCTTTTGATTATCAAGAAACAGTTGTCTTTAAAAATTACCCAGCTTCATTTTTAGATGTTGCTTCATTTACAAAGTATTATTTCGGAATAGATTATAATAATTTATCAAAAGATTGTTATATATCACCAAATATTTATTCTTATTATTTTGAAGATGCTGACTATTTTATAGAAAATTTTTCAAATTATATAGTAGCTTATAATCAATAATTAAAAAATAATTAACCATCTTTTGATGTTTAATTATTTTTTTATTTATGTTATACTTTTAAAATAAGCTTAAAAATTTAAAGAGGTAAAAATGAGGAAAATTAAAATTTTAAAATGGAGAAGTCCTGATTTGCCAGCTGAGTTAGATATTTGTAAAGATATTCTAAATATAGAAAATAAAAGCGAAGTATACAAAACGCTAATTGAAAATCAAGAAAAACTTAATGGCAATTTTGAAAAAGTTAGCTTTTCAAAGGTACATTTTAAAAATTGTAAGTTTAGTGAGGTTTCATTTTTGCGTTGCAATTTTGATGAGGTAATATTCGAGGGCTGTAGTTTTTCACAATGCAATTTAAAAAACAATAATTTTCACGCAGTAAAATTTATAACTTCAAATTGCAGAAATAATGATTTTTCAGATAGTAGCTTTTTTTGTGTTGAATTTTTAAATTCTAATTTAATGTATTCTAATTTTACTAAATGCCAAATGGATGGCTTTAATGATAAAAACAGTAATTTTAACTTTACTTTTTTTGCCCAATGCCACTTAAATGAAGTAAAATTACAGCAGTCATCTTTTAAAGGAGTTGACTTTTTTAAAACGCCTTTAAAGGGCTTGGATTTTAGCGACTGCGATATCGAGGGAATAATCGTATCAGAAGATAAAAAAGAGCTAGCAGGAGTTATTGTAAATTCTTTTCAAGCTGTGGATTTGTCCTTATTATTAGGGATAGTTATAAAATAAACTTATTTTTTATAAAGGCGGATAGTTTATGATATCTGCTTTTTTCATCTATTAAAATAATTCTAAAAATAAAAACAGATGTATTTCTACATCTGTTTTTATTTTTAGTATTCTATTTGTCTTGTTACATATTTTGTATGCAGGATATTGTGAGCTTTATGACTGCCCGGTTTTTCTAAGAATGAGTCATATAACTCTTGTACTTGAGTATTTTGATGTGATTTTCTGAAAGTTTGTCTTTCATCGTGTGAGTATAAAGCTGAGCCTCTTAGTCGTTTTAAATCTAAGAAGTTTCTTACTCTTGCAGGTTGAACAGGTTGTCCGCCGCCGTTAATACAGCCACCAGGACAAGCCATTATTTCAATGAAGTCATAGCTTGCTTTGCCTTCTTTAATAGAAGTTAATAAGTCGTGAGCATTTTTAAGGCCTGAGGCTACTGCTACTCTTATTGTTTTTCCAGCTAAAGTATACACTGCTTCTTTTATACCTTTATCAGTACCCCTAACTTCAACGAAATCAGGTTTATCAAGTTCTTTTTGTGTTAGTACTTCAGCTGCTGTTCTTAAAGCTGCTTCCATAACACCGCCTGTAACGCCGAAGATATGAGCTGCGCCTGTTGCCATACCTAAAACAGGATCAAAGTCTTCATTCGGTAGATACGGGAATTGAATACCTGCTTTATCTATCATTCTTGCAAATTCTCTTGTTGTGATAACTATATCAACATCAGAAATGCCAGCGCCTGCTGCTGCTTGATAAGGTCTTCTTGCTTCTGATTTTTTAGCAGTACATGGCATTATTGATACCACTGTTAATTTTTTAGGATCAATTTCCATTTTTTGCGCATAGTATGTTTTTGCTACAGCACCAAACATCTGCTGAGGACTTTTACAGCTTGATAAGTTAGGAATAAATTCTGGAAAATAAGTTTCGCAGTATTTTACCCAGCCAGGTGAGCATGAAGTAATCATTGGAAGTGTGCCACCTTTTTCAACTCTTTGTAAGAATTCAGTTGCTTCTTCCATTATAGTTAAGTCTGCTGCAAAGTCAGTATCAAAGATTCTATCAAAGCCCATTCTTCTTGCTGCCGCTGCCATTTTACCTTGAACATTTGAGCCTATTGGCATACCAAAACTTTCGCCTAAAGTAACTCTTATTGAAGGTGCCATTTGTACCACAACAAATTGTTCTGGGTCATTAATTGCATCCCATACTTTTTGTGTATCGTCTTTTTCAACTAAAGCGCCTGTAGGACATACTATTACACATTGTCCACAGCCAACACAGCTTGATTCATCAAGTTCTGCTTCAAAAGCACAGCCGATATGAGTTTCAAAGCCCCTATCAGAAGCGCCGATAACGCTGATACCTTGTAAACTACTACAAGCAGCAACGCATCTTCTACATAGGATACATTTTGAATTATCTCTGTAAATTGATACAGCAGATAAATCTTTATCCCAGTTAGGTTTTTCACCTTCCCATGTATCAATGCTTTCTATACCATAGTCTTTTGACATCTTTTGTAATTCACAGTTACCACTTCTTACACAAGTAAGACATTCTTTACTGTGAGTTGAAAGCACAAGTTCTAAGTTCATTTTTCTTGATTCTTGTACTGTTTTTGTATTAGTATGAATTACCATACCATCGTATACAGGATATACACATGCTGTTACTAAGCCTCTCATACCCTCGATTTCTACAACACAAACCCTACAAGCGCCTATTTCATTAAGCTCTTTTAAGTAACATAGTGTAGGAATATCAATACCCACTTGGTGTGCTGCTTCTATTACTGTGTAATTACTCGGTACTACTGTTTGAATATTATTAATTGTAACTGTTACCATTTCCATATCTATATATCCTCCTATTGTCTTGTGATAGCGTCAAATCTACAAGCTTCTAAACACGCATTACATCTGATACATTTATCACCATCAATAATGTGTACAGCTCTAACTTCGCCATCAATAGCATTAACAGGACATACTTTTTTACATAGAGTACAGCCCCTACAATTTTCTTCAATAACTTTATAAGTTAATAGTTCTTTACATACTCCTGCAGGACATTTTTTATGTCTTATATGTGCTTCATATTCTTCTCTGAAGTACTTCATTGTTGATAAAACAGGGTTTGCCGCTGTTTGACCTAAGCCACATTGACTGTTTGTCATAATGAAGTTTGAAAGTTCTACTATTCTATCTAAGTCTTCAATAACGCCAGTACCTGAAGTGATTCTTTCTAAAATTTCAAGTAGGCGCTTTGTGCCGATACGACATGGCGCACATTTACCGCAAGATTCTTCAACTGTGAATTCTAAGAAGAATTTTGCAATGTCAACCATACATGTATCTTCGTCCATAACGATAAGACCACCTGAGCCCATCATTGAGCCTATAGCTGTTAGTGATTCATAATCCATTGGAGTATCAATTAAGCTTGCAGGGATACAGCCACCTGAAGGGCCGCCTGTTTGAGCCGCTTTGAATTTTTTGCCATCTGGAATACCGCCACCGATTTCTTCAACAACTGTTCTTAGAGTAGTACCCATTGGTATTTCAACTAAGCCTGTGTGTTTGATTTTACCACCTAAAGCGAAAACTTTAGTACCTTTTGATTTTTCACTACCCATGTTTGAGAACCATTTTGCGCCTTTTAGAATGATTTGGGGAACATTTGCGTAAGTTTCAACATTGTTTAGTACTGTTGGTTTATCAAACAAACCTTTTTGTGCAGGGTATGGAGGACGAGGACGAGGCTCACCTCTAAATCCTTCGATTGAACGCATAAGCGCTGTTTCTTCACCACATACGAAAGCACCTGCTCCTAATTTGATTTCTATATCAAAATCAAAGTCAGTAGAGAAGATGTTTTTACCTAATAGGCCATATTCTCTTGCATCTTTAACTGCTTTTTCTAATCTTTCAACAGCTATTGGATACTCAGCTCTTATATAAACATAGCCATAGTTTGAGCCTATAGCATAAGCTGCTATTGCCATAGCTTCGATTAATGCGTGAGGATCGCCTTCTAAAATACTTCTATCCATAAATGCGCCAGGGTCACCTTCGTCCGCATTTACACATACATATTTTTGATCTGCTTCATTAACTGCTGCAAGCTGCCATTTTCTACCTGTCGGGAAGCCGCCGCCGCCTCTACCACGAAGGCCAGAGTCGCTAATTTCTTGAATTACTTCTTCAGGTGTCATTTCTGTTAATACTTTACCTAAAGCAGCATAGCCATCATAAGCTATATATTCTTCTATATTATCAGGGTCGATAACGCCACAGTTTCTTAAAGCAACCCTCATTTGATTTCTATAAAAGTTTGTTTCATTAATACTTTTTGTAGTGCCACTTTCAATAGTTTCATCATATAAAAGGCGAGTTACTACTCTACCCTTTACTAAATGCTCTTGAACGATTTCTTCTACATTATCAGGGCTTAACATGCTATAAAAGCTACCTTCTGGGTAAACTACAACGATAGGACCTAAGGCACATAGCCCAAAACATCCTGTTTGTATAACTTTTACTTCTTCATTAATGCCACTTTTTGCAATTTGTCTGTTAAATTCTTCTATAATCTTTGGTGCGCCAGATGAAGTACATCCTGTACCACCACAGACCATAACATGACTTCTGTACATATTTTAATCTCCTATTCCTTTATCGCACCTATGGTGTATTCACTTACAGGACTTTTGCCTATTAAGTGTTCTAAAACTATTTTTTTAACTTTTTCTTCATCAAGTTTTACATAAGTAGTTTTTTTATCGCCCTCTACTATTTCAGCCATTGGCTCGTACTCACACATACCTATACAGCCTGTCTGCACTAAAGTTACATCGCTTACATCTAATCTTGCGATTTCTCTATTAAAAGCGTTAAGTATAGGTCTTGCACCTGCTGCTATACCACAAGTTGCCATACCAACTATAACCCTTGTTGAATTTTCGCCAGCTTCTCTTGTATTAACAACTGCTTTCATTTTATCTTTTATCGCTTGTAATTCAGCTAAACTTTTCATAATTATTATATACTCCTTCTTAAAATCTTAAATTGGTTTTCATTTATATACTCTTTAATCCACTCTAAAAGCTCAAAATTATTCAAATCATCGCTTTCTAAAAGCTGTTTTATCTCTTTAGTATCAAAAATAAATTCTTCATTTTCATTTTGCACCTTATAAACAAAGTCTATACCACTGTTTAATTGTATTAGCGTTGCGATAGTTTCCTCTATATTACCTAAGGGTATAAAGTCAACTGCCGTAGTATCAAAACTTGCTTTTATAATAGTGCCTTCGCCAAATTTTGAATTTATTTCAAATTCACCTTTACACAGCCTTGAAATATCTTTAAAAAACGGAATTCCAAGCCCGATTTTTCGAGTTGTCCTCGTTGTAAAAAAAGGGTCAGTTACATTGTCTTTTACTTCTTTTTTCATACCTGTGCCATCATCTTTGATAGTGATAGTTAAAATATCTTTTACTAAACTAATTATTATTGTAATATTTTTAGCTTTCGCTGAGATTGAATTTTGCGCTATATCGAGTATATTTAAAGATAACTCAAGCATAACTTCTATCCTTTATACTTCTCAAGTATCCCATCAAGTTCGCTACCGTCATCCTTAATTCTTCCATAAACATCATCGTTGATAGTGAAAACTGGAGCAAGGCCACAAGCGCCTATACATCTTGATGATTCTAAGCTGAATTTTCCATTGTCCATACATTCGCCACTTTTAATTTTTAATTTTGTTTCTAATTTTTCTACAATTTTGCCTGCACCCTTAACATAGCATGCAGTGCCAAGACAGACTGCGATTTTATATCTACCTTTTGGATTTAAAGAAAATTGTGAGTAAAATGTTGCAATACCGTAAACTTCCTCTAAAGATTTGCCTATGCTTTTTGAAATTACCCTTAATACTTCAATCGGCAAATACCCATAAATTTCTTGGGCATATTGTAGCGCTGGCATCGCACTGCCTCTTTTATCGCCATTTTCTAACAGCCACTCTTTGAGCATTTTTTCTTGCTCTTTTGTGCCCTTAAACGGCGTTTTTGGAATTCTTTTCATATGTTTCTCCTTACAAAATAAAATACATAATTAGTATACAGCTTCATTATACCAAATGTAAATATGTAATTCAATATTTTTTTATCGTTTTAACACTTCCTTTACAATGTTTATAATTTTAGTGTAATATATCACACATAATTGATTGTTTTTTGTTGTTTATGGCTAAAAAGAATATTGCAAATTGCAGTAGATATTTAATTTAAGGTGTGATATAATATTTACAAAAGTTAATTTATTTAACTTTAGAATACAAAGCTATATTACAGGGAGAATTATTATGAAAATAAAACAAATTGAAAACTTACTAAGTGCAACTGTTTACAGTGAGCAAGCGCTTTTACACACAGAGGTAAATTCTGCTTGTGGCAGTGATATGATGAGTGATGTTTTATCTTTTGTTAAAGATCAAGCTGTTTTACTAACAGGCCTTGCAAATCCTCAAGTAATCCGTACTGCGGATATGATGAATATGGTTTGCGTTATCTATGTTAGAGGTAAAAAGCCTGACGAATTATCTTTAGAGCTTGCAAAAGAAAAAGGAATATGCGTTTTATCAACTGATCTGCCTATGTTCACTGCTTGCGGAATCCTTTATTCTAATGGACTGAGAGGTTCTATATTTTGAGAAATATTATTTATAAGTACACAGTCCTTGATAATGACTTTTTAGCAGCTGGTGAAGCATCTGCTGATTTAAAACAAAAGTTATTAGCCTTGGATATTCCTGCTGATGAAGTGAGAAGATGTGTAATTAGCCTTTATGAGGGCGAAATTAACCTCACCTTACACGCAAATGGCGGAGAAATCACAGTTACTGTATTAGATGATAAAATTATCTTAGAACTACAAGACAAAGGCCCTGGTATTGAAGATATTTCTCTTGCTATGACTGAAGGATATTCAGAAGCAGACAGCTCAATAAGGAGTCTTGGCTTTGGTGCTGGTATGGGACTTCCTAATATGAAAAAACACAGCGATGAATTTTTTATAGATTCAGTCGTTGGAGAAGGCACCTACATAAAAATGGCAATACATTTATAAAATGTATTAATTTGTTTTGGAGAGAATATGAGAGTTTATGACCTTTTTAGTAATGAAAACTTTGATGTGATTATAAAAGGGGAAGACGATGAAGTTCGTGATTGCTTTTGTTCTGACTTTTTAAGTTGGGCCTTAGGCTATGCTCATAATGTGCAAATTTGGTTTACTGTTATGGGTACTATTAACACTGTGGCTGTCGCTTCTTTAAACAAAATAAATTGCATCATTCTTTGTCATGGCTCAAGGTTTACTCCTGAGGCTTTAGAAAAGGCAAAAGAAGAAAATATAAATATTATTTATACAGATTTAGCCACTTTTAATGCCGTTTGTTTAGTTAGTGAGTTAATGAAATTATGAAATACGATTTGCATATTCATTCATGCTTATCAGCCTGCGCTGATAGCGATATGACACCTAACAACATTGCAGGTATGGCTCATTTAGAAAATTTAGAAGTTATAGCAATAGCAGACCATAACAGCGCTAAAAACTTACAAGGTGCTTTAAAAAAATGCAAAGAATATAATATTAAGCTCCTTTATGCACTTGAAGTGACTTCAAGCGAAGATGTGCATTTAGTTTGTTATTTTAACAATTTAGAAAACTGTACTTCCTTTTCAGATGAAATTTATACTCTTATTCCTAAAATACCTAATCGTATAGGAATTTATAATCCGCAAAATGTGTTAGATGAAAATGAAAAAACCATTTATACAGAGCCTTATTTATTAAGTGTAGCTTGTAGTTTATCTGTAAGTGAAGTTGTAAATTTAGTGCATTTTTATAAGGGGCTTTGTTACTATGCGCATATTGATAAAAATACAAACTCTATAATTAATATCTTAGGTGATGTACCAAGCGATGTTAATATAGACGGCTTTGAAATGATAAACTTAGACTTATTAGAAGAATACATCTTAAAATATCCTAATTTAAAGAATTTAGATTATTTGCAAAATACTGATGCTCATTCTTTATATCTAATAGGTGAAAATAATAAATTTTTAAGCGAAAAATCGAGTTTATACAACTACATCAAAACAATAAAATAAATATTTTAACAAGATAAGACTTATAGTTTTATCTTGTTTTATTTTATAAAAAATGCTATATTATTAAAAGTAATAATATATAAAAGGGAGTAAAAATTTTATGATATTAAAAAAAGATTTTACAATTAGCTATGAGGCGAAAGACATCTTACGTAAAACTATCCAGAAACTGCCTATTAACACAGCTTTTAATTACAAAAGATTATACGATGATAAAGACACTTATGAAATAGTTATTTCCTACCTTGATAAAGATATAGATATGCTTTCTTATCAAGACAGTATTTATATTGCCCCTTATCTTGATTGTGAAGCTTTGAGTATAGATAGTATTGAGTATTTAAACTCTAAAAGTTTAGATGATAAAACTTTAGAGGTAAATATTAGAATTACCTTTAATTATGATGAAGAATTCTTAGCTGTTTTTAATACAAGCGAGGGTGAAATCTTTATAAGCAATGCTTCAAAGCCCTTATCTATGGCAGCGGTCGCCTTAATAGACTATGAAGAAAGCTTAATCGAAAAAACTTACTTAAACCAATATGTTTTTTCAATAGACATTGATGATGATACTATGTTTTTATTTGATGATTTTGAGTTTTTAGATGATGTAGACTGCTTTTTTTGTTGTGAGGTATTATTTAATGATAATTTTTCAAAATGTAAAGTGAGCGCTTTTATAGTCTTTGAAGGTGAAAAAGTGGCAGTTGAATTATCGCCTTTTGAAAAAGAGACATTTAAAGATTTAGTAAATCATCATAGAATTTTTAGCGATGAAGAAATTTTACTATCAGAAATCGAGGAATAAAAATGACTAATAAACTATATTATACAAACTCATACTTAAAAGAATTTTCTTCACTGGTTTTATCTTGCGAAAAAGAAAAAGATAATTTTCTAATCGTTTTAGACCAAACTGCCTTTTATCCAGAAGGTGGTGGACAGCCTTGTGATACAGGCTATTTTTTGCAAGACGACAAGGAAATTAAAGTAAATTATGTAAAAGAAAAAAATGATATTGTCTACCATGTTTGTGATGAAGAGGTTATAGTAGATAAAGAAATACAAGGCTTTATTAATTTTGATAGGCGCTTTGATTTAATGCAGCAACACACAGGCGAGCACATTTTATCTGGCATAGTAAACTCTGTTTACGGCCTTACTAATTTCGGCTTTCATATAGGCGAAAGTGAAATTTTAGTCGACTTTGACGGCCCTTTATCAAAAGAAGATATTGATAATATCCTTTATTTATCAAACTTAGAAATTTGGAATAATAATGAAGTTTTAGCCTTCTTCCCTGAAAATTTAAAAGAAATAACTTATAGAAGCAAAAAAGAATTAGAAGGAAAAGTAAGACTTGTAAAATCAGGTGATGCTGATATTTGCGCTTGCTGTGGCACTCACACAAGGTTTACAGGCGAAGTTGGAGTTATTGCGATAGTGTCATTTATGGCTTATAAAGGTGGCACAAGGATAAGTATGCTCTGTGGCAAAAGGGCGCTTAGTTTTTATGATAGTTGCAACGAAGAATTAAGTAAAATAAGCAAAACCCTATCTTTAAAGCTATTAAAAACCGCAAGTGGTGTAGACTCTTTATTGGCGCAAAACGCAAGTTTAAAATCTGATTTATACAAAAAAAATATCGAACTTTTTGATTTAATTGCAGAAAATACAAAAGTAGAAAACGATGTTATTATCTACTCTTATGATAAGCTATCTTCACAAGAAGTTAATTTGCTCGCCGTATCTTTACATAAAAAAGCAAGCACTGTTTTAGTTTATTCAAAGCAAGATGATGAAAGTATAAAAATAAATTTATTATCAACAAAACTTGATACAAATAAAATAGGCAAAGAATTAACTACTGCCTTTATGGGTAAAGGTGGCGGAAAGCCGGGGAGTTTTCAAGGCTTTATCACTAAAGACTGCGCAGACTTTACCCCTTATTTAAATGGTTAATTTTTAGGCTGTTTTGCTAATACTACTTTGAATAAAATAAAAAATTTATACTATATCAACCAAGCTATCTTTACATAAACGAGTATAACAAAGATTATTAATTCTTTAATTATTTTACTTATAAATCTTTAGCTTTAGTAATGATAAGATAAGCAAGTTATCCAAAATTAAATAAAAACATATAAAAAACTTACACAGTCTATAAAGAAAGTGTAAGTTTTTTAATTATTTATAAGGTTTATATTAATTTAAAGTGAAAATAAGATAAAACGCACCTATTCTACATCTTTAAAATCAGTGTCTATAACATCATTTTGCTTTGTATTTTTAGTAATAATTGTCACTTCATCTTGAGTGATGTATTTTGAAAGCTGTCTTGCAAATATAAATGAGGTTATACCCTCATATATTAAAACAGCACCTAAAAACATTATCATAGTTAAAGCTGAGGCAAAGGGATTAAATAAGATAACCATACCTAAAACGGTTTTTAAAACAGCGCCTGCCATAGAGTATGTCCATCTATCATACTGTGAGTTTTTTAATTTTATAGCACTAAAAATATTGTTCATACCGCTTATAAAAACAAAAATACCGATAATAAATGGAATAATTGAAATTATCACTTCACTCCTTATTATCACAAATGCACCCATACCCACTAAACAAAAAGCCCAAAAGGCTAAAAATACAGATGGCGAATTATTCTTTAGCGATGAAAGATATGATAAAAAAACAGTTATCCCCTGCGCTATTAAAACAGCGCCTAAAATAATGCAAACAGCAGTCGTTGTCATACTCGGAAAAAACAATAATAAAGCGCCTGTTAATATTAAAATTATCGAGAAAACGCTTGATGAATATTTAAAACTTTTTGTATAAAACATTGATTTCTCCTCCTTTTTTATTATTTTACTACAAAATTTTAAAATAATTGTGAAAACTTAGGTAAAATTTTGCATTTAATGTATTAATTTCCTATTAAGACTTTATTACAATTTGTAATATTTTGCGCTAATATGTTGCAAAAATTCATAAATACATATATAATTAGATATATATAATATAATTTATTAAGATAGAAGAGTTTTTATAGGAGGTACTTTATGAAGAAGATTTTATCAATTTTTACAGCGGGCTTTGTTTTGCTACTCGCTTTTTGCTCTATTAACATCCCCACTGTATCAGCAGACGACAGCATACCTTTAGACAATGTTGTTATGCTAAACACTAACGGGATAAAAGTATACACACAAGAAAGCCCTACTTTTAGCTTCTTTCGCATAGACGAGGGAACTTATGATCCTACATTTATGTTTGTAGACCATAGTATTTTAGATGCTACTATTGAAAATCCAGAAGATAATTTAGCCGTTTTAGCTCATTCTATAACGCCTTTACTTTTTGATACTGTCAATGCACCTACGGCTACTAATGCAGTGTATACTGTTACAGGTAGCGATTTTATATCTAATCAATTAAATGAAGATTTTGATATGTTTAACACAGATGAGTATATGCTTTCTCTTTTAAGTGATGATATGGTTACTATAGAAAACTCTACTATTAATGGGGCTACTGGCAATATACAATTTAGTAACAATTGGTTTAGCGTAGGTAGCACTAAAGCTTTACCAAGTACATTAAGAGATGCTCTTTATGCTGTAAGAACTTTAACAGCTGATGATAAATTACAAGATAACGAGGGTACTGAAATAGCACCAGTGTTAGATTATGCAGTTTTTTTACGCCCTGCTGGATTTATTAGTAAAAGTAGTATAGCTTTCACTTTACCATACACTCCTTATTTAAACTCTAAAACTGCTTCTAAAAACTTAACTGCAAACATAGCGATAACAAATGAAGAAAAAGAAGATGACTTAGTATTAGCTATTCTTGACTCAAGAGATACCGATAGCTTAACTTTTAGCACAACTACTACAAGCCTTTCTGCTTATATAAGCGAAGAAGTAAGTATACCTGTGCTTCATTCAGATAACACAGAACAAATATGGGCTATGATAGTTGATAGTAATGAAAATATTTTATACTACGGCACTTTAGCTGAAACTATAAGCGAAGTAAATGAAGTAAGTTTAGTTATCCCTAATACTTTAGCAAGTGGTGACTATACTCTTAAGCTATCTTCTTTAGCGAGTGTAAATGATTTATATTTAACATCTCCTATTACTGATATTCCTTTAGAAATAAAATCTATAAGCGCAACATTCGCAAGCGATAGCAGCGAGGATACTCAGCATGATTTTAGTGATTTATATACAGGTTATACTACAACTGTTTCTCAAAACCTTATTATAACTAATAAGGCAAGTCACGAGGTAAGCCTTTCATTAAGTAGCAATATCCCAACGACTAATTTTATAGTTACTGGCCTTACTTCCCCTCTTGCTTCTTCACTAAGTCAAACTGTTACTATAACGCCAAAGGCAAATCTTCCTGCAGGTGATTATAGCGAAACCTTAACTTTTTCTACTGCAACTGATAGTTTTAGTGTAGAAGTTAGTGTAACAGTAGTACAAAGCACTTACTCAATCAATGTAGATACATCTACTTTAAGTTTTAGTGATACAGTAGAAGGTGCAGCTGTTCCGCCAGCCCAAACAGTTACAGTTACAAATACAGGCAATCAGCCTATCACCTTAACTCAGCCGACTGCGACAAACTTTGATATAGGCACTTTATCCACTACTTCCTTAGCGCCTAACGCTACTGCTACATTTACAGTAACGCCTAAAGCTTCTTTATTAGCAAACACTTATTCTGAAAGTATTGTAATATCAACTAATCAAACAAATATAACAGCTACTACAACTGCCTCTTACAAAGTTTTACCTAAAACTTATACTATATCTTTAGATTCAAGCCAAGTGGATACCGGCAGTTTTGTTTTAGGCGATAGCTTATCTGCCTCTAATACAAAAACTATAACAGTTACAAATACAGGCAATCAAACTATCACTTTAAATCAGCCGACTGCGACAAACTTTGATATAGGCGCTTTATCCACTACTTCCTTAGCACCTAATGCTACTGCTACATTTACAATTTCGCCTAAAACTACTTTAACCATAGGCGATTATAGCGAAGATATAACAGTGAGCACTACTAATTCTACTCAAAGCAGTGTAAAAGCAATAACAGAAGTTACTCCTATACTAACTACTAATACGACTTCTTTAAATTTTGGCAGTGCTGATGAGGGCTATACTACAAAGCCTACTACACAGTTTATCAATATCACTAATAATAGTAATAGCGATATAACCGATTTAAGGCTAAATGTCGGCTCTACAAGTGGATTTTTATATTCTGTAAGTATAGATGGCGCGACAGCTATAGTTCCTACAACAGGCACTAATTTAACACTCCCGTCAAAAAAGACATTGATATTATACATACAACCGACAACGGGAATAAAAGCAGGCCACCATACCCAAAGTTACTCATTCACAAGAGTTAGCGACACTGCTTACTCATTAAATTTAACTGCTGTTTATGTAGTAAATTCTCTTGCTTCTTATGAAAACGAAGTTTGGGGAGGTGCAAGAAGTGAAATCACAGCCTTACAAAGTGGTACAAAGGCGTATACTTTTGAAACTTCTTTCACTTATATACCTCACTACATCTTCCAAGCAATTTATGGCAAAGATGTAACTTTAAAATTAACAAGAGATGGTGATACTTTTAACTTTAACGGCTTAGTTATGGAAAGAGAAGGCTTTAACCCTGATAGAAACTACACTTTTGCAGAGTTAAAAGAGGCAGGATATGTAAATAGAAGCTATGTTACACAGCCTTCTTCAACAACTGCACCTACACCTTCACCTACTCCTATTCAAACTCCGGATCCAACCGCCACTCCTACACCAGTGCCGACTGCCACACCTACACCAGAAGAAACTGGCACTGATGATGCAGATGATTCTTCTTCAATACCGGTACTTCCTCTTGCAGGAGCTACAGCTGTTGTCTTAGGAGGCTTGGGCTTTACTCTTTATAGAAAAAAGAAGTAAGATAAATTTTTAGTATTAAACCTAATATAAAAAATGGCACTACGAATAAGTAGTGCCATTTTTATTTTGAAAGTTTTTTTATAAGAAATAAATTATTAATATACTTAGCTACAAGTATTATTTTTCTGCCTACTTGACATCGTAAGCCTTGCTTGATATTCTTTTATCAAGGATTATAAATATGGAGGATGATATGAAAATAAAAAATACATACAGCTTTTACTTTAGCCCAACAGGCTCAACTGAAAAAGTAGTAAAAGGAATAAGTGAACATTTAGAAAATGTAGTACATACTGACATTACGCTAAAAGGTGTAACTCAAGAATTTAACAGCGATGATTTAGTAATAATAGCAGGGCCGATTTTTGCAAACAGGCTTATAAACACTAATGTAGACAGATTAAAAAGCTTAAAAGGAAATAACACTCCTGTTATAGCTTTAGTTAGTTATGGTCAAGTTGGTGTGGGTGATGCCTTATTAGAATTAAGCGATGTATTAACTGCTCAAGGCTTTATAGTAATAGCAGCTGCAAGCGTTATCACTCGCCACTCTTTAGCTACAAACTTAGCCTCGCAAAGACCTACTTTAGAAGACTTAAATGAGGGTAAGGATTTTGTAAATAAAGTAATAGAAAAATTATCAAAAGTAGATGACATCGCTTCTTTAGAAAAAGTAGCTGTGCCCGGTAATAGCCCTTATGCAAAATACACTAATTTCCCTATCGCCCCTTACGGTGATAGTAGCTGTGATAACTGCTTAATTTGCACAAAGCAATGCCCTACAAATGCAATAAGTGAAAGTAGTCCTAAAAAAACAGATAAGGCAAAATGTATCACTTGTATGCGCTGTATCTCTTATTGTCCACAAAAGGCAAGAAAAATAAACCCTGTGTTTAATTCAATTTTAAGATTTGCCCTACCAAAGGCAGCTGATAAAAATGCCTCTTACCAATACTATATATAAATATTAAAATAAAAACAATGTGAAGTTTCACATTGTTTTTTTGTTTTTATAGTAGTAATTAAGCTATACATAATTATAATTATCAAAAACTATTTTAAAATTATTTATAAAAAAATACGCTGGCAAAGCTAGCGTATTTTTATTTATTAGTATAAGCTTTTATATAAATTATTAGTCTAATTTTAACACCGCTGTAAATGCTTCACTCGGAACTTCTACACTACCTAACTGGCGCATTTTCTTCTTACCTTCTTTTTGCTTTTCAAGTAGTTTTTTCTTACGAGTAATGTCGCCGCCATAACATTTTGCCAAAACATCTTTTCTCATCGCTCTAACTGTTTCTCTTGCGATAACTTTTGCGCCTATGGCTGCTTGTATAGGTATTTCAAACAGCTGTCTTGGGATGTTTTCTTTTAATTTTTCAGCTATTTTTCTGCCTCTTTCATAGGCTTTATCAGCATGGACTATCAAAGATAAGGCATCGACATTTTCGCCGTTTAAAAGGATATCAAGTCTTACAAGTTTTGATGGTGCAAACTCTTTAAATTCATACTCATAACTTGCATAACCCTTGCTTCTACTTTTTATCGCATCAAAAAAGTCATACACTATCTCACCCAGCGGTAGCTCATAATGCAAGTCAACCCTTGTTTGGTCAAGGTAGGTCATATCTTTAAAGATACCCCTCCTATCTTGGCACAAATCCATAATTTGGCCAACATAATCCTTTGGCGTATAAATATGAGCGTTCACCATAGGCTCTTCGCTTTTTAGAATTTTTGCTGGGTCTGGGTAGTTTGTAGGGTTATCTATAAACATCTCAGTTGAGTCTGTTAAAGTGATTTTATATTCAACACTCGGCGCAGTAGTAACTAAGTCTAAGTCGAATTCTCGCTCTAATCTTTCGTTGATAATTTCAAGATGTAATAAACCTAAAAAGCCACAACGAAAACCAAAACCTAAGGCAACACTTGTTTCAGGCTCAAAAATTAGTGAGGCATCATTTAATTGTAATTTTTCAAGCGCCTCTCTTAAATCTGTATACTTTGCACCGTCTGCTGGGTAGATACCACAGTAAACCATAGGTGTGATTTTTTTATATCCCGGCAGGGCTTCTTTCGCTGGATTTTCTGCTAAAGTTACAGTATCGCCCACCCTTGTATCTTGAACACTTTTGATTGAAGCTGTAATATAGCCTACTTCGCCTGCTTTTAAATACTCCGTTGCAACAGTTGAAGATGGCGACATCTTACCAACTTCCACAACATCAAATTCTGCTTGTGTTTGCATCATTTTTATTTTATCGCCCGGCTTAATGCTACCTTCTTTTATTCTTACATAAACAATAACGCCTTTGTATGAATCGTAGTAGCTATCAAAGATAAGAGCTTGTAAAGGTGCATTTTCATCACCCTTAGGAGCTGGAATATCTGTTATTAATCTTGCTAATACTTCTTCTATACCTATGCCCATCTTCGCTGAAATCCTCGGCGCATCAAGGCAAGGGATACCTATAATATCCTCAACTTCATTAGCTATTCTTTCAGGCTCTGCTCCTGGTAAGTCTATTTTATTTAAAACTGTTAGTAATTCTAAATCATGCTCTACTGCCATATAAGTGTTTGCTAAAGTTTGCGCTTGTATGCCTTGAGAAGCATCTACTACTAATATAGCTCCCTCACAGGCTGCTAAACTCCTACTAACTTCATAGCCAAAGTCGACATGTCCTGGTGTATCTATTAAATTGAATTCGTATTTTTCACCATTTGGCGCATCATAATTTAAGGTAACCGCCCTTGCTTTTATCGTGATACCTCTTTCTTTTTCGATATCCATATTATCAAGCAATTGGTTTTCCATTAATCTTTTTTCAACAGTGCCTGTTTTTTCAAGCAGTCTATCTGCTAAAGTAGATTTTCCGTGGTCGATATGCGCAATGATGCAAAAATTTCTAATATTTTCTTGTTTCACTTTATTCCTCCAAGGCTAAATTATTCCTTTGTATTTAGCTTTACTATATATTCTACCATAACTTTGACTAAAATAAAATAGCTTTTATTGTTGTAATTAACAAAAATTTTAAAAAAATGAAATTTCATAGATTTAGCTTTGAAAAATATGTTATTATATAGTTATATTTTATTTACAAAGGAGTTCAAATATGAAAACTATTGTTATTGTTGGTGGTGTTGCCGGTGGTGCTGGCAGTGCTGCAAGACTTCGCCGTTTAAGCGAAGATGCTAAAATTATTATGCTTGAAAGAGATGAGTATATTTCTTTTGCAAACTGTGGCCTTCCTTATTATTTAAGTGGGGTTATCAGTGATAAGGAAAAACTATTAGTGCAGACAGTTGAAGGTTTTTCAAAAAGATTCAATGTCGATGTAAGAGTGTTTAGCGAGGTTATTGGTGTTGATGCAGATAAAAAGACTGTAACTGTAAAAAATCATAAAGAAGGAAATGAGTATCAATTAGCCTATGATGACTTAGTTTTATCTCCTGGCGCTGGTGCTATCACTCCTCCTATATCAATAAGCGAGGATATGCCTGTATTTACTTTAAGAAACATCCCTGATACTTATAAAATAAAAGACTTTTTGGATGATAATAAGCCTAAAACAGCCTGTGTTATCGGCGGTGGCTTTATCGGCGTTGAAGTAGCTGAAAACTTAGCTTTAGCAGGAGTAGATGTTACTATCGTAGAAGCAGCTGAGCATATAATGCCTAATATAGACAGAGATATGAGCCATGCTTTACACAATCACATAAGATTAAACGGTGTAACTTTAGCTGTTAATCAACTAGCCAGTGAAATTGTAAAAAACGGCGTTGTTTTAAAAAGCGGTGGCTTTGTTCCTTGTGATATGGTTGTTATGTCTGTGGGTGTTCGCCCTGCAACTGACTTTTTAAAAGACAGCGGCGTAAACCTTGGCAAAAGAGGCGAAATTTTAGTTGATGATTATATGCAAACTTCAAAAGAAAATATCTGGGCTGTTGGCGATGCTATCAGCGTAAAACATTTCGTTTCAAAGCAAGACAGCATTATTCCTTTAGCTGGCCCTGCTAATAAGCAAGCAAGGATTGTAGCTGATAATATTATGGGCATAAAAACAGCTTATAAAGGCACACAAGGCTCAAGCATTGCAAAAGTATTTAAAATGACAGTGGCTTCAACAGGACTTACTGAAAAAGACTGTATCGCTTTAAACTTAGATTTTCATAAATCGTTTAACGCTTCAAACCACCACGCTGGCTACTACCCAAACCCTCAAATGATGATGGTAAAAACACTGTTTGCAAAAAAAGATGGCAAGGTATTAGGCGCTCAAATAGTAGGTTATGAAGGCGTTGATAAAAGAATTGATGTTTTCAGTGTAGCTATTCGTGCAGGTATGACAGTTTACGATTTACACGAATTAGAGCTTGCCTATGCTCCTCCATTTTCAAGCGCAAAAGACCCTGTGAATATGGCTGGCTATGTAGGGGAAAACATTATGCAGGGCACTGCAAGAGTATCAACTTTTAAAGAAGTTGCACAAATGGGCGATGAAGTTATAAAACTTGATGTAAGAACTACTGCAGAATGCGAAAAAGGAATGGTGGAAGGCTTTATAAATATTCCTTTAGACTCTTTAAGAGAAAAGGTATCATCTTTAGATAATAAAAAACCTGTTTATATTATGTGTCAAAGTGGGCTTCGTGCTTACTTAGCAAATAGGATATTAGAAAAAGAAGGCTTTGTTTGCTATAATGTGTTCGGCTCTTGGATGTGGTACTCATTATATGAGGCTGATATTAAAGCTACTATTAAAGAAGAAGAAATCACTTCAAACTGTGCAAGACCTGAGTTTAATTCTTAATTAAAATAAAAACACCGATTATAAAAATCGGTGTTTCTTTTATAATAAATAGTTTGTACATAAAAAACTTTATAATAGTTTACATTCTCTAATTTGCATATTTTGTAAATATATGTTATTATATTTACATATATTAATTTTATTTAAAAGGAGAATAACTATGAAAAAACAAAAGCAATTTTTATCAATTTTTCTTATCTTACTAATGAGTGTATCGATAGTGGGTTGTGATAATGCGCAAACCTCCGCTTTCTTTACAGTTTCTGATTCAGACAGGGTAGTAAATTTAGAAATAAGCGATATAAAAGAAATTGTAGCAACCTATGACAAGGCAGAATCTCTCTCAGTTGCCGAAGTCACAAGTATAGAATATACTTTAAGTGATAACGACATAGTTTCAGTAGGTAATATAGAGTCCGGTGAACATACTGCATCATTAGATGTAACAGCACTAAAAGTAGGCGAAGTAACCTTAACGCTCACCGTTACAACTACTGGAACATCCTCAGGTAACAACAATCTTGTTTCAGACACTATATATGATTCAAAAAACCATACCTTTGAATCTACTGCTATTTTTGAATATCTGTTCATAGTTGAAGAACAAAGCGAGCTTGAAGCCTCACCTGAAGTGTCAGTTTCTCCTGAAGCCTCACCTGAAGTGTCAGTTTCTCCTGAAGCTTCACCTGAAGTGTCAGCTTCGCCTGAAGTTGATCGTGGAACTTATTTAAAAGTTGCTTTTCCTGAAGTAGTACTACCACATCCTTTATATGTTAATACTAACCAAGTCTTTGCTTGGTCAATAGTAAATCCTCTTAGAATGAATGCCTACTCTTTAGAATCAGTGGAAGTGATAACAGAGAAAACTTTCCTTCACACACAAGTAACTCATTACGAAGGTAGTGATGGCTGGTATCATTTGGCTGTCTCAGCTGGAAATATCCCTACTGGGGATGTCGTAGTCGTAAAATTTAAGTACCCTTACCCCTCTTGGCAAGGAAAATTACCTGATAATACAAGCGCTTTTAGAAGCGTTTATGCTGATGGTGAGTACTTAGTATACACAGTAGACTTAAATACTAAATATCCTCCATCACCTTATACGCCTGGTGTAGAGGATGATATTATGCCTGAGGATGATATTTTGCCTTAAGATATAAAATAATCTATAATTATTAAAACCCCCTTACACTTTGTGTAAGGGGGTTTTATGTTGTAATTAGAGTATAAAAACTTTTAAGTTTATTAGTATAAATATTTTTAACTTATTATAAATTAAGAATTAAATACTTTTTATTAGTTTATGCGATAATTCACTAAGTAAATAAATATTTTCTTTATCAAAGACTACATCTTTTTTAGTGTGAATTTTATCAACATAAAGGCCTATGAATTTCTTTTTATTAAAGGCGGCTATACCTAAATTATAGCTATATCCCATTTGGTCAGATGGATAAATTGCCTTACTTGCCTTATCTAAAATAACTGCTTTATTTTCAGTATTTATAAATACTTCTTTAAAAATTTCGCCGTATTTTTTCTGTGCATTCTTGCTTTGGATTATTAATAAGTTATCCCCATCTGATACGCAGTCAAAGTTTACAAGTAGGGTAGTTTTCATTTTTTCTTTATGTCTTTTTTTGAATTCTCTTGAGCCGATTAAGCCTTTTTCCTCATTATCAAAAAACACTATCGCTGTTTTCTCTTTTTCTTTTTCTTCTAATTTTGAATATATTTCAATTAGAGTTATTATTCCAGAAGTATTATCATTTGCATTGTTTTTATTGGGTTTGCCAAACATTAAAACATATAAAAAAAGTATAATCACCCCATAGTTTACAAATATAACTATAAAAACATCCATATCACTGTTAAAGTTAATATAATCAAAAATTGCAAAAACTAATACATCAGTAAGTGTTAATAAAATTAGTAAAATACCAGCTACAGCTATTTGATAGCCTATCGTTATCAAAAAATTTTTAGGAGCTAAAAAGTTTGGAAAAGGCATAACGGCTGGCGTATCATAATGCGCTGAAAAAACAATGTCTGCCTTATCTACATCGCCTATGATTAAATTGTTACTACTAATTATACCCTTACTTTTTTCTTCTTTTAAGTTTGGGTATTCTTTTTTTAAGTAGTCAATAAAATCTTTTTTTTGCTGTTTTGTGTTTCTTATTCCATAATCATTAAATATTTTATTTGAAATTTCTGTCATACATCCCTCTTATTTTTAACATAAAATAACGGCTAAAATCCACTTTTAGCCGTTATGAAAATTATTCTATTGATATTAGATAATAGTATACAGGTTGGTCACCCTTTAATACACTAACTTCACTACCTTTAGGTGCTTTTTCGCTTATTAAATCGCTAACTACATTTGCCTGTTCTTCGCTTATCCCTTCACCATAAATTACAGTGATGAAAGTTGTATTTTTATCTATCATTTGTTTTGCTAATTTTACAGCTGCCTTTGTTACATCTTTTTCTGTAAAGGCAAGTTTTGAATTTTCTAAAGCTAAAATTTCGCCTTCTTTAATTTTATGTCCGTCAAAGTCTGAATTTCTTGCTGCAAAAGTAATAGAGCCTGTTTTAACATTTTCAATAGCTAAGTTCATATTGATAGTGTTTTGCTTTGCATCTGCTTCATAGTCAAAGTTTAATAAAGCAGTAATTCCTTGAGGAATTGTTCTTGTAGAAAGCACCACTACTTCCCTATCTGCTAAAGAAGCCGCTTGCTCTGATGCCATGATAATATTTTTATTATTTGGTAAAACGAAAACTGTTTGAGCGCCTACACTGTGAATTGCTTTTAAGATATCATCAGTTGAAGGGTTCATTGTTTGCCCGCCTGTAACTATCGCATTAGCACCTAAATCTTTAAATGTTTCTTCTAAGCCTGCACCTGCTGCTACTGCTACAAAGCCAAAAGGCATTGATTTATCTACTGCTTGATATTTAAACTGGCTATCGCTATCGGCGTCATCTGCCTGCTTTTTAAGGCCTTCGCCTTGCTGGGATAATTCTGCCATTTGCTCTAACATATTTTCTATTTTTAAGTTTGTCATATAGCCATGTTTTACAGCCTCTGTTAAGGCTTTACCTGGGTCTTCTGTGTGAACATGGGCTTTTATGATTTCTTCATCTTCAACTACAACAACGCTGTCGCCGATGCTTTCTAAAAAAGCTCTTAGTTTTTCAGCGCTTGCTTTATCTTGTTTGTTTACTATGAATTCTGTACAGTAAGCATTTATGATATTAGGGTCTAAGTCTTGTGCATAAACACCTGTTTGAGTAAATGTAACTGATTTTTCTTCGCTTTGTGCTACACTTTCAACTATTACGCCATCTTTAAATACACGAAGCATCCCAGTGAAAATATGAACAACACCTTGACCGCCTGCATCAACAACACCTGCTTTTTTTAATACTGGTAGTTGCTCAGGAGTATAATCTAAGGCTTCTTGTGCACTTTTTACTACTAATTCCCAAAGTGCTACTAAATCTTCTTCGCCGCTTTCTTCTGCTTTTTCACAAGCTACTCTTGCAACAGTTAGCATAGTGCCTTCTGTTGGCTTCATAACTGCTTTATAAGCTGCATCAACACCGCTTCTTAAAGCTTGTATCATATCGCTTGTATTAGCTTCTTTTTTATTCGCTAATGCCTTTGCAAAACCTCTAAAAAGTAGTGAAGAAATAACACCACTGTTACCTCTTGCGCCTCTAAGCATTGCAGAAGCTACTGTATTTGCTACTTTTTCCACGCTAACAGAATCATCTAATTTTAAAAGTTCTTTTTTTGCCGCTGTTATAGTCATAGACATATTAGTGCCTGTGTCCCCATCTGGTACTGGGAAAACATTAAGTTCATCAACTCTTGCTTTATTATTGTTTATTAAATTTGCTCCTGAGATAATACTATCTCTAAGCGTTTTACCGTTAATCATTTATTCTACCTCTATTACTGTGATACTATATCGCTTACCACAACATTTACTTTTTTTACTTCTAAGCCAGTTGAGTCTTGTACTACATAGCTTACTTTTTGTGTGATGTTTTCAACTATCGCTGAAATGTTTACCCCGAAGATTACTTTTATGTGCAAATCAATAATTAGTTGTGAATCTTCTGTTTTTACAATTACGCCTTTTTCAGGTACATTCTCGCCGAATAATAAACTCCTAACACCGTCATAAGTGTTTGATGAGTCCATACCAGCTACACCATAGCAACTTGTAATGGCATTACCTACTAAGGCTGTAAAATAATCTTGAGTAAGCGTAATTTTTCCAAGTTTGTTATAGCTACTTATCATACTAAAAGCTCCTTTTTATTTTATAATTACATTTTATGTTTTTTTATTAAACTTTAAGACAAAACAAAGTTTTCATCTATTATTTATATTCTTATATTATACACTTTTTATCCCTTTGTGTATATAGATTTTGGCTTATTTTTGTATTTTAAACACAAAAAAGGAATATTTTTCTTTTAAAATGTACATATTGTATTGATAATAGTTAAAAATTTTTAATTATTTTCGGCGTTTTTACCATAATTTTTATAAAAATAATTCAAAAATACCATTGCTTGAATCGCTTGGAATACTCCTATTTTCGCCACTCAAATGTACATGTGTAAGCCTTGCTGATTCAGGAGATGCGCTTCTTTTAAACTGCCCTTGAATAAATTTTTTATAAAACATTTTAAGTTTTTCTTTTAAGTATTCTTCACTAAATTCATCTTTGAATACGGTTTTTGCTTTTTCTATTGTATCGTTGGGTGAAATTTCTGCTATTACTAAGCAATAAATAAAAAAGTCGATTAATTTATATGGCGCTAAAATCTCCTCTGTTTTTTGGCTGAAATCTTCATCACTTGGCAGCAGTTCTGGGCTTATAGGATTATTTAAAATAGTAGTGATTATTTCTTTAATACCGCTGTATTCTTCTTTAGTTATTAAGAGATTCAGCATTGTTCTAATGACTGTTTTTGATACTGATGAATTAGGATTATAAGAGGCTAAATGGTCGCCTCCGTAAGTTGAAAAGCCTAAGGCTATTTCGCTTAAATCCCCTGTTCCTATCATTAAGGCATTTTCTTTATTTGCAATATTAAGTGCGTTTAAAGTCCTCATTCTCGCTTGCACATTTTCAAAGGTTGTATCATAAGTGTTTTCATCGCTACCTATATCGTTTAAGGCAGTTTTACACGCTTTAGTTATATCAATAGTTCTCATATTTAGCCCTAAAGAATCGCAGAGAGATTTTGATATATTTTTAGTTATTTGCGAAGTGCCCATAGCTGGCATATTAAGCACTATTATATCTTCTTTTTTATAGTTTAATAACTTAAAAGTATTAAGACAAACTAATAAACTCAAAGTGCTATCAAGTCCACCTGAAAGAGCTAAAACTACTTTTTTTATCCCTGTGTTATCTAAGCGATTTTGCAAAGCAAAACTTTGCATATTAAATAAATCCATAACATATTCTTCTTTTGATACATCTGTTGGAATTAGAGGATTTTCATTATAACTTGTTTTAAAATTAAGTGAAGAAATTAAGTAGTTTACCTCTACTTTTAAAAAGTCTGGGTATTCTACACTAAAAAAGCCATCGTGGGATAAATACTCATTAAAGTCTTTTGTAAAATAAGCGCTATTTTTAGAAAATGAGCCTATGGCAGGATAATAAATATCAGGGTGCGAAGTACTACCATAACCGCCTAAATTCACTATAATAGGTATATTCATATTATCGCTAATCATCTTTATATTATCACTTAACACCTTATATCTTCCGGCATAAGTTTTTTCTGTTGCATTTAATATTACTAAATCAGAATCATCTTTAAATGTATAACAAGCCTTATTAAAAATATCAATGTCGTTGTACGATGAGATATTAAAGGAATTAACATTTGCTATTTCGTAAAAATCACCTTTGTGAATAAAGGTATTTTCAAAGCCTTTTCTTGTTAAATTATCTGCTAAAATACAGATATCGCTATCTTGATATTTTTCTAATAATTCATCTATATACTCATTATAAAGTTTTCTTACATAGGTAACATTTGCTAAAACTCCTAATTGCACACCCGTTAAAAAACCTTTAGGGAAAACTATTAAATCCGCTTTTTCTTTTATCGCTTTTTCTATTTCTAATACTGCTTTTTTATAGTTGTTATCTATATCTAAAGGGGTGGTTTTTATTTTTGCTGTATATACTTTAATCATATCGTCACTGCCTTTCATTATTGTTAGTATTTTAACATAGTTTAGTTATTATTTTCAAGTTGAAATATTTACAATTATCATATATAATATATGTAATATAAAAAAGAAATAGAGGATTATTAAATGGAAAAACTATTAAAACTTATCGAAAAAAATCCACAGCTTTCACATGCACATTTAGCCCAAATGCTTGATATGAGCGAACAAGAAGTTTCTGATACAATTCAATCTTTGACAAATCAAGGCGTAATTAAAGGCTACCGCACACTTATAGACTGGGAAAAATTAAATCACGATAGCGTAAAAGCTTTAATTGAGCTTCGTGTTTCTCCTAAAAAAGGTGAAGGCTTTGATGAGATAGCAAAAATTATCGCTGATATGCAAGAAGTTGAGGCTGTTACTTTAATTAGTGGTGGCTATGATTTATTAATTGAAATTAGAGCGAAAACTTTTCAAGAAATCGCTATGCTTGTAGCCCAAAGATTATCTCCTTTAGATGATGTTAATGGTACAGCAACACATTTCGTTTTAAAATCTTACAAACAATCAGGCGTGATTTTTGAAGATGGCAAAGGCGATGAGAGGAGACTTAGCTCTATATGATTAACTATGAAAAGCTATTAAATCATGAGCTTTCGAGTTTAGCACCTTCTGGGATAAATCAATTTTTCTCTTTGGCAGCTAATGCAAAAGACAGCATAATTTTAGCTGTTGGCGAGCCTGATTTTAAAACACCTTATAAAATAAGAAAAGCTGCTATCCAAAGCCTTGAAAAAGGCAGGACTTGGTATACTGAAAACGGTGGTATGCAAGAGTTAAAAGTGGCTATATCAAATTATCAAAAACGCAGATTTAATTTAGATTACTCAGCTGATGAAATCTTTGTAACTGTGGGTGGTAGTGAAGCTATTGATATGTGTTTTCGTGCCTTTTTAAATGAGGGGGATGAAATAATCGTACCTACTCCTTGCTATGTTAGCTATGTGCCAATAGCAAAGCTATGCAAGGCAAATGTAGTAGAAGTTATGACTACTAAAGAAGATGATTTTAAAATTACTGCAAAGCAAATTAAAGAAGCTATAACAGATAAAACTAAAATTTTAGTGCTTCCTTTCCCTGCAAACCCTACCGGGGCTATACTTCAAAGAAAAGATTTAGAAGAAATTGCCCAGGTATTAAAAGGCACTGACATCATCGTAATGACTGATGAAATATACGCAGAGCTTACCTTTACAAAAGATAGACATGTTTCCTTTGCTGAAATAGAAGGAATGAAAGAAAGAACAATAGTTGTAAACGGCTTTAGCAAAAGTTATTCAATGACTGGTTGGCGTTTAGGCTATGTTTTAGCACCTGCTGAATTATTAGCGCCTATGGTTAAGCTTCACCAATACGCTATAATTTGCGCTCCTACTACCAGCCAATACGCTGCAATAGTAGCCTTAAATGAATGCGATGATGAAATAGAAAGAATGAAGGCAGAATACGATATAAGAAGAAAGTTTATCACCTCAGAATTAAATCGTATAGGCCTTACTACTCATAATGTACAAGGTGCTTTTTATGTGTTCGCTGATATTCGCTCAAGTGGCTTATCAAGTGTTGACTTTTGCCAAAGGCTGTTATTAGAGGGCGGTGTTGTTGTAGTGCCGGGTCCTGCTTTTGGAGAAGCTGGTGAGGGCTTTGTTAGAATTTCTTACTCTTACTCTTTAGACCATTTAACTCAAGCAGTAGTAAAAATGGAAGCCTTTTTAAAAAAGCTAAAAGAAGAAAAATAATATTATGATAAACGATATTTATTATGCAAGTGTAAAAACTTATGATTTTGACTTAGTTTATAATAGCATTGAAAAAATAATACAGCATTATAAGCTAAGCCAAAAATTAAATACAGAGAGCACCGTACTCTTAAAGCCGAACTTATTAGCAAAGCATGCCCCTGAAAAAAATGTAACCACTCACCCTGTTATTTTAGAAGCTGTGATTTGCGCTTTATTAAAAATAGGGATTAAAAGTGAAAACATTTTAATTATGGACTCCCCCGGTGGCACTGCTTCAAAGCAGAAATTAATAAGCAGTTATGAAGTGTGTGGCTATGCTAATTTAAATAAAAAGTACGGTGTAAAACTATACACTGATATAGCCCTTGAAACAATTAGCACAAACGGTGTAGTAGTAAAAGAATTTTTAGTAACAAAGCCTATTTTAGAATATGACTTTGTTATTAACTTGCCAAAATTTAAAAGTCATGCAATGATGGGCCTTACTGGCAGTGTAAAAAATATGTTCGGCGTTATCTCAGGGCTTAAAAAATCAGAATTTCATTTTCAGTTTACTGATAAAGAGCGCTTTAGTGATATGCTCCTTGACTTATTTTTTGCTATTCGTTGCGATTTAAGTATTATGGACGGCATACAAGGTATGCATAAAGACGGACCGGCTTCTGGGCAAACTAAAGAAATAGGTGTGCTTTTAGCGGGTGAAAATGCCGTTTATTTAGATTACTTAATGGCTTATTTAACTGCTTGCGATTTAAAAAGTCTTCCTTTAATTAATGCGTTCATAAGGCGAGGATTAATAAACGAAGATATAAATATTAAAGATTTTATCATAGGCGATGTAGAAAAATTTAAATTAATTGATGACTTTGTTTTGCCAGCGTCTTACTCAATTAATTTTAAAGACCACGCCCCAAGAGCTTTAAGCTGGGCTATACCGCCTATTGAAAAACTACTAAGCCCAAAGCCTTATATAAACAAAACTTTATGTATAGGTTGCAAAAAATGCGAAGACATCTGTCCTAAAAAAGTAATAACGATGCACGAAAATAAGGCAAAAATAGCCTTAAAAAACTGCATAAAATGCTTTTGCTGTCACGAGGTATGCCCAGTAAAGGCTATCGACATTAAAAGAAGTTCATTTTTTAATTTTTAGAGGTAATATGGAAAAAGTTTCTATTATAGCTCCGGCTAAAATCAATTTAAGTTTAGATATTGTAGGCGTTGATGATAAGGGATATCATATTTTAGATATGATAATGCAGTCAATTTCAATTTTTGAAAACATTACCCTTACAACGGCTGATAAAATATCTCTTATTTCAAATGCAAGATTTATCCCAACAGATGAAAAAAACACAGCCATTAAAGCTGCTATTGAGTTTTTTAAGTATACAGGAGTAAAAGGTGGCGCTGATATTCATATTAGAAAAAGAGTGCCTATAAAAGCCGGTATGGCTGGCGGTAGTGCAGATGCTGCTGGAGTATTAAAGGGACTTGATTATATGTATTCAACCTCCCTTACTCCCAAAGATTTTGCAAAAATTGGCTTAGAAGTGGGCAGCGATGTTCCATTTATGCTTTCTGGCGGGACAAAAAGAGTGCAAGGAATTGGTGAAATTATCACTCCAATAGCGAAAATGCCTTCTTGCTTTTTTGTAATTTGTATGCCTTTTGAGGGTGTTTCCACTCCTCAGGCTTTTAAAAATTACGATGAATTAAACCAAAAAACAATAGTACATACCGATAAATTAATAAAGGCTATTCAAGATAAAAACTTACACGAAATTGCAAAATACTTAGGCAATGATTTAGAAATAGCCGCTCAAAGCAAAGACACTCCTATAATAAAAAGTCAGCTTTTATCCTTAGGCGCTTTAGGTAGCGTTATGACAGGTAGCGGAGCTGCAGTTTTTGGTATATTTGATGATGAAAATACAGCCATAAAGGCTCAAAATAAATTAAAAGGCTTATACAAAAGTGTTTTTATAGCACAGCCTGTTACCTTCGGCGCTTCAGTTAGAAAAAATAAATAGTCTTATTTAAGGAGGCATATATGTTTAAAAAATTGAGTTTAGTGTTTTCTGTTCTTATTTTCGCTTTATTAATAGGATGCACACAGGAAGTCCCTTTAGCCACAAGCCTTACAACTGCCACAGCCTACACCCCAAATGGTGCTTATAGCACTCAGAGTAATGGCGATAGTTTTGATTTGTATTTTTATGATTTTACTACTTTAGAAAAACAACTACTTTTTGATGATTTTGCTACAAATCAAAACGAGACTTATGACTTTATTGACTCTATAATTTATGATAAGCATATTTATGTTTTCTTATCAAACCCTACAAGCGAAGGTAGCTGTATACTAAAATTAGATATGAATGGCAACGAAGTAGCTAAAATCACTTTAGATGATGATGAAGGGCTGATGCCGAATGTCTTTAGTGATGCTATCTTTGGCGATAATGGTGTATTATACTTTATCAGTATTGAGTACGAAAAAGAAAAATACATCTTAAATACAGCAAATTTTGAAACTGAATCAATTAAAAAATTAACAGTTTTTGATGACTATATCCAAACTGTTTTAATAGGACATTTTGAAGATAATTTAATGGTATTAACAGTAAATACTGAAAATCCTGAAAATTTAGAGCTTGATAAATTTAATGAAATCTTATTCACTTACAGCATTAGTGAGCATGAGTATGATGAAATAATAAATTCTACTGCTGATTATTCAAGTTATAGAGTTTATGATAGCATTATTTATCAGATGGACTCAAACACTACAAAAATAAGACAAATTAATTTACAAGAGCAAAGGCTCGCTGCCCTTACCTCTGAGTACCGTGCCCAAGATGCAAGGCTACATTTCATTGCAGATGATAAAGTTGCCTTTTATACAAGGGCTGAGGGGCAAACAAGCGGTACTTACGATTACTATGACTTAGAAACAGGCGAAGTTATGGACTTATTAATAAGGCATACTTACAATAATGAGTATATCTCACCTCCTACAGTTTTTTACGAAACGGAAGAATACTTCTTAATCAGTGTTCACCCTGATGAAAACTCACCCGAGGACTACGCATTAATTTTAAAAGATGATTATTGGTTTAACCGTGAAAACTATATCTTCTTTTCATAAAGGATGAACGATGAGTATAAAAAAAATGATAAAAATACTCTTAGCTGAGTATGAAACTCTACCCTTTAACCCAGAAGGCTTAGATGATTTTAATTTATATAGAGCCTTAGTAAATATTAGAAGACCTATTACTATTAGCGATGAGTACTTAAAATTAGAAGATGAATACTTGCAAAATAAGACTTTTGAAAAAGGCATAACTGATATAAAAGATTTAAAAGCGATAAAAGATAAAATTTATCTTTGGCAAGGTGATATAACCTCTTTAAAAATTCAAAGTATTGTAAATGCTGCAAACTCTGGTATGCTCGGTTGTTTTTCACCTTTACATGCCTGTATTGACAATGTAATCCACACTTATTCAGGAGTGCGCCTTCGCTTAGCTTGTAATGAAATTATGCAAAAGCAAGGCTGTGATGAAAAAACAGGCACAGCTAAAATAACAAAGGCTTATAATCTTCCTTCTGATTATGTTTTGCATACAGTAGGGCCAATTATCTCTGGGCCTCTTGTTCAAAATGATATAGATTTATTAAAAAGCTCTTATACTTCTTGCTTAGAACTTGCTTGTGAAAATAATATATCTCAAATAGCCTTTTGCTGTATTTCTACTGGAGTTTTCTCTTTTCCAAAACAAAAGGCTGCACAAATCGCAATAGATACAGTTAGTGATTTTTTGAAAAATGACAGCTGTATAAAAACTGTGGTTTTTAATGTGTTCACTGATGAAGATTTAAAAATTTACACCGAGCTATTATCATAAGGAGTATCTATGTTTAAAAACTTAAAAATTAATCAAGACCTTAGCTATAGTGAAAAGATTTCTTTACTTAAAGATTTAATAGATAAAAGCGATGCAGTAGTAATAGGTGCAGGCAGTGGGCTTTCTACTTCGGCTGGACTTATGTACACTGGCGAGAGATTTTATAATAACTTTAGTGATTTTATAGCTGAGTATGGGTTTTCTGATATGTATTCTGCCGCTTTTTATCCTTTTAAAACTCAAGAGGAAAAATGGGCATATTTTTCAAAACATATATTACTAAATAGATACACAGAGCTTAATAGTAGCGTTTATAGTAATCTATTTTCTTTAGTTAAAGATAAAAACTACTTTGTTTTAACTACAAATGTAGACCACTTATTCCAAAAGAATAGTTTTAGTAAAAATCACTTGTTTTATACTCAAGGTGATTATGGGCTTTTTCAATGTAGCGTGCCTTGCAGTGATAACACCTATGATAATTATGAAATTATACTAAAAATGGTAAAAGAGCAAAAGGACTTTAAAATCCCTACTGACTTAATTCCAAAATGCCCAATTTGCAAAAGTGTAATGACTACGAATCTAAGAGCTGACTCAAAATTTGTACAAGACGAGGGCTGGTATAAAGCCGCTAATAATTATAAAAACTTTATAAACGAAAATAAAGATAAAAATATTTTATTTTTAGAGCTTGGTGTTGGTTACAACACACCGAGCATCATAAAATATCCATTTTGGCAGATGACTAACTCTTATAAAAATGCTCTTATGGTCTGTGTTGATTATTCAAACGCCTTAGTGCATAAAGACATCGAACACAAAGCTATTTGTATACAAGAGGATATAAAAAAAGTATTAGAAGATATAATTAAAAATTAAAAAAACACAAAGTCGCAATTTGATTTTAATAGATATATATGTTACAATATATTTATAAAAAATCTAAATATAATAATTTTAAACAAACGAAAAGGAGCAAAATATTATGGCAGAATTTAAAGGAACAGCTCATAACGAAGCGAAAGTAGGCGAAATTGCTAAAACAGTACTAATGCCTGGTGACCCACTTAGAGCAAAATACATCGCAGATACATTCTTAGAGGATGTAAAGCAATTTAATGGTGTTCGTGGAATGCTTGGCTTTACAGGTACTTACAAAGGTGTTAAGGTTTCTGTTATGGGTAGTGGTATGGGTATGCCAAGTATCGGTATCTACTCTTATGAGCTATATGAATTTTACGGTGTTGAAAACATCATCCGTGTAGGCTCAGCTGGCTCTTATGTAGCAGAGCTTGACTTATATGATGTATTCATAGCTGATAAGGCTTACAGCCCATCTAACTATGCTAAAACTGCTTTTGGTTATGAAGAAGATGTTTTAGAGCCAACAGATACAATCAATAACGCTTTAAAACAAGCAGCAGAAAAATTAGGCACAAAACTAACTGCTGGTACAATTCACTCAAGCGATAACTTCTATGCAGACCCAGAAAAAAGACAAATGAATGCAGCTGCAAAGCCGATGTGTGTTGAAATGGAAAGTTTTGCACTATTTGCTAACGCAAAATATTTAAAGAAAAACGCAGCTTGCCTTGTTACAATTTCTGACACTTTCATAGGCAAAAAAGAAACAACAGCCCACGAAAGACAAACAGCTTTTGCTGATATGATGAAAATAGCTTTAGAAGCTGCTATTACATTATAATAAAATTTAAAGCAGTAGAGTATTAATTTACTCTACTGCTTTTTAGTTTTTGTATTAATTTTTACAATAAAAGCTCAATATTTTTTTTAAATTTTATTTTGGACAGTCTTTGGTTTTATCTTTTAAACATTTTTTATTTTTCTTATTTCAACATAAGATTATATTTTTTAATTTATCAAATACTTTTAAATAAAAAACGATGCAAAATTTGCATCGTTTTTAGTTTATTAATTTTAGCCTATCATAGGAAAGAATGTTGTCCAAGCTAAGTAATAGCCTATTGCAATAAATGTAAATGTTGTAACAATAGGGATTGTTCTTTTTACCATATCATTGTAAGTAACACCGAAGTATTCAGCTATTAAGAATAAACAGATATGTGTTGGTGAAACCTGCATAGCCACATAAGAGATACTTAATAATAAAGCAACTAAAGGAAGGCCTGCATTTGGTACAGCTACCATAGCCATAGGCAGACACAATACGATTGTTGCCATTGTACCTGACACTAATGTACCTGCTAAGAAAATTAATACAAAGATTAAGAATGTAGGAATTGGTAATACAGATAACACTTCCGGTAATAATTCCATAACGCCTGTCGCTGTTAATAATTCTTTGAATACCATAACTGCTAAAGTATTAAAAACAATTTTTGACTCAAACGCTGATAAGAAAAATGGTTTGATTTCGCTGAATTTAAACTTTTCAACAAAGAAGTAAATAACAATTACAATCGCTGTTGCTTGATATACTTGTAAGCTAAAGGCAATTACTAATATAATAACTGTTGTAATTGTCCACATACCTCTAATTAGGTTTTTAAAGTCTTGCTTTCTATTTCCTGAAGGCTCTATACCTGTTTCCATAGGTACTTTTTTACGAAGTAGGAAAAAACAACCTAAAACCATTAACACAGCTACCATAGGAAGCATAGCTAAAACGAAGCTACCAACATCTTGATTTGAAATTTGAAGTGCTATTAAAATAAAGCCGTATGTAGGTAAAAACGCTTCTGAAATATGTCTGAAGAAACTTGTTACAACTGCTTGTTCCTCTTTTGGTATAATGCCATCTGTTGATGCTTTTACCATATCACCAGCTATGAAAGCTGCGTTTGGTGAAGGAAGTAAGCCTATAAAAGCAGGCGCTGCTGCGCAGTTAACCCAGCGGTTATTAAATAACGAGCTTAATGAATCTTTCATCATTCCTACAGCCCCTCTTGCTTCCATCATTCTTTGTAGGAATGTTATACAGTACATAACTAAGATAACTGTTAGAGTTGATAGTGAAGTTAAGCCGTTTACTAATGAAATTGTTACATCTTGTAAAGGTAGCATGTATAATGCCCATGTTGCAATACTTGCACATACCATAGCAAAAGACATTGGTTTTCCTTTTGAAACAAGAAATATAACAACTGCAAAAACAGCTACTAATTTTAATATTTCCATAATGTTCTCCTTTTAAGTTTTAAAATAATAATACTAAATTAGTATAACATAATTTTTTATAGTTAGCAATATTTTTTTTATCTAAAATTAGGCTTTAGCTTTATTTTGTAAATTTTAATTTTTATAATAAGTAAAATTCTTTAAAAAGATATTTTTTAAAGAAATTTCTGCTTATTTTATCTTTTAAAATTAGTGAATAGCATAATTTTTCTTTATTTGATAATATTTGTTGAATATGCTTACATAAAATGAATAAAAAGTATGATAATTCAAACATTTCATTTGTATTAATTTATAAAAACTGGTATAATAATAATATAAAACACGAAAAGGGTGATTTAAATGAAGTTTTTAAAATCTAAATTATTAAATAAGCATACGATAAATTTAATTATAATGCTATTAACTTATGCCAAAATTATCTTAATTACGAAAACTAAGGGTATTGATTTAGTAATTCATAACCTTAGAAAAATGAATTTTGAAGAAAAGCCCCTTGAAATTGTATCTATAAAAGAAGAAAAAATTAATAAGGAGGACAATGAGATGAAAGGATTTTTTAAAGTATTATCTTTAGTATCACTTGCTGCTTTAGCTGGCGCTGTTGTTTATATCTATAATAAAAATAAACAAATTAAGCAGATGGAAGATTATCTATATGATGAGCATTTTGAAGCTGATTATTATGAAGGCGATGAAGTTTTAAATGAAACTGATTGCGATATCACACAGCCACCACAAGAATAGGAAAAACAAAAAACTACACTTTTTATAGTGTAGTTTTTTATTGAATTTAGAAATAATATATGTTAAACTATTACTTAAATAGCTAAAAGTAGCAAGTTTATATTAAGTCTGCTTTTATTTTAGTTTTGAAAGGGTTTTACATGGAAAAAATCAAACATTACGCAAAATCTATAGATAATAAAATAACAACAAAGGTACTAATTATTGTTTTTGTTTTAGCTATAGCTTTAAGGTTATTATTAACTCAGGGCTTACAACTATACTTTATTACTGACACAACTTATGATGATTTAATGCAAATCCTTAAGGTGTTTAGTTTATTAGAGGGTGAGTGGCTTGGCACTTACGGCCCTCTTACCTTAGTTAAGGGTGTAGGGTATCCATTGTTTGCTGCTATTTTTTCGTTTTTTAACATACCTTATATTTTAGCCTATCATTGTCTATATGTAATAGCAAGTCTTAGCTTTATGTATGCTATTTATCCTATGATAAAATCAAATTTATTAAGAATTTTTATTTTCTTATTCGTTTTGTTTAATCCAATAGCTTTTTCAATACATGTAAACAGATTTTATAGAGATTCAATTTATTATTCATTAGTTCTTCTTTGCGTTAGTTTACTTTTATGCTTTATCACTCGATACGAAAACAAAGTATTTGCTTTTTTTAGCGGTATCGGTTTTGCCTTTGTAGTTTTAACAAGGGAAGATTTTCACTATATACTAATTTATGTAATAGCCTGTGTAATATCTAATTTTGTAATTACTTATATTAAAGAAAAAAGTCTTAAAAATAGCATTATAAAACTTGTTTTATTAATTGCAGGATATTTTGTTATAATCGCTCCATTATCTTTAATTAATCATTCTTATTATGGCACCTATGATTTAGATGAGTATCAAAGCTCAAGCTTTGCTACAGCTTATGGAGCTTTAAGTCGCTTAGACGCAGGTCTTCGTGACTCAACTACGACTATTTCTTATGAAGAAAGAATGAAGCTGTATGAACACAGTGATGCCTTTATGGAGCTATACCCATTATTAGATGCTGAAGATGCGCATTTTTCTGCTTGGAAAGAAATTCACGGCGATTATAGGACAGGCTTTTTCAGCTTTGCTTTAAGAGATGCTGTTGCTCTTCTTGGCTATTATGAAAGCCCACAAGCAGCAGATGAGTATTATAATCGTTTAACTGATGAAATAAATGAATACTGCAACACTTTAGACTACGAGCCAGGGCCCAAAAGAAGTGGGGTGCATGCAAGATTTTATATAGAAGATACCCCTAATATCATATCTTCTTTTTTAAGCGGTGCTACTCATATATCAAGCTTTGAGGGTATTTCTTGTCTGCCTATCCCTGCTGAGGCAGATGATGAGTATTTAAAAGTTTTTGAAAATATCGCTAATTCATCAATAGCCGCAAATAGGTATATGGAAAGTGGGGAAATAGTGGCAAACTACTCCTTATCAGGACTTAGTTTATGGATGCAAAGAGCGATGAGAGTTATTATTATTCTGTATCAAGTCTTTTTTAAATTCCTTGTTTTATTAGCAGCTATTTTATGGGTGCATGACACAGTTAAAGTTTTATTAAAAAAATGCGAGGTGCAAAAAACTATACAGTGGCTTGCTGTATCAAGTCTTTTAGGCTTGTTAGTAGCAAGAATTACTATGTTAGCCTTTGTTGATGCTACTACTTTTTCAGCTGTTTTAAATCCATCTTATCAATCAGCGTCTTATGTAATTATGGTTAGCTTAACTGTATTACAAATTGCAAAAACCTTATCTGAATGGCTCAGCTCAAATAAATAAAATATACAAAAACCGACTTTCTTTTGAAAATCGGTTTTTATTTTTAATAAATTATTTATCATCACTAAGCCATAACAAAGAAGTCTTTTTTAGATAGTTTGTAATATTTGCATCGTACACCTTATTTAAAAGTTCTTTATCTAATTCTTTTGTTTTTGTATGTTGAATTATTCTTCCTTGCTTTAAAAAGACTATTTCATCTGCATAATTTAAGGCTAAGTTAATATCATGAATTATGCAAATGGTTATTTTTTCATTTTTCTGTGTCCATTGTTTTACAAAATCCATTGTTTCTATTTTATACTTTAAGTCTAAGTGATTTATAGCCTCATCTAATAGTAACACTTCTGGGTTTTGGCTGAAAACCCTTGCTAAAAACACCCTTTGCCTTTGCCCTTGTGACAATGTATTTAAGTATCTATCTTTTAAATGCAAGATATCTAATTTTTCTAAAGCTTTAGTTGTTATATTTTCATCTTCTTTTGAATACGAAGAAAAAAGACTGTTTTTAGTATGGCTGTATCTTCCCATTAAGGCTGTTTGAAAAACAGTAAAATCAAAATGCATATTATCATTTTGCCCGACCATACCAATTAGTTTTGCTAATTCTTTTGATGAAAAACTTTTAAGGTCTTTTTCATTTAATTTTACTTTTCCTTGATAATTTATCAAATTATAAATCGCTTTAAAAAGCGTGGTTTTCCCGCTTGCATTTTGTCCTAAAATACAAATAACCTTGCCCTTATTCGCTGTAAGAGATATATCAAAGATAACATCTTTTTTGTCATAGCCCGCTGTTAAATTTTCTATTTTAAGCATCGCTTTGCCCCCTTTTATTTTTAAGGTAAACAAAGGCGAAAAACGGCGCACCTATTAAAGCAGTCACTGCTCCAATCGGCACTTCCCTTGGCGATATAACTACCCTTGCAATTATATCACAAACAAGCATAAAGCTACCGCCAATAAAAATATTTAAAGGGATAGTTTTTTTATGGCTTGCCCCTACTAATCTTCTAACTATATGAGGTACTATTAAATCAACAAAGCCAATTATCCCAACAAAGCTAACGCAAACACTCGTTAAAATAGATACCAAAACTACGCATAGCCATTTTAAAAAAGGAGCATTTACCCCTAAAACTCTCGCCTCGTCATCGCCAAAACTAAGTATGTCTAAGTTTTTACTAATTGTAATAAATATAATTAAAATAATTGGCAGTATAATTGATAAAGCTATTATCCCTGTATAGCCCCTTTGGGCAAAGCTACCTAATTGAAACAAAAATATGCTCGTTACAATCGTTGTATCCATGCTTGCAAGGCAAGTCATTACAGCATTTAAAAATAAAGATATAACCATACCACTTAAAATAACTGTACTTGATGCAAGTGTACTATCGCTCACCTTTGCAAAAACTAAAACGATAACAACACAGCCTACTCCGCCTAAAATCCCTAAAGTAATCATAATTTGATACATAAATGCACCTGTATAGAATATCATAACAATTACAGCCATAAGCCCACAAGCTGAGGATATACCTAAGCTATAAGCACTGGCTAAGGGATTTTTTAAAGTTGACTGTAAAACTTGGCCACATAAGGACAAGGCTGCCCCTACTAAAAAGCAGAGAATAGTCCTTGGCAAGCGAAGGGATAAAATTAAAATTTCATTAACTTCGCTTGTCGCTATGCCTACATCAATACCACTTGCCGCCTTTACAATTATCGCTAATACCTCGCTAAAAGGTATATAGATACTTCCTACCATAACGCTAAAGCTAATTAATATAATACTTATTATTATAGCTATGCTTAGCGTTTTTTTATATGCCGCTGAATTCATCTGGGTAAATAGCCTTTGCTATTTCCTTTATCGCTTGTATTACATTAGGCCCTGATCTATTTATTAAATCTTCTTCTATATAATAAACTTCCTTATTTATTACCGCTGTGATAGTTTGCCAGTTAGCATTATTTAAAATTAAGCCTACTGGGTCTTCTTCATAGCCTGCTGTTGATATTATAACATCTGGGTTATTTAAAATTAAATCTTCTTCGTTTACACTTGTGTAGCCAGCGAAAGTGCCGAATACATTTTCTGCACCTACAATTTCAATCATATCGTTTATATATGTCTCGCTACCTGTTGTAAACATATAAGGTGGTGTTGAAATTTCAACATACACCGTTTTTTTATCAGTGATAGTATTTGCTATTTCTTTTATTTGTTCTATTTCACTTTCCATTGTAGCTATGATTTCATCGCCTATTTGTGATGTGCCAGTGTTACTTGCCATTATGAAAATATTATCATAAATTTCTAAGATACTGTTTGTTGCCTCTGTTTCAATAACTTTAATTCCTGCAGCTTTAAAAGTATCTTGTAAAGAGCTATCGCTGTATACACTACCAAAGGCATCTAAGAAAATTATAGTAGGGTTTAAAGCAATTATTTCTTCAACATTCGGTGTGTAAATATCAAAGGCTGGCAAATTTGGCATTTCTTCTTGCATATTAGTGTCTATTGCAATAATATTTTCTTCTAAGCCTAAGGCTATTAATATTTCTGTATTAGATGGCGAAAGGCTAACGATAGCTAAATCGCTCGTAGTTTCTTCTTGAGCAATGTCTTCCTCACTTTGAGTTTGGCAAGCCACTAAAGAAGTCATAGTAGCTATTAAAAGTAAAATTGATAATAGTTTTTTCATATTAATCTCCATAAAATATATTTTTTCAAAAAAATAAACACCTTTTAAATAAAGGTGCACATCAAAAAACAGCTAAATAAGCTACATTTTTGCGCACGATTTATTCATCGTAAATCATACACTTGTAATAAGCGCTGACATCTGACTTAAATATTAGATATTTTCACAGTGGCGGGACCGTATAGGAATTTCACCTATTTGCTCAGCTTATATAATTTGTTATTACATAGTATTTATTTTTAAGTGTTATCATTATAGCTTATATCTATAATAAAATCAAGGCTTTTCATCTTCCTTAATATCTTTAAAATCGATTTCTATTGCACCATCGTCTTGCTTCGTCGTTTTGTTTTTCATAGCCTTTGCTCTTTTAAGTGTATAATACATCCTAAAAGCAATAGCAATTAAAGCGGCATCATCAAGCCAGCCTATTCCAAAAAAAACATCAGGCACTAAATCAACAGGACTTAACACATAAGCGCCTACTCCTAAGGCAGCGAGCCAGTATAATAAAGTCTTCATTTTTTTCTCCTTTTGAAACTAATATACTAATATTTTACACTAAAAAATCAAAATTTATGTGAAAAATAAAAAAATCAGCACCAATGGTGCTGATTAATTTATAAAGTTATTAAGCTTCTAAAGCTGCTTTAACTGCTGCGATGATAGCTTCACTTGTGATTGTAGCTTCTGCTACGATATCAACATCAGCACTGTTTGCTGCAACCATAGCTGCAGGAACGCTTGTTAATGCTTCTGTTGCTGTTGGGTATAATTGACCTTGGTTGTCAACTACTTCAACTGCTACGATTGTACCAGCGTCATCTAATTCAACTGTTACTGTCATTTCTGTTAAGAAACCGTTTTCTTCAGGAACATAAACAACTGTGTATACATTGCCGTCCATTGTTACTGTAGCGCCAGGCATTGCAGCAACTGCTTCGCCTTCTTCTTCAGTCATATCATCTTCAGCTTCGCCTTCTGTTTCTTCAACATCTTGAACTGTAGATTGGTCGTCTGTTGTTTCTTCTGTTGTTTCTTCTTCTGATGAGCAAGCTACTAAAGAAATTGATAGAGCTGCTACTAATGCTAATGCAATAAATTTTTTCATATTATTTTTTCCTCCATAATATTTGTTTGTTATTATTCGTTTTTAAAACGATAAATCAATTCTATTGCCAGAATGTGTGTAATTTGTGAAAAATTATCCACATTGCTACTTTTGTAACAATATCGAAATAAGTTTGTAATGAATGTGAGATGTTCACTTTTTTCTTTGTTTTTTGTTTTATATCAAATTAAAATTATAAAAAAATAAGGCTTTATATTACTAAAAGCCTTATAAAAAATTAATTCTTAGAATTTTTGTTAATTAGTGCAAAGCGCACATGGTCTTGCCTTTTTCCTGCTATCATTAAATACTCTTTTGAGTAGCCTTCTTTTTCAAAGTTTAGTTTTTCCATAATTTTAAGGCTTTGCAAATTATGTGGCATTACAGAAGCTTCTATTCTATGCAATTTCAATGTATTAAAAGCAAAATTAATCGCTTCATTTGCAGCTTCTGTACAATAGCCTAAGTTTTGATAATCGCTATCTATTTTATAAGATAAAAAACAGCTTTGCATATTGCCAAAGGATACAGCAGACAGACAGACTGTTCCTATTATCTCTTCTTTTCCTTTTTCTACAAGCCAAAACCTAAACTCGCTTAAATTTTTTGAGTCTTTTAAAGAGTCTTTTAAGTATTTTTTCATACCTAATTTTGTATAGTAGCCCTCTTGCCTTTGTGGCTCTGTCCATGCAAATGCCTCTTTGTTTTTTAAATTGAAATCAGCCGCCCTTTGAGCTAATGCAGGGTGGGATATGTATAAATAAAGCCTGTTTGTTAAAAGTTTTTCCATAATGCCTCCTAAACTATTGTTTTATTATTTAAAGTATAGTATTATAATATTATTAAATTAATATTAAAGGATGTATAATCATGAGAAGAAAAGACAGAGAAGTATTAGACAAAGAAAAAATAAAATCTTATTTATCCACTGCTCCATTTATGAGTCTTGCTATTAACGGTGATAATAAGTACCCTTATATAGTTAACTTAAATTATGGTTTTGAGTTTTGCGATGATGATATTATACTATATTTTCATAGTGCAAAGCAAGGAAGAAAAATTGATTTAATGAAAAATGATAATAATGTCAGTGTACAAATAACTTCAAAAAGCGATATTGTAACAGCAGAAGATGCTATGGATTATTCAAACGACTATGCGAGCGTTTTTTTAGAAGGCAATGTATTTGAATTAGATAATGAAGAAAAGAAAAAAGCTCTTGATGTATTAATGCTCCAATACGATTTTAAAGGTGTGTTAGAGTATCCAGAAGCTGTTTTCAAACAGACTGCTGTTTATAAAATAGTTTGTAAAAATTATACTGCAAAGGCTTATAGTTAGGTGAGGAATTATGTTTTCAATTAAGTTAAGGCTTGAAAAAGTAAGAAAACTTTTAGAGCTAATAAAAACAGATGCCTGTGTTGTTAAAAGCTATGAAAACCGCTTATACTTAACAGGTCTTAAAACTTCAAGTGGCCTTGTTATTGTAACAAAAAGAGGCAATAGCTATTTTTTAGTTGATAAAAGATATGAAGAAATTGCCCAAAAGCAATTGCTATCACAGGGCTTTAAAGTAATCATCGTTAATAATGGCTCTGAGTACACAAAGTATATAAATGAGATAGTGCAGTCTGATAGAGTATCAAGTATGATATTGGAAAGCCAAGGTATTAGCCACGAAGACTATCTATCTTTTGAAACTGCCTTATATGCTAAAACTATGCCGATGAAAAGCCAATTAAATAAACTTCGCATGATTAAAAATCTTGATGAAGTTGAAAATATTAAAGCCGCTCAAAGGATAAATGAAAAAGTATTTAATGAAGTTATAAACTTTATAAAGCCAGGTATGACAGAAAGACAGGTGCAAGCTAAGATTGTTCATTTAATGCTTGAGAATGGCTCTGATTTAGATAAGTTTAGCATTTGTTGTATCAGTGGTAAAAATTCAAGCTTAATCCACGGTAGAGCAAGCGATAAAGTTATTGAAAAAGGCGAGAATGTGATGATAGAGTTTGGTGCTGTATACAATGGATATAGAAGCAATATGGCAAGGACTATCTTTTTTGGAAAACCTAGTGATGAATTTTTAAAAGCCTATGATGTTGTTAAAAATTCCTTTGTTATAGCTATGCAACACTTAAAAAATGGAGCTGCGGGAATTGACGCTGATACTGCTGTGAGAAACTTTATAGAATCCTCAGGCTTTCGAGGCTGTTTTAACCACTCTTTAGGCCACGGTATCGGTATCGATTTAAACGAATCACCTGCTTTATCCCCTACTTCTACTGATATACTTTCAAAAGGTAATATTCTTGCAATAGAGCCGGGGATATACTTAAAAGAGAATTTTGGTATTAGAATTTGTGATATGTTTTATGTTTCTGATAACTTAGTTGAAAATATTACAAGGACACCTAAAGATTTAATTATACTTTAAAAATAAAAAATCCGATTTAAAATCGGATTTTTTTATTTGCAAAATTATCTTTTATTTTCAGCTAAACTTTGCTAAAATATTATTATAAAATCGTTTTTAGTATTAAATAGATTATAAAAAGTTTTTTTATATAAAACCTTATCCTAATTAAGTAAATAATAAATGTAAAAACTGATAAAGGCTGATTTTATCCCTTTTCATAGTTAAGCACTCCCGCTCTTGATAAAATATTTATTAAATGATATTATTTATATAGGTGATTATATGGAAGATATACTTAAAAGAGATATTCGCTACCTCAAGGGAGTTGGCGAAAAAAGAGCCGAACTTTTTAGTAAGTTGGGTGTTTTTTCAGTGGGCGATTTATTGCATTTTTATCCAAGGCGATATATTGACTACTCCTCTTTTACTGATTTATTATCTGCCCCCTTTGATACAGCTTGCGTTGTAAAAGCAATGGTGTTACAAAAAAAGCCCGTTGTACGACTTAGTAATAACAGAACACTTTTTAATGTTATCTGTGCTGATGAAAATGCAAAACTTACCGTTTCTTTTTTTAACTCAGAATACACTGTTCAAAAGTTAAATATAGGCGAGGAATACTTATTTTATGGAAAAATCACAGGTGGCTTTACAAATAAGCAAATGATGTCCCCCTTATTTATAAATGCAAACAGCCCTATCACTCAAGAAGCAATTTACAATAAGACAAAGGGGCTTTCTGATACAATAATTCAAAACTGTATAAAGCAAGCCTTTTCATTAGTTGATGATTTAGAAGATTTTATAGATGATGATATTTTAAATAAACACTCTTTACCTACTCTTTTTAAAGCTGTAAATGATATACATTTTGCAAAAAGTAATACTGATTTATTAAACGCAAAAAACCGCTTAATTTTTAATGAATTGCTAATTTTACAATTAGGCCTTGGCCTATTAGGCAATATCCAAAAACAAGAAAAAAGCCAAAAGATAGCCCCTGTCAATATAGATGAATTTTATAAATCTTTGAGTTTTATCCCCACAAATGCCCAGAAAAAAGCAATAAATGAAATTATTGCAGATTTTCAAAGTGGCAGTAGTATGAACAGAATGCTTCAAGGCGATGTCGGCAGTGGTAAGACTTTAGTGGGCGTTAGTGCTATGTTTATAATGGCAAAAAACAATATTCAAAGTTGTATGATGGCGCCTACTGAAATTTTAGCAATTCAGCATTATCATTCAATTTCAAAAATGCTTTCTTGTTTTTCTATTCGCTGTGCCCTGCTTACTTCTTCAACTAAGGCTAAAGAGAAAAAAGAAATACACAAAAGTTTAGAAAACGGCGATATTGATGTTTTAATAGGCACACACGCTGTTTTAAATGAAAAGACGAAATTTAATAATTTAGGCCTTTGTATAACAGATGAACAACACCGTTTTGGCGTTCGCCAAAGAAACTTAATTAGCCAAAAAGGTGATAATCCTCATATCTTAGTAATGTCAGCTACTCCTATCCCAAGAAGCCTTGCAATGACTATTTATGCAAACTTAAAGGTGAGCGTTTTAGATGAAATGCCAGTTGGCAGAAAGCCTATTTTAACCTACCTTGTAGGTACGGATAAAAGACAAAGAATGTTTAATTTTATAAAAGAAAATATTGATAATTCATCACAGGTGTATATTGTTTTACCTGCTATTGAAGAAGGTGAAAACTTAAGTGTTGAAATGCAGAATGTAACGAATTACTATAACGATGTCGTTTTAAAATTGCTTCCTGATGTTAAAAGCGCTATGCTACACGGCAAGATGAAAAATAAAGAAAAAGAGCAAATAATGCAAGACTTTAAAGACGGTAAATTAGAGCTTATCTGCTCTACTACCGTTATCGAAGTGGGCGTTGATGTGCCGAATGCGACCTTGATGATAATTGAAAACGCTGAAAGATATGGTTTGTCTGCCTTGCACCAGTTAAGGGGCAGAGTCGGCAGAGGGCAAAAGCAAAGCTATTGTATCTTAGTTAGCGATTCAAATTCATCTAATGCTAAAAATAGATTGAAATTCATCACTACTACTCAAAATGGCTTTTTAATTAGCCAATACGATTTAGATAATAGAGGCCCAGGTGACTTTTTTGGAGATAGACAGCATGGTCTACCTACTTTAAAATTAGCACAGCTATCTGAGGATTTAACCATTTTAAATATAGCCCAAGAGGAAAGCATTAACCTACTTTGTGAAGATAATAATTTGTCAAAACATCCTTTAATAAAATCTTTAGTAGAAAAATTATTTACAAATTTATCGTTATAATTCTTATTAAAAAATTTATCAGCCTTATTTAATCATTTTAAACTTTTATTAATTTAAGTTGATAATTTATCTTTTCTTATAAAAAAGCATACAAGCTCAAAGTATGAGTTTGTATGCTTTTTTATTAAATATTTATTGGTTAAAAATTAAATCTTTTGCTAAAAATTATTTTTATTTTTTATTCACTCACTAAACGCCATATTTAAAAAATGCTAAGCTAAATTATATATTATAAAATACATTCTAATTATATGGTTATTATAAAAATAATCAAGCAGTTATAATTTTACTCACTTGCATTTTAGAGTTACTGCTATTATCTCAGGGCGGTTAAACAGCCTAAAAGGAAAGGAAGAATTGCCAATACCACTACTGATAACTAAGGTGCTTTTATCTTTTGTTTTTATTCCTTTTGCATACTTTGCAAATAAGCCTTGGTCAGGCACATATACTCCTATATCTGTAAAAGGTATATTAAATTGGCCTCCGTGAGTGTGCCCTGCAAAAATTAAATCATAGCCATTTTCAACATATTCTCTAAAATACTCAGGGCGATGAATTAATAAAATTTTAAAGGTATTATCAGCTACGGCTAAGCGCTTAATATGGTTTTTATAATTTTCTTTTTGCATTTTACTCGTTGTTTTATTTGAGGATAAATTTTGGTCGCAAATACCTATTAAACTAATGATATCTCCATTATTATTTAGAGTGATTTTTTCATTTTCTAATAGCAGAGTTTTAGTATTTTTTACCGTTTCTTTAAACTCTTGCAAGTTTTTTATTCTCACTTCGTGGTTGCCTAAAATATAATAAACTTTACATATTTCATTTAGGGCTATGAGTAATTTTTCAGCTATTTTTATATCTGTTTTTCTTGAGTCGATAATGTCGCCTGTAAAAAAGATGTAGTCTGGTTTTTCTTTTTTTGCTATTTGTATTGTTTTTTCTAAACAGGGCTTTGAGTTGTGAAAGTCTGAGAGATGTAAAATTTTTACCCCATCAAAATTTTTAGGGATGTTCTCATTTTCAAATAGTAAGTTTATTGTTTTTATTCCATAGGTTTGCCAATATAAAAAGCCTAAAAGCAACACTATAAAAAACATACTACCTAAAACAATATTTACCACCGCTTCACCTTCTTTTTTAAAATTGTTTTTCTTCTAAAAGTCTTCTTTGTTCACTCCATAATTTCATAGAATAGTCAACATAATAAATATGCGCACTGTCTAATCTTTTTACTTCTTCCCATAGAGTTTTGATTTGCTCTTTAGTATACTGTCTTATATTTAATATTGTGGGCGAAGTATATATTCTTTTACCCTTATTAAAAATCTGCACTAATAAGGGCTTTAAGTTTACATTAGTTAAAGTCTTTTTCTTCCAAGGCTCTAAGGGGCTAAAAATTTCTATTTCTTCTAAGTGCATAACTTCTTCATCATAAATAGTTAAGTAATCCGCTAAAGCCTTGCCTGTTTCATTGCAAAAAATTCTATACACCTGTTTTTTATAAGGGATAGTTACTTTTTCAAAAGTTTCGCTTATTTTTATTTTCGGGATGTAGTTATCGCCATTTTTTATAGCTACAAGTTTATACACCCCACCTAAAACAGGTGTGGTACTACTCGTAATTAAATTTTCCCCAACTCCAAAATAGTCAATTTTTGCATCATTTAAAAGTAGGTCTCTAATAGTATATTCATCCATTGAGTTTGATACTACTATTTTACAATCGCTATATCCTGCCTCATCCAGCATTATCCTTGCTTTTTTTGATAAGTAGGCTATATCACCGCTGTCTATTCTTATACCAACAGGGCGCTTATTAAGTGGCTTTAATATTTCATCAAACACTTTTATAGCATTCACTACACCACTTTTTAATACATTATATGTATCTACTAACAAGGTGCAGTTATTAGGATAAATTTGTGCGTATCTTTTAAAAGCCTCGTATTCACAATCAAACATTTGCACCCAGCTATGCGCCATAGTACCAGAGGCTGGTATGCCCATATCTCTTTCGGATATAGTGTTAGAAGTAGCAGAACAACCAGCTATGAAAGCCGCTCTTGAGCCGTATACAGCAGCATCTACGCCTTGAGCTCTCCTTGCACCAAACTCTTGTACGCTTTTACCGTTTGCACTTCTTACTATCCTATTTGCCTTTGTAGCTATTAGCGTTTGATGGTTAATTAAAATTAAGAGCATCGTTTCTATAAACTGCGCTTGGATAGCAGGCCCTTCTACTGTTATCATTGGCTCTTTTGGAAAAACAGGCGTGCCCTCAGGCATAGCCCAAACACTACATTCAAATTTAAAATTCTTTAAATAGTCTAAAAAACCTTCGCTAAAAATATCCTTACTTCTTAAATACTCAATGTCATTTTCGCTAAAAGATAAGTTTTCAAGATAATTTATCACCTGCTCTAAGCCGCAGCTAATAGCAAAGCCACCATCATCGGGCACCTTTCTAAAAAACAAATCAAACACACTCACTGTGTCTCTATGCTCACTTAAAAACATACCGTTCGCCATAGTTAATTCATAAAAATCAACTAAGATAGTTAAGTTTCTTTTATCTGTTATTGTGAATTCACTGTTTTGAATACTCATAATTCCCTGCATCTCCTTCATATATCTTCTCAAAATTAAATTGATAATAGTCCTCAGGATAGATTAGTGAATAGTCTTTATTAAATGGTAGTATATCTTTAAGTAAGTAAGCTGTAAAAACGCTACACACATATTGATTTTTAGGTGTGTATTTTATGCCCATCATCATCAAAGGCATTTGAAAAACACCGTATTTATACTTTAGTGGCTCTTTTATGAAAGGCTGCAATTTTTCTTGTATTTGATTGAACTCTTCATCTTTTACACTAAACTTTAATACGCATATTTTTGTATTTGGGTGAAGGCCAAAAAAGCCACTTTTCACCCCTTCTGTTATAAAGCCTGCTGGGAACATATACTTTGGATTTCTTCTGCCAAAAGAATAAAAAACATCTAATGACTCTGTAAAGGAAATCGAGGTATGGTTATAGTATTTTTTTGTGAATATTCTTATTGCTCTGGCTAAAATTGTGTGCGAGCGAGATAGGACTATAAATACATCTTTCATAATTACTTCTTCTTTCTTATAATTTTATTCATTTTCTTTTGCCTGTTTATTTTAGAATAAATATAAATTGAATAAACTGCGCCTAAAGTTAGAGTTACTGCTATAACTACCCAAAAGTATAAAGATGAGAATATCTCTCCTACTTTTTCAATTAGATACACTAAGATATCTCTTTCATAGCTTTGGGCTGCTGCAAGCTCGCTAACGCCTACTAACTCCCCTGCTAAATAATATTCAATACTGCCTACTACATCACCTTTTTCAATAGGCGCTGTTACAAAGTCTGGCAAGTTTGTTTTTACTTGAAAACTTGTATGGTCAACATTATTTGGTAAAACGCTCATTACCTCTGTATTAGGATATAGCATAAGAGCATCAGTTTCATTTGTGTATTTTAATTGCACTTCACCGGCTGGCAAATCTAAACTATTAGCACTTCTTAAAGTGTAGTTTTCAAAAAAATAGCTCATTATAATATCTGTTGTATAAAAAGAAGCTCTTTCTTTATAGTCATCTGCGCCTATTACTACTAAAATATAGCTTTCGCCATTGTCTTTACAAACAGTTACAAAGTTGTTGCCTACTTCGGGTAAAGAGCCTGTCTTCATCCCGTTTATATAGGGCTGATAAAACTCAGAACTTTTATACTGCATAGATATACTGCTATAAATATTATAAGCGCTTGAATGCATAGTATTTACTGGCAATGTATACTGCGTGCTCGTAGCAATTTCCATAAAGCCTGGGGTTTCATAGCAAGCCTTTGCTAATAAATACATATCGTAAGCTGAGGTATAGTGATCATCAAAAAATAAGCCATGGGCATTTGTAAAGTTAGTATTATCCATACCCAATTTTTCGGCTTCTGTATTCATCATCATAAAGAAATTTTCAAGGTTACCGCCGCCTAAGTAGTCCGCTAATATGCTCGCTGCTTCGTTGGCACTCGGCAGTAATGTTGCGTATAATAAATCCCTTGCTGATAAGGTTTCCCCTGCCCAGATATCAGCAGTAGAACCACCCATTCCATATAATTCATCATAGATGTACCTTGGGGCAGTTATCATTGTATTATCTAAATCGTCTATATATTTAAAAGCTAAATAGCTTGTCATTAGTTTTGTAAGTGAGGCTGGGATAAATTCCTCGTGCATATTTTTTTCTAAAATAATCTCCCCTGTATCAATACTTACTAATACATAACTTTTAGCATCTACCTCAAAAGGTAATTCATATCTTGCCTCATTTGCAAAGGCATTAACAGATAAAAAAGATGTTAAAATTATTGCTACTAATATAATATTTATTATTTTTTTCATATAGACATTCCTTTTCATATTGGGTATAATATATTTATAATTAATTTAGTATAACATATAAATGTGTACTTATAAAGTGAAACAAAGGTGATAAAATGATTTTTTTAACAGCAGATACACATCAAGATATAGATCATATAATTTCAAAGTCAACAAAGCATATCAAAATAGGTGATACCTTGATTGTTTTAGGTGACTTTGGCTTTGTGTGGAACAATAGTAGTGAAGAAAAGAAAATCCTTAAAAAACTTGCAAAACAGCCCTTTAAGATTTTATTTATAGATGGTACTAAGGATAATATGCAAGTTATTAATTCTTATAATACAGTAAAGTACAACGGCGCTATGGCTAACGAGATAGTAAAAAATAAAATTTACTATATTAAAAGAGGTGAAGTTTTAGAAATTGAAGGCAAAAAGCTACTGTGTTTTGGTGGCTATGAAAGCGATGATATTGACTTTTCAATATCTGATATCGCCCCTACTGAAGAAGATTTTAATAATTGCACTAAGAATTTATTAAGGCATGATTATAAAGTAGATTACATACTTACTCACGCACCTTGCGCAACTATTGAAAGATTTTTGAATCTTGATAGTGTTGCTATTAATAATACAGGGCTTTATTTAGATGAAGTTTATGAAAAATGCGAGTATATTCGCTGGTATTTAGGCTGGTATCATCAAGATAAATTTGTATCACAAAAAGCTCAGTTAGTGTATACAGATATTTACACTTTAAACGATTAGTTTATTATTCACCCTCATTAAAGAAATTATCATCACTATCATCTTTGGGGAGTAATTTATTTTTAGCAAATTTATACACTAAAAAATAAATAATGCTAAAAGCGATAATAAGCCCTATCCAAAAACCTAAGGGAATGTATTGAAAATCCTCTATTGTAAAACTTAAAAACATTGTATTTATATCCTTTTTATTTTCATTATAATTATAGATAAATTATAGCATATTTATATTTTAAAATAAATACATAATAAAAAAACGACTTTACTATAGTAAAGTCGTTTAATTTTTTAAGAGAGAATGTTGATTATTTTAATTCAACTTTTGCGCCAGCTTCTTCTAATTTTGCTTTGATTTCTTCAGCTTCTGCTTTTGCAACTGCTTCTTTAATTGTTTTAGGTGCGCCGTCAACTAATTCTTTTGACTCTTTTAAGCCTAAACCTGTGATTTCTTTAACCACTTTGATAACGCCCATTTTTGAAGCGCCTGCGTCAGCTAAAACAACATCAAATTCTGATTTTTCTTCTGCTGCGCCGCCTGCTGCTGCACCACCAGCTACCACTACAGGAGCTGCTGCTGTAACACCGAATTCTTCTTCTATAGCTGATACTAATTCAGCTAATTCTAAAACTGTTAAAGTTTTGATTTCATCAATAAATTTTGTAATTTTTTCGCTTGCCATTTTTAATTTCCTCCGATTAATTTTAATAATTTGTTTTTAGCTTAAAATATTAAGCTGATTGTTCTTCTTTTTGTGTTTTAACTGCATCGATAGCACATGCAAGACCACGTAGGTTGCCTGTAAGTGCTGATAAAAGCATTGATAGTAAGCCTTCTCTGCTTGGTAATGTAGCTAATCTGTTTACGCTGTCGATATCTAAAACTTCGCCGTCCATATAGCCTGTTTTAATAGAAAAGCTTGCATCTTTATGTTCTTGACAGAATTTATAAAGAACTCTTGCTGCTGCTATTGGATCTTCTTGGCTTGATAAAGCTAAAGCTGTTGTACCAGCTAAATGATTAGACATACCCTCGATACTGCTATCTTTAATTGCAAGTTTTAATAAAGTGTTTTTAACAACTTCGTAGTTTACGCCAGCTTCTCTTAGCTCTTTTCTTAAAACTGTATCTTCTTCAACAGTGATACCACCGTAGTTGAAAACAACACCGCCTTGAGCTGCCTCGATTTTTCCTTTAAGCGTATTTACATATTCTTGCTTTTGTGATAGGATTTTTTCGCTTGCCAATATTCTCACCTCTCTTAATAGTAGTAATATTATAAATTTTATAATATTTTTATACGCTGTACAAATAAAAATGCTTATTTTTCAAAAGAGAAAAATAAGCATAATAAATTAAATATTTATCGCTTTAATTCTCGGTAGGCTATTATTCTTAAAGAATAAAGATTATGCTATTGCACCTACTGTCTTTGAACAGCATTAATATTATATAATAATATAATCCGTTTGTCAATAATTTTATTTTAAAAATTGTTTTATTTTGTATAAAAAAAGAAAGATTAAAACTAATCTTTCTTTTTAATTTAATTATACACCAAATTTTGCGTTGTTTAATTTGATACCAGGGCCCATTGTTGTTGCAATTGAGCAAGAACGAAGGTATTGACCTTTAGCTGCTGCTGGCTTTGCTTTAACAATAGCATCCATAACTGCTGCAATGTTTTCTGCTAATTTATCTTTACCAAAACTTGCTTTACCTACTGGTACATGAATGATGTTAGCTTTATCTAAACGATATTCAATTTTACCAGCTTTAGCTTCTGCTACAGCTTGTGCTACATTTTGTGTAACAGTACCTGCTTTAGGGTTTGGCATTAAGCCTCTTGGACCTAAAACTCTACCTAAACGACCTACTAAGCCCATCATATCAGGTGTTGTGATTAATACATCAAAATCCATGAAGTTTTCATTTTGGATTTTAGCTACTAATTCTTCAGAACCAACGATTTCAGCGCCAGCTTCTAATGCTTGCTTTTCAGCATCGCCTTTAGCGATAACTAAAACCTTAACATCTTTACCAGTACCGTGTGGTAGTACAACAGCACCTCTTACTTGTTGGTCAGCGTGACGAGAGTCAACACCTAAACGAACATGTAATTCTACTGTTTCATCAAATTTTGCTTTTGCTGTGCTTGTGCAAACTTCACAAGCCTCTTCTAAGTCGTATAACTTTGTTTTATCTACAAGTTTTACGCTATCTAAATATTTTTTACCATGTTTCATAATTGTCCTCCTGTGGTCAAACGGAAATATCCTCCCACTATAATAATTAGCCTATTATTCTTCTACTGTAACGCCCATACTACGAGCTGTGCCTGCTATCATTGACATAGCGCTATCGATGTTCGCTGCGTTTAAGTCAGGCATTTTTATTTCGGCAATTTTGCGAACTTGATCTTTTGTTAATTGACCAACTTTAGTTTTATTAGGCTCACCAGAACCTGATTCAATACCTAATTCTTTTCTTATTAGAACTGGTGCAGGTGGTGTTTTTGTAATAAAACTGAATGAACGGTCAGCGTAAACTGTGATAACAACAGGAATGATGTATCCCATATCTTTTTGAGTTCTTTCGTTGAACTCTTTTGTAAACGCCATAATGTTAACACCGTGTTGACCTAATGCAGGACCAACTGGTGGTGCTGGATTTGCTTTACCAGCTTCGATTTGAAGCTTGATATATCCACTTACTTTTTGAGCCATAATTAAATTCCTCCGTTTTTGTGGTAAGCTGACGGATAATTGCTTATCCTCCCACGGGCAAAGTTCTTTGCCCTAAATGTATATCTTGACTCTTACCTTTTTTAATTTGATTGCTTATATTGGTTTTACTTGTAAAAGGTCAAGCTCTGTTAGGGTATCTCTACCAAACATAGACACTTTTACACTTACTTTTAGGTTTTCGGTATCCATAGCTTCTACTACGCCGATAAACCCAGATAATGGGCCATCTGTAATTTCTACATTGTCACCCACTTTAAAGTCGACTTTTTGAGTCTTTGTTTCAACGCCCATAGCATCTACTTCCTTTTGGGATAAAGGAGAAGGTTTTGAGGATGATGATCCTACAAAACGAGTAACACCACGAGTGTTTCGCACGATGTACCAAGTTTCATCAGTTAGTATCATTTTAACGAAAACATAAGATGGAAACAATTTAACTTCTGTTTCTTTTCTTTTGCCGTCTTTAATTTCTACAACAGTCTCAACTGGCACTTTAACATCTTGTATTAAATCGTGCAAGCGTCGGTTTTCAACCACAGCTTCAAGGCTGCTTGCTACCTTATTTTCATAGCCAGAATATGTGTACGCTACATACCATTTTGCCTCTTCCATAGTTTTACCCTCCCGCTTAAATTAAATGTTTTGAAAAGCAAATTCACGGATAGCTGTCATTACAAAGTCTATTCCGAAAACAAATGCTCCAAGTACTACAGCAACACAAATAACAACAGTTGTATTATTTACAATTTGTTGTTTTGTTGGCCATACTACTTTTTTCATTTCGCTTCTTATCTCTTTAACGCTAAAAAAACTTTTAACTTTTGAGAAGAAACCTTCTTGTTTTTTCTTATCTGCCATAAGTTAATCACACTCCTTATTTAGTTTCTTTGTGTTGAGTGTGTTTTTTGCAAAAACGACAATACTTGTTAGCTTCAATCCTGTCAGGAGTGTTCTTTTTGTTCTTCATAGTATCGTAGTTGCGCTGTTTGCATTCTGTACATGCAAGTGTAATTCTAACTCTCATATCGGCACCTCCATTAAAGTTAGCCTCCCTCTACGCTCCTGCAAAAATTTTTTGCATAAAAAAAATAACCTGCAATAGAGGTATCTATAATATAGCATAAACTATAGCCTTAGTCAAGTATTTTTATAGGTAAGATATTAAGTAAATATGTAATTTATTGCTATTCTCACTCTATAAATCTATAACAATGCGAACACTTTTGCTAAAAAACTAATATTTTGTGCATATTAGTTACAAAAAGATAAAAATTTTGTACATCTTGCTTGACATTATATAATAGTGTACTATATTATTAATATATATGCAATAATTATTATTAATTTATTTATTTTTTTAAAATTTTTGTAATATATATTAGAATGATTAAATACACTGTAATATAATGAAAATGGTAAGGAGAATTTTTATGGCAAAAATTAAAGTATGCGTTCTTTTTGGCGGAGTATCAAATGAGTATGCCGTTAGTTTAATGAGTGCAAAGAGCGTTATTGATAATATACCTTCTGAAAAATATGATGTTGTGAAAGTGGGGATAACTAAAAAAGGCAGATGGCTGTTTTTCCCTGGCTCAACTGATGATATCCTAAATGATACCTGGCATACTCACGCTGACTGCGTGCCTTGCCTAATTAGCCCTGATAGGACAACTAAAGGCTTAATTAAATTAGACTCATCAAATCTAACTGTTGAAAAAATAGATGTGGTACTTCCTATTTTACACGGCAAAAACGGCGAAGATGGCACAATACAAGGCTTGCTTGATTTAAGTGGTATTCCTTATTGTGGCTGTGGAGTTACTGCAAGTGGTGTTTGTATGGACAAGGTTGTATTAAATAAAATCTTAGACTGGGCAAATATCAAAAGAGCAAAATGGGATTACATCTACGATTACCAAAAAGCTGATTTTGAAAAAATAGAAAAAAGACTTAGTGAAAATTTAAAATATCCTATCTTTGTAAAACCTTCGTGTAGCGGCTCTTCTGTTGGCGTAAGTAAGGCAAACAACAAAGAGGAATTAAAATCTGCTATTAACATAGCTTTAGCCCACGATGATAAGGTAATTTTTGAAGAATTTGTAAAGGGCAAAGAAGTAGAGTGTGCAGTTTTTGGTAATGCTCCAGATATTTATACAAGTGAAATTGGCGAAATCGGCGCAAGCAGTGATTTTTACGATTACGATGATAAGTACATAAACGGAACAAGTACAACTTTCATCCCAGCGAGTGTTAGTAAAACTATAAGAGAAGAAATTCAGGCTATTGCAAAAAAAGCCTTCCTTTTAGCAGACGCTAAAGGCCTATCAAGAATTGATTTTTTTGTAAGTGATGAAGGAGAAATCCTCTTAAATGAAATCAACACCCTACCGGGCTTTACAAACATCAGTATGTATCCAAAATTAATGATGCACGATGATAATATGACATACCCTGAATTAATTGATGGCATTATCAATCTTGCTTTAAAGGGAGAAGACTATGCAAGATAAGGCGATAGGAGTTTTTGATTCAGGCGTTGGCGGACTTACTTGTATAAAAGAATTAGTCAAACTCTTACCCTTTGAAGATATAGTTTACTTAGGCGATACAAAAAGAATGCCCTATGGGCAAAACACAAAAGAAACTTTAATTGAATACACCCAAGCTGATGTCGACTTTTTAAAAAGGCGAGGTGTTAAAATGATAGCCGCAGCTTGTGGGACTGTATCCTCAAATGTAAGTATAGCTGAATTATCAAGGGTAGAAGTTAGTTACATTGATGTAATACAACCAACTGTAAATAAAGCTTTAAGTAAGACAAAAAATAATAAAATAGCCATTTTAGCAACTCAGGCTACTGTAAAAAGCGAGGTTTTCCCAAAAAGACTAAAAGAACTAAATAAAGACATAGAATGTCTTTCAATCGCCTGCCCCTTATTCGTTACCTTAATTGAAGAAGGGCATACCGATGACGAAATTATAAAAAACACTGCAAAAGAATATCTAAAAGATATTAAAACTTTAGCAGTTGACACTATAATTTTAGGCTGTACTCACTTTCCTATAATTTCAAAAGTGATACAGGACATAGTAGGAGATGATATAATCTTAATAGATGCAGGCAAAGAAGCCGCAATAGAAATTAAAACTTACCTTTTAGAAAATGATTTAACAACTACTAAAAAAACAAATCCGCAAAGAGATTTTTATACAACATCTAACCCCTTATTATTCGATGAAATAGCAAAAATATTTTTAGGCTCAGATGTGGTTGTAAAATCGCAGTTAATCGACATAAAGGATTAATAATTATGAAAGAAAATGCTATAATAACAATTAAAAGCCAAATTTTAACAGACGAAGAAAAAGATGTAATAGATATAACAACAACAGGCAATTTCTATTCAAAAGACAATGAATATTTTATAAGCTATCAAGAAAGTGAAGCTACCGGCTTTGAGGGCTATACTACAACGATGTCAGCAAGAGGAAACAGCGGTGTTTCTATCACTCGTGCAGGAGAGTTTTCTTCTACATTGCTTATAGAGAAAAACTCTGTTAATATTTGCAATTACCCAAGTAAATACGGGCATATAGTTTTAGATATTAACGGAATAAACATAAATAATTCCCTAAATGAAAAAGGGGGTCACTTAGAATTTGAATACAGCTTGAATACAAGCGGTATGCTTTTGAGTGAAAATAAAGTAAGCGTAAATATTAAGGAGATTTAACTTAAGTGAATTTTAAACATTTTGATGGCGTAAACATCGCAAAACAACAAATTAAAGATATGATACTAAAGGGAGTAGCTACTGCTTTTAGTGATAAGGTGAGTGAATTAAAAGACTTCACCGTTGAAATCCCACAAGAGCTTTCCTTTGGCGATTTCTCAACAAATGCAGCTATGACAAACTCAAAAGTAATCGGCAAAAATCCAAGAGAGATAGCCACTGCCCTTTTAGAAACTCTTGATTTTTCAAATACATATTTTGAAAAAGCTCAAATAGCAGGCCCCGGGTTTATAAACTTCTTTTTAAAAGAAGCTTACTTTAAAGACATAGTTACAGCTATTTTAAAAACAAAAGATGACTATGGCAAAACAAACTACGGCCAAGGCAAAAGATATAATGTTGAATTTGTTTCAGCAAATCCAACAGGCCCAATGCATTTAGGAAACGCAAGAGGTGGCGCCTTAGGTGACATCTTAGCAGAATGCTTAACATGGTCTGGCTACAGTGTTACAAGAGAATTTTTAATAAACGATGCCGGCAATCAAATTGAAAAATTCGCCCTTAGTTTAGAAGCAAGATATATGCAAATCTTTGATGCTTCTTACCCTTTTGACGAAAAGTTTTATCAAGGCGCTGACATTATTCAAAGAGCTGAAGAATTTAAAGCAATTCACGGCGATAAGTTTGTATCCCTTCCTTTAGAAGAAAGAAAACAAGCTATCGTTGACTTTGCTTTGCCTAAAAATATACAAGATATGAAAGACCATCTTGCAAAATACGATATAAGCTATGATGTGTGGTTTTCAGAGCAGGCTATGAGGGATAAGGGCGATGTAGAAAAAGCTATTAAAACTTTAACTGACAACGGCTACACCTATGAAAGCGAAGGCGCTTTATGGTATAAAGGTACTGCCTTAGGCGAAGAAAAAGATGAAGTATTAATAAGACAAAATGGTATCTCAACTTATTTTGCAGCTGACATCGCTTATCATTATGATAAATTAGTTACAAGAAAATTTGATAAGGCAATAAATGTTTGGGGCGCTGACCACCACGGCCATGTAGCAAGGATGAAAACAGCTATGAAAGCCTTAGGCGTAGATGATACTAAGTTAGACATCATCTTAATGCAACTTGTTAAATTAATGGGCGATGCAAAAGATGAAGATGGAAATGTGATTTTAGATGAAAACGGCAAAACGAAAAAAGTGGAAATCCGTATGTCTAAAAGAACAGGCAAAAGCGTAACTTTAGCTGACTTATTAGATGAAGTGCCTATTGATGCTGTTCGTTTCTTTTTCAATTTAAGAGAGCCAAACACACAGTTTTTATTCGACTTAGACCTTGCTTTATCACAAAGCAACGATAACCCTGTTTACTATGTGCAATACGCTCACGCAAGGATATGCAGCATATTAAAACAGCTTGAAAACGAAAACTTAAACATAGCTTCTTTAGACTCAGGACTTGATTTATCTTTATTAAAAGCCGATGAAGAAAAAGAATTAATTAGGATTTTATCATACATGCCAAACGAAATTCTTTCTTGTGCAAAAACATACGATTCATCAAAAATAACAAAGTATTCTATACTATTAGCAAGCCAGTTCCATAAGTTTTACTCTGCTTGCAGGGTAAAAAATGATGATGTAAACTTATCAAAAGCAAGGCTTAGTTTATGCGTTGCTACTATGTACGCAATCAAAAACTGCCTAAAAGTGATGAGGGTTTCAGCACCAGAACAAATGTAATATAAATATTAAAAGCAAAGCATTAAATTAATGTTTTGCTTTTTTATTTACAATATATTATTTAAGGTGATATAATAAAATATATCATTACATAAGGAGTTTTATTTATGACTAAAAACTTATTATCCTTGCTAAAAAAGCCTAATATTTACAAAAGAAGTGATGAATTATTTTGGGAAGATGAGCATATTTCAAAAGAGATGCTCGCCTTGCATTTAGCCCCTGATATTGCTTTAGCCAGTAGGACACATAAAGACATCGATTTAAGCTGTAGCTGGCTAAGAAGTATAATAAAAAAAGACAGTAAAATCCTTGATTTAGGCTGTGGCCCTGGTTTATATACAAAAAGGCTTTCAGACTATGGCTTTAATGTAGTGGGTATTGATTATTCTATACGAAGCATAGACTATGCCTTTAGCCAAGATAAAAAAACAAAATACATATACCAAAACTACTTAGACCTTGATTTTGTTGATGAATTTGATGTAGTTATATTGATTTACTGCGACTATGCCGCCCTTACCTTTGGCGAGCGAAAAATATTACTTAGCAAAATCAAAAAGGCATTAAAGCCAAATGGTTTGTTTATTTTTGATGTTTTCCAATTTAATGAAGCTAATAATAAAGACATTGCTAATAGCTGGGAAATTTGCCCTGAGGGTGGGTTTTGGGATAGTAGGGGCTATACTTGCCTAACAGCTACTCATAAGTACGAAAACGATACTGTACAGCTTAATCAATATGTAGTAATAACTGATAAAACTATAAAGCAGTATTTAATATGGAATACTTTATTTTCTTATGATACTTTAAAACAAGAACTTGAAAACAATGGCTTTTACTTAAAAGAGGCTTTTGGTGATGTTAAGGGTAATGCTTATAGCAAAGACTCACAAACTATCTGCTTTATATCATCTATTAATAAATGATAATTTTTTATTTAAAACAAGCCTTTAGCGAAGTAAAGGCAGTAATTATACCAAAAGTTCAAAGACTGTCTATTTATTAAATCAATTAACAAATAATACAACTCAATAAAAAAGCAAAATAAACACCTATGAATAAATATAATGAAAAATTGAATTATTATTAAAAATACAAGTTGCAGTTTTTTTATGCTGTAACTTGTTTTTTTATGTTTTATTTTTATATTGATAGATATTTTTATTATTTTAAAGTTTTATAAAATTTTAGTTTATTTTTATATGTTTTGAAAGAGCTTTAACTATTTGTTTAAAATAAAATTTTGCATAAAAAAAGAGTGCCTAAAAGGCACTCTTTAATAGTATTAGATATTATTTGCAGAATACTGGTGTTAATTTTTCGATACACTTTTTGATGTAGCTATTTGGTGTAGCACAGTTAAAGCGTAGGTGATGTTTACCGTGGAATGTACGGCCGTCGTTAACGATAACACCAACTTCTTTCATTTCAGCGATAACTTCGCCAACATCTCTACCTGTTCTTTCAACAGATACCCATAATAGGTATGTACCGTCTGGTAGGTATGTATCAATGCCTTCGCATTTGTTTAAGAAGAAGTCTGCTAATTCTTCTTGATTTTTTCTGATGTATTTGTTCATTTCATCAACATACTCAGCGCCACCTTCGTAACCACCGATACAAGCGTATACTGAAAGAACATTATGACCATTGTAGTGTGAAGCTGTAGCAGCTTTAGTGATTTTGTTAATCATTGGTGTATGGTACATAATTGAGTATGAACCTACTAAGCCAGCTAAGTTAAATGTTTTTGAAGGAGCATACATAGCCATTGTGATTTTTTTAGCTTCTGGTGAAACTGCTTGTGTTGGGATATGTTTGCAAGCTGGGTTTACGATAAAGTCAGCCCAGATTTCATCTGAAAGAAGCATAACTTCATGTTTAACACATAAATCAACAACTGATTTGATTTCTTCTGCTGTCCATACTCTACCTGTTGGGTTATGAGGTGAGCAGAAAATCATCATAGGAATTTTGTTCGCTATGATTTTAGCTTCCATATCTTCTAAGTCTAAACGGAAGATACCATTGTCATCAGCTTTTAAGTCTGAGTAGCATAGGTAACGACCAGCGTTTTTAACTGTAGCTTGGAAACCTGTATATGTTGTTTGGTTGATTAAGATGTTGTCGCCTGGTTGTGTGTAAGACATAATAGCTGATGCAACACCACCAAGAACTGAGTTATGGTACATAACATTTTCTTTTTTGATGCCGTCCATAGCATAACGAGTTTTATGCCAGTTAGCGATTGAATCTGCGTAGCGTTGAGGTGATGGGAAGTAGCCGAATAGAGGGTGTTTAATTCTTTCCTCTAATGCTGCGATAACTGAAGGAGCTGTTGCAAAGTCCATATCTGCAACCCACATTGGTACTACTTCTTCTTTTGGTACTGGTGTGTAAAATGGGCTACCTTCTACTTTAGTCATATCCCATTTAGATGTGTCATTACCCCATCTGTCCCAGATTTGATCGAAAAACTTTTGATCCATAATTATTTTACCTAACCTTTCAATTTAAAAAAATTTTGTATCTCTATTATAATAGATTTTCATCTTAAAATAAAGTAAAATATATATCTTCTATGTATTGTATAAATTTTCACCTCGTTTATTGTGCATTTTAAATATATTAATATTTGTTTATTACTTATTCACAGCTTCTTAATAATATTTTTAGCTTTAAATATGCAAATTTTGTGTAAGATATGGTATAATAATAAAAACTAAATTTTGAGGTGAGGATATGATTTGGACAGACATACAATTAATAATAAATAAAAAAGATGAGATGCTTTGTGAAGGCATAAGTTATGCAGTTTGCCCTAAGGGGGTATATATAGAAGATTATAGCGATTTAGAACAAGAAGTTATGAATATTGCTCGAATTGATTTAATTGATGAAGAATTATTAAATAAAGATAGAGAAAAAATTATAATTCATCATTATATCTCCCCACAAAGAAGCTTAAAAGAAGCTATGGATTTATTGACTGGCGAATTAGATATTCTTAATATAGAATATGAAATAAAAACACAAACTGTAAATCAAGATGACTGGGAAAATAGCTGGAAGGCTCACTATAAACCTATAAAAATAGGCAATAGGCTCTTAGTCTGCCCTTCTTGGATAGATTATAAAACTGATAGGATAACTTTAAAACTTGATCCTGGTATGGCTTTTGGCTCTGGAACACATGAGACTACCTATTTATGTCTTGAAGCTTTAGATGAGTGTATAAAAGGCTCTGAGAGGGTTTTAGATGTGGGTACTGGCAGTGGTATACTCTCAATAGCAAGTTTATTATTAGGGGCAAAATCAGCTTTAGGCATTGACATAGACCCTACTGCTGTTAAAGTTGCCTGTGAAAATGCCACTTTAAATAATGTTAAAGATTCCTTCGACATTAAAATTGGTGATTTGACAAAAAACACACAGGGTGAGTATGATATAATACTTGCAAATATAGTAGCAAATTCCGTAATTGAATTAGCAAATGCTATCCCTACTTTACTTAGTGAAAATGGCTTATTTATATCAAGTGGTATTATCACACAAAGAAAAGACGATGTTTTAAGCGCCTTTTCTACAATCGGCTTAAAAACAACAGCTATAATTGAAAAAAACGGCTGGGTATGTATAGTTGCAACTAAGTAAGGAGAAAATATGGCAAATAGATATTTTTTATCTTCTATTAAGGGTGAAAAGGCTTTTATCAATGGCGATGAAGCTATACATTTAATTCGCGTGATGAGAGTAAAAGTGGGTGATAATTTAATTTTATCAAATAAAGACGGATTTAATTATTTTTCTACGGTTAGTGCCATTGAAAATAATGAAATAATCTGCGACATTACAAAAAAAGAAGAAAATTTAGCCGATGTTAAAAAAAGGCTAAGTGTATTCATGGCTTTGCCAAAATCGGATAAGTTAGAATTAATCACTCAAAAACTTTGCGAAATTGGCGCTTATGAATTAACGGGATTTGAAAGCGAATTTTGTACAGCCTTAAAAAGCAAAAATGATGAAAAGAAAAAACAAAGACTTATTAAAATTTCAAATGAAGCAAGCAAACAATCTACCCGCTCCACCCCTATGCACATAGGAGATACCCTAACTTTTAAACAATTAGTGAACATTTTAAAAAACTATGAGAAAGTATTGCTTTTTTATGAGAAATCAGATATAATCTTTTCCCAGAGCGACTTTAAAAACTATGACAATGTAGCTATCATTATCGGTAGTGAAGGTGGTTTTAGCCAAAGGGAAGTAGAGATTTTAAAAGATGTGGGTGCTGAGAGCTTATCACTTGGAAAAAGAATTTTAAGATGTGAAACAGCAGCAATAGTAGCGAGCAGCTTAGTGCTTTATGAATTAGGAGAACTCATCTAAATGAAAAAAACAACTAAGAAAAAGAATAATATTTATTCTTATATAGTACTTTTAATTATTTTTGTATTTTTAATTTATCTTTTTATGAGCGATATTAAAGATGATGCAACTACACTATCCCCCACAAGCCCAGAGGTAACACAAACGCCCTCACCTACTCAAACTCTGCAACCAACTGCCTCCTTGCAGCCAACTCCTACAATACCGCCACCTGGCGAATTTGGTATTTTAGTAAATAGGGATAACCCCTTACCTAATGACTTTGTACCAGAAGTAAGCAGTGTGTTTGGTACACAAAGGATGTTTGACTCTCGAGCAGTAGCTGATTTAGAAGCACTTTTAAACGCCGCAAAGGCTGATGGCTATCCTATGTATTTAGTTTCTACTTATCGTTCTATTGAGTATCAAATAGGCTTATATAACAACAAGGTGCAAGATTATTTAGACGCTGGCTACACCGAAGACTTAGCTAAAATCGAGGCTGCAAAATGGGTGGCTATTCCAGGGACTAGCGAGCATAATTTAGGCCTTGCCGCTGACATTGTGTACGAGAATTACTTTGCTACAAACGATGACTTAACTCAAGATTTTGATGAGAGTGAGCATTTTACATGGCTGTATGAAAACAGCTACAAATACGGATTTATTTTAAGGTTCACTGAGGGTGATGAAGCTATTACAGGCATAGTTTATGAGCCTTGGCATTACAGATATGTCGGCGTTGAACTTGCTACATACTTAACTGAAAATGATTTAACTTTGGAAGAGTATTACATGAACAATTAGGAGTAAGAAAATTTAATGAAAACAATCCAAGAATTACGAGAAGAAATCAACGAGGCAAACGATGCCATTTTAGAAGCATTCATCAAAAGAATGGAAACTTCAAAAGACATCGCCTTATATAAAAAGCAAAACAATCTGCCTATTTTAGACAGAAAAAGAGAAGAAGAGGTATTGCAAAACATTATAGATAAAACACCAGCTGATTTTAAATACTACACCTTAGAGCTTTTTAAAACAATTATGGATTTAAGCAAAGAATACCAAGCGGAAATAAAATAATAATCAACATTTTACTACACATTTATATAGTAATATTATTAAATAATTATTAATCGGCACTACTTTAGTAGTGCCGATTTTTATTTTGGTATTTATTTTTTGTATTAGACTTTAGCAGAACTTTATTTTAGAGTTATCGTTTTGCTTTCATAGCTTTGCCTTTTAAACTTTACTTTATTTTTTATCGTTTTGTATTTTGCTTTTTTATATCGCTTATCTTTTTTATAATTTCAATTTAATTAAATCTTGTTTTTCGCGTTGTTTTCTCCCCCTCTTTCCTCCTTCCGCTTCTCTCTTTTCCTTTTTTCTCCCTTCTCCCCCTTTTCTCTTTTAAATTTACGCAATAAAAAAACAGTGCAAAATTTGCACTGTTTTTTATTAATAATTATTCTTGTGTATCTTCAAGTGAGCATTCGCCTTCTTGCATTTCTTTGTCTTCATCTTCATCAGTGATTTCAAATTTTGTATCGCAATTAGGGCAAGCACAGTTTGATGAGAATAAAGTTTCTTCATCTACACAAACTACATCGCCACATTTTGGGCAAGTAATTTCGTAAATTGGGTTTTCATGGTCGTGTCCACAACCACATTCTCCATCGTGATGATGATGTCCACAGCCGCAGCCTTCTTCATCTTCATCTTCTAAATCATCCCAATACTCATCGTCATACCAGTCTTCATCGTCCCAATCATCTTCATCGTCATACAATAAAGCATCCTCAACATCTGTTAAATCCTCATCAATGGCATCTAATTCGTGGAAAATTTGCTCGATGTCATTTTCATGAGCGCTTACTTCTTGTGTTAAATCATCAAGTAAGTCAACTATGGCAAGTAATACTCTACCTTCTTTTTTCTCTGCTTTTAATTCAAGACCTTCACATAAGCCTTTAATATAAGCTAATTTTTCTGTTACTGACATCATAATAATTTCCTTTCGTTTTTAAACATTTTATTTAAATTAAATTATGCTCTTTCCATATATTCGCCAGTTCTTGTGTCAACACGGATAACTTCGCCTTCTTCAATAAATAACGGCACTCTAACTTCTGCGCCTGTTTCAAGGATCGCAGGTTTTAAAGTATTAGTTGCTGTGTTGCCTTTAAAGCCAGGCTCTGTTTGTGTAATTTTTAATTCCACAAAGTTTGGTGGTTCTACACCGAAAATATTACCTTTATAAGATAAGATTTTTACAGTTTCATTTTCTTTTACAAACTTAAACGCATCGTTTAACTCTCTTGCATTTACAGGAAGTTGGTCGTATGTTTCTAAGTCCATAAAGTAGCATAAATCGCCTTCTTCATATAAAAACTGCATTTCTTTTCTTTCAACATAAGCAGGTGGGAATTTATCTGAAGGGTTGTATGTTTTTTCAACAACACTCCCTGAAATTACATTCCTTACTTTTGCTCTTACAAATGCTGCGCCCTTACCAGGCTTTACATGTTGAAACTCAATAATTTGCATAACATTGCCATCTTCTTCAAATGTTACACCGTTGCGAAAATCGCCAGCTGATATCATAAATACCTCCATAAAGTCTTCTTACAAACTTTAATTTTTTTCTTTATATATAATTTTACCTTAAATTCTAAGATTTTTCAATAGAAAATTAAAGTATGATTAACTCTTTTTTGCTTTTTGTTAAATTCACACAGCCATCTTTTGTCACTCTTATAGTATCTTCTATCCTAACACCGAACTCATTAGGTAAATAAATACCAGGCTCTACTGTCATAACAATGCCTTCTTCTATCACTGATTCATCCATAGGTGAAAAGCGAGGGTTTTCGTGAATATCTATACCGTAGCTATGCCCTAAGCCATGGCCGAATTTTCCTTCATAGCCATTTTTATAGATGTGGTCTCTTGCCACTTTATCAATGTCTTTTGCTATTTTGCCCGCTTTTATTTCTTTTATAGCAAGCTCTTGCGCTTCTAAAACAGTGTAGTAGACCTTTTTCATTTCTTGGCTTGCGTGGCCTATTGCTACTGTTCTTGTCATATCTGTTGCATAGCCTTTGTATTTTGCACCAAAGTCCATAGTTACAAAATCGCCTTCTTGTATAACTTTTTCACCAGGAACACCATGAGGTAAGGCTGAGTTTTCACCACTTACTAAAATAGTTGAAAAAGCAACGCCTTCTGCTCCTAACTCCTTCATTTTTGTATCTAAGGCTATAGCACATTCAATTTCAGTTTTACCTGGTTTTAGTACAGTTAGCATATATTCAAATGTTGCATCTGTAATTTCTTGAGCTTTTTTAATATATTCTAATTCTTTTTCATCTTTAAATTGACGAAGTTCATTAATTGCTTTTGTTAAAGGGTTAACGATTTCAATTTCAGCTTCTAAATTTTTATTATAAGCGTTTAGAGTGCCCACTGTTAAGCTATCCTCTACCCATAATTTTTTAACTGAGTGTTTTTTTAGAATTTCATTGATTTGCTTATATAGGTCTTCTTGCATAATGATGTTTTCGCACATAGCTTCTTTTTTTGCAAGCTCGATATATCTAAAATCAATTATAAAATAACTTACATCTTTTAAAATTAAAAGTGTGCCTGCGCTTGAGCGCATACCTAAAAAGTAAAACCTATTTTGATTACTTGTTATTATAGCCCCTTCAAAGTCCTTTGGTAATTTTTCTGTTAATATTTTTGCTCTATTGCTCATTTTTGTATCTCCTTATTTTTTATTTTTATAATGGTTCTCCGTATTTTTCTATATGTTTTTGTATATATTTTTTTTCAAATTTTCTTTTTGCATCAAAGTATATAGTACCCTCTTCTTTTATAGCAAGCACCATAATAGACATCATTCCTGTAAGATTTGCCCCTAATACATCAGTTAGAATTTGGTCTCCTACTAAGGCTGTATTTTTTTTATTACCGCCTATTTGCTTCATACATTTTATAATGTTCATAGGCATTGGCTTCATAGAAAAGCTATGATGTAAAAGGCCTAACTTTTGCGAAAAAGGAGCTACTCTTTCCTCATAATTATTTGAGATAACTATCATATTAATCCCTGCTTGTTTCATCTGTTCTACCCACTGGGGTATACCCTCTTCTGGGATAGGGTTTTTATGAGTTGTAAGAGTATTGTCTACATCTAAAAGTAAATTTTTAATACCCTTTTCTTTTAAAAATCCTACTGTGATGTTTGTAGTTTTTTTAAATAGGTAGTTTGGATATAATAATTTCATCTTCACACTTCCTTGTTTTAATCTAAATTATTATATCATAAATATACCAATATAACAAGGTATTATGTGTTATTTAAGCGAATAATAATAAACTAATCGCCATCACTGCCATACCTGCAAAAAAGCCGTAAATTGATATATGGCTTTCACCATATTCCCTTGCTGCTGGCAGTAATTCATCAACTGAAATGAAAACCATTATCCCAGCTACTGCTGCAAAGACTATACCTAATAAAGTATCGCTCATAAAGGGCAGTAATACCATATAGCCTACAATAGCGCCAATAGGCTCTGATAAGCCTGATAAAAATGAATAGATAAAGGCTTTTTTCTTTGAGCCAGTTGAATGATAAATAGGAACAGATACAGCTATACCCTCTGGGATATTATGCATAGCAATAGCTACTACTATAGGAATTGCTATTTCAGGGTCTTGCAAGGCTGAAATAAATGTAGCAAAGCCCTCAGGAAAATTATGAATACCAACAGCTAAGGCTGTGAAAGCACCCATTCTTAATAACTTATTCTTTTTTTCTTCTTCACTTAATTCTTCGCCCGAAATATTTTCCACTTCACCCTCACTCGACTTTGCCTCGTGGGGATTTATAGTAGATGGAATTAAATTATCAATTAAGCCTATAATTAAAGCCCCTGCAAAAAAAGAAACAACAGTTACTATATAACCGTTTTTTTCTCCTAAGCTAAGAGTTAAAGACTCTTTCGCCTTAAAAAATATCTCAACCATGGAAACATAAATCATAACCCCAGCTGAAAAACCTAAACTTGCTGATAAAAACTTTTTGTTTGTATCCTTTGCTAATAAGGCTATTAAACTGCCCACACCTGTAAATAAGCCCGCTACGACAGTTAGCAAAAAAGCTGAAAACACACTCATAGTGTCACCTCCGATTTCATATATAGTTAGTGTATACTAACTTAAGGTTAAAGTCAATGATTTTCCTCTTTTTTATAAAAATTATAAAATGAAACCGCAAAAAAGTTTTTACACCTTTTGCGGTTTTGCTTTTCATTTAAGGAAAAATGTGATTATTTGTTTATTAAAAATATAGTTATTTTTTTCTAAATTGATATGTTAATTTTAAAAAGCAACTCATTGGCTAAATAATATATAACCGCCATTCCTCCGATTCCTTCACCACAAGTTCAATGTTTCATTATACATTTTAATATATTCGCTCGCTGATTTTTCCCAGCTTAAGTCTTGCTTCATTGCTCGGGCTACAAGCTGTTTCCAGCCGTTTTTATCTTTATAGCCATCAAAGGCACGCATACAAGCGTTATATAAATCGTGGCTTTGATATTCACTAAAAGTAAAGCCTGTACCTATATTATCAAAAGAGTCTTTTACGCTATCTTTTAAGCCGCCAGTCTCTCTTACTATTGGAATAGTGCCATATCTTAAAGCTATCATTTGACTTAAGCCACAAGGCTCGGATTTGCTTGGCATTAAAAACATATCACTACCTGCATATATTTCTTTTGCTAAAGCAGGCACAAAGCCTATATAAACTCCTACCCTTCCAAAATTCTCACTCGCTAAATGACTAAAAAAGTCTTCATATTCTTTATCGCCACTGCCTAAAAGTATAACTTGATAACCCCTATCTAATAAGCCTTGAACAGCTTGTATAATTATAGGTATACCCTTATGCTCTACAAGCCTTGTAACCATAGAAATTATAGGCGAATCATCATCATTTAATGAAAACTTTTCTCTTAGTACCTTTTTACAAGCCGCCTTTCCTCTTACAAAGGCTTGATCGTGATAAGTTTTGGCAATTTTTGTGTCTGTTTTAGGGTTGTGTAATTCATAGTCAATCCCATTTAAGATACCACATAATTTAAACTGTCTCTGCCTTAATAATTTATCTAAGCCGTGAGAGTAGTACTCTTGTAAGATTTCATCAGCATAGCTTTGAGATACTGTACTTACTTTATCAGCATTTTCAATAGCTGCCTTCATTAAATTAGTATCGCCTTTATATTCTAAGTGATGAGCCCAGTTTTTAGGCACTGCAAAAAGGTCTTGAATTAAGTCTTTTGAATAAATGCCTTGATATTGAATATTGTGAATTGTAAATATAGTTTTAATACTATAAAACTTTGGCAAATGGCGGTAGTAAATATTTATGTATAAATTCACTAAGGCTGTCTGCCAGTCATTCGTATGTATAATATTTGGGGCAAAGTCGATTTTAGTGAGCATTTCAAGTATTGCTTTTGAGAAAAATGCAAAGCGCTCCCCATCATCAAAATGCCCGTAAATTGCCCCTTGCCTATTAAAATAAAACTCATTGTCTATGAAATAATACTCAACGCCCTCATAAGACAAACTAAGTATACCGCAGTACTGATTTCTCCAGCCCAAAGACACATTAAAACTCGTGATAAATTTTAATTCATCTTTATATTTTTCTTTAATTTGTTTGTATAAAGGCATTACTACCCTTACATTTAAGCCTTGTTTATTTAAAGCCTTAGGCAAACTCCCACTGACATCTCCTAAGCCTCCAGAAGAAGCAAAAGGCACTACTTCACTTGTGCAAAATAAAACATCCATATATCTTTTTACCCCTTTTAAATAACTGAATTTTTGCTAAGGAAAAGCGGAGCCTTACAATTGCCCATTAGTTTTGAGTCTTTAGTTATTGTAACGCCTTTATCTGTTATAATATTTTCTACAACAGCACCACTTTCAATTACTGTATCCTGCATTAAAACACAGTTTTTAACTTTGGCATCTTTATGTATTTTTACACCTTTAAATAATACACTACCTTTAACTTCACCTTCCACGACACAGCCGTCTGCAACAATGCTATTTTTAACAAGGCTGTCTACACTGTATCTTACAGGGGCATCATCACGGATTTTTGTGTATATAGGATATTTTGAAAATAAACTTTTTAAATTCTCAGGCTTTAGCATAGCAAGGTTTGCCTCAAAATATGATTTTAAGCCTGTTAATCTATAAGAAAGACCTTTGTATTCATAAGCGCAAACTGTGAATTTATCAAGGTTTCTTTGAAGTATATCAACCTCAAATTCGCTAAAGCCTCTTTTTGCAGCATCTGCTACCATTTCAACTAATATGTCTTTTTTAATTACATAAAGCCACATACTATTGTTTACTTCTTTTTCGCTGTCATCGTTTATTAATACTGCTTCTACACAGCCATTTTCTATTTCAAAAGTTACATTATGCGCCTTTACTTCATCTGTTAATTTTTCTTTTCTGTATACTACTGTTATATCGCAGTCGCTTTCTTTATGCTCTTTTAGTACATCTTTTAAGTCTATATTACAAACAACAGCGCAGTCTGATAAGACAACACTTTCGCAGTTAGTATCTTTTATTGTTTTTAATAAAGCTTTTATAGCGCCTAATCTGCCTTTATAGTAGCCTTCATTTTGCCAAGCATAAGGAGGGTAGATTTTTACACCACCGATTTTTCTTGATAAGTCCCACTCTTTACCTGAGCCAATATGATCCATTAAAGATATGTAATTTTTGCGAACAGGCATTAGTATATCATCTATGCCCGCTGCTACAAACATAGATAAATTAAAATCTATAAGCCTATATCTTCCGCCGAAAAGAACGCTTGCTGTTGTTCTGTTTTTTGCAACTTCGCCTAATTGTTCATCGTGCATATTTGGAAAAATTATTCCTAAAACTTTTTGTGAATTTATTGCCATATCTTTATTGTCTCCTTCCGTCAGTGTAAACCATTGCTTTAGCTTTTAAAACTTCTTTATCTTTTATTGTTACATCGCTTCCTATAACAGTTATTCCCCAGTCGGCTATATCTTCTATATTCTCAGGTCTTTCGCCCACTACGGCATCATCACCTATACTCGTATTTTCTGAAATAATAGCGTAGTTAATTTTAGCATTTTTGCCTATTTTAACATTGGGCATTATTATACTATCTTTAACGCTCGCCCCATTATCTAAGGTAACATTTTGGAATAAGACAGAGAAATCCACTTCCCCATCTATTACACAGCCCCCACCCACAACAGAATGCTGAACCTTTGCTTTACTTGACAGATAATGAGGTGGCATATTATGAGTTCTTGAATAGATTTTCCAATTGCTATCCCACACATCAAAAGGAACATTAGGATTTAATAAATCCATATTCGCTTCCCATAAACTATCAATAGTACCAACATCTTTCCAGTAGCCATCAAACTCATACGCCATTAGTTTTTCACCGGCGTTTAGCATAGCTGGGATTATGTTTTTACCAAAGTCGTTATCGCTGTCTATTTTATCAGCGTCTTGCATTAAGTATTTTTCTAATTTTTCCCAAGAGAAAATATATATACCCATTGAAGCCAAAGTTGAATCTGGCTCTTTTGGCTTTTCTGTAAACTTTGTTATCTTGCCATCATCATCACAGGTCATTATGCCAAATCTTGAGGCTTCTTCTAAAGAAACATTCAATACAGCTATTGTACAATCAGCCTTTGACTCTTTATGCTGCGCGAGCATTAAGTCATAGTCCATTTTATAAATATGATCACCTGATAAAATCAAAACATATTCAGGTTTATATCTTTTAATGAAATTAATATTTTGAAAAATAGCATTTGCAGTGCCCTTATACCAGTCACTACCGTTTGCTTTTTGATATGGCGGTAGCACATGAACACCACCATAATTTCTATCTAAGTCCCAAGGCTGTCCATTGCCTAAATAATCATTTAATTCTAAAGGCTGATACTGAGTTAATACTCCTACTGTGTCTATACCGCTGTTAATACAGTTTGACAGTGGAAAATCTATTATCCTATATTTTCCGCCAAAGTAAACTGCTGGCTTTGCAATATCTTGAGTTAGTGCATAAAGTCTTGAGCCTTGTCCGCCTGCAAGTAGCATTGCTATACATTCTTTCATAATTATCGCCTTCCTTTTTAGTTTGGTATTTTAAAGTACATCGCTGACATTTTTGCTATGTTGATTTTTATGTAGTTGTCATGCCTGTGTCTTTGTCCTTTTTTTGTTTTTACTGCTTTTTTATTTGTTAAATTCGAGCCTTGATATTTTTCATCATCTGTATTAAAAATTTCTTTATAGCTACCTGTTTTTTCTACTCCGATTTCATAATTTAGTCTATCTTCATTTGAAAAATTAAATACGCAAAGTAAGTTTTCGCCATCTTCTGATTTTCTAATAAAGGCAAGTACATTTTGCTCACTATCATCGGGTATAGCCCATTCAAAGCCATCCCAAGTATTGTCTTGTTGCCAAAAGGCTTTGTTTTCTAAATATAATTTATTTATTTGTTTTACAGCTTCTTTGCAAGCTATGTGTATAGGATTATTAAGTAAGTCCCAGTCAATTTCTTTAGTTTCACTAAATTCTGAAAACTGCCCAAACTCTTGGCCCATAAACAATAGCTTTTTGCCGGGGTGTGCTATCATATATGCAATAAAGGCTTTTACATTTGCAATTTGCTGATTAATTTCCCCTGGCATTTTATTACTGAGCGAGCCTTTCATATGCACTACTTCATCGTGGCTTATCGGCAAGATAAAGTTTTCTGAAAAGGCATACATAAATGAAAATGTAAGCTTATTATGAGAGCCTTTTCTAAAAAATGGATCTGTTTTCATGTAGCTTAATACATCGTTCATCCAGCCCATATTCCATTTATAATTAAACCCTAAGCCCCCTTTATCGACAGGGTATGTAACTAAAGGCCAAGCAGTAGACTCCTCTGCTATCATCAATACATCATCATGCCTTTTAAAAACTTCTGTATTTAATTTTTGCAAAAACTTAACTGCTTCATAGTTTTCACTCGTGCCGTCTTTATTAGCTATCCACTGTCCGTCTTCTCTGTTGTAATTTAGATACAGCATACTTGCTACTGCATCTACTCTTAAGCCGTCTAAATGATATTCTTCTAACCAGTATAAAGCGTTACTTATTAAAAAGCTGTTTACTTCGTTTTTGCCAAAGTCGAACACCATAGTGCCCCACTCTTTATGCTCGCCCTTTCTTTCATCTTCGTATTCATATAGGGCAGTACCATCAAATTTATATAAGCCAAACTCATCTTTTGGAAAGTGAGCAGGAACCCAATCAAGGATAACTCCTATATCATTTTGGTGCATATAATCTACAAAGTATTTAAAATCTTCTGGAGTGCCGTATCTACTTGTAGGTGCAAAATAGCCCCCCACTTGATAGCCCCAAGAGGCATCGAGCGGGTATTCACTAATAGGCATTAATTCAATATGAGTGTAGCCCATTTCTTTTACATGACTGCAGATTTTTTCAGCTATGTCTATGTATGAATATGTTTCTTTGTTAAAATGTCTTATAAAGCCTGCTAAGTGAACTTCATAAATATTCATAGGCTGATTATAAGACTTTGTTTTTTTTCTTTTATTTAACCATTTTTTATCGCCCCATTTATACTTTATTTTTTCTGCATAGCATTTTGAGGCTGTCGCTGGTCGAGTTTCAAAATGCCTTGCGTAAGGGTCGCTTTTATATGTAAAACTTCCGTCTTTTGTTTTTATAGCATACTTGTATGCTTCAAATTGCATTTTTTGATTTATTTCTATGTGCCACACACCGCTGTTATCAATTTCATACATTTCGTTTTTTTGTATATCCCAGTCGTTAAAATCTCCAACTAAGCTAACGGCTAAAGCATTAGGTGCCCAAACTAAAAACTCCCAAACATCGCTTTTTATTTTATGGCTACCTAAAAAATCCTGAGCGTAAAAAAGCTCACCTTTTTTAAGCAAATATATCTGATAATCTTGCGATTGTTTTTTTAGTAAATTTTCCTTTTTCACTTTTCCTCCTATTAGCCTAATTTATATATTTATATGGAAATATATGTCTATACTATAATATTAACATTTTATTAATTTTTTTCAAGCTGTTTTTAACGCAAAAAACACAAAAACAAGACAAATTTTATCCATAGATTTAGATAAGTTGTACAAAATTGAGTTGTTTTTATGTTTTAAAGTATAATTGATTGTTAATATATTAAATTGTCATTTTATGTGGTTTTCTTTTTTTATAGTAAACAAGAGAGTTTACATTCTTTTCTTTTAATAGCAAAATAACTCTTTCAAAGTGATTTTTAAAGTCAAGTATCCTATGCGCATCTGATGAAAGCGTTAATTTTTCGCCACCTGTTTCTAAGTATAAATCTAAGATGAATTCTGTGTAATATACACTGTTAAATCGTGAAATCAGCCTTGTGTTTAATTCAAGTGCCTTGTCTTTTTGTATTAGCACTTTAAATATTTTTATTAATTTTTCTTTATGCAAAGATAAATCGACAGTCTCTTGTAAGTATCTTATGGAATAATCTATATGTGCTAACACATCAAAATCATCGTGTTGTGTAACTGCTATAAAAACATAATCTAAGTATTCGCTATAGCACTCATCACTCGTTTTTCCTTTTTGAAATTCAGGACGGCTTACATCATATTTATCCGATTCGTGAATTCCTAATAAGACTAAGTCAAATTCTTGAGTTTTTAAAAGTTTATTTATCCTTGGTGCTATGTCTTTGCGAAAGTTTACTTCCACTCCAAATAAAGGCTTTACTCCGTATTTTTTGCTGAGCTTTTTAAGTGCTTTTTTTTGCTTTTCAAAGTCTGGGATAATATCTGTATTATCCATAGAAAAACACTCTAAATCCAAATGCTCAGTGGTGACAAAGTACTCATCCCTATACTCCATAGCCTTAATAAAATAGGCTTCCATTTCTTGGTTGCTATCAAAGGAAAAATCTGAATGTACATGTTGGTCTAAAATTTTCATATCCCACTCCTATTAGCTCATAGCTTTATTCATATTATATCTAATATATTTTAACATATTATCTTTTATTTTTAAACACTTTTTTAACCCAATTTCACAAAAACAATACAAAACTTAGGTAAAATGTTTGTAAGGAGATGATAATATGAATTTTAATAAACAAAAATTAGCCTATATGTTTTTAATAGTGCTATTAGTAGCCTCACTTTTCTTTGGCTTAAATGATAGATTTATTTCACCATTACAAGAAAATAATCAAGACAATACCAATTCTTCGCAAAACGAGGATAAGGTATTAGTGCCTGATTTTACTTTCACAGATATAAATGGTGAAGATGTGAGTTTATCCAGTTTAGAAGGAAAACCTGTTATAATAAACTTCTGGGCATCTTGGTGTATTTACTGCGAATTAGAAATGCCGGACTTTGAGCAGTTAGTCAGCGATTATTCAGATGATGTTCATATAGTTATGCTAAATGCAATAGGAGTAAATGGTGAAAGCGAGCAAAAGGCTTTGGATTATTTACAAGAAGAAGGCTTTACAGGCTTTACCCCTTATTTTGACTCTTATTCTCAAGGCGTTAGTTTATTTGGCATTAGTAGCTATCCAACTACTGTTTTCATAGATAGCGAAGGGTATTTATTTGATGCCATTATAGGAAAAACTGACTATGACACAGTTAGCGAAATACTAACAGATAACAGTATTGTTTAATAGGTGATTTATGGTATATGTACTAACTTTTATCGAAGGCATTTTTGCCTTTGTATCCCCTTGTATTTTACCCCTACTTCCAGTTTACTTAGCCCATATCGGAGCAAGTGAAGGGCAAAAAATAAAAACGAGATTTTTTAATACTTTAAGTTTTGTTTTTGGCTTTACTACTGTGTTTTTACTTTTAGGCTTGGGTAGTGCCGGAATAGGCGGACTTTTTAGCCAGTACGAGGGTTTAATAACTCGTTTAGGTGGTGTATTCATGGTTTTTTTAGGCCTTGTTTACTTAGATGTAATCGCTTTGAATTTGCCTACTAAACCCAGCAGTTTAAAAGGTGGCGACATTTTACAAAACTATATTTTTGGCATTAGCTACTCCCTTGCTTGGACTCCTTGCGTTGGGATATTTTTAGGGAGTGCTTTATTGTTAGCTGCAAATTCTAACACAGCTTTTGAAGGCCTTAGCTTGCTTTTTGCCTTTAGTATGGGCCTTGGTATACCGTTTATTATATTTAGCTTGATGTTTGAAAAATTAAAAGGTGTTTTAAAGTTCTTAGTAAAACATTCAAAATTAATTAAGCAAGTAGGCGGTGTTATGCTTATAGTTGTAGGCATAGCTTTAATTTTTGATGTCTTAGGGTATTACTTAACTTTCTTTTTATAAATTTGTTGATACAAATTAAAATTTTTGTAGTATACTATACATATATATTATTAAGGGAGTTTAGTTATGGAAATATTAAAAAATAAAAAACATTTGCATTTTATCGGTATCGGCGGTAGCGGAATGTACCCTTTAGTGCAGATTTTACACTCGCAGGGCTACACGATTACAGGTAGCGATGTTAATGAGGGTGATATAATTTCTTCTGAAAGAAAATTAGGGATAAAAGTGAATATCCCCCACGATGAAAATGCCGTTATCGGCTGCGATGCCGTTATTTATTCAGCGGCAATTTTTAAAGATAATGAAGAATTATTAAAAGCAAAAGAATTAGGTATTCCTTGCTATGAAAGAAGTATTATCTTAGGCGAAGTATCAAGACTATTTAAAAATAGCATCTGTATAAGTGGCACTCACGGAAAAACTACTACAACTGGTATGACAAGTCAAGTTTTTGTTATGGCTGATAAAGATCCCTCTTTAGTTATCGGGGGAAAACTGCCTTTAATTAATGGCTATGGCAAAAGTGGTAACAGCTCTATTGCTGTAATAGAAGCGTGTGAGTATAGCTACACTTTTTTAGAACTATCTCCATACATCGCTTTAATTTTAAATATTGACCATGATCATTTAGAGTTTTTTAAAACTTATGATAATCTTAAAAAATCTTTTTTAGATTTTGCAAAACTTGCCACAGGCTATGTCGTTATAAACGGTGATGATAAAGATACCATAGATACAATTAAAAACTTATCTGTACCTATTATCACTTTCGGCTTAGAAAACGATGCAGATTATAAGGCTGTAAATATAAGAAAAAACAAAGGCGATGTTTTCTTTACCTATGATGTAGAGTATAAAAATAAAATTATTTCAACTATTACTTTATCCGTAAGCGGAAGACATAATATATACAACTCCCTTGCAGCCTTTGTCTGCTCACACTTATTAAAAGTTGACACTAAAGACATCGAAAAAGGCTTAAATGCCTTTGGCGGTACGGGTAGAAGATTTGAAGTATTAGGAAAGGTAAATGGGGTAACCATTGCCGATGATTACGCTCATCACCCAGCAGAAATCACTGCTACTTTAAACGCTGCAAAAGAGATGGGCTTTAAAAGGATAATTGCAGTCCACCAGCCTTTTACCTACTCAAGAACTAAAATGCTTTTAGATGATTTTGCTGTTAGTTTAGCCTTAGCCGATGAAGTAGTTTTAACTAAAATTATGGGCTCAAGAGAGACTAATACAATAGGAATTTACTCAAAAGACTTAGCTAAAAAAATTGACGGCTGTCAAAATTTTGAGGAGTTTAGTGAAGTAGTCGATTATTTAAGCGATAAATTAAAAGAAGGTGACTTAGTTATCACTTTAGGATGTGGCGATATATACAAAGCCGCAAAGCAACTTTTAGAAAAATTAAAAGAAAATGCGTAATTTTTGATGTTTTAGGCTTATTTTTTAGCTTTATACTGGCTTTTTTGTCGGTGTAAAGCTAATTTTTTTGTGAGTTTTCACATTGATTTTTATTAATAAAAGTAATATAATTCTAACTAAATACACTAAAAAATAAGGAGAACAACTATGCAAAAAGTTACTAAAGGCTATGAGCCAAGCGATGTTTTAGGTTTTTTTGAAGCAATTTCAGAAATTCCTCGTGGCTCAACTAATGAAAAGGCAGTAGCAGAATACATTTATAATTGGGGTAAAGACTTAGGTCTTGATGCTTATCTTGATGAATTCCATAATGTAGTATTAAAAAAAACAGGCTCAAAAGGCTATGAAAATGCAGCACCTGTTTTACTACAAGGGCATACAGACATTGTTTGTGTAAAACTTCCAGAAAGCGACCATGATTTTGAAAAAGATCCACTACCTTTATACATAGAAGACGGAAAATTAAGAAGTAAAGGGACAACTCTTGGCGCTGATAACGGAAACGCAGTAGCTTATATGATGGGCGTTTTATCAAGAACTGATATAGTGCACCCACCTTTAGAGTGCGTATTTACAGCAGCAGAAGAAATTGGCCTTTTAGGTGCTAATGATTTAAGCGCTGACTCTTTCACTGCAAAAAGAATGATTAACATGGACGCTGGCGGCTTAGATGACACAGCTTCAACTGTTTCTTGCGCTGGTGGCTATGAATTAAAAATGAAACAAAAACCAGTATGGACAAAAGCAGAAGGCGAATTTTTAGCTCTTGAAATCCAAGGCTTACAAGGTGGTCACTCAGCTGGCGCTATCAGTTTAGGTCGTGGCAACGCTGCAAAATTAATGGCAAGGGCTATTAATGAAGTTTCTTTAAGCACTCCAGCTGTGGTTTGTGAATTTAATGGCGGAGATAAAATGAACGCTATTATCAGCCATACAACAGCTGTTATCGCTGTAGAAGATAAGAAAAAAGCTTTAGAAATCCTTAATAAAGTAAAGGCTGATTTAACAGATGAATTAAGAGTTACTGATAAAGATTTTTCTTTAACAGTTAAAGACGCACCTATTAAAGAAAAAATGCTTGATAAACTACAATCAAAAAGATTACTTCAATTTATCATTACTATACCTGCAACAGTAAGAGATATGTCTTTTGAATTAAAAGGACATGTACTATCTTCAAATAACTTAGGCGCTGTTCAAGTAACTGCTGATGAAATCTTTGTTTGGACATTAGCAAGAAGTGGCGATGATAGCCGTATGTACGCTATAGGCCAAGAAATCGAAGCCTTAGCTGATGTTTTTGGATACTCAGTGGAAGTAGGGGCAAACTTTGGTGGCTGGAGATATAATCCACAATCAAAATTAAGACAAACTCATAAAGAATTATTTAAAAAGACTTTTGGAAAAGATATTCACGAAGTAGCAACGCACGGTGGCTTAGAGTGTGGAGTATTCTTTACAAAAGAGCCTGAAATGGACATCATTACACTGGGCCCTAAATCAGAAGGTGCTCATACGCCTGAGGAGTATGTTCTTTTAGATTCATTTAATGAAACTTTTAACTACTTACTTCTTTTATTAAAAACTTTAGCAGAAGAAAAATAAATAATATTTAATAATGCCCCAGAGTAAAACACTCTGGGGCTTTTATTATTTTGTTGTTTAATTTGAATTTATTTCTAAGCTTTTCTTATAAAAATTTTCCTATAAAAAATAACCGATGAAATTCATCGGTTATTTTTTTATTTATTCTTTCATTTGCGACTTTATTAATTTAAGAACATAGTAAGATAATTCTTCTTGCTCTTCTTGGGTTAATGCCCCAAAAAAATCTTGAGCTGTTTGCTTTTGTGTAAAATAATGAATATCAACAAATTCTCTGCCTTTATCCGTTATTTGAATTAGCATATTTCTTTTGTCTTCACTATCCCTTGTGCGTACAATGAATTCATACTTTTCTAATTTTGCTAACATATTGCTTACAGAAGATGCCCTAACTTCAAATTTTTCTTGTATTGCTTTTTGATTTAGATTATCTGTTTTAGCTATTTCTGCTAAAACTCTTAATTGTCCAGGGCCAATAGGAAGTTCTGTTTGATTTTTATATTTTAATAAAGAAAAGCATTTAAAAAACTGTCCGTATAGTTTTTCGCTAACTAATAACTCCATTAAACTACTTCGTCCCTTCTTGGTGAATCAGGCATATTGAATTCTTGTTTTAATTGATTTAACTCTTTTAAAATAGTTATTATAATTACTGTTGATAATACCCCTGTTAGTACATCGGCAATCGGCTGTGCTACTTGTATTGCAGCAGCTCCCATAACTGATGGTAAGAATAATAATAACGGGATAAAGAAAATACCTTGTTTTGATAAAGACATTATTGTAGCTCTAAATGAATAGCCTATTGATTGAGCTAACATATTAGTCATAATCAGCCAAGACTGAACAGGTAAGGCTAAGCAGTAGTATCTAAGCATAGTAGAAGCATACTCTATAACCTCTGTATCTCCTTGACGGAAAACATTGATAATACCTTCTGCGAATATAAAGGCAATAACCCCAAGACCTGATAAGATAACAAGGGCGACCTTTGCAGAAAACCAAAACGCTTCAAGTACTCTATCATACCTTTTTGCACCGTAGTTAAACCCTGCAACAGGTTGAAAGCCTTGACCATAGCCCATAACAGCCTGAAACATAAACATCATAACTCTGTTTACTATACCAGCTGAAGCGATGATAACATCGCCATAAGGATTTGCAATAGTGTTTAATAAAACTGAGGATACACTCGCTAAACCCTGTCTCCAGAATGTAGGCATACCACCTTTTAAGATGCCTGCATACATTTTAAGCGAAGGTGCGAAGTTTTTAAGTTTAATTGAGATTGTATGGCTTTTAAAGTTGCATTGATAAAATAGGATACAAAAGCTAACAAGCTGGCTAAAGCCTGTTGCAATAGCTGCACCTGATATACCCATTTCTGGAAAAGGGCCAATACCAAATATCAATAACGGGTCGATGATGATATTTAAAATACCACCTGCTGAAATACCCAGCATCGCATTAAAGGCATTACCTTGTGAGCGAAGTGTATTATTCATAACAAAACTTGCCATCATAAATGGAGCTGCGTATAATATATATTTTGCATAGTCTATAGCGTAAGGTGCTATTGTTTCTGTTGCCCCTAAAAGATAAACTAAAGGCTCAATAAAGCTAAGGCCCACAGCTGTTATAATTACACCTAAAGATACTGTTGTAAAAAATCCTGTCGACAGTGTTTTTTCAGCGCTTTCTCTGTCTTTTCTTCCTAAGGCTCTTGAGATGTAGTTACCACTACCCATAGCAATGGTAAAACCCACTGTTTGAATTAATGCCATTAATGAGAAAATTATACTAACAGCACCAGAGGCTTCTCTGCCTAACTGGCTAACAAAAAATGTATCTGCCATATTATAAATAGATGATATTAACATACTTATAATTGTAGGTATAGCAAGTTTTGGAATTAGTGTAGGTATAGGAGTCTGTGTTAAAAGTTTATGTCTTTCTTCATAGTTTGAGCCGTCTTGTTTTGGCTTTTGTTTTACTTGTTCTTCTTGAGTTATTTGTTCTTCTTGAGTTTCTTGTGTATTACTCATTATATTCTCTCTCCTTAACTTATTTAAAATTAATGTTTAGATAGCTAAATATTAGCTACCTAAGTATTTTACTATAATATAATTATATTGTCAATATTTTTTTAAGTATTGCTTTTTAAATGGCTTTACTTTATAATTTTATTATTACAATAAAAAATAAATAAGACTAAAAATCTAAATGGAGTAGTATGAAAGTAAGCATAATTATCCCAAACTTAAATGGTGAGGGCTGGCTTGGTGAGTGTTTAAAAACCTGCATAAATCAAGACTTTAAAGAAGAATATGAAATTATAGTAATTGATAATAATAGCACTGATTCTTCTATTGATATAATAACTGATGTAATGAAGGATTTTAAAAACTTTCATCTAATACAAAACGATAAAAATACAGGCTTTTCTTATGCTGTAAATCAAGGTATTCGCTTATCAAAAGCAGAGTATGTTGCTATGTTTAATAACGATGCCTTTGCAAAAGAAGACTGGCTAAGCCAGTTAGTAAATACAATACAAGAAAGCGATGATATTTTTTCTGTTGCAAGTTTAATGATACAGCATTATGATAGACAGCTTTGTGATGATGCTGGAGATTATGTGCCGATTTTTGGCTGGACTTGCAAAAGAGGCGATGGACTATCTTTTAAAAGATATCAAAAGAAAGAAAGAATTTTTTCTGCCTGTGGCGGGGCTGCTTTATATAGAAAAAGTATTTTAGATAAAATAGGCTTATTTGATGAAGCATTTTTTGCCTATGGCGAAGATGTTGATTTGGGCTGGAGGGCTAATAACTTAGGCTATAAAAACATCTATCAGCCAAAGGCTATTTGCTACCACATCTGCTCTGCTACAACCGGCGGAAGATACAACGCATTTAAGGCTGAAAAATCAGGACAAAACACAGCTTTATTACTATATAAAAATATGCCTTTATTGATGTTTTTAATAAATCTGCCTTTTATATTAATAGGCTTTATTCCAAAATATCTAATGTTTTTAAAAAATGGCTACTCTAAAGAGTTAATAAAAGGCACTCTAAACGCATTCAAATTAAAAGATACGGTAATAAAGCCTCCTTTTTCTTTTAAATATATAAAAAACTATATCTGGGTTGAGTTAATGATGATTAAGGGCGTTTTTGTATATGTTGATTACCGCTTAAAAAGATTTTTAAAAATAAAGTGAGTATATTATGGATGATATTTTTTTAAATATTAAAAACTCTACTTATAAAAAAGGGAAAAAAGTAGAAAAATACATCTTAAAAAAGCGATTTTTTAAGTATTATATTTATGCTGTTTTAGAAAATAAAGAAAAAACATTAGTCTTTTCTTCACAAAACTTAGAAAACACCCTTAAGATTTTAAAGCGATTAAAAACTTTAAATCAATAAAAATAAAAATCGATGCAAAGCATCGATTTTTTTATTTTTTATACTAAAGATTTTCTTGATATAGGTGTTGAAAGAATAATCTGCGTTGATGTCTCACCCATTTTTTGAAACTGCATTATCAGTTTTTCTAATTCTGCTATTTCGTGTGCATCTACTTTTACTAAATAGCTATATTCACCTGTTACGTGGTGACATTGCACTACTAAAGGCTCATTGCTCACAAGCTCTAAAAGTCTTTCTGATTCTTGTGGCTGAATTGAAACATTGATTATAGCATGTATATCTCTACCTAATTTTTTAGGATTAATTATAGCTGTGTAGCCTTCAATTATTCCCTCTTTTTCTAATCTTTTAATTCTCTCACTTACCGCTGGTGCTGTTAGTGATATCGTCTGTGTTATTTCTTTTACTGTAATTCTTCCATTCTCTTGTAAAAGGGAAAGTATCTTTTGATCAATATTATCCATTTGCATCTCCTCTAAGTTGTTTATAAAATGTTTAGTAAATTTTTGCTACATTGTTCTTTTGATAAGAATTAAGTTTATTATATATTGTTTTAAACAGTTTGTAAAGAGGGAATTCTATGCTTTATAAACAAAAAGCCTAATTTTGGTATTTTTTTATAAGGTGAAACATTTTTTTGTCTATATTGCCAGTAACCATAATGCCATCTTGGGTATATTCTTCTGTTTTAACACTGCCATTTTCCCTTATTGTATTAACTAAAGAAGTCTTTTCATAAGGCAGGCAAATACTAAAATTTACTACCCTATCTTTTAGTTTTTCATCTATAGCTAATATTAATTTATCTATGCCTTTTTTAGTTTTTGTACTCGTTACGATTTCATTATCGCAAAAAAGTTCTTCGTGGTCTTTATCGCTTTTATTATAAACTGTTATAATATCATCTAAATCACAGCCTAAATCACTTAATACTTCGTTTGTAACTTTTAACTGCTCTTGTCTATCAGGGCTTGCAATATCGCATACATTCACTATCACATCTGCATACTTTACCTGCTCTAAGGTAGACTTAAAGGCTTCTATTAATTTATGAGGTAGGCGTGATACAAAGCCAACAGTATCAACAATAATGCAAGTTTGCCCACTTGGTAAAACAAATTTTCTTGCAACAGGGTCAAGGGTTGCAAAAAGCATATCTTTTTCAAAAATTTCGCTGTCCGTTAATAAATTTAATAGACTTGATTTTCCTACATTTGTATAACCGCATAGAGCGATTATGGGCACATCATTTTTCTTTCTTGCCTCATTTAAAAACTCTCTTCTCTTTTTTACTTCTTTTAACTTCTCGCTAATATAGTTTATTCTGGATTGAATGTATCTTCTATTATTTTCAAGTTTTGTTTCACCCCCGCCCCTTCTTGCGCCCATAGCGCCACCTGAGGAGCCACCTTGCCTTGATAAGGCTGACATTGTACTGCGTAATCTTGGAAGGCGGTATTTTAATACAGCAAGCTCTGTTTGAAGCTTACCCTCGCTTGTAGTTGCCCTATTTTTAAAGATTTCTAAGATAAGCATTGTTCTATCAATTACTTCAATTTCTAAAAAATCTTGAATATTTTTTATTTGTGAGGGCGATACTTCTTCATCGAGTACACAAAGCTCTACTTCTAAATTTTTGCATAAGGTTTTTATTTCTTCTAATTTGCCTATGCCAAAATAATGCTTTGGATCAGGGCGAAGCCTTTTTTGTACTACTTCACACACAACTAAAAGCTCATTTGCTTCGCAAAGTGCTGTGAGTTCTTTAAAAGAGTTTTCCATATCGTATTGTTCTATATCAATGCCCGCTATTAATGTTTTTGTTTGCATGTTTACCTCGATTTTGTATAGATTTTGTGTAAAAGATAATTTTCATCTTTTAATTTTCACATATCAATGTTATAATAATAAAAAATAATTAAGGAGTACTTAAATGATTAATTGTAATAATTGCCATAGAGAAATTTTAACACCCGTAAAGTTTTGCCCATCTTGTGGCAATAAAATAGATGGCTTTGAAAGTGAAAATCAAAACTTAGATACAAATAGTATAACAGAAACACCTAAAGAAGTGCAAGAAGATACTACTAATGATGCAGTTAGCGAATTTTTAAATAAAAATGAAGCTAAGGATGAGATAAAGATAGAAAAAACTTTAAAAACTTTAGGCAACTTTGAAGAAACTACAGAGTTTGAAATAAAAGATGATGACATCACTCAGTTTTTAAATAAAGAAGATGATGCAAAAAATCCTACAGATGAGGTAGCTTTTACTGCACAAGAAACGCAAGGCGATGCTAACAGCCCTACTTTTGATATAAAAGAAGCAACTCAAGCTATTGCGCCTACATTTCCTACTCCTTCTATTTTAAATGAAGTAGAAAATAAGGATCCTGTATTAGATAAAGCTTTAGGCGTAAATGAAGATTCTTCTTTAAATACAGCACCAAAGCCTACTTTTGATACTTCTCGCTTTAGCCAAACTCAAACAAACCAATACCACGCAAGCTCATACTCAAATACACCTAATATATACAGAGGTGTTGAGGACGAAATAGGTACTTGGGATTTTGTAGTTATCTTTTTATTGAGTTTAGTTCCTGTATTTGGGCAGTTATGCTTATTCTCTTTAGGCTTTATGCAAAAAAGCAGTGCTAATAAGCGCCATTTAGGTAGGGCCTTATTAATCACTCAAGTTTTTGTGGTAATTATGATATTTATGTTCTTTTTAGGAATAACTGTTTCTAATGTTGGCAGTATTCTTTAAACTAAAACTATAAATAAAAGACGGATATTTTACTATCCGTCTTTTTTTGTATTATTTCTCTTGCCAAATTGGTGATTTTAGCACCCATTTTGAAAATTCATCTTTTTTGAATATATCTGTATTGTAGAATTTATCCATTATCGCCCAAAATTCACTTTCAGAATATCCGCAGAATTCACAGAAATCTCTTACACATAATGGGTCAAGCTCGCCATCTCTTTCTTTTATTATTTTGATAGCTTCTTGCCTTGTCATAAGACCGTATCTTATATATCTTGCTGTGTAGTCAGTAGCCGCTGCGTGGCCAAACTTTGGATATTTTAGCCAAGAGTGCACTAAATAAGCTCTTGAGTCGATTTGGTCAAAGTTTTCTGCGTGATGAGTTCTATCCCATTCGTGAGTTAAATCATGAAAGCCTTTTGACTTTGCTAATTGGTAGTTTTTAAAGCTATTCCAAGGTAAGAAGTAGCTTAAATACATAGGGTCTAATCTTTCAAGATCTTCTCCTGTTGGCGCCTTTGTTAAAGCTAAGGCTGTTGGGTCGATTCCATAAGATAGTAATTCTTTTTCATCAACACCAGAAGCTACGCCATTTTCTACTTGACCTTTAGCTGAGTATGTTTCTTTATCATCGCTTCCGCCGTATTCATAGCTTACATTTTCGCCATAAACTAAAAGCATTGTATTAAATTTTAAAGCCATATGAAGTGGGAAAGTGTAGATGTGTCTGTCTACATACCAAGTTGGCTTTCCGTGTTTTTCAAAAAAGGCTCTCATTAAAATCTTTTGAGTTTTAATATCAGGCTTACAGCTTATTATCGGGCATGAGAATTCTTCGCTTATATTTTTTAAGTTGTGTATACCTGCATCAGTCATCGGGAAGTTATCTTCTACTGAAAATAAAACAGGGTTCATTTTCATAACTTCTTTCATTATATACACTTGGAAGTGACTATCTTTACCGCCAGAAACAGCAATAGCACAGTCATATTCTCCAGGGCCATTACATCCACGATACTTATCGCAAATTGCCTCTAATTCCTTCCATCTTTCTTCCCAGTTTATATTCTTTCTTTCTTCATAGTGATTACACGCGGTGCAAACACCGTTTTCATCAAACACAATCCCCGGTCTTGTATCGGGCATAGTACATTTTTTGCAATATTTCATTAAAATCACTCCTTACTTTTTTTAGTATAAATTATATAATTGCAATTTATAAAATTTAGTATACTACCATATAATAGAAAATGCAAGTTTATGAAAAATTTTTATAATCTCATCTATACAAAGCCTATTTTGTATGATAATATATAGTTAAGTTATACATATTAAAGTGAGGGTTATATGTTCAAAAATTATTCAATGAAAACTTTTTTAAAAGACACTGTAATCGATGTAGTAGGTTGTAGTATTTATGCTGTTGGCATTATTTGTTTTGCCGCCCCCGCTTTATTCGCCCCTGGAGGCGTTAATGGGCTTAGTGTTATTATAAATTATCTTACAGATTTTGAGGTGGGCACTATTCAAATGGTACTAAACATCCCCTTAGTGCTTATCAGTTTTAGGATTTTAGGCAAAAAATTTATTTTTAAAACTTTAAAAACTATGATTATTTTATCAATTTTTTTAAATGTTTTTCCTTATATCTTACCTGTCTACACAGGTGATAGGCTGATAGCTGCCTTAGTTACAGGAGTAACAGACGGCTTAGGCTTAGGCCTTATTTATCTAAATGGTGGCTCTTCTGGTGGCTCTGATTTTTTAACTCTTTCAATAAGAAAGAAAAAACCACATATGTCAGTAGGCTTTTTAAATATAATTATAAATGCCTTTGTAATGGTAGCTGGTGTTTTTGCTTTTAAAGATATAGATGCCGCTTTATACGGCGGAGTGAGTGTTATTATTGCAGGTATAGTATGCGATAAGATATTATACGGTGCAGGTCAAGGTAAGATGAGCATTATAATAACAGACAAGGGCGAAGAAATAGCAAAAGCTATAGGCGAAGTGACCGGCAGGGGTAGCAGTGTTTTTAATGTTACTGGCGCATACACAGGCAAAACAAGAAGTGCTGTACTATCCGCTGTAAGTAAGGATCAAATTTTCACTATACGAAGACTTGCCCATAAAATAGATGAGAAAAGTTTTGTAATCATCTCTACTACCGACGAAGTTTTCGGTGAGGGATTTATGGATAATATAGACTAAGCCAAAGCCTTATAAAAAAATTTAATGCAAACAAGTAAGTCTGTTTATATATTATAATACTGCAAATACCACTTGTTGATAAATAAGTTTATAAATACAAAGAAAAAACTACACGATTTTTTAAGGTAGTGATAATAAGACTTTTAAAAGGAGGTACATAATGGAATTTGTAACAGAGCGCTGTTTTGTAAGACCACTAAAAGAAGAAGACCTTGATGCTTTTAGTGAATACAGAAGTGATTTAGACTGGCTAAAACATCAAACATACAAAGGCCTTTCAAAGCAGGAGTATAAAGAAATCTTTTTGCAAAGTGATAATTTATACTACGGAATGCAGTTTGCTATAATACTAAAGGATACGAATGAGTTAATAGGTGATATTTATTTGCATCATAAAAAAAATGATGAGTACTGCCAAATTGGCTACACCATAAGCAGAAAGCACGCAAGGCAAGGCTATACTTATGAAGTAGTAACAGCTGCTATTGATTTATTACACAAGCAAGGTATTAAAACATTTAGAGCAGATGTAGAGCCTGAAAATTCTCCTTCTATTTATCTATTAGAGAAATTAAACTTTGTTTTAAGCGAAAAAAATGTAGATGTGTATGGCTATATATTATCTTTAGATTAATTTATTTTCTAAAACCTATATGATGATAAATTTATTTTCATCAAATCAAAATACGCACACATTATTAAATATAATAAAAGCTTTGATATTTTATCAGTTTTTTGATAATATTCTTTTTAAAGCATAGATTTAATTTTACTACAAAAAACTTAAACCAATAATAAAACGAATTCGTTTTATTATTGGTTTTTTATTTTATTATTTATTATATTATTAAAAAATGCTTTTTATGCCTTTATAAAGGCTTTAATAGAAAATGGTAAATTTATTTATATATTAAAAAAATTTAATTTACACTGCTTCATTCTTAGCTAAAAAACTCAGCTAAAATATCATTTACCTCTTTACCGTCTGCTTTTCCCTTTGTCAGTGGCATTAAGTTTTTCATTATTATGCCTTTTTCTTTCATAGTAGGCGCTGTTAAGTTTAAATCATCTAAAACTTTTTTAATAGTATCTCTTATCTCATCTGCGCTCATTTGCTCTGGTAAAAATTCTGATAAGATATCTATTCTATTTTTTGCATCGCTTATAATATTTTCATAGCCAGAAGGTGGTGCTGTTGCTATCGTTTCTTTTAACTGCTTTACTTCATAAGCTACTACTGCTACTTCTTCCTCACTACTCAATTCGCTTCTTTTATCTATAGCCTTTGCTTTTAGTGCTGATAATAAGCCTGATAAGGCATCTTTTTTAACTGTGTCTTTATCTTTTAAAGCCTGCATCATCATCGCTCTTACTTGTGTTTCTAATGACATATTAATCTTACCTCTTTCTTTTTTATAGTCTTATTTTACTATTTTTATATAGTTTATGCAACATATTATTGACAAGGGGCTGTATTTTTATTATAATAGCACTACAAAGGCCCTTTTTCATATTTTATGCTAAGAGATTTTTCGCCATAGGCTGAAAGCGGAAAACATAATCGCTTAAAGGATAACACCTTTTAACCTTTTTTAGAAAGTTTTGCATAGCTGAAAGCAAAATAAAGGTTTAAGTGACAGGCAAAAGACAAAACTAAATAGTAAAGTGGGCATTTTTTTGCCAAAGCGGGTGGCACCGCGGGTTTATTTTTCAATAACTCGTCCCGGAAATTTTTAAAAAAATTTCTGTGGGCGATTTTTTATATTTTAAGGAGGATATTATGTTAAGAACACATAACTGCAATCAGCTAACAAAAAAAGACATCCAGCAAAAAGTAACTGTAAGTGGCTGGGTTGATACTATAAGAGACCACGGTGGCGTTATCTTTATAGATTTGCGTGATCATTTTGGTACTGTTCAAGTAGTAGTGCACGATGAGAGCATGCTTTTAAATGTTCATCGTGAAACTGTTATAAGCGTAACGGGTACTGTTATGGCAAGAGAAGATGATGCGATAAACACAAAACTTACAACAGGTGAAATTGAAGTGCATACACAGGCACTTGAAATTTTAGGGCCAAGTAGAAATATGCTACCTTTTGAAATTTCTTCTTCTAAGCAAACAAGAGAAGATGTCAGGTTAAAGTATCGCTACTTAGACTTAAGAAACCCAGAACTACAAAAAAATATCTTATTAAGAGCTAAGGTAATTAGCTTTTTAAGAAGACAAATGGAAGACTTAGGCTTTGTTGATTTTCAAACGCCTATACTAACTTCTTCTTCACCAGAAGGCGCAAGAGACTATTTAGTGCCATCAAGAAAACATCCAGGAGAATTTTATGCCTTACCACAAAGCCCACAACAATTCAAACAATTGTTAATGGTATCAGGCTTTGATAGATACTATCAAATCGCTCCTTGTTTTAGAGATGAAGATGCAAGAGGAGACAGATCTCCTGGCGAATTTTATCAATTAGACTTTGAAATGTCTTTTGCAGAGCAAGAAGATGTATTTAAAGTGGGTGAGGAAGTATTATACAACACATTCAAAGAATTCACAGATAAAAAAGTGTCCCCTATACCTTTTCAAAGAATACCTTTTAATGAAGCTATGCTAAAATACGGCTCAGACAAACCTGACTTAAGAAACCCTTTAATAATAGAAGATTTAACTGAATTTTTTAGCGATGTAGATTTTCCAATATTTAAAGGCAAGCCTGTTCGTGGTATAGTAGCTCCTTGCGCAAACAGACCAAAGAGCTTTTTTGAAGCCTCATTAAAGTTTGCTGAAAGTATCGGTATGAAAGGTCTTGGCTATTTAACATTTAAAGATGGCTCTTTCAAAGGCCCTATTGATAAATTCTTAAGCGAAGAAAAAAGAGATACTTTAATTAAGCAAACGAATATGAAAGATGGAGATACAGTTTTCTTTGTTTGCGATTCTAAAACTGTGGTAAACAACTTAGCTGGCCAAATTAGAAAATGGCTGGGTGAAACTTTAGAATTAATTGATAAAGACAGATTTGATTTTTGCTATATAGTAGATTTTCCTATGTACGAGTTAAATCCTGATACAAAGAAAATCGACTTTACTCATAACCCGTTTTCTATGCCTCAAGGTGGCTTAGAAGCTTTAAACACAAAAGACCCTCTTGACATTTTTGCTTACCAGTACGACATTGTTTGTAACGGTGTAGAGCTTTCTTCAGGCGCTGTAAGAAACCACAACCCTGAAATTATGAAAAAGGCTTTTGATATTGCAGGCTACGGCGAAGAAGAATTGCAAACAAAATTTGGCGCTTTATATACAGCTTTCCAATTCGGTGCACCTCCTCATGCGGGCATGGCTCCTGGTATTGATAGGATGGTAATGCTTATAGCCGAAGAAGAAACTATAAGAGATGTTATCGCCTTCCCATTAAATGGCGCAGCTCAAGACTTAATGATGGGCGCACCATCACCTGTTTTAAAAACACAGCTTGAAGATGTTCACATCAGAGTAAGCGAAATCTAAAATAAAATAAAAAAGCTGAAAGCAGTCGCTTTCAGCTTTTTGTTGTAAAAATATATTTTCACTTTTATGTATAAAAATTTAAAACTATGCAAACAATATAGATAAATCATATAAAACATATCGGAGGACAATGTATGAGCAACAAATTTTTCGGCTCTTTGGGCGAAAAAGCAAAAGGTAATGCTTTAATAATAATTTTAGCTGTTGCTGTTATCGGCGCTGGTGTTTATTCTTATAACACAGTTAATGATATAAACGACAAGCTAAAAGACCAACAACTACAAGACATAACTGTAACTAATCCACCCTCGCAAGAACAAGAGGTAACAGACACTCAAACTGAGCAAAACAATGTGCCACTACCTCAAAAAACAACCGCACCAACTCCGAGCACAAGCCCCACTATATCCCCCTCGCCTTCTCCTACTGCCCCTATTACCGAAACCGTAACTCAGCCAAAGTTTACTCTACCAGTAGACGGTAAAATTTACGCAGCATTTTCAGGTAATGAATTAGTTTATAACCGTACCTTAGATGATTGGCGCACTCACAACGGTGTTGATATTACAGCTACAAAGGACTCAGCTGTATATTCAGGCGCAGACGGCGAAGTAAAGGCTGTGTATGAAGACGGGCTATTAGGCTATGTTGTAGAGATACAGCATACAGATTTTTTAGCAAGATACTGTGGCTTAAATGTTAAAACTTTTGTAAAAGTAGGCGATAGCGTAAAGCAAGGACAAAGTATAGGCTCAGTTGGAACTATTCCTTTAGAGCTTAGCGATGAAAGTCATATCCATCTTGAAATCATTGTTGATGGAGTAGCCATTGACCCTAAAAACATTTTAAATTAATTTAAAAGTATGAGTAAAATTTTTACTCATACTTTTTTACATATATATAAGAATATTATATTTATATTAAATAATTTCTATTATTATTGAAAAAAGTAAGATTTTGTGTTAAAATAGTACGATAAACAAATTATTAAGAGGTGGATTATGCCAAAATTTGAATTTATAAAAAATGAAATAGAGGGCTTAGTTGTTATTAAGCCAACAGTTTTCGGAGATGAAAGAGGCTTTTTTTTAGAAACTTACCATAAAGAGGAGTTTGTAAAAGGTGGAGTTTGTGTTGACTTTGTTCAAGACAATCACTCAAAAAGTACTAAGGGCGTTTTAAGAGGCTTACATTTTCAAACAGAGAATACTCAAGGCAAGTTAGTAAGAGTAATTCAAGGTGAAGTTTTTGATGTGGCTGTAGATTTAAGACCAAATAGCAAGACTTTCGGCAAATGGTACGGCCTTGTTTTATCAGCTGAAAATAAGCTCCAATTTTATGTGCCAAAAGGCTTTGCACACGGTTTTTTAGTTCTTAGTGATGAGGCTGAATTCGTTTATAAATGTGATGATATTTATAACCCTTCAAAAGAAGGTGGTATACCTTATGATGATGAAAGTATCGGCATTGAATGGCCTTTACTTTCTTGCGAAGTTAAATTAAGTGATAAAGATAAATTACATAAATCATTTAAAGAGCAAGATTTCATTGAATTTAAAAAGTATTAATTAGGAGAATTTTATGCTTAAGAATAAAAACTCTATTCTCAAATATAGATTTTTATTACAAAATCTTATTTCAAGAGATTTAAAAATAAAATATCGTAGAAGTGTTTTGGGGATATTATGGAGTGTTTTAAATCCATTGTTTATGATGCTTATAATGACAGCCGTTTTCACATCTATTTTTAGATTTGATATTGAGAATTACCCGGTTTACTTATTATCAGGTCAGTTATTATTTACATTCTTTAATGAGTCTACAAATGCTGCTATGGCAAGCGTTTTGCAGTCCGCTTCATTAATTAAAAAAGTATATATGCCAAAATACATCTTCCCTTTAGAAAAAGTAATTTTTTCTTTAGTGAATCATATTTTTTCAACAGTAGCTTTAATATTAGTTATGCTAATTACTAAAGCGCCGATTACACCTGTTTTACCATTTATAATCCTGCCTATATTCCTATTGTTTATATTTAATTTAGGCGCTGGCTTATTTTTATCTTCTTTTGCAATCTTTTTTAGAGATATAATGCATTTTTGGAGTGTGTTTATAACAGCCTTAACTTATGCTACTCCTATTTTTTATCCAGAGGATTTAATAATAGGAACATTAATAGAGCCTTTTATAAAACTAAACCCTTTATACTGGTACATTTCATCTTATAGGGGGATAGTATTAGATGGCACTTTGCCATCATTTGAGGCAATATTAATTTGTTGCTTATTCTCAGCTTTATCACTTTCTGTTGGTATTTTTGCTTTTAGAAAAGGGCAAGATAAATTCATTTTATATATTTAGGAGATAGATATGCAACCTTTAGTAAAACTTGAAAATGTTTCAATAAAGTTTAATTTAGCTAGTGAAAAAGTAGATAATTTAAAAGAATTTTTTATAAAAAAACTACGAGGTTCTTTAAAATTTGAAGAGTTTTGGGCGCTAAATGATGTCAGTATAGAAATTATGCCTGGGGATGTTTATGGTCTTGTAGGCCTTAATGGCTCTGGCAAAAGTACTTTATTAAAAATCATTGCAGGCGTTTTAAAGCCTACAAAGGGCAGTGTTACAACTGTTGGTAATATCGCTCCATTAATCGAGCTTGGCGCAGGCTTTGATATGGACTTAACTGCAAGAGAAAACATTTATTTAAACGGAGCTATTTTAGGCTTTTCAAAAAAATATATTGATGAGCATTTTGATGAAATTGTTGAGTTTTCAGAGCTTAGTGAATTCTTAGATGTTCCATTAAAAAACTACTCTTCTGGTATGGTGGCAAGGATAGCCTTTGCTATTGCCACTTCAACAAATCCTGATATACTTATCGCTGATGAAATTTTAGCAGTTGGCGACTACACTTTTCAGGAAAAATGCGAAGAGAGAATAAAATCTTTAATTCAAAATGGTACTACTGTTATTTTAGTATCGCACTCAATTGGACAAATAGAAAGATTATGTAATAAGGCTTCTTGGCTTGAAAAAGGCCGTTTATTAAAAAGTGGAAACACTCAAGAAGTTTGTAAATTATATAGTGAGAAATATTAATATGGATGATAATAATAAGATTTTAAACGAGCAAGATAGCCCCTTAAAATTTATTAAGCGAAATGTTAATCCAAAGAGAATTTTAGCGCTTTTAAATAGAGGCGCTACTTCTTTAAGTAAAGAAGGCTTTGAGGCTACTTTTAGAAAAATCGACTTTAGAGTAAGGCTTATGCTAAAATTAGACGCCTATAAACATCGCTTAGACATCCCTTTAAAAAAAGACTTAGCTTTTCAAAGAAAGGCTTCGTTTGTTTTTATGCCAAAAATTAGCATAGTAGTGCCTTTATACAATACAAAAGAGAAGTTTTTAGTACAGCTATTAGAAAGTGTTATAAACCAAAGCTATCAAAATTATGAGCTTGTTTTAGTAGATGCTTCCGATAAAATAGATCTTACTAAAATAATAAATAAATACAAAAATGAAAAAATCATATATAAAAAACTAAGCGAGAATAACGGCATCAGCGAAAACACTAACGCAGGCTTTAGTTTATGCACAGGGGATTATATTTCGCTATTAGACCACGATGACACCCTATCTTTAAATGCCTTGTATGAAAATGTAAAGGCGATAAATGAAACAGGCGCTGACATGCTTTATAGTGATGAAGTTGTTTTGGATGAAAATTTTAAAAAATTAGTGAGCTATCATTTTAAAATTAAGTATGCTCCTGATTCATTAAGAAGTAATAATTACATCACTCATTTTTTAGTATTTAAAAAAGAATTATTTGATGAAGTAGGCCCTTTTTTACAAAAAGAATACGACGGCGCACAAGACTATGATTTAATCCTTCGCCTATCTGAAAAAGCAAAATGTATTCACCATATACCAAAGGTTTTGTATTATTGGAGAGCACATATAAACTCAACAGCCTTAGATATGAAAAGCAAAATGTATGCTTTTGTAGCAGGACAAAAAGCTATACAAGCGCATTTAAAAAGGCTTGATTTAAAAGGCGAAGTGCTAATAAATAAGGAATACCCCGGTAGCTATACTGTAAAATACGCAATAGATTCTAAGCCTTTAGTAAGCATAATTATCCCAAATAAAGACCATGTTGAAGACTTATCAAAATGTATAAAAAGTATTTTTGAGTTTGGTTCTTGGGATAACTTAGAAATAGTAATTGTTGAAAATAACTCTACTACTGATGAAATTTTTACTTACTATGAAGAACTTATTAAAACATACGATAATATAAAAATTGCAAAATACAAAGGTGAATTTAATTTTTCTAAAATTTGTAATTTTGGAGTAAGTAATTCAAAAGGCGAGTATATTTTATTATTAAATAATGATATTGAATTTATAAAAGCCGATGCCATTCCTTCTTTATTGCAGTTTTGCCAAAGAAGTGATGTAGCAACTGTCGGCGCAAAACTTTTATACCCTGATAACACCATACAGCACGCAGGGGTAATAGTGGGCATTAACTCATCAGCAGGCCATAGCCACAAAGGCTTAGATGCCACTTCACCTGGCGATATGTATCGCTTAGTGACAGCTCAAAACTATCTTGGAGTTACTGGTGCTTGTTTGATGACAAAAAGAAGTTTGTATGAAAAAAATCCTTTAAATGAGGATATTTTTGCTGTCGCTTATAACGATGTAGACTACTGCCTAAACTTATACAAACAAGGCTATTTAAGCGTTTATACCCCTGAATGCCTTGCATATCACCATGAGGGTAAATCAAGGGGCCTTGATAAGGTTTTGACACAAAGCCAGACAAAAAGCCAAGAAAGATACTTAAGGGAAAAAGCGGCTTTTTATGATAAGTGGAGTGAGTTTTTTGATTATAATGATCCATATTATAACCCACACTTTACACTTTTATACGATAACTACGGGTACAAATAATGCAAAAAATTAAACGAATAAAAGAGCTTTTCCTTTTAGCTTTTCAATATATTAAAGAAGATGGTATTTTTACCACTTTTAAAAGGAGCTTGTTGTTTTTTAAAAGAAGACTTCGCTCTAAAAAAGGCAGGTTCTTACCACCTAAAAAGCAATTAGAATTACAAAGAAGTTATAAGTCAGATAGCATTAAAGATGGGCTTATATCTGTTGTTACTGCACTTTATAACACAGATTTAGAGCATTTAAAAGACTATGTTGATAGCTTTTTAAATCAAAGTTATCAATATAAACAGCTCGTTTTAGTTGATGCAAGTGATGATGCTCACAAGGCTGTGGGCGAGTATATCTTATCCCTTAATAGCGATGAAATTTTTTATCATAAATTGAGTGAAAACAAAGGAATTAGCGAAAATACAAACATTGCAGTATCTTTTGCAAAGGGTGAATACATTTGTTTAGCTGACCACGATGATATACTATCCCTTGATGCCTTATACCAGATGGCAAAGGCGATAGATACTCATAAAGCTGACTTTATCTACTCAGATGAAGCCTTATTTTCAAAAGACTATACTAAGCCTATTGTAGCGCATTTTAAGCCTGATTTTAGCTATTATTATTTAACTAACTGCAACTATATCTGCCATTTAGCTTGCATAAAAACTTCTTTGTTTTTAAAAGTGGGTGGTTTAGTCAGCGATTTTAACGGCGCTCAAGACCACGATTTATTTTTAAAATTATCAGAGATAAAAGATATTAAAATCCACCATATCCCAAAGGTGCTTTACTACTGGAGGGTGCATGAAAATTCAACGAGTAGCGGAATTGGTGCAAAGCCTTATGTGACGCAAAATGCAATTTCTGCTATAAATGCCCACCTAAAAAGAAAAGGTATAAAAGCAAAGGCTCAAAAAGGCTTGTTTGAAAGCACTTATAAGATAAATTACGATATAGAAAACGAGATAAAAGTAAGCATTGTAATTCCTAACAAAGACCATATTGATGACTTAGAAAAATGCTTAAAAAGTGTATATGAAAAAACGAGGTATCAAAATTTTGAAGTTGTGGTAGTTGAAAATAATTCAACACAAAAAGAGACATTTAGCTACTATGAAAAAATCAAAACTCAGTATGAAAATTTAAGCGTAATACATTATCAGGGCGATTTCAACTTTGCAAAAATCAATAATTTTGCTATAAACTCTTTAGACTCCGATGCCTTTTTGATGCTCAATAACGACATTGAAATAATAAACGAGGGCTGGCTTAGTGAGATGGTGAGTTTATTAAATCAAGAAAATGTTGGCATAGTGGGCGCAATGCTCTACTACGAAGATGATACAGTGCAACACGCAGGTGTTATAACAGGCCTTGGCGGTTTTGCTGGCCATAGCCATAAGTATCATAAAAGAAATAAAAGCGGGTATATGTTCCGCTTAGCTTGTGTGCAAAACCTATCTTGTGTTACTGCTGCTTGTCTATTAGTTTCTAAAAAAGCTTTTATGGCTGTAGACGGTATGGACGAAGGATTTAAGGTGGCATTTAACGATGTTGATTTCTGCTTGAATGTAAGGGATGCGGGCTACGATGTGCTATTTACACCTTATTCTATGGCCTATCACTATGAAAGTAAATCAAGAGGCCTTGACAATAAAGACAAGGCGAAAAAAGAGCGATTTGAAAACGAGCGAATTTTATTAAAAACAAAGCATCCTGATTTATTAAACGATCCGTTTTATAATATTAATTTAACAAAAGACTCAGAAGATTTTACTGAGAGCAGGAGCACCATTAAATATGAAGAATTTTAACGAAAAGGCGATTTTAAGCCTATCTAAAGAGCACGATAGCTTTTATTTATATGATGAAAAAGAAATAATTAAGGCTACTACTATTTTAAAAGACAACTTTAAAAGCGCAAAATTTTTATACTCAATTAAAACAAACCCTCATAAAGAAGTTGTAAAATCTGTATTTAGTCAAGGTTTTGGAGCAGATGCAGCGAGCTTAAATGAAGTAAAGCTCAGCTTTAATAATGGTGTACACAAAGAGGATTTACAGTTTTCTTGTCCTGCAAAAACTTATAAAGATATAAAAAATTCAATTAAAATTTCTACTATCATAGCAGATAGCTTAAATGAAATAAAATTAATTGACGAAGTAGCCAAAGAAGAAAATATCATCGCGAATATTGGAATTCGAGTAAATCCTGATTTTACTTTTACTAATAGTAAAGGCGTTGCTTCAAAATTTGGAATTGATGAAAAAATAATTTTTGATTGCATTAATACTTTAACAGCCTATGAAAATATTAATATCAAAGGTTTGCATTTTCACATTAAAAGTCAGGAATTAAACATTGATAATTTAATTTTTTACTATGATAATATTTTTAAATTTATCAAAAAATTTACTACATTAACTAACTGTTCTTTAAGTTTTGTAAACTTTGGCTCTGGGATAGGTCTTCCTTATGCACAAGAAGATAAGGGGCTTGATTTTTCTTTGCTGGGCAAGTTCTTTGATGAGAATGCAAAAAAATTAAAAGAGGAGTTTCGGGATATAAGCCTTTATATAGAAACAGGGCGCTTTGTAGTATTAAAAAGCGGAGTGTATGCAGCAAAAGTAATTGATATTAAAACTTCTTACAATAAAAAGTTTGTCTTATTAAAAAACACTTTAAACGCCTTTATTCGCCCGAGTTTAGAGCAAATGATAACTGCTTACTCAAGCGATGAAAACCCTATTGGTAGCGAGCCGTTATTTACTTCAAAAGATGCTTTTTCATTCTTTGTTTTAAATGATGAAACTGAAATGGAAACTGTTGACTTAGTAGGTAATTTATGCACTTCAACAGATGTTGTTAAAAAGGATATTTCTCTTCCTAAAATGAATTTAGGCGATATGGTAGTAATCAATAATGCAGGCAGTTATGCAGCTGTATTATCGCCAATGCAATTTTCTTCACAAGATGAAATCCCTCAAATTTTTATAACAAAAGATGAAGATATAATTTTTTAAACTACCTAATTTAAATATTAAAAAGCAAACGATATAAAAACCGTTTGCTTTTTTATTTTTTTAGCAAAACTAACTACAAGCCTTATTTAAAAATGGCTAAATAATCATACTTTTAAATACAGCTGTTACTAAATACATACTTAAATATCTTTTTATACTCTTAATCTTTTTTCTTTTTATCGCTTTTTGTATCCCTTAAATTTTAAATACGAAAAAAAACAGATGATTTTAAAATCATCTGTTTTTAATTATAATTTATTAAATTATGCTTTGTAAGCGATAGCTTCGATTTCAACTTTTGCCGCTCTTGGTAAAGCTGCTACTTCAAAAGCTGCACGAGCTGGGAAGTCACCACTAAAGAATGTACCGTAAACTTCGTTCATTGCGCCAAAGTCTGCGATATTATCTAATAATACTGTTGTTTTAACAACATCAGCCATTGTGTATCCTTCGCTTTCAAGGATAGATTTAATGTTTTCTAAGCTTTGTTTTGTTTGTGCTGCAATGTCTTCTGATGGGAAAGCACCTGTTGCAGGATCGATTGGTAATTGGCCTGAAACATATATTGTTTTTTCTGTTTTAATAGCTTGTGAATATGGGCCGATAGCTGCAGGAGCTTTGTCGCTAAATACTACTTTTTTCATTTGGTAATACCTCTTTCAATAAATCATTATTTACCTTGCGGTGTTATTCTTACTGTAATATTATACCACTTATATTTTTAATTTTCAATACTTCAAATTAAAAAATATTATGTAATTTGTCTTTTTATAATTATTATTTTTTGTATTTTGTTTATAAAAAATCTATTAAGAAAACTATGAAAAAATACTCCTTATTTTTAATTCTTAATTTATTAAAATAATAATTATTATCCATACTGTTAATTTATTTTTTACTCTAATATATTTTTATAAAGAGCCTTTTACCAAAAAATCACAAAAAAATAAACTCCCTATTGGGAGTTTATTTTATATCTAATTATAAATTAGTTTAATTCGTATGAAACTGTCATATTTACTTTGCCAGTTTTCTTTCTGTATGCAACCCATATATAAGAAACAACAGCAGTAATAATGTTAGTCCAAACGATCCACATTTCTAAGCCTCTTAAGTTTAAGTAAGCTTGAGCAGCTAATGACATCGCTGTTAAAGATAATAAGAATGTTAACATTCCGTTAGAAACTTTGAATGGTGATCTTTCCCATGCTTCTGGGAATAATTTTGGTATTCTTATTGCTGATAAAGCGAATACGAAACCAGTAACATTACCGATGATTAATGACCATTTACCGATGTTAGATGTATTAACTTCTAATACGATGATGATAACATTAACTACGTATAAAACGATTAGGTAACCGAAAGGTACACGAGTTTTTGGATGTAATTTACCAAGCCATGCTGGTAAGAAACCATCTTGTGCAGCAACAGCCATAGGACGAAGTCTGTAAGCTATTGATGAGTTTAGTGTTGTACCTAAAGCGAAACACGCACCACAGATCATGAAGAAGTAGTATAATGGTAGTGGCATGATTTCAAAAGCAACAGGGCCTAAGTTACCAGCTTCGATAACTTGGTCAGCAGGTAGAACACCACCGATAACCATAGCCATAGCTGCGTATAGAACAGCAACACCTAATGTTGAAACGATAATAACAAAAGGAATATCTCTTGTAGGATCTTTACACTCAGCTGAGTATGAAATGATTGTTGTAGCACCAGCTGTTGCGAATGATAGGTAAGCTGAAGCTTCAAGTAGACCTGAAATACCATTTGTCAATAAAGGTTGACCGAATAAATCGTTACCGAAGTATCCTGCCCATTGTACTTGAGGAAGACCAACTACTGTAAACATTAATAGACCAGCTACTAAGAAATAGAACATTAATGTTTGGATTTTAGCCATCCAAGCTGTACCAAAGAAGTTAACAACAGTGAATATTGTCATGAATAATACTGAGAAAAGCATACCGTTTTCTGCAACGAATGGTACTAATTGGCCTATATAAGATACTAAGCCGTTAGAGAACATTGCTAAAGAAACAGCTGCAAGGATTTGGATACATTGATACCAACCTGCATAAGTTTCATTTACAAAAACTGCGCCTTGTGTGTAGAAACCACCTTTTAAGCGAACAACTGATGAAACGAAAACTGTAGGAATAGCTGTGAAAACTGTGAAAATAGCAGCAATAACGAATGCTATGTTAACACTTCTACCTGTCATGTTTAGAGCTACGATTGACATAACCATAACACCTGAACCGATAATTTGACCAACAGCTATTGACATTAGCCCCATTTTACCAATGGTTCTTTGGTCTTCGCCTGTATCCACAGGCGCTTGATTTGTTTGATTTTGAGCCATAATTTCTCTCCTTATAAATAAATAAAGCTTAAATAAAGCTTTAAATTACTGAGCTTTCCATATCTCATATCGAAAACTCTTGTAGCATTAGTATACGATACTTTTTTGGGGTTTGTCAATAATTTGTTCATAGTTCGTTAATTTTTTGTAGCATTGTATATATTTTTTTGAAAAAATAGTGCAATGTGTAAATTATGTGTTATAAAATCTATAATATATTGCAAATATTGGTATTTTATTTTCTTTTTAAAGTAGATTTAGTTATTACTTTATATATAATTAGTTAGTAAGTATTTAGCATTTACCAAAGTTTTATTATCCGAAGTCGGATTATAAGGCTTTGCCTTTTCAAATCTTAAAATTTTATTTTTTATTGTGCTTATATAATACTTATATATAATATATCCCTTATTTCTCAAAAAAGATAATTATTAAAAAGACAAAAAAATAAACTCCCTATTGGGAGTTTATTTTTATAAGCTTTTATATTAGATATTAGTTTAATTCGTAAGAAATTTTCATTTCTACTTTGCCAGCTTTCTTTCTGTATGTAACCCAAGCATAACCAACGATAGCTGTTGCTATGTTTGTGTAAACGATCCACATTTCTAAGCCTCTTAAGTTTAGGTAAGCTTGCATGCCTAAAGTAACTGCTGTAGCGCCTAAGCCTAAGTATAGTAGACCATTTGATACATGGAAAGGTGATTTTTCCCATTGTTCTGGGAATAATTTTGGTATTCTCATAACTGATAATGCTGTGATAAAGCCTGTAACATTACCTATGATTAGTGTCCATTTACCGATGTTACCAACATCTAAGCCCATAAGGATGATTGGAGCATTGATTAAGTAAACTATTCCTAAGAAAGCAACTGGAACACCAGTTTTTGGATTTAATTTACCAACCCATTCTGGGAACCAACCGTCAGCACAAGCTGTAGCCATAGGTCTCATAGCTGTAGCGATTGATGAGTTTAGTGTTGTACCTAGAGCGAAACACGCACCACCTATCATAAAGAAGTAGTATAATGGTAAAGGCATGATTTCAAAAGCGATAGGGCCTAAGTTACCAGCTTCGATAACTTGTTCTGGAGGTAAAACACCACCGATAACAGAAGCCATGAATGCGTATAATACTGCAACTGCTAATGTTGAAATAACGATAACTAATGGCATATCTTTTTTCGGATTTTTAGCTTCAGCTGATAATGAAAGGATAACTGTAGCACCGCCAGTAGCGAATGTTAAGTATGCTGATGCTTCTAAAAGACCTGCAAGACCGTTTTCGATTAGAGCTTTGCCGAATAATTCATTGCCGAAGTATCCGCCCCATTGAACTTGAGGAACACCGAAAGCTGTGAAAGCTAAAAGTGCAGCAATTAAGAAATAGAACATGAAGCTTTGTACTTTAGCCATCCAAGCAACGCCGAAATAGTTAAGTATAAAGAATATTGTTAAAGCTGCAAAAGCAACCATAACTTTTTGATCCGCTAAAACTGGTACCAATTGAGTTACATAAGATGATAGACCAACTGCGTACATCGAAATTGAAACTAAGCCTAATAGGCCAACGAATTGAGCCCAGCCAGCAAATGTTTCGTTAAAGAATACCGCTCTTTGTGTGTAAAGACCACCTTTGATACGGATAGTTGATGTAACGAAAATTGATGGAAGTGCTGAGAACATTGTTAATACAGCAGCGATAACGAAAGCGATATTAACACTTCTACCTGTCATTCTAAGAGCTACGATTGACATAACCATAACACCTGAACCGATGATTTGTCCAACAGCAACTGACATTAAATCCATAAAGCCAAGAGTTCTCTTGTCTTGCATAGTATCAGCAGTTACTGCTTGATTTGTTTGTGTTTGAGCCATAATTTCTCTCCTTATAATAATTACTTGATTTGAAAAAATCGAAATGCTTCGAAATCTTCTCGTGGTTTTAGGATACTACAACACATTACACAATGTCAATGATTTGTTCATAATTTCTTTATTTTTTGTTACTTTGCCTATAAATCTTGTCTAAAATAGTGCAATGTGTAAAATTTGTGAAGACTTTATTTATTGTTGGCATACTTTAACTTTTCTTAATTTTATTAACTTTAACCTTGAACATCAGTTATCAAATTAATCTTTTATATGATTTCTTGTTACTAAATATTTTCAACATTTTCTTATGACCTATTTATGTAAGCTCTTCCATTATTTGTGAATAAATTATTTCCAAAATATTTTTTAGCCTTTTCCTTTTTTGTTGAATTTTAATTCTCTGTCTTATTTAAAATAATGCCTTTTATTTTACGATTATATATTTTATTGATAATATATATTATATTACTTATATATATAGCTTATTTTAATTTTTTTAATTCCAACCTCATTTATAAAGTGCATTGATTTTAAAAAAACTAAATGCTATACTATATTAAAAATCAAAACTTTAAAAGGAGATCATTTTTATGAATATTGTTTTACTTGAGTCTTTAAGTGTTAGCGAGGAAGAAATGCGCCACTTAAAAGAAAGTTTAGAAAGTTTAGGCCATTCTTTTACAGCTTATGAAAGAACTAATGATATACAAAAGCAAAAGGAGTATATTAAAGACGCTGAAATTTTAATTATTGCAAACATGCCTTTAGTGGGCGAAGTTATTAAGAGTGCTAAAAATTTAAAGTTTATCTCTGTTGCTTTTACAGGTGTTGACCATATTGATTTACAAGCAGCTAAAGAAAGTAATATTTTAGTAAGTAATGCCTCAGGTTACTCAAATCAATCAGTAGCAGAACTTGCTATTTGTATGATGATTGATATACTAAGGAATGTAAGGCAGACAGAAGAAAAATGCCGAAACTCTGGCACTAAAGACGGTCTTGTAGGTAGTGAACTTAGTGGTAAGACTGTAGGCCTTATCGGAGTGGGCGCTATTGGTATGAAGACAGCCTTACTATTAAAAGCCTTTGGTTGTAATGTTTTAGGGTATAGAAATACTCCTAAAGATGATGGCATACAGTATTGCTCTTTAGAGGAATTATTAAAGCAAAGCGATATAGTATCCCTTCATTGTCCTGCTAATGAAAGCACTAAAAACTTAATAAATAAAGATACTTTAGCTTTAATGAAAAAATCAGCTATTTTAATTAATACTGCAAGAGGCTCTGTTGTAAATCAAGAGGACTTAGCCGATGCTTTAAATAATGATGTAATAGCAGCCGCTGGCTTAGATGTATTTGACATAGAGCCACCACTATCAAAAGATCATATTTTATTAACAGCTAAAAATACTTTAGTTACTCCTCACATAGCCTTTGCTACTAAGCAGTCAATGATTTTAAGAAAAAACATTGTTTTAGAAAATATAAAGCAATACTTAAAAGCAGAGCAAATAAACATCATATTATAGTATATACAAAAAAAGCGTTATCTATTACGATAACGCTTTTTTATTTTAATTTTACATTAAAGGACTTAACACTTTAAAGAAGATTTGATACAGTCTTTTTAAGAACGGTGTCTTTTTAATATCTTCTAAGGTTACTTTTTTTGAGTCTTTTAAGCAGTCTATGAAGTCTTGTTTTACTTCGCTTACCATACTGCCACCATAAAAGGCTACGCAGTTTTCATAGTGTAAGTATAAAGAGCGGTAGTCCATATTTGCACTGCCTACTATCGCCTGCTTATCATCGCTTACATACATTTTTGCGTGCACAAAGCCCGGAGTGTATTCATAAATCTCAACTCCATTTTCAACTAAGGTTTTATAATAGCTTTGAGTTATATAATAAGCATACCATTTATCAGGAATACCAGGTACAAGGATTTTTACATCTGCACCACTTTGGCTTGCAAGGCTTAGGGCAGTTATTAACTCTGTATCTATTATTAAGTACGGCGTTGTAATATACACATAGTCATCTGCTAAGTTAATTACATTCAAATACGCATTTTCACACACATTATGTGTATCAAGGGGCGTGTCGTGATAAGGCTGTATTATGCCATCAGTTTCAGCTTTTGCATTAGGTTTATAGTCACTGTAATTTACAAATTCACCTGTAGTAAACTGCCACGCTTCTAAAAATGTAACAGTCATACCAAAGCTTGCATCGCCATATAGCCTAAATGCAGTGTCCTTCCATATGCCAAACTTTTTAATTTTGTTAATGTATTCATCCCCTATATTTAAGCCGCCGCCATAGGCTATATTAGAGTCTATTATTGTTATTTTTCTATGGTCACGATTATTTAATATAAGATAATCTCTTACCCTTGTACTTAACTTTAGCGGGCTAAATATATGAGCTTTTATACCCATTTTTCTTAGTGTTTCATCATAGTTATCAGGCAGGGTTAATAAAGAGCCAAAACCATCATAAAGCACTCTTACATCAACGCCTTCTTTTGCTTTTTCAATTAATATTTCTAAAATTTTATCCCACATCTCCCCCTCATCTATGATGAAGTATTGAATAAAGATACTCTTTTTAGCATTTTTTAAATCTTCTAAATAATCAACAAAAAAATCTTCGCCTAATCTATAGTATTTAGTCTGTGTGTTTTCATAGAGGTTGCTGTCTGCTATGTTTAATAAATACCTTGCCTGCTTTGCTAAAGAGCCATTTTGCTTGTCTAATTTTTCTAATAGTCCTTGCGAGTGTGGGAACTCATTTTTATAACTTTCACTTATTAAGGATAGGGTATCTCTTTGGCTTTTTGCAAGTTTTCTATTCCCCCATAAAAAGTAAAAGATTGCCCCTGTGATAGGAAAAACTATCATAACTAACATCCATAAAATTTTATAAGATGGATTTAGATTATCTCTTTCAAAGATGTATAGCATAACTAATACGCTGAATACTATCATCAAAACATAGACATTCGGGCTTAGTACAAACAAGCCATCCATAAAAATCATAAAAAATGCTAATTGAAAAACAGCTAAAACACAAACAATGAACCTTTTTGAGAACAAAAACCTTAATAATTTTTGCATAAGTTATACTTCCTTTTTAAAGAATCCTACTGCAAATGTTCCTGCGCCTACATGATTTGACACAGAAGCACCAATAGGTGTTATCATCACTTTATTTTCGTTATTATATTCAGCTACTATCGCTTGTTTAAAATCTTTATACCATTCATTTTTCTTGCCTGTATAGCCTACAAGGCATAGTTCATCAGTATCTATTCGCCCAGAGGTTTCATCAATAAATTGCATTGTTTTTTCAATAGCTGCTTTTGAGCCTCTTACCGTTGCTAATACATCAACTTTACCTGAAAGTGTCGTGATAGGTTTTAATTGTAGCAAGCTACCTATGAATGTTTTGCCAGCTGAGAGTCTTCCGCTACGTTTTAAATGGTCTAAATCATCTATAATTGCATAGGCATCAAGCCTTGATTTATATTCTTCCATTTTTTCGCATAGTTCTTTATAGCCTACGCCTTCTTGTATTAGCCTTAAAGCTGTTTTCACCATTAAATGAACGCCTACTGAGATACTGCTTGTATCTATTAAATAAATATCTTCATAGTCAATCATTTCTCTTGCTATGCAAGCACTTTGAAATGTACCTGAAAGGTGAATAGACACAAATAAGCCTATGATTTTTTCGCCTTTTTCTTTAGCTTCTTGATAAATTTCTAAAAATCTTTCTGGCGAAGGCTGGCTTGTAAGCACCTTTTTATCTTTTGAAATTTCATAGAAGTTATCGTGAGTAATATCCACACCTTCTGTGTATTCTTTTCCGTCTACTGTAATAGATAAGCTCGCTAAGTATACACCTAATTCCTTTGCTATTTTTTCATCAATATCACTTGTTGTATCTGTAATTATTTTTATTGACATAAATTTTGCCTCCTACTTTTTCTTTTATTTTATAAAAATCACTGTACTTGTGAAATTATTATTTCTTCAATTATTATTTCTTCTTCTGGCTTATCGCTACTATCTGTATCTACTTCTGATATATCAAACACTATATCTAAGCCCTCATAAACTTGCCCAAAAACACTGTGTTTATAATCAAGGAAGCTTGTGCCACCTGTTTGAGCGTAGGTATCAATTACTTCTTGTCTATACCCTGCTTTTTCCATAGCGCTAACTTCGCTATTGCTAATATCACTTTGAGTTGCCACTATAAAAAACTGGCTACTGTTAGTGTTTTCGCCTCTATTTGCCATTGACAAAGCGCCTGTGTAATGATGTAATAAATCGCTAAACTCATCTTCAAAATCTACTTTAAAGATACTTTCTCCGCCTGCACCTGTTCCTGTGGGATCACCAGATTGAATCATAAAATCTTCAATTACTCTGTGAAAGATAACTCCGTTATAATATCCCTCATTTGCTAAAGAGATAAAGTTTTCTGTTGCTAAAGGTGCAATGTCAGTAAATAATTTTACTTTAATACTCCCCTCGCTCGTTACTATTTCAGCTACTGTATCCCCTACTATTGGCTCTAAAACTTGCATTTCTTGGCTTGTAATTTCTTGTGTATCATCAGTATCGTTTTCGCCGTTTTGTGAAGTATCACTACAAGCCACAAACAATAAAACAAAAACTAATAATAAAATTTTAACTGTTTTTTTCATAATTTTTCCTTTTTAATTAACCGTTATAATATGCCTTATCCTAAGACATAGTATACTTTATTATATAATACTGTATACTATATTATCATCATTATATCATATTCTTATTAATTCTCAATAAAAATATGTTACTTTTTTTTTAATAAAACGCACTTTTATTAAAATTTCAAAATTTATACACTTATTTTTACATTTGCTTTATTGACAAAGGCAATTCGTTTGTTGTAGTATATAAATGGAATTGGAGGGCAGTTTATGTCAAATTTAGAAAAAGAAAACGAAGAATTACAAAATAGCATATTAACATTAATAGACGAAGATGATAGTCAACATCATTTTGAATTAATCGATGAAGTAGAACATAATGAAGAAAGATACATAGCAACAGTGCCTTATTATGAAGATGAAGAAGAGGCTATGAAACAAGAGCCTGTTTTAATAATTTTTAGAGTGGGTGAAGTTGATGAAGAAGGCCTTGAAACTTACGATATAGTCGATGATGATGAAGAATATTTAGAAGTTGGGGCTATATTCTCAAAAAGATTACAAGATATTTTTGATATAGAACAGGAATAATTTTTTAATTTTTGTGTATTATATTACTATACCCTGCCTTGTGCGATACAATACGACTATTTATAATCCTACACTTATGTTATCGGAAGCTTGCGTCTGTTCAGGGACTGCATACCTTTCCTGCTGGGATAAAGGGAGCGAGAAAAAACAGCAGAGCGTATCCACCCTTGCCTTGGGCTGGGGTTTTAACATAGTCGTTGCGGCAAGGTGGGCAATATAATAATTAACAGCTGTATTTACAGCTGTTTTTTTTATAAATTTTCATTTTATCATCATTTTTTATTAGTATAATTATGGTATAATATATAAAATTTTAGTTTTAAATATTATTTTGAGTTATTTTTAAATATTAATTTGCTCAAAATTTTACTCTACTTAAGGAAGATACTATGAACTTTAATGACAGAACCTTAATGGTTGTCCCTGAAAATGAATATAAAAAAGCTCAAAATGCACATGTTGTCTTAATCGGCGTTGGTGGTGTAGGTGGGGCGGCTTTTGAGTGCTTAGTCCGTTTTGGCGTTGAAAAAATAACAGTTATTGACTGCGATGATGTGGATATTACTAACTTAAACAGGCAATTAATTGCAAACTATGAAACTATCGGCACTAAAAAAACCCTCGCTGCAAAAAATAGGGCTAAAATTATAAATCCTAAATGCGAAGTGATAACTCACGATGTGTTTTTAACTAAAGATAATTTAGATTTTATTTCTTCTTTGCAAGCAGACTATATCATAGATGCCATTGATAATGTCAGCGCAAAGCTAAAATTAATTACTCTTTGCAAAGAACACAACATCCCTATAATCTCAGCACTTGGCACTGGTAACCGCTTTTCATCTGCCGGCTTTGTTATCGAAGATATAGAAAATACTAAGGGTAACGGCTGTGGTTTATCAAGGGTGATAAGACAAGAATTAAGAAAAACTCAAGTAAAAAATCATACAGTGCTTTTTAATAAAAATAAGGCAGAGGCAACTAATACTAAATCAACCAATGGAAAAAATGCACCCGGCTCTACTCCTTTTGCACCAATGATAGCAGGAGTTATGATAGCAGAATATGTGATTTCAAAACTTATAAATAAATAAAACAATACACCGAGCAAAGCTCGGTGTATTGTTTTGAGATATATGAATAAAGGAAAAGGGATAATCAAAATAATGTTTATGTATATATATTAATATATTTCAATAATAAAGTCAATGTGCAAAATAACCGAAAAAATTTAGATATTTTTTACATAAGTATGAATTTTTCACCCCTTATTTATGAGCAATTTGTATATCTTTACTGATTTTTCCCTCCTTTTAGTTTGCTTTTAACATTTCTTTCACTATATACACATTTTTTCATCAAGGCGCAAACACATTTAAAAACTATACTTTAAGTAGGCCAAAAGCCTATTCGTTATTATTTTATTCTATAAAGTCTTAACGATTTTACACAAATTTATTTGTGTATTCTCCTCTAAACTATATTGTAAAAACGACAGATTTTATCTGTCGTTTTTACATTTTATAAATATATTTTTCTTTTTTGCACATACTACTCTAAGCTAAATAAATTAAGAGAGGTATAGTATGCTTAAAAAAGTTATCAATTTTTGTATTTTAATTGTTTTTGTGTTAAGTGGCACTTGTATATATATGTATAATATTATCCCGCAAACTATGTATTTTACCAAAGGCGAGGATATGAAAATACATTCTCTGCCTATGATTAGCCTTTCTAAAAACAGCGATGATTACTTTTTAGATGTAAGTAATCAAGATAAGGGGATGAATTATACAGCTCACCTTTTAGGAGTTATCCCTATAAAGCAAGTAACTGCTATTGTCCATGATGAAAAATATGTAAGTGTTTCGGGCGAGCCTTTTGGGGTGAAGATGTTTTCTGATGGTGTTATGGTTGTGGGTTTTTCTGATATTAGAACGCCAACAGGCTATCAAAACCCTGCAAAGCAAAGTGGGATTGCTATGGGTGATTTAATAATTTCAATGAATAATGTACCCATCACAAGTAAAGATGATATTCAAAATGTAATCACACTAAACCAAAATACTCCCATCACTGTAAAGTATTCAAGAGACGGCGAAGTAAACAGCCTTATTTTAACTGCCTCTTACGATATAGAAAGTCAGTCGTATAGGACAGGTATGTGGATTAGAGATTCCTCTGCCGGCATTGGCACTATGACTTACTACGACACAACCACTTCCTCTTTTGCAGGCCTTGGTCATGCTATAAAAGATGTTGATACAGGCGAAGAAATCCCTTTATTAACAGGAGAAATAGTGCCTGTTGAAATAACGGGAGTTACTAAGTCAAAGCAAGGGCAAGCAGGCGAATTAATAGGCACATTTTTATCGCAAATCCCTTCAGGTGAAGTATTGTTAAATAACGAAACAGGCGTTTATGGAAAAGCGTATTTTACTGATACTGACAATATGATGCCCATAGCCCCTTCCACTCAAATCGAAACTGATAAAGCTTATATCTACACAACGATAAACGGTACACAGCCAGCAAAGTACGAAGTTGAAGTTGAAAAAGTTTATTTAAACACAGACAGCCTAACTAAAAATTTAATAATCAAAATTACAGATAATTCCCTACTTGCCCTAACTGGCGGAATAGTGCAAGGTATGTCAGGAAGCCCAATAGTGCAAGACGGAAAAATCATCGGCGCTGTTACCCATGTTTTTGTGAATGATCCTACGAGAGGTTATGGGATTTTTATTGAAAATATGCTAAAGAGTGCAAAAAGTGTAGCATAAAATAATATAGCTCAACAAATGTAAAATCTTGAACCTATGCACTTTAAAATACTACACATAGAAATGTTAGCCCTTATCTATATAGAAGGCTAACATTTTTTATTGCCTAATTTTAAAAATCGGTATATAATTTTAATATAAGAATGTGCCAAACGGCACATATACTTTTACTGCAACTATTCCTATAATTATAGATATAAGCTATAATTAATAATGAAAATTTTATATATTTTAAACTTTAGGAGGCTTTAATATGAGAAAAATAATAATAGTTATACTTATTTTTTCTGTTTTATTTGTAAGTTGTAGCAACACTACCACTTCTATGCAAAGCGATATATCAAGTGGACAAAGTGAGAGTAAAATAGATGAAGCTACTTTTAACTATGAGCAGGCTTTAATAGATTTTTTAGGCGAGGATTACTTTGAGGGCAAGGCTATAATGCGTAGTGATGATACCGAAATTGAAGGTGAAATGGTGGCTGTTTTTAAAGTGGGCATTAACACACAAGAAAAATTCACTACCGAGCAATGGCTTGCTGTAAATACAAATGGCGTTGTCTATATTCAAGATATAATACTTGCGCAGTGGTTTGTTATGCCAGATGTAAATGCTATAAAGGCTTGTATGTATGCTTTAAGTGATGTTTTAGGTGAAGTGTTTATCCCTGAGCATAATTTTAACTGGGATGAAGAAAAATATGCAGTATTCAAAACCGAAGAAGAAGCAAACACTCCTTATTCAATCCCTTCTATGCTAATTAATATGGGCAAAGCTATGCCAAGTGGATATTTTGAAGACCCTAGTTTTGCTTCTTTTTACCCTGTAAGTAATTTTTCAAGTAAAGAAGATATATATGAGTATTTAAGCCTTTATTTTACAAAAAGTTTCATCAGCGAGCAAATGCAGAATATCGAGGATAACTTTCTTGAGTTTGACGGAGGACTTTATCTTGTAAGAGGTGGCAGGGGCTATGGCTATTTTAACATTGACTTAGATACTATAAATTACCAAAGCATACAAAATGACATCCTTTTAGTTGATTTTTTAGCCGGCGGTGAAGCCTTTGGGTATGCTTATACAGTCTTTGATTATGAAGATGGAGTTTTAAAAATTGATGACTTTTATGATGCACTTACATATAACTTTAGCAATCTCATACCAGAAATCGGCTTTAGTATTCACATTATAGACTTTTACGCCTTTGTAAATGATGCCGAGCTTACTACAAACCCTAATCTTTTTGAGCTTAGTGATGATGGGGTATACAAAATAATCTATCAAGGCGATTACTCAAATGATTTAGAAAATTATATAGCCTGCCTTAAGCAATTAGGTTTTATAGCCTTAGTGGATGGATATGAGGGCTACTATCAATTAGAAAAATACGAGGATGAGTTTAGTCTAACTGTAACTGTATATCACTTAAATGGTGATGAGGCTATCGCTTTAGAAATCAGCGTAGTAGAAGCTATGGGCTAAGGCCACTCAAAGTCCACGCAAAGGCCTTGAAAATTTCTTTAAAATCATTTAGCTTTTTAATATTAGCTATATTTAAAGCAGTCTATTTATTTTACCTTTATTAAAAAAACAACTTTTAAATATCTTATAAATGAAAACAAGCGATGTAAATTACATCGCTTGTTTTCTTAAGATTTATTGGGGTGAGCGAGGATGCTCAAAATCCGTTTATCTTATACTTTATTCTTCATCTTCAACTTTTCTTTTTTTAGAAACTATGAATAATAAGAATAGTAATCCAGCTAATACTCCTGCAAATACCATCCAAGGGCTGATGCCTTTATCTGGTGTTGCGCTAAGTGGTGTTGTGTCATCGTCGATTGAAACTTCTTCTTCTTGCTCATCTTCATCTGTTGCGCCATCTGCAAAAGGTGTTTCTTCATCTTCAATATCTACTGTTTCATCTTCAGTTTCGTCTTCTGTATCATCTTCTAAAAGTGAAACTGGAGCTGGTGCTGGGTCTTGTGGAGCTGGTGCTGGTGCTGGTGCATCTTCTTGTTGTGCTTCTACAATGTTTATTTCAACATTGCCTTTTATTTTGCCATCAACACCGTCTTTAATTATTTTATATTTTACCTTTGTTGAATCAGCAACTTCTGTAAGTGTCGGGAAAGTTGTGCTCCATGTTTTTCCGCCATCTGTTGAGTATTTCACTGTGTATTCGCTACTGTCTAATTCTCTTTGAGAAGAATCTTCTATCAGTTTAAGTTCTAAAGCTGATACATCTACTGCATTACCATCGTATATATGCTCTACTTTATCCTTTACACTAACACTGAATAATTGGCCAAGTTTGCCTTCGTTTTCATAGTTTGCCATATATGTTATGCTTTGTGTGATAGGAGTTGATGCAAAAGTTTTTTCTACTTTTTTGCTTGAAATTGTTTCTTCTTTTGATGTTTGTACTATATCCCATGAGCTGAAGTATTTATCGCCATTTGCTGGGATGTTTTTGTCTTTGATGATGTTTATAGTTGCGTGCTGGCCAAATTCAACCCATTCGCTCATATTTTTTATTACATCATTGTTATAATCTACAAATTTAACTCTTAATTTTACTGTTGGGTAAAGCACCATATCATGACTTGCTTTTTCGCCGCTTACAGTATTACCATCAGCATCTTTCCAGATTACTTTTATATTTTCTTCGTTTGCTAATTCGCCGTTATTGTTAATATAGATATTATCTTTTACTGAAACTGAATCGCCTTCGTTGTAGTGATTTATTTTAACAGAAGCATTAGCACTTGGGCCTATATAGATTGAGTTCATATAAGTTACTTTATGTTTTAAAGTTATTTCAAAAACATTGTCATTATTTAAATCGCCTGCTTCATTTTCAGCTTTTACTATTAAAGATGAATCCATATTATCTTCTGAATATTTTGAAATTTCACGGCCGTTATTTGTTAGCCAATTTTGTACTGAGGTGATTGTATCTAAAGAGATTAAATTGCCTATTTCTTTTTCTAATTCAATAACTTTTTGCTGACTTGCGCCGTTTTCATCTACCCAGTTAATATTTATTCTAACTGTCGCTTGTGTGATTACATCTTTATCATAGAATATGTTTATAATGCTATCTTGTCTTGTGTAAGGAATTGCTATTTCGCTAACGCCTACAAGGTTTGCAGTTCTTATTGTAGCGCCATCGATTGTAGGTAGTATATATGTGTATACATCGCCTTCGTTTAATTTAATTACATCGCTTTCTTTTGCTTTTTCAATACCACCTAAGAAGTAGTGATTAACAACAAAAGTTTTTTCTTGACCTTCTTGTGAATTATCTATTTTTGAATAAACCGCTGTTAAAACAAATGTGTGTACATAGTCATCATCAGCGCCTGTGTAGTCATATGTTAATAAAGATAAATCTACTTTGTTACCCTGTGCATCTTGCCAGTATTCAAAGTTTTCATCAGCCATTGAGATTTTTGGAACATTTGTGCCACCTGTTGGGTAAATAACTGCTGAGTTTGTGTAGTATGGTACTTTTTTAAGTGTTTGTCCATTTTCGCCTACATTTTTAAATGTTACATAGAATAAGCGCTCTTGAGCTAAGCCGTTTCTATATTGTAATACATTGCCACCAAGGCCTGATTCAAACTCGTTGTTTTGAAAATCATCATCGCCTTCTTTTTCATCGCCTGCTTGTGGTAATGGGTTTTGTGGTGCTTGTTGTACTGTTTCATAAACAGCTACAAGATTAATTACTACTGCTGCGCCTTCTTCTACATTTGTAAAATCAGCTGTTACAGTTTGTAAGTCAATAACTGTTTGCCCATCTTGTGCATAAGCCCAGCCTTTGAATACTTTTTCTCCGTTTTGGAAGACTAAAGCATTTGCATCACCTGTAAATGTTACAGTGTCTCCTTCATTGAATTGAGCTTGATGAGTTGTAGCACTCTCACCTATTCCTGCAAAATTTACAGTGAATACTTTTACTGGTGCTTGTGGTGCTTCTCCTTCACCTGTTGCGAAAGCGCCTACTGAAAAGTTTGTGAAAACTATTGTAAATGCTAAAACTAAACTTACTATTTTTTTAATAAAATTGCCTTTCATAATTTATCCCCTTTAGTTAAATCTTATATTATTTTTAAGCTGAAATATTGTATTTCGCTTTCCATTTATGAGCTAATTATATTCTCGATTTGTTACATCCTGATTACATTTGCATTTTTTCATTGTCTCATTTTATGGACATTTGTCGCAATATTTTACCCTCTATATATATAATATAATTCCTAATATATATTATAGGTGAAAAAAATATTTTTTTAATTTTACTATTTTTTTATATCTAAATTTTTAAATTTTTATTAATAATGTCTAATTTGATACATTTTCGTTGACTTTTTAAGGATTTAATGCTAATATTTAAGTGCAATAGATATTATTTTATCGACAAGGGGTAATTTATGAAAAAAATAAATATTCCTACTGCCTTTGAAAATTCAAGCTTTTTGAATGAATGTAATTTTTCGCAAGATGACATTTTTATCAAAAAGTATAAAAAGGGCAGTTTTATAAATGATGAGTATGAGGGCAAGCCTTGTGTGGGGTATATATATAAGGGGGCTGTATCTGTTTTATTTATAGAAAAGGATTCATCAAAAACACCTTTAAATACTCTTTTTGAAAATGAATGTTTTGGAATTAGTAACCTTTTTTCAAGCGAAAGTCTTAATACTTCTTTAGTTTGCAAAAATCAGGTAATAATACTATACATCCCAAAAACTATTGTATTACAAAAAATGCAAGAGTTTCCTATCGCTGCTTTAAAATACGCTGAGTTTTGCAATAATAAAATAAACTTTTTATTAAGTAGGATTTCTGTTTTAGCAATGCCGAGTGCAAAAAAGCGCCTTGTAAAATTTTTATTATTAAATTTAGATAGCGAAAACAATGTGCCACTTACTTTAACTCGGGAAAACTTAGCTTTGCATATAGGAGTGAGTAGGGCCGCACTTTATAGAGAAATTAGCGATTTAACAAAAGCTAATATTATAGAGTTAAATAAAAATTATATAAAAATTAAAGATTTAAAAAAGCTATGCGCTTTTTTAGATATTTAAAATAAATTAGTTTTAAAGGAAAATTTTTCTTTTAAATATAAAAAACAATTATAAGGAGATAAATTATGAAAAAACTATTAGCATTACTATTAGCACTTACTTTAAGCACAGGCTTATTTTCAGCATGTAGCCCAGAGGAAGCTGTAGTAGATGAGCCAGTTGAAGTAGCGGCTGTTGATGTAAGAGCGCTTGCTTTAAAAGGGCCAACTGCCATGGGCATGGTATCATTTATGGACAAGGCTGAAAAAGGCGAATTAGTAGATAATAACTACACTTTCAACATCATTGCTGATACAAGTGAAGTTGCAGCTTTATTAACTAAAGAAGAAGTTGATATTGCAGCAGTACCTGCAAACCTTGCAAGTGTTTTATACAACAACACTGACGGGGCTATCCAAGTACTTGCTTTAAATACTTTAGGCGTGTTATACATCGTTGAAAACGGTGAAACTGTAATGAGCGTTGATGATTTAAAAGGAAAAACAATTTATGCAACAGGTAAAGGTGCTACTCCTGAATACGCACTAAGATACATCTTATCACAAAACGGTATTGATCCTGATGTTGATGTTACTATCGAGTGGAAATCAGAGGCAGCTGAAGTATTAGCACAAATAGCAGCAACAGAAAATGCTATTGCTATGCTTCCACAACCTTTTGTTACAACAGCACTTATGCAAAACGAAAACTTAAAAGTAGTCCTTGATTTAACACAAGAATGGGACAAAACTCAAAGTGATAGCGATATGCCATCATCATTAATCACAGGCGTTATCGTAGCTCGTAAAGACTTCGTTATAAACAATCCAGAAGCTGTTACTGCATTCTTGAGCCACTACAATGAGTCAGTTGATTTTGTAAACAATTCTGTTGAAGAAGGCGCAGTACTCGTTGGCCAATACGACATCGTTCCTGAAGCTGTTGCTTTACAAGCAATACCAGCTTGTAACATAGTTTATGTTGATGGACTAGAAATGTACTCACAACTTTCAGGCTACTTAAATGTATTATTCACAGAAAACCCTGCTTCTGTCGGTGGCGCACTACCTTTAGACGACTTCTATTATGGACAATAATTTAAAACAAGAAAAATTAAAACTCTGGGCGATACTTTTCTCTTTACTAATTTGGCAAGTTGTTGCTATGATAGTAAATCAAAGAATCTTAATAGTATCGCCTATTGAGGTTTTTATAAAACTTATAGAACTCGCTAAAACTCCACAGTTTTTTATAAGTATATTTAATAGTTTTTTAAGGATAGTATCAGGCTTTGTTTTAGGTGTTGTAATAGCTGTATTTTTAGCTGTAGTTAGCGCAAAGTTTAGTTTTATAAAAGACTTGCTTGCCCCTATTATGCTCACTATTAAATCAATTCCTGTAGCTTCGTTTGTTATATTAAGCCTTATCTGGTTTTCTTCTGAATACTTAGCTATTTTAATAAGTTTTTTAATGGTGCTTCCTATAATTTATACGAATGTATTAGAAGGAATAAACACAACAAATAAACAGCTTTTAGAAATGGCAGATGTTTTTGAGATGGGGATAGTTAAAAAAATAAAATATATTTATTTCTTTTCTGTTTTTCCGTTTTTTACTTCCGCTGTTAAAGTAAGTCTTGGCTTAAGCTGGAAATCAGGTGTTGCAGCAGAGGTTATCGGCATACCAAATAACAGCATAGGTGAGCATCTTTTTAGCGCAAAAATATTCTTAGATACCTCTTCTTTATTAGCTTGGACAGTTGTAATAATAATAATAAGTAGTTTGTTTGAAAAATTATTTATAAAATTCATCCTTTATATAAACAATAAAATTATAAAAGGAGAAGATAGCTTATGAGTGATATTATTTTAAAAAATGTAAATAAAAGTTTTGGCGATAATGTAGTATTGGATAATTTTTCTGCCTGTTTTCCTTATAAGAAAACAAGCACAATTATGGGCGCTTCCGGCAAAGGCAAGACAACCTTACTTAATCTATTATTAGGTATTCATAAAGTAGATTCTGGCAGTATCACAGGCTTAGCCGATAAAAAGGTAGTGGCTGTATTCCAAGAAGACCGCCTACTTGAAAATCTATCCGCTTTAACTAATATTTATATCACAACAAAAAAAGATAAAAAGCAAATTATTAAAGCCTTAGAAGAAATCGGCCTTGGCGATTTTATTTATGAAGAATGCAAAAACTTATCTGGGGGTATGAAAAGAAGGGTGAGTATATTAAGGGCTTTACTTAGCGATAGCGATGTTTTAATTTTTGATGAGGCTTTTAAAGGCTTAGATGAAAAAACAAAAGCTACAGTAATAAACCTTGTAAAAAAATATACAGAAGATAAAACCCTATTATTAGTCACTCATATAAAGCAAGAAATAAAAGACTTAGAAAGTGATTTTATAATTACCTTATAAAAACTCAGTTTATAAAATGCTAAATATATCTCTTTTAAATTAGATAAATAATAATAGCCTTACCTTTTAAAATGGGAAGGCTATTTTTTTGTGTGTTTATTTATTTAATTTTGCAAAGCGAAAAGTTTTAAAATATCAAAGCCTTGTTTTGTATTCTATAAGTTTTTAAACTAACTATATATTTTTAATGCTTTTATATAGCATATTACCTTTTATAAAAAACCCTCTTTTTTGCCATAAAAACTAAGCTATTGTTAGTCTGTGATAACCTTTGTGCTATTTACATAGATATTTTAATGTGTTACAATGAAGCTAATCTATATTAAACATTTATAAAACTCAACGATTTATTATACTTTACAGCTTATTAGATTTATTTTAATTTTTGTAAGACTATGAATATTTTTCATTCCCTTTCCCTATAATTTAATTGATAAGTATTCATAGAAAAAATAATAGCATAAGGAGTTTTAAGTTTATGAAAAACAAGTATGAAGGCACAAAAACATTTAAGAATTTACAAACAGCTTTTTTAGGTGAGAGCGGTGCAAGAAATAAGTACACCTACTTTGCAAGCGTTGCTAAAAAACAAGGCTTTGAGCAAATCGCAAGTATCTTTTTACAAACAGCAGAAAACGAAAAAGAGCATGCAAAAATGTGGTATAAAGAACTGCATAAATTAGGCACTGTAGCTGACTGCTTAAAAGTAGCTGCTGAGGGCGAAAATTATGAATGGACTGATATGTATGCAACTTTTGCTAAAGAAGCTGATGAAGAAGGATTTACAGAACTTGCAGAAAAATTCCGTTTAGTAGCAGCTATTGAAAAAACACATGAAGAAAGATATTTAAAATTATTAGATAATGTAGATATGCAAAAAGTGTTTGAAAAAAGCGATATTATTATGTGGGAATGTAGAAACTGTGGTCATTTAGTGGTAGGAAAAAAAGCTCCTGATGTATGTCCTGTTTGTGATCATCCACAAAGCTACTTTGAAGTAAGAGCTGAAAATTATTAATAAAAAATCCACCAGCTTAGCTGGTGGATTTTAAATTTTATATAAGGGGTGTAATATTTATTACTTTTTAAGATGTTAAACATCTGTTTAATAAATAACTTTTTACAAGGCTTTTTTATCAGCTTTGTTTTTATTTTCTTGCTTTTTTATTTTCTTGTTTTTGCTCGTACATCCTCATATCTGAAATTTCTATTAATTTGCTTGCTTTTTGTGTTTTTACTTCTTTTGAGTAAGCTATACCATAGCTAAGTGATGTTTGGTAAGGTTTATTAAGCACTTTGTTTAAGCCTTGCGCAGCATTAAAGCATTTTATAGCTTTGTTTACTACATCGCTTTCCCTTTCATACTCTCCCAATATCACTATTTCATCTCCGCCATATCTTGCTACTATTTCTTGAGCGAAATGTTGCTGGATTAATGTAGCAATAGAATTGATATAAATATCTCCCTCATCGTGGCCGTAGGTGTCATTAACATACTTTAAGCCATCTATATCCATAGTACAGACAAAATATTTTTTATTCATTCTTGAATACTCTAAGATTTCATCATCTATTTTTTGCCTTGTGTATAGCCCTGTTAATTCGTCTGTTACAGCCTTTATTTTTAGCTGTGTTATCGCTTCTTTTTGCACTAATACATCTTTTGTTATACTTTTATATTTTGTTATGTGTAAGCGCAAATCTGCTAAATGATAGGCGTACACAATGCCTGTAAAAAAGGCTATTCCTGCAAAAAATGCTGATAACATTATATGTATTATTATATTAATTGATATGTATGAGGCACTAAATAAATTTGTAAACATCATTAGAGATGTATAAATAATAGCCTCTAAAATTACTAAAAACTGCAAATTTTTATCATCTGAAAGTATCGTATCTATGTATATCCTACCTAAGATTTTTTTAGTTGATTTTATTGTAAAAATTGACATAGCCGCAGATATTGTCAAAGTTAAAAATAAATTTTCAACACTTGCTGCTGTGATTATATCCTTTGTAGTAAAGGCTGCTACCAAAGCTACCCAAATAAATCTTTTAGCAAATAAATTTATTGGAAAAGTTAGAGCTACAAATAAGGCATACACATTCCTTACTTTAAAAAATATCTTCGCTTGTAAAAAAATAAGTAAAACGAAAATTGCCATAGCTATGATTTCATACTTAATAGAAAAATTTAAAAAGTAAATTATCCAAAAAGCTAAGTTAATAATTCCTGTTACTAAGGCCTTTATTTTTATTTCATCGTTATAATTAAAAATATACGCTTGAAAGCTAAAGGCTGTGTAATGATACATAAGATAAACAATGCTTGAAAAAATTATAATAGTTATCGTGCTCATAACACTTCCTCCTTTTTATAAAAAAGGTCTTTTTCTTTTCGCATTAATTCATCTGCTAAGGATAGTATATACCCAGAGCCAAAGTCTTTCATCTCTTTAGTTACAGGCACTGCTCCAATACTTATAGAAAATTTGAATTTTTCAGTGCCATTTAATTCACCAACACTTGATTGCACTCTATCAACTATTACTTTTAAAGTTTTTTTATCAGTATTGTGAACTATTGCTAAAAATTCATCGCCACCTACTCTTGCTAAAATATCATCTTCTCTTAAAGCTGATGCTATTCCCTGTGCCGTTTTGGCAATTAGTCTATCGCCTGAGGTGTGTCCATAGGTATCGTTTACAGTTTTTAGAGCATTAACATCTATAAATAAAAGCCCAAAAGGACTATACTCTTTCTTACAAATTTCATCAAGGACAGCCATAGCGTATCTTCTTGAGAATACCCCTGTTAGGGCATCTGTATCTATTTTTTGCTGAATTTCTCGGCTTGTCTTTTTTATTTTCACCTGCTCTTGTAAGGCAGAATCTGAGTATCTTTTATATAAGGCTACATTTACAATATCTAAGCTGTAAATAAATACAAAGTAGAATAAAAACATTATTGTGCTTGTACCTACTATTGTCATAAGTACCTGCTGTGGATAGCTTTCATCTACTGTCATAAGCATTGCGTGTAGAGTTTGAAATGCTACTGCGTTAATTGATACAACAGCTAATAGGCTTGCGTATTTTTGTTCTAAGGTTATTTTTTTGATTTTTTGAGTATCCATTATCATTTTTACAGCTTGCAACACAAAAATCAATATCATTTTTGAGGCTATTATAACCGGCAGCATTAACTGCACATTAGTAACTAAGGCAAGCGGTGTTACCTCATAAAATTTTGAGGCTATTACTATTACTGGTACTTGAATTGTTGATATATGTAATGTGAATATACCCGCACCTGTTAAAGCTTGTAGTATACCAGGCTTTGAAATAAGCATAAACTGCGCTGTATAAAGGGGTATGCCTAATAAATAGATATAAGGCGAAAAAGCTCCGGCATGATAGTAAAAAAGTAAAGCCAAGGCTGCATTACCTATAGCAAAAACCATAGGTAGAACCTTGTCTTCTTTTGGATTATTCAATATTTTTAGTGCATAGTCAAATAAAAGTATTTGATAATATAGCACTGTAAAAAAACATACGATTACTAAAAATAACATCTATTCGCCTCTCACTTTTATTTCTTTCATCTTTCATTTTACCATATTTTTATATCGATTGTAAATTATTTTTTTAAAACTTTATTTATAAAATTTCTATCGTTTCTACATTTACTCTATAAATTACTTTTGCTTCATGGAGTATTGCCTCGTATCGCCCTATGGCTAATACTTCTGTTCCTATTTCTGGATACTCAAATTCTTCGACACTTACTACTATTTCTAAAGGCAGATAACAGCATAAAGTTTCATCCACAACCATTATATAATGTCTTGTGCCAGTTTCGTCCGTTACATACTCACCTTTGAGTTTTATCGTTTTACTTGCATAACTTTCAGCGTTTTCTATCATATCATTAACATGGGCATAAGCCATGGTAGAATTCATTGTAGATAAGTCTAAGTCCACACCGCTTTCTTCACTTGCTTCATCGCTTGAGCAAGCTGTGAAAATAAAAGAAAATGCTAATAATAATGCTAATAATTTTTTCATACAGCCTCCTTTATGACAGTTTTAAAGTTTTATTTAAAATTGTTGAAAATAAAAATACAATTATGTTCATAACTACTATTGTAGAGCCTACTGGAGTTCCCATTAAAATAGATACTAATATTCCTGTAGATGAGCATAATAAAGCTATTACTACTGCTGATATTGTAACACTTTTAAAGTTATTAAACAAGCGCATTGATGAAATTGCAGGAAAAATTATTAAAGCTGCTATTAATAAAGAGCCAACTAAGCTCATACTTAATACTACTACTGCTGAAATTACTATCGCCATTAGTAAATTATATAATTTTGTATTTGTTCCTGTTGCCTGTGCAAAATCTTCATCAAAGGTAACGCTGAATATCCTATTATAAAAAAATACAAACACAAAAATTACTACTACTGATAAAGCCATACTAATATAAACATCTGTTTTATTTAAAGTTAAAATAGAAGTTGAGCCAAAAAGTGTTGAGCATACATCGCCTGAAATATTTGATGATGCAGGGAAGATATTTAATAATAAATAACCTATTGCTAAAGAAGATACTGATAACATAGCGATAGCTGCATCCCCGTTTATTTTAGTGTTTTGCCCTACTCTTAATAGCATAATTGCTGCAAGGCAGGTTATAGGAAACACAATTATTAAATCATTGCTTACATCTAAAATAGTAGCTATTGAAACACTACAAAAAGCTATATGACTAAGCCCATCACCTAAATAAGAAAACCTTTTTAATACTAAGGTAGTACCTAAAAGCGAAGCACAAAGTGCTACTAAAACTCCTACAATAAAAGCATAAACTACAAAGTCGTATTGAAAATAAGAAACGAGGGTTGTGATAATATTATTCATTTTCGCCTCCTTGATTTTGCATTAACTTATATTCCTGTGTTGTAAAAAACTCAAGCCTGTCTTTTATTAATAGTATTTTATTTGCAAATTTTAAGGCTGTGTCGATATCATGCGAAATCATAATGATTGTAATTCCTTCATCATTTAAAGTTTTTATTATTCTATACATTTCTTCACTTGAAGAAGCATCTAAGGCACTCGCCGGCTCATCTAAAAGCAAGATTTCGCCATCGGTACAAAGAGCTCTTGCTAATAACACTCTTTTTTGCTGACCTCCTGAGAGATTTGCAAATCTTTTTTTAGCTAAGTGTTCAATATTAAGCTTTTTTAAATTATTCATCGCCTTTTCTTTTTCTTTTTTAGTATAAAAAGGACGAAGGCCTGTTGTGTTTAAAGCGCCAGAAATAACCACTTCAAAACTTGAAGCCGGAAAGTCTTTTTGTAAGCGCTGAGTCTGTGCTACATAGCCTACGGATTTATGCGATAGGCCTTCATGAAAATTAACTTTTCCTTTTTTGGGTGAAATAATATTTAAAATTGTTTTAATTAGAGTTGTTTTTCCTGCCCCATTTTCGCCTATAACGCAGAGATAGTCACCCTTATCTATAGAAAAATTTATATTTTCTAATACTGTAGAGCCTTCGTAGCCTATACTTAGATTTTCGCATGAAAGTTGTTTCATTTTTGTCCTCTTTTATCACTTATTAAATATAGTTATATATTTAATAAGATGTTTTACTTTTACAAAATTTATCGCCTAAGATACTTTTGTCTTTAGGCGATAAATTAAAATTTTGGTATACTTATAATTTACTTTGATATATTTTCAATTTGGCTATAATTTTTTATAAAATCTTATTGCTCTAAAGCTTTCGCTAATACATCAAAATTTTCTAAAGCTATTGAAGTATAGCTTGCGTTTTCTTCTTCGATTTGAGCCTTAGTTACTGACTGCATCGAATTTAAAATGAGTATTTCTTTTGTATCATCAGCACTATTTTCTACAACTGTTTGAGCTACTTCGTGAGTAGTGCCCTCAATCATAAGCACATAATTTAAGGCTAAGTCATCAGATGTATCAGCTAAGAATTTAATTGTTTCAAAGCTTGCCGCTGTATCTGTTGAGCAACCAACAAAGGCTGCATAGTACTCCATACCATAGTCATCAAAAAGATATCTAAAAGGAAATCTATCAGCTACTAAAACAGTATCTCTGTACGCATTTTCTACCATATTTTCATACTGCTCATCAATGCTTTGTAATTCAGCTTGATAGCTTTGTGCATTAGCTTTATAAACTTCTTCGTTTTCGCTGTCTAAGCTTACTAATTCATTTAATATAATTTCTACTGATAAGATCGCATTTTTTATTGATAACCACATATGCTCATCAATGATTTCTTCACCTTCGTGAGTGTGTTCATCTTCTTCGTGAGCGTGCTCATCTTCTTCGTGAGTGTGTTCATCTTCTTCGTGAGTGTGTTCATCTTCTTCGTGAGTGTGCTCATCTTCTTCGTGAGTATGCTCATGGCTATGCTCTTGCATACCTTCTACTATTTCTTCTACCTTTGCCTCATCTTCTAAATACATCATCATATTTAAAGAATTTGGGGCATCGTCTCTTGCCATTATATCATTTACCCAATAATCTGATTCACCACCATTGTAGATGAATAAGTCACTGTCTAAGATTTGTGCCATTTCTTGAGTAGTTGGCTCATAGCTGTGTAAATCAAAGCCTTGGTCTAATAAATACACAACTTCAAAATTTTCAGCATTTTCGCCTAATATATTCATTGTCCAGTCGTATAATGGGAAAGTAGTCGCTATTATTGTAGGCTTTACTTCATCGCTTACTTCACTGCTGTCTTGGCAAGCTGTAAGTGCCATAACTAAAGCTATTGTTAAAAATATAGCTGTTAGTTTTTTAAAAATCGTTTGCATAATCTCTCCTTAAAATATTTTAATTGTTGCAATAATTACAAGTGCCATAAAGCGTTGCTGCGTGCAATGAAACAGTAAACGCATTATTGTTTTTAATACTTTGTATAACTTCATTAGAAATATTTTTATCCATATGGTAAGTCTCTTTGCATCTAAGGCATACAAGATGTATTATCCCCCTGCACTCCTCTTCATCAAAGAACTGATAGTAAGTATCCTTTTTATCTTTACTCAAAAACTTACTTATAATCCCTTCATCTTCCATATCTAATAGATTTCTATATATAGCACTTAAGCTAATATCTTCATCCTTTAGCTGGTTGAAAATTTCGGCTGCTGTGAACTGCTTATGCAAATTATTTGTAAAAAATTTTATTAATGCCTTTCTTTGCCTTGTTGCATATTTTGCCATTATCTCACCTCGTAGTTTGCGAAATTTGCGAATTGTTCGCAATTTACAGAAATTATAATACAAAAAAAAGTAATAGTCAATGTTTTTTTGCATTTGTACAAATTTTTCTTTTAATTTTTGGCAATTTTTTTAAAATAAATACGATTTTACTACCTTTTTATGGTCGCGAATTGTCTACAAGACAATATTTTCCAATTTTATACCAAATATTACCATATTTGCTATTGATATTATTCCCAAAAAATGCTATTATGTTTTTAGATAGAAGAAATACGGTCAAAATAATCTTGATTAGGAGTTTTTTTACAAATGATTTCAGAATTAAAAGTTTTATTCAGCGAAGACAATCAAAATACAATAACAGGCTATACTCACTTCTTTTCACAAAATAACATAAAAGCCTATTTTTGCCCAAAAGACGGTGAAAAAGTATTAGAATGTATAAAGGAATATTCTCCGGATATTGTATTTGTAGATGTGTTTTTAAAGAATCTTGATGCAATTGCCGTAAGAGAAAAAGCGGAGCAGTTAGCTATTAAGCCCAAATTATTTTTTGCTACAAGTAGCTTTGATAATGAGGAAAATATCCGTCACATAATGAATTCAGGCTTTAGTTATTATTTCTTAAAGCCATATTCATTAGAGGTTGCTTTAAAAAGAATACACTCTATGCTTAATATCAAAGAAGATAAGAGCCATAGTGTTGATTTAGAAGATCAAGTAACGCAGGTGTTACATAAAATGGGTGTGCCAGCTCACATTAAAGGCTATACTTTCTTAAGGCAGTCTATTATCTTAGCTATAAATGAGCCGAGCATTATAACTTTAGTGACAAAAAGGCTGTATCCAGACATTGCAAAATTAAATCAAACAACGGCTTCAAGAGTTGAAAGAGCTATAAGACATGCCATTGAAGTAGCTTGGGACAGGGGCAATGTAGATGTATTAGACACCTACTTTGGCTACACTATAAATCATATGCGAGGAAAGCCTACAAACTCTGAGTTTATCGCTATGATTGCTGATAAAATACGCTTAGAGAATAAAAAGTTAAAAATAGTTTAAGAGGAATATATTTTAAGACTTATATTAGATAAAATAAAAACATTATCAAATTGATAATGTTTTTTGTTTTGTTATATTTTATTTTACTGTTGCCCAGTAGCGGTTTGTTATTTTGTTTTCGTTGTTTTCTATCTGATTTTCTAATACCCCGCCAAATTTTGTTATCGTTTTAGCTGAGGCGATATTATCGCTATCGCAAGTTAAAAGCACCCTATCAAGGTTTTTCTCTTTTAAAAAAGGCAGTATCATATCAAGCATTAATTTTGCATAGCCTTTGCCTCTTTTTGAAGGGGTTACCCCGTAGCCGATATGGCCACCTGAGTTTATTAAGCCATCGTTTAATTTATGCCTAATGTTTATCGCTCCTAAAATTTCTTCATCTTCTACTAAGTAAAATGTTGTTGCAGTTACAAAATTTTCAGGGGCTTTTGTTTCAAACTCTTCGCTATCTTTTACAAATTCTTCAAAATTTCTGTCTAATAATCTTGCTGAATAAGGAGTGATTTCTTCGTTATTTTCTTTCCATTCATTTACAAAGTTTTCATAAGAAGTTTTTAAATCGAAGCTGATTTTTTTAAGTTCCATATTTTTATTTTGAATAGATAAGTCTATTCTTCTCCTTTCATTTAACTATATAGTAATATACTATAACATAGTATCGATGTATTTGCAATATTTAATTTTACAAGAAGATATCGATTATCTTTTCTCTATTTTTTTCTGTTGTAAAAGACCTCTCTGTCGAAATTTCTACTATTCTTTTATCTTTTAATAATAAAATTTATAGCCTGTTTTTTTATAGTACTCCTTACCTTTTTCCAAAAGCATATTTTCTAAATGCGAGTATTTTAAATTATTTGGTGGATATTGAGGCTCAATAGCTATCCCCGCATTTTTTTCTAAAAATCTATTTTTTGCCTTTACATCGCTAATATAATTACCTGTATAAATTTGCACTCCGCCTACATCGCAAAATACATCAAGGCATAAAGTTTCATCTTCGTTTTTTAGCGATGCCATATACCTATAATCAGTCGTTTTAAAATCTTGGAAAAAGTGATGGTCTATCCCCTTTACACTCGGCTGTTTTTTTTCTAAATTTAGTATTCTTTGCTCTAATTTTGTATATTTTAAAAAATCAAAATCCGTGTTTTTAACGCTCAATACTTCGCCCGTTGTAACTCCATCATCCCTTACAGGCATATAAAATGATGAATTTAATTTTAAGCTGTGATTTTTTATATTGCCTTTTCCGTTTAAGTTAAAATATGAATGGCTTGTTATATTTACTGGGCTTTTTTCATCGCATAAGGCAAAATATTCTATTAGTAATAAAGCATTTTTAAAAGTGTATTTTACATTTAATGTAAGATTTGCATTAAAGCCTCCATCGCCATTTTCTGAAAAAATCTGCAAGATAATAAAATCCTCGCCCTCTTGTATGAGTTTAAAAATTCTTTTATTAAAGCCGGCAAGGCCTCCGTGAGAAGCTGCGTTATGATTGTTTTTGGTTAAGGTGTATTCTTTATCGTTTATTGAGTATCTTGCATCTTCTATCCTATTTGCAACTCTGCCACAAATAGCGCCTATATACATATCACATTTTACATAGCTATCTATATCATCATAGCCTAAAACAGTGTCGATAAATTCACCATTTTTATTTTTGATAATTAAACTTTGGATTATCGCACCATAATTTAATATACTTATTGAATTATTTTCGCTATCTTTTATAGTGTATTTATAAATTTCTTCATCGCCTATTTTTCCAAAAACCTCTTTTTGCATTGCAAAGCTCCTTTAAAATAATATATAATAATCTTAACATTTAATTTAAAAAATTACAATATTATTACTATCTTAAAAATATCACAAACCTATAGTATAATTTAATCTATAAAAACTTTCGGAGGAATTGATGCCAAGATATATTAGTGAACAAGGTAAAAAATCAAAAAGGCGAAATAGAAAGGCAAAAAAATATGTTGTATTTTCTTGCGTTGCTATTTTTATTTTAGTTGTTTCTTGGGGTATAGTAAGTGTTATTAATCTTTTTAGTAGCCAGGAGGAAGATATTAATCTTTTAATACAGCCTTCTGCCACTATCAGTATTGATGAAAACACAAATACCGCTGTTTTTGGCCCTGTAATGCAAGAGGATAACTTTAATGTAACAAAGGCTACTGCCTCTCTTTTAGCCTTGCCTGAAAATGGAAGGGTGCATTTAGAATATTTTGATGATGCCTTATTTTTAGGCGATAGCTTAGCTGAGGGCTTTGCTTCATATACTACTGCTACAAGTATTGATAATGCTTCATTCTTAACGGCTCGCAGTATCTCACCTTTATCTTTTATAAACGATGGTATTAACAGCTTCGGCTTTATACATTTTAATGAGTTGGATAGCGCTGTAAACGCCTTTGAGGAAGTAGCTAAAACAAAGGCCAAAAAAGTGTATGTAATCTTAGGCTTAAACGCTCTTGCTTCTCCAAGTTTAACGGATGAAGATATATTAAATGGCTTTAATTCGTTTTTAGATGAATTAAAAAACACCTTGCCCGATAGCTTAATTTATGTAAGCAGTATAACTCCTACAACTAAAACTCTGCAAGATAGCGAAAAAGAAAACGGCAAAGATTTCTCAGGGCAAAGGATAACCTCTTTAAATGAGCAACTCGCTCTTTTATGCTCACTAAAAGGTGTTCATTACTTAGATGTATACCCTGAATTAATAGATGAAAATGGATATTTAGCTTATGATGGTGGCGATGGAATACATCTTTCACCAAGCGGTTATTCTGTTTGGGCAAGCTATATAATCAGCCATACTTTCTATGATGAGAGTTCTCCTTTAGTTATCGGCTCGCCCTATACAAAAGAGTAAAATTAGCATAAAACCTTATACGGTGATTTTTAAATTACAATATTATAACAAACTCTGCGATTATTGTAAAATAAAGGCTTAATCTATTGAAATAAATAATAATCTATCGTATAATTAGATATTGAATAAAGGGGTGGATATATGCAAAAATACACAAGCGGAAAACATTTACAAAGAAAAAGAAAACAAAACAAATTTACTAAAAACATACTTGCTTTAATTTTAGTTTTAGCGGTAGCTTTTGGTGTTTATAAATTTATTGATACAAGCTCGCTTTTTTCTACTGACCCAGGAGAAGAGGCACAAGAAATTTTAAATGGTTCTTTACTTACTACAAATAAAGATATACAGCCCGCTGAAGATATTAGAGATTTTGAGGGCGATATAGTTAAAACTGTAAACTTAGAATATAAGTCTTTCATTCCTGAAATGGTGCAGGTGCCAAAAAATGATCCTGTTGATAATTCTTATTTTGATGATGCTGTTTTTGTAGGCGATAGCTTAGCTGATGGCTTTAGAGTATATAAGACAACTTCAATACAGCTTTCAGATAGCTACACTTGTATAACTGCTATAAGCACAACACCTGCAAGTTTTTCAGAGGGTAATTATGTAAGAATTTATGATAATGCTGGCGCTGTACAAACTGTTCACGCACTAACAGCTATACAACAAGCAAACCCAGGTAAAATTTACATAACCTTAGGCACTAACGCTTTAAATGTGATGAGTGATGAAGAATTTATAAATAGTTATTATTTATTCATTGACCAGTTACGCACTTACTTACCTGAGACTTTAATCTATGTTACAAGTATCCCACCTGCAACAGCAGTAAAGGTTGCAAACGATAGCGACTACGCTCTTGATAGAGTGTATAATATAAACACTCAAATCGCAAAAATGTGCGATGAGAAAAACTTAGCTTTCCTAAACTTACAAGAAGTATTAAAAAGCTCAAGCGGATATTTAAGAGAAGAAATAGCATCTCCTGACGGCTTACATTTAACACCGGAAGGCTATTATGAATGGGGCGAATATTTAAGAACTCACACTATTTATAACCCTTTAAATCCTTATATATAAAAAACAAAACACGGATGAAATATCATCCGTGTTTTTTAATGTTGCTTATAGGTATTTTTCAAACCAATCGCAGATTTCTTTTAATCTTGATATACGATTATGCGGTCTTCCAGATCTTGATAATTCGTGATTTTCCTTATGGAAAAGTGCTATTTTTGATGGAATATTATTTTGCCTTAATGTAGTAAACATCTGTAAAGGCTCACTCATCCAGCAACGATAATCTTCATCTGATTGAATAAATAAAGTAGGCGTTGTTGCCTTTGATACATACTTTAACGGTGAGTGAAACCACATTTTCTCATAGTCTTCCCAAGGAGATGCACCTACTTGACTTAAGTTATGATAAAAGCCTATGTCTGTACTTAAGCATTTTGAGAAGTAGTTAGAAATTGAGCGCTGAGAACAAGCAGCCTTAAAGCGATTTGTATTACCTATCATCCAGTTTACCATAAAGCCTGCATAACTACCGCCTGCTATTCCTATGCTATCTTTGTCTAAATCAGGATATCTTTTTATCACTTCATCAGTAAAGTCCATAAAGTCTTTATAGTCAATAACGCCTAAGTTGCCAGCTAAAGTAGAGAACTTATCACCCCTACCAGAGGAGCCTCTTGGGTTTGTATAAAATACAAAGTAGTCCATATTTGCAAGGCATTGCATCTCATGATTATAAATATAGCCATAAGCTGCTTTTGGGCCTCCGTGCATTGATAATACACCTTTGTATTTTTTGCCTTTTTCATAATTTACTGGTTTTATTACAAAGCCCTCAAGTTCGTGCCCTTCATCTGATGTAAAAACAAATCTTTCAGGTTTTATGACTGTGTGAGTGTCTGTGAATTCTTTTGAGAAGTTTGTTAGGCGCTTTTCTGTTTTATCTTTTAGATTAATTGAGTAAATTTCTTGTGGCTCGTAGTCTCTAAAGGCTACGCAGTAAGCTGTATCGCCATGTATATCAAAGCAAGAAATCGCCCCACAAGTTTCATTTACAAATTCTAATTTTTTATCTTTTGTGAATTTTGAAAGGAAGGCATTGCCCCAAGAAGTATATAAAGTGTATAATTCACCATCTATATTTTTTAAAGTTTTACCACCACCGTAAGACATATCACTGCCGGCAGATGAGTATAAGCCGCCATCTAAAAAGCTGATTTTTTCTAATTTTTTATCCTTTGATAAAGTATAGATATCAGGGTCTTGTGATGTGTTATTTTTTCTGTCTGAGCCTTCTATTAAAATTTCATCTCCAATGTACTCTGCCTTCATTACGCTGATAGTGCCATTTTCTAAAAGCGTGTCTGTATAGCCACTTGCTATGTGATACTCATATAATTCTTGGTGATTTGGCACTATATCTGTATAAGAGGCCCCTGCAAAAAGTAGCTTTGTTTTACAAGGTGAAAGAGTAGTCAAGCTTACATTAGTTTCATCTTTTGAAATTTGTTTTATTTCGTTTGTCTTAACATTAAAAATATTTAATGTATTTCTTTTTTTATTAGAAACACCCATACCATTAAACCAAAACGGCAACTCATCAAAAATTACATAATCTTCACCTAAAACAGCCCTGTTTTCTTCTTTTTTGTCTTCTTTCATCGGCTTTGGTATAGCGATTAAATAATTTTCATCATCAATTTTCTTAATTGAAGTTACCATAGCAGGGATAGTGAAGGCTTTAAGGGCTTCACCACCATTTAAAGATAATTTAAAGTAGTTTGTTTTTCCTTTTTCGTTAGCTGAAGGTGTTTGAAAAAGGATTGTTTCATTATCATACCAAATAAAACTTCTCTCGCCTTGTTTTGAAGTTAGTGGTTTTACTTCGTTTGTCTTTGTATTTAAAGCAAAGATTTTAGATGAGTATTTATTTGTTTCTTCTTTTACCTGTGTTTTTACAAAAAGAACCCATGTGCCATCTTCATTACAAGAAATTTCTGATAAAAAGTCGTATTTATATAAGTCTTTTATTGTTATATTTTTCATTTTAGCTCCTTATTTTAAGTATTTATCCATCCAGTCGAGGATTTCTTGCATTCTTTTTATTCTGTTTCGTGGTTTGCCTGAGCGAGATAACTCGTGGTTTTCACCTTTAATTAGGCAAACTTTTGTATCTGTTCCATTCATTTTTAAAGCTGTGAACATTTGTAATGCTTCTACCATCCAGCAACGATAATCTTCTTGTGCGTGGATAAATAATGTCGGAGTTTTTGCTTTATTTGCATATTTTAATGGTGATTGATCATACTGCTTTTGCCAATTAGTTGTGTGTGAAGCTGCTGTTTGGTCAGCTGCAAAATAATAGCCTATATCGCTTGTACCCTCCATAGTAGTCCAATTAGATATTGACCTTTGTGCACAGGCTACTTTAAAGAAATCTGTTTGCGTAATTATCCAGTTAGTCATATATCCACCGTAGCTACCACCCGTAACGCCCACTCGGTTTTTATCAATATCTGTGTATTTTTCTAAAACACCATTTGTAAAGTCCATAATATCTTCATAGTCGATAGTGCCGTACTTGCCTCTTATATCAGCAAACTCATTGCCCCTGCCATCACTACCTCTTGGATTTAAAAAGAATACAAAGTAGCCATTGTTTGCCCATAATTGCATTTCATTATGGAAAATATCAGAAAAGACAGTTTTCGGCCCACCGTGGATATGTAAAATCGCAGGGTATGAATTGCCTTTTTTGTAGTTTATTGGCTGCATAACAAAGCCGTGAATATCCATATCGGCTCTATTTTTTACAGTTTGTGGGATAAGTTGTGATAAAGAATAATCCTTTGCGACAAAAGCGTTATACTCAGTTAGTCTTTTTTCTTTGTTGTTTTCCATTGTATAAACTTCTGTTAAAGTATTCTCTTCTTGGCCTATTAGCATTATTTTTTCATCGATAATATCAAAGCAGTCAACAGCGTTTATACAGGTGTGCTTTGTGATTTCTTTAGTTTTTAAGTTGATACTTTGTAAGTATGAGTTATTTAATTCAGTAGTTAAATAATATAAATCATCTCCATTTAATACTACATTTTTGCCAGAGCCGTATCTTGCATCACTGTTAGTTGAGTTCATTCCTATTGAAGTATGTCCGTGCTCTTTTAATAAATTTACTTCTTTTGTTTTTATATCCAAAATATAAAAATTACTGTTTTGGTTCATACCAAAATCTTTATTATCAGTAGCAATTAAAACTACTTTATCATTATAAATTTCAAAATTTCTAATTGTTAATACATCATCATCAATTAGTTTTTCGGTAGTATTTGTATTAATGTTATATAGGTATAATGCATTTCTTGAAAGAAGCATATCTTCATACTCAAGGCCTGTGTATACTACTATTTCCTTGTTTGTTTTATAGTTTTGCGTTGCAAATAATTCACTCGTTATCGCCTTTTTAGCTTTTGTAGCCTTGTTATAGATATATAAGCGATTTCTTTTTCTGTTTACAACGCCTCTGCCATTTGACCAAAACGGGATTTCCTCAAATACACTATAAGCTACTTCGTTTTCCTTATACTCTTTTAATACCTTTTCTTTTTCTTCATCTGTTAAATTTTCTAAAGATGGTCTGTTGTTATCATAAAACGCTGATAGTAAAAATTCATCTTCACTGATAGCATCAAGTTTTAAAACTGATAAATCAATTTCTAAGTACTCTTGAGCCTCACCACCTGTAATATCTATTGAATAAAAGCAAGTGATTTCTTGTCCTTTTTTAATTTTTTCCTTTATTGCTTCATCCCTTAATGCTGAAAAAACTATCACTGTTTCATTAAGCCAAAAGAAACTTCTTACAGGAGTTATAGAAGTTAATTGGATAGTTTTTTTAGTTTCGTTATTCATTAAATGAATATCGCCTGAGTAATTATTTTCTTTATCGCAAGCTTTACTTATGATAAAGGCAGTATGTTTTTTATCAGGAGAAAGGCTGAGTGCTGATAAAAAATTATACTCTAAAAATGTGTCTATTTTGATTTGCTTCATAATTTTTTTACTCCATTTCTTAATGTTAATTTATTTATAGTATAGTTTATATAACTATAATAGTCAATGAAATAAAAAAACCTTTAAGTTTTAAAACAACTTAAAGGTTAAATAACGCTAACTTATTCGCTTTTTATACTAATATGCAAAGACACCTTGCAGTGATTCATCATTGTCTACCCACTCATCGTGTACATCTATCATTACAAAATTATCTTGGTCTTTTCTAATTATTACTTTTTTAATACCGGCGTTTATAATAAGGCGTTTACACATAGAACAGCTATTAGTATTTTCTACATAGTCCCCATTTTCTTTTTCTATTCCGCATAAATAAAGAGTTGCGCCAATCATTTTTTCTCTTTCAGCTGAGATTATTGCATTTGCCTCAGCGTGAACACTACGACACACTTCATACCTTTGTCCCCTTGGCACATTCATCTCACTTCTTATACATCTTTTTATATCCGAACAATTTTTTCTGCCCCTGGGTGCCCCTGTATAGCCTGTTGAGACTATCTCATCATTCTTAACTATAATAGCGCCAAAATTTCTTCTAAGACAGGTGCCTCTTTCTAAACAGACTTGTGCAATATCTAAATAATAGTTTATTTTACTTTTTCTCATAATGAACCTCTTTAGCTATATTCTTATTTTTATTTTAATAGGTTTTTATAAAATAATCAATGTATTTTTTAAAAAAATATGATATAATATTAAAAAAGTAAAAATTAAAGGAGTTTTATTATGCAAAAAATCACAAACGAAGAAAAACAAGATTTAATAAAAGCTGCTATAAAAGGCTTAGACAAGGCTTATGCACCATATTCAAAATTTAAAGTTGGCGCTGCTGTTTTAGGAGTAGATGGAAAAACTTACATAGGCTGTAACATTGAAAATGTGTCTTATGGCTTAACAAACTGTGGTGAAAGAACTGCTATTTTTAAAATGGTATCAGAAGGCTGTTTGCAATTTAAAGCCTTAGCTGTTGTCACTTACGGCGAAGTTGGCGATGGGGCCCCTTGTGGCGCTTGTAGGCAAGTAATAGGCGAATTCTGCGAGGATATGGATACTACACCTATCATCGTAGGCAATGAGAAAGGCGAGTACAAACAATACACACCTATCCAGCTTTTCCCACAACCTTTTTTAAAGTTTGAGCCAAATGAATAATACACCTTTAACTAATTTAAGCTACATAAAACAGCTTGCTAAAAAATACTCTTTTAGCTTTCAAAAAGGCTTTGGACAAAACTTTTTAGTAAACCCTGCCATCTGCCCAAAAATTGCAGAAGTTGCAAACATTGATGAAACTTATGCAGTAATCGAAATTGGAACCGGCATAGGAGTTTTAAGTCGAGAATTATGCCTTAGGGCAAAAAAAGTAATCGCCATTGAGATAGACTCTAACTTACTGCCTGTTTTAGAAGAAACTATGCAAGGCTTTGATAATTTTACAGTTATCAATCAAGATGTACTAAAAACAGATTTAAAAGAAATAATAAACACCCATTGCAAGGGCTTGAAAGTTGCAGTGTGTGCTAATTTGCCATACTATATTACAAGTCCTATAATTATGAAACTTTTAGAAGAAAAACTCAATATTGAAAGTATCACTGTTATGGTGCAAAAAGAGGCAGCTTTAAGAATTTGCTCACCTTTTAAATCAAAAGAAGTAGGCGCCATTACTTATAGTGTTAATTATTATTCATCACCTAATATCTGTTTTAATGTATCGCCAGGCTCATTTCACCCTGCCCCAAAAGTAACAAGCAGCGTTATAAAACTTAATGTTTTAAAAGAGCCACCAGTGAAAGCAAAAGATGAAGAAAAACTATTTTTCTTAATTCGCCACGCCTTTAACCAAAGAAGAAAAACCTTTGTAAATTCTATTAGCACAGCTACAGGAATTAGTAAAGAAGCTTTGCAAAGCACCTTAGAAAACTTAAAGATAAACCCTTTAATAAGACCAGAGCAACTCTCCTTAGAGGATTTTTGCAATATATCAAACGCACTATTTTAAAATTAATCGCCTTTAGGGGCGATTTTTTTGTTTTAATGCTAATAAATATTCTCAAAATTTAATAATTAATTGTATTATCTTTTTAATCTTTGATAAATACAAAAAATACTATTTAATCCCCCTTCACTTTCCCATAATCCAAGCTTAATTGATATATCCTTTAAAAATCTTGCAAAACAATACCTCCCACATAAGTGGGAGGTTTGTTTTAAAAGAAAAGAATATATTAAGGAAAATTCTATGCGTTTTTATTAGTCGTTATCGTCATCATCATCGTCATCATCGTCATCATCATCATCATCATCGTCGTCATCATCATCGTCATCATCGTCATACATATCATCTAAATCGTCGTCATCATCATCGTCATACATATCGTCTAAATCATCATCTTCATCGTCATCTAAATCATCATACATATCATCTAAATCATCGTCGTCATCGTCATCGTCATCGTCTAAATCATCATTTAAATCATCGTCGATTTCATTATCAACAGATACTACTGCGCCTGTGAATGCATCTATTTCATAGTCGTATTCTGTGTCTATGCTTGTGAACTCGATATCATAAACTAAGATTTCATTTTCTTCATCAAGTTCGATTTTTTCAAAAGTTACAGCTGTTACTCCTGCGTGAGCAAGGGCAATTTGAGTTGCTCTTTGTGGAGTTATCATATCTGTCATAACTGCGTTTGGATTTTCTTCTAAGTAATCTTCGATTTCTTCTATGTTCATTTTTGCAAATTGCTCTGGAGTAATATCTTGAGAGTTAATGTTTAATATATATTCTGCCTTACCTACTGAAACATTATTTTCTTGTGCAAAATTTTCTGCTGCTGTTGTGTCCTGTACTGTTTGAGTTACTAAGCCACCTAAAGCACCGCCAACACTCTCTGTGATTTTTTCTTCAAGAGCTTTTGCTTGTTCTGCATTTGCATTTTGAACTGTGATTAAAACGCCTGTATCTGCATTAATTATAAAATTATGTTGTTGCATTGAGCCAATTAAAGCATTTACAGCTATTTCAACATCAAGACCTTCTAATTCCATATCCCCTAAAACTACTATACCATCTGCATTTAATGGCACCGCTGATAGCACTTCTTCTTTTTTGTTTGTAATGAGCTCTACTGAAGGGTTTACATCAATATTGATAATTGAGTCTTCTGCGAAGTTCTCATTGTAGTATACAGCTCCAAAAGCTGCTGCTGTTATCAATGTTACCGCCGTTACAAGGCCAAACATTTGTTTTGATACTTTCTTTTTCATTTCTCTACCTCACTTTATGTAAATTCTATTTTTTAAGTTTGTTTTTTGTCTTTCACTTATATAATGCACAAAGAGAAGGTTTTATTGCAAAGAAAAAAAATATTTTTCATTTTATTTTTTTTAATATTATTAAAGTACTATATTATATAATACGCTTATTATTATATATAGCCCTCAGCTTTTCGGCTTTGTTTCTTCGTTGTGTATTCTTATAAAAATTTTCAACATTTTATATTAATTATACAAATTGTATACAAAAAATAGATTAATTATCTTTTATTGTTATTTTTTTAACCAATATTTTTGTAGTTCTATACAAAAAACGATGTTTCAATTTTATGTATGCAACGAAAATGATAAAACTGTATAGAAATCAATATATCTTTATGTTATTATAAGGTTGGAAGCAATATTAGGTACATGATTTAGGAGGTCTTTTTAATGAAAGGTTTTGAAGAAGGTATTAAAAACATTAAAAGAAACTTAACACTCATCATCTCACTATCCACTTTATTTATTTTAGTTGACTTGTATAATCAAGCACGACTAATCCAAACACCACAGGCTATTACAGTAATATTCGTTATGGTAATTACTGTATTATTATTAAACAACCATAGCATAATCGACATAGCCCAGCAAGGACTATTAAAAGAAATAAAAGCTGAAAATTCAGCAGCTTTACTTTTAAGCATTTTAGGTGTGTTTATCACTTTCTATGCAGCTATAAACTTTACTTCTATGAGCGCAGTAGCATTAATTTATTTCTTAATCGCTTTATTAGCAGTAAGAACATTTATAGACTTAAGAAAGCAGTTACACGAAAATTTAATCTAATTTAAAATATAAAAAGCTAAAAGCGATTTGCTTTTAGCTTTTTTATTTGTTTTTTATAGCCAATTAAAAGTTTTTTACATCTCTTTATTAAATACTAAATGATAAATAATATATAATTTTTCTTTAAAAGATAAGTTTGCACTGAAGGCTTGGCGCAAGGTCATATCATTGTGGTGCTCGTGGAAGTGGTTTATCTTGCCTTGCATTTTAGCTAAAACGATATCATACCTTCTATTATCATCTCTTTCAAGATTTTTAAAATCCCTTACCATACATTCCATATTTAATAAATCTGAATAATTATATCCTTCTTTAAAAACATAGCCGGTAAAATATCCACTGCTTTGAGCTAATAGTGGCAAGAGTATTTCTTTTAAAGTAATGTTTGATTTATCAAAAACTTCCTCGTATTTTTTTAAACTCTTCCCCTTTGCTTTTTCTAAAATCTCCACTTTTGCAAAGAACATCCCACTTTCGCAAAATAAGGGATAGCTTTTTTTATTTAAAGGGATATTTAATTTTAATTCTTTTATTATCTCCTCTACTTCACTTATAATATTTTTAAATTTTATGCCTCTTGTAAAGTTTGCCCCTTTATATGATGGGTATTGAAGTAATAAGCCATAGTCATCATTATTTTCTAATATTTTTTTATTTTGGGCTATTGATAATAAAGTTTTGTAAGCATTATCTATAGAACTTATATCATAAATGTCATCATAAATTTCATTAACTGCATTAGTGATATAAGCGATATACTTATACTCTTTTATTATTTTATATCCTCTTGAGAATATAAAGTCATAACTATCTTTACAAACAGAGGTGGTATACTCGCTAAAATTTGCTTTTAGCTTATTATCACTACATAAAACAATAATGTTTTCTTTATTTTTAAAGCTATTTAATCTTTCTTTTAGCGTATCTATTTCTAAATTATTTTTTACATACACTATTAAAATAGTGTCTTCTAAACTTTCGTTTTTCGCCCTTTTTGTAGTAAAGCAAGGCGTTAAGCTATATAAAAAACTTCTATAATCCGCTGTCCTTAGTAAATTTTGCTTTATCATATTAAAGTCATAGTTTGTCTTTGTTTTTATATAGTCATACAGCTCTTGAGAAGCATAGCCATAGTAAGAAGTGACCATATCATTCCTATCTATTACAAAACTTTTTCTTTTAGCTAAAGGGCATTTATACTTTTCTATTAATTCTACAGGCTTATTCATTAAAGGGTATTCATAAACTTTATCAAAAGCCTGTATTGGAATAAAGCTATCGCTTTTATAATTCAATTTTTCAAAATGTTCTGTAAAGCGCATCTCAAACTTTGAAACAGCATCGTAATACGAATTAATCACAGGCAAATTTTGCATAAAAGAAATAAAATCCTCACTACAAAACATCCTTTTATTTATCACTAAAAAGTAGCTTTGCAAATGCTCTGGGATTCCATCTTCAAGCTCTGCCCAAGTCGGCGCTTCTTTCATATATGGAAACTTTGTAAGTCCCCAGAAATCAAGCTTTCTTTTTTCCATTTGGCTAAACACTTTTTTTAATGAGTTAAATGGGCCAAAAACTGTTTGATTATAAAGAAGTACGCTATCAAAGGCTTTTAATTCTTCGTATTTATCGATAATAACATGCTTATAGCCCGAGATATCAAAGCCTTGATTTTCTCTATAAATAATTTCATCGCAAACTTCTAAAAGCTTTTTTTCACCCTCAGGCGATAAAAAACCATTCACTACTACATATTGATAAGAAATGACTTCTCTCATGCTTTTTAATAAATGCGTGATATAGTCATCTACTATTCCATCTTCATCATAAAAAGCAAATATTGCCGCTGTTTTATTCATAATTTTACCCCTTAGTATAATTTATATATATTCTACTACATTTAATAAAAAAAAGCTATATTAAGATATGAAATAGCTTTATTAAAAACTATCTTTTTTGATAAATTAGTTTTTTATAACAAAAAATAAAATGGATAGCATAGCTATCCATTTTTATTATTTAACTTCGACACTATTTTTTGGCGTGAAATTTTCTTCTTCTGCTAAATGAAAAGAGCCGTCCATTCCACTTTGTATTACAATGAATAATCTTTCATTTCCTGTATTATCTTTAAATAAAAGCCCAGTTGAATTAAAGTGTGACTCAAAGGCGATAGGCACTAAAATAGGCTTTTCTTGGCTAAATTCATCGACTAAAAGCAGGCTTTCTTCTATGTTAAAAACAAAGGTATCATTATTTAAAAACACAATACTACCCCTAACTACTTCTACATCTTCTAAGGTAGTAGTTGTATTAAATAATATATTGCTTGAGTAGGGTATTTCTTCGTTATACTCACTATATGAAGGAAAACTATCTAAAACGCCTTCTTCTAAAACTTCTGTGATGAAAAGTTTATCTAAGTAGTCAATTTCGATTACATTGCCATGTGCATCAACTAAAAGCTCTTGCGCCTGTGAAGCATTATATAAATCAAGCGGATTAGTATCTCCATCGCCATAAACTACTTCTTTAAATCCATCTTCAAGATAAACTATATTCGTATCCATTATATTAAAGCTAAATACATGTGTTTGTCCATCATCTAAAATAAACACATACTCACTAACAGCACCAACACTTACATCTTCATCGTCTATCTCTTTACCAATTACCCCAGAGTTAAACATAGCGACAAACTCACTTATTTCTTCTTGGTCAGTGATAATTTTTCTCTCAGCGCCATATTCTGGGTTATTCATTGGCATAGTGATTTGAATACTATCAACACTTCCTTCTTCAATCTGGGCAAGATATTCTATCTTACTTTCACCACCGCAAGCAGTAAGCATTAAACTTATTAAAGTTAAACTAAGTATAACTAATTTTTTCATAATACCCTCCATTCGATTTATGCTTTGATATATTTATATTACCATATTTATTGATTGTTGTAAACTTTTTACTTTGCCTTATCTTTTTCCTTTTCGTGGGCTTACTTTAGCTTTGTTTTATCTTTCTTGTGTCGCCTTATTCCCCTTTCGTGGACTCGCTTTTAGCTTTTATCTATCTTCTTTTTAAATTTATTTATTTTTTCAAAAAATAAAACCGACTTTAAAAAGTCGGTTTTTATTATTATATCTTAGGTGTTCTATATATTATATCGCTTCTTTTAGGTCCATTCGATACCATTGTGATAGGAAAGCCTATTTCTTTTTCGATAAAGTCTACATAGTCTTGTGCTTCTTGTGGTAATAAAGAAAACTCTTTTATACCTTGAATATCTGTTTTCCAGCCCTTTAGAGTTGTGTATACAGGTTTTGCGTTGTATAAATCAGTTGTATTTGGAAAGTCTTTTGTTTCTTTTCCGTTTACTTCATAGCCTGTGCAGATTTTTATTTCTTCTAAGTAGCCTAAAGGATCAAGCACTGATAATACTACATCAGTTGCACCTTGTACCATACAGCCGTACTTTGTAGCTACTGCATCAAACCAACCCACTCTACGAGGACGGCCTGTTGTTGCGCCATATTCGCCACCATCTCCGCCACGAGTTCTAAGTTCCTGTGCTTCATCTCCAAATAATTCACTTACAAAAGGCCCTGCTCCTACACAAGAAGAATACGCCTTTGCCACTGCATAAATTTGCTTTATTTCATAAGGAGGCACACCTGCACCACTAGCGCCAAAGCCTGCTAAAGTTGATGAAGAAGTTACCATTGGGTATATACCTAAATCTATATCTCTTAAAGCTCCTAATTGGCCCTCTAAAAGGATAGTTTTATTTTCTTTAACTGCATCGTTTAAAAATTTTGAAGTATTGTAAACGAATGGTCTTACCATCTCTCTTTGCGCTACCATTTCATTATATAGCTCTACTTCATCTATTAAAGGCTTATTATATAAATGCTTTAATAGTATATTTTTTTGCTCTGCTACATTTTTAATTTTTGCTTTTAAGGTTTCATCGTTAAACAATTCATTTACTTGAAAGCCTATTTTAGCGTATCTGTCAGCATAGCAAGGTGCTATACCGCTCTTTGTTGAGCCAAAAGAATTTTTGCCAAGTCTTTCTTCTTCATACTCATCAAAAAGTATGTGGTAAGGCATTACTAAGTTTGCCTTATCTGATACTAATACCTTTGGTGTTGGTACACCTTTTTGCTCTAATTCGCCGATTTCTTTTACTAAATTTCTTACATTTAGCGCAACACCGTTTGCTATAACGCTTGTTGTGTGGTCATAAAAAACACCTGATGGAAGTAGGTGAAGTGCAAATTTTCCATAGTTATTTACTATTGTATGCCCTGCGTTACTACCGCCTTGATACCTTACAATAATATCTGCTTTTTCAGCGAGCATGTCTGTGATTTTACCCTTGCCCTCATCTCCCCAGTTTGCGCCTACGATTGCTTTAATCATTTCAAATCTCCGTTTCTTAAATAGAATGCAAGATTTAAGGTGATCCGATAATTTTTTAAAAAAACTATCCTTTTGCCTTAGTCTTAAAATTTTAGACTTTAAGTTTTTATTCGTAAAGTCATTTTTCAACTTTATTATTTTAACATAAAACAGCTAATAAAGGCAATGTTTTTTATAAAATTTCTTGATTTTTTTATTTTGCTGTGGTAGACTATACATATAAATTTAAACGCTTTGAGATTTAGAGCATTGCAAAATTTAGCCATAGGCTTATTTTGTAATGCTCTTTTTATTTTTAGGAGGAAGATTAATGTATGATGTAGTTATTATCGGTGGCGGTGTTGTAGGGGCTTCTTGCGCCTTTTATTTATCGCAGTACGATTTAAAAATTGCGATTTTAGAAAAAGAAAATGATGTAAGTTTAGGCACAAGTAAGGCAAACAGCGCTATTATTCACGCAGGCTATGACCCAGCCCCAAACACTTTAATGGCAAAATTTAATGTTGAGGGTAATTTTTTAACTAAAGAAATAGCTAAAAAATTAAATGTTCGCTGCTTAGAAGTTGGTAGCTTAGTTTTAGCCTTTAATGAAGAAGAAGAAAAAACAGTGCATGAATTATATGCCCAAGGTATAGAAAACAAAGTGCCAGATTTAAAAATCTTAACTAAAGAAGAAGTACTACAAAAAGAAGAAAACATCAATAAAGATGTTATCTGCGCCTTATATGCTCCGAGTGCTGCTATAATCGAGCCTTGGGATTTAACTTTAGCTTTAATGCAAACAGCTGTAACTAACGGTAGCGAATTATTTTTAAATACCGAGGTAGTAGATATTATAAAAAATGATGGGTACTATACTCTAAAAACAAAAACGGAAGATTTTAATGCAAAATATGTCTTTAACTGCGCTGGCGTTTTTTCTGATGAAATTCATAATATGGTAAGCGATAAAAGATTTACAATTAAGCCTTATATTGGCGAATACTATTTGCTTGATAAAAGTCAAGGCAATTTAGTAAATCACATTATTTTTAAAGCGCCGAGTGGAATAACAAAGGGTGTTTTAGTCGCCCCTACTATTCACGGCAACTTAATAGTTGGCCCAAATAACAATATCATCGAGGGCATAACTACTAAAACTACTAAAGAAGGACTTAGCGAAGTAAGGAATTTAAGCGCTTTATCTGTACCAAACATTGACTTTAGCCAAAATATAAGAAACTTTTCAGGTATAAGGGCAATTAGTGATGTCGATGATTTTATAATTGAAGAAGTAAAAGATGCTAAAGGCTTTTTTGATATAGGCGGTATTAAATCCCCAGGGCTTTCTGCCGCTGTTGCCATAGGAAAACACAGCGTTTCTATGCTTAAAAATATAAATGTTACCTTAAATGAAAAAGATGAATTTATCTTAGTAAGGGATAAGACTAATTTTAAAGATTTAAGTATAGAAGATAAAAATGCCCTAATAAAAGAAAATTCAAAGTTTGCAAGAGTTATTTGCAGATGCGAAACTATAACAGAGGGCGAAATTTTACAAATGCTAAATATGCCTATCCCTCCTACTACCGTAGAAGGAGTAAAAAGAAGAACAGGCGCAGGACTTGGTCGCTGTCAGGGTGGATTCTGTGCACCTAAGGTTTTAGAAATTTTAGCAAAACACTACAACAAAGATTTAACGCAGATTAACTATGAAACTCTTAACTCAAATATATTAGTTTCACGCTTAAAAGAGGAGATATAAGCTATGGAATATGATGTAATTATTATCGGCGCTGGCCCTGCTGGTCTTGCCGCTGCTGTTTCAGCTTATGAAAACGGTGCAAAAAAAATCGCCCTTATTGAAAGAGATATTAAAACAGGTGGAATTTTAAATCAATGTATACACAACGGCTTTGGTCTGCACCACTTTAAAGAAGAATTAACAGGCCCTGAATATGCTACAAGATTCTATGAAAAACTAAGCAAGACTAAAACAGAATTATTCTTAAATACTATGGTGCTTGAAATTACAAAAGATAGGGCTGTGCATATAATAAACGAAGAAGTAGGCTATACTATTTTAAGGGCAAAGGCTATAGTTTTAGCTATGGGCTGTCGTGAGAGAACAAGGGGAGCTATAAGTATCCCCGGCACTCGACCAAGTGGGATACTAACAGCCGGCACTGCCCAATACTATGTGAATATGCAAGGCTATATGCCTGGCAAAAAAGTTGTAATTTTAGGCAGTGGCGACATTGGCCTTATCATGGCAAGAAGGATGACTTTAGAAGGCGCAAAAGTACTTGCTTGTGTAGAGCTTATGCCTTATTCAGGCGGGCTTACTCGTAATATAGTGCAGTGTTTAGATGACTATGATATCCCTTTATTACTCTCTCACACCGTAATAGATATTGAGGGTGTTGATAGAGTGCAAAAAGTAGTAGTTGCAAAAGTTGATGAAAATAGAGTTCCAATTAAAGGCAGCGAGATAGTTTTTGACTGCGATACCCTGCTTTTATCAGTGGGCTTAATTCCTGAAAACGAATTAACTCAAAACGCTAACATCCCTCTTGATAGAAGGACAAAGGGGCCTTTTGTATACCAAGATATGCAAACTGTCGCCGATGGGATTTTTGCCTGTGGCAATGTTGTGCATGTGCATGACTTAGTTGACTTTGTTAGTGAAGAAAGCCAAAGAGCTGGCAAAAACGCAGCCCTATTTGCAAAAGGTGAAAATATAAATTATGATAAAGTATTAGATGTTAATACTGATAATACCATAACTTATACAGTCCCTCAAAAAATAAGACTGCCTTTTAGTGAAAATATAATAAATGTATTTTTTAGAGTTAATAGGATAATTAAAAAGGCAAGTGTTCAAATTACTGCCAGCGATAAAGTAATAGCTCAATATAAAAAAGAACATTTAGCTCCGGGGGAGATGGAAAATGTAAAAATCCCTACAAAATTATTAAACGATGTAAACGATGCTATTAGCATAAAAATCATAGAGGAGGAAGTATGAAAAAATTAATCTGTATTACCTGTCCAAAGGGCTGTCATTTAACAGTTGATGATGCTACTTCTGATTTAGTTGTAAGTGGTAATGAATGTAAAAGAGGCATAACCTATGCACAAAACGAATTGTTTAACCCTAAAAGAGTTATCACTTCAACTGTTAGAATAAATAACGCTATTTATAATCAAATACCTGTTAAAACAAAGGATGCTGTGCCAAAGGATAAGATATTTTTAATAATGCAAGAATTAAAAAAAATAACTCTAACTTCGCCTATTAAAACAGGCGATGTAGTAATAGAAAATGTTTTAAATACAAAAGTTGACATTGTTGCAACTCGTGATTTATAATATTAAATATAATATATAAGGAGTTTTATTTATGCCAAAATTTATTCTTGCTTTAGACCAAGGCACTACTTCCTCAAGGGCGATTTTGTTTGATGAAAATCAAAACATTGTAGATATTTCGCAAAAAGAGTTTACTCAAATTTATCCAAAAGAAGGCTGGGTAGAACACGATGCTATGGAGATTTATTCTTCACAGTATTCAGTTATGATGGAGCTTATTGCAAAAAGTGACATTGATGTTAATGATATAGCCGGTATCGGCATAACTAACCAAAGGGAAACTACTGTAATTTGGGATAAACACACAGGCAGACCTATTTATAATGCAATAGTTTGGCAATGTAGAAGGACTGCTGAAATCTGCGATAAGTTAGTTTTAGACGGTCACCGTGACTACATCAAAAAAACTACTGGCTTAGTAGTAGACGCTTACTTTTCAGCAACTAAAATAAAATGGATATTAGATAATGTGCCTGGTGCAAAACAAAAAGCTAAAAATGGAGACCTTCTTTTTGGCACTGTTGACTCTTGGCTTGTGTATAAATTAACTAACGGCGCTGTTCATATCACAGACTACACAAATGCTTCAAGGACAATGCTTTTTAATATCCACACTTTAGAGTGGGATAAAAAATTACTCGAAATTTTAGATATTCCTCAAAGCATGCTGCCAAAAGTTATGCCATCGAGCACAATTTATGGCCATGCAAATTTTGGGGGAGTTGATATTCCAATAGCAGGTATAGCAGGCGACCAACAAGCTGCGCTTTTTGGCCAGAGATGTTTTACTAAAGGTCAAGCAAAAAATACTTACGGCACTGGTTGTTTTTTACTTATGAATACTGGCGATACCCCTTATGAAAGCAAACACGGCTTAATTACCACAATAGCAGCTACTGCTACTGATAAAGTGCAGTATGCCTTAGAGGGTAGTGTGTTTGTCGGTGGGGCTGTTATACAGTGGATAAGAGATGAAATGCGCTTTATTTCTGAAAGTAGAGACGCTGAATACTATGCGCAAAAAGTAGATGATACGGGCGGTGTGTATATAGTGCCAGCATTTACAGGCCTTGGTGCCCCTTACTGGGATATGTATGCAAGAGGTGGAATTTTTGGTATAACAAGAGGCACTAAACGAGAGCATATAGTAAGGGCTTCTCAAGAAAGTATCGCTTACCAGTCTTACGATTTATTAAACGCTATGGAAAAAGATACTGGGATAATTTTATCTGAGTTAAATGTAGATGGCGGAGCAAGTAGGGATAGCTTTTTAATGCAGTTCCAAGCTGATATTATGGATAAGACTATCCAAAGGCCGATGATAAGAGAAACAACAGCCTTAGGCGCTGCCTACCTTGCAGGGCTTTCAACCGGTGTTTGGAAGGATACAAATGAACTGGATAAACTATGGTCACTTGATACAAGCTATACGCCTAATATGTCAAAAGAAAAAAGAGACAAACACTTAAAAGGCTGGCACAAGGCTGTAAAAAGAAGCCTTGAGTGGGCAAAAGATGATGAAGAGTAATCTTATATTAAAATTTTTCTTTATTCACCCTTATAATAAAATATGATAATTAAACGGATACTAACTTAAAGTTCGTATCCGTTTTTTTCTTTTAAAAGCCGATTTCTTTTTTATATATTTTCATAACAAACCTTCTATTCATATGTTTGCTATTTAATTAAAATATATCACATTATGTTTTTTGTACAAGTAGGCAAAATTTTAATACAAGGCATATTTTTTAATACTATGTATATTTTTTAAGCCTATAAATAAAAAAAGTGCCTAAGGCACTTTTTTTATGAGAGTTATTATAAGCTACCATTATTTAATATTAGTAGTTCTTTATCGGATTTCGTGATTACTTCTTTTTCGCCTTTTTCATTTATAACAACTATGTCTTCTATTCTCACACCTATATCATCTAATATATAAATCCCCGGCTCAACTGAGAAACACATACCTGTATCAAGCACTGTATGATTACAACCCTTTATTTCTGGTTGTTCATGCATTAAAAATCCTATGCCGTGGCCTACTCTTGTAATTAGAGTTTGTGCATAGCCATATTTTTCTAAGACATCACGAGCAGCCTTATCAACACTTGAAGCGCTTACACCTTTTTTAGCGTGGGCAACACCTGCTTTATTTGATTCTAATACATAGTTATAAATTTCTTTTTGTCTTTCACTTACTTGTTCTATTGCAACTGTTCTTGTCATATCTGAGAAATATCCGTTATAAATACAGCCAAAGTCCATAAGTACTAAGTCACCTTTTTTGATAACTGTGTTTGATGTTCTATGGTGAGGAAGACTTGCATTAGCACCAGCTGCAACTATACCCCAAGTATTTTTACCACCTAATTTTTCCATTTCTGCTTTTAAGAAATCAAGCACTTGCTTTTCTGTCATTCCAGCTTTAATGAATGTTTGCACTTTTGTAAATGCTGCATCACCAATAGCCGCTGCATCTCTTAAAATGTTTAACTCTTCACTTGATTTTCTAATACGCATATTTTCAAGTAAGGTTTTTCCTTCTACAATTTTTGCCCCAGTAGCCTGAGCTATTTCCATTGCGTGAACAGCTCTTACTGTATCGCCCATAGCGATAGTTTTGCCTATAAGACCTTCTTTTTCAAAAATTTCTTTTATGCTGGCTGTTAAGCCATCGCCATCAAACCAAGTGTAATAAGGCACTTCATCTGTTAAAGCTTTTTTAGTTTCACCTATAGATAATTTATTTACTACATAAAATTTTTCTCCAGTTGCTTTAATAAATAAGCCCTCAAACCTTGCTGAGATATGTGGCATAAAGCCTAAGATAAAGTTTAAGTCAATTGAGGGTGCAATTAACATTGCATCAACATTTTGAGTTTTAATATATTCTGATACTCTTTTCATATACGCATGATTCATAGTTTTTACTCCTTCTATTTAAAAAAATAAGCATCTATAATTTTTATTCTCGATATCCTACTAAAATAACTCACTACCTAAACAACTATACATACTGCAACAAATACTAAAAACAATCCAAAGCATCTAATAAATTTAAGCGCAAATTTTGTCGGCTCTCCTTTTTCTACAAAGCCCATATTATATATCTCCCAGGATAATTTTGGATTTATAATTTCAAAAACACCTATTGCACCTATTATTAATGCGCCTATTATTTTCTCTATCATATTTTAGTTACTCCTTATATTACTTTTGGCATTTTTTATTCTAATTTGCTATAACATTTTTTAATTTGGCTGTATATTCCTGTGTGATTCTTGCTTCTTGCCCAGATGAGTTTTCTCCTACTATCTCATAAGTCTGCTTTAGTAATACGCTATCTTCTTCTATACTCAAAACAAAACTAACATTTTTTAATTGCATATTTGTTTTAGTTATAAATTCACTTATTTCAGCTTTAAAAACTCCATTTTCTTCTATTAAAGTAATTGAACTTTCATCTTCTAAAATCCAGCCAAGAGGGCTTGTAAAATTAATATTTAATTCATCATTTACAAAGCTTGTATTCATTATAACTAAATTATCAATTTCTTCATACCCATTATTAAAACTTTTTGAAACCCAAGTAAGAGTCTGTGTTTCATCTTTTAAAAGAGATAGTACATCAACATCTTCATCTACATTTACAACAAACTGTTTTTCGCCATCATATTCTATAAAAACATCTGTAACGATAAATTCTTCATTATAATCGTAAACGACTTCACCCTCATCATCACTTGCTATTTTCACTACTATTTTATCAGCAGATAAAGGCATAAAAAATATATCTCTACATACCCAAGAAATAGTAGTGCCATCAATACCGTGTTCTATATTAAGCTGAGTTCCTTCATCATTTGTGTAAATTGACTCAAGGCCCCATTCATTCAAATTAAGTGGTGGATAGCCGGCTACAAACGAATATAAAACTTCATCGCCTTTTATAAATTCTATCGCTAAACTTTCTTTACTGAATTTAAAAAGCTCATCCAAAAGCGGGTGAGAAAATTCAATCGCCACTTGATTTCTGTCTTCTGTAATAGTGAGAGTTCCCTCGTTTATAGTATTATTTAAGCCTTCGTTTGTGTTAGCACTACACGAAACAAAGTAAACCATTAAAATTAGTAATAGAGCAATACTTGTAATTTTTTTCATATTATTTTCTCCTTTTTTTATTCTTAAGAGTTCACTAATCTATTTTGTATTTTTCTATTGCTTCATAAATATCAAAAGCCTCTTGTCCTTTTAGTGTTTCTTTTATTTCACCATCAATTACAATCAACACAGTCGGAACAGCATCAATATCATATTTTTCTAAAACAAGATTCAACTGCTCCTTATTTGTATCTCTATCATGTATAGTATTATACTTATACACATCTATTTCATAGTCTTTTGATATGTTTTCAATAGTTGGCGACAGTTCAACACAATATAGACAATCTTCTCGTTCTATATATACTATTGCAGTTTCAAGGTCTTCAACATTTTCAAGTTCATTTAATGTTATATCAATAACTTTTGGATATTTTGCTAAATCATTAATGTACTCTGCTTTTGTGTTAATGCTATAAACACCGATAGTAAAAATATAACACATATAGATAATTGTAATTGGCAAAATAAAAGTTTTACTTAATTTTGTAAATTTGCTATCACTAATTATCTCCTTTAGATTTTTAGGGTATATAACACTAATTACAAGAATAATTACAAATATTAAAATACAATATTTCACATCAATACCTGTCCAAAAGTTAAGTTCTGATATATCATTATAAGCATATCTGTCCATCATAGTTTGTAATATAAAATTATCAACTTCAGTTATTTTATAATGTACATTTAACAAGTAAGCAAGAAATATAAAGCACCATAAATTTTTGTTTAATACTGTATTTAATATTTTTTTATTCATATATTTTGCCCTCTTTTAGTAAAACATAATCCCAAATTTCATACACTAAGCTATCAATTTGAATAACTTTACTCACTTGCCGATTTTCTATAATAATTACAAAGGGTACAGATTTTATATTGTACTCATCCATCATAGTTTTAAGATAATTATTGTTATCATATATGTAGTTAAATCGATAAGTCGATATATCTGTTGCTTTTGAAACATTATTTAAAAGATGGGTTATATAAAAATCATTCTCAGATTTATCACCACTTTCTATATGTAAAATAATATTTTCTTGATTTTTAATATTTAATATATCATTTTCAGTAATTTCAATTACTTCATTCGCTGACGATATATCTGCTATCAATTTATTATATTTTTGCGTAGTATAAGACAAACTAAATAGTTGGTATATTAATAATATTAGTATTAGTACTGATATCGACATTATCAAAGACTCAACTGATGCTATTTTTTCACCATTAATGAACTTTAAAAAAATATTATTTTTACGCTCTATCGTTACACTGATTACGCTACGCACCAAAATTACTACTACAAGAAAATAACTAATAAGCATTGCAAACATAGCCATAAAACCTAAAATTAAATTTAATGTTTCCACACTTTTATTTAATTTAAAATCATTTCCATTTGTTTCATAAAATATGTATGAAAATGATTCTTGTGGTATATCACTATCTCCACTTTTAAAGATACTCATATTAACAAAACATAAAACAATTAACAAAACTATAAACAAAAAATTTTTGCTTGTTATAAATTTTTTTATGTTTTTCATGATAACCTCCAGTAAAATTTGATAATTAATATTTTAAGGATTACATCCATTCATTAAATACTCAAAATATGAACCTGCATTTCTCAAATGCTCAATATTCCAATAATATCCTGCTGAGCCCTCAGTATTAACTTTATAATGTCTATCAAAATAATGACAGTCAAATTGATTTTTCAATGTTGTTCTATTATTTATCCAAAATAAATTACTTATCTCTATGCTACAATATTATATTATAATTTTTATAATATTACAAGTATATAAAACAATTCAATATTTCTACTGTTTCTTAAAATACTTTTTACAGATAAACGAAAAATCCGAACCCATTCTCTAACTTGAAAACGGTGTTCGGATTTAATTCATTTGGCTCCCCCAGTCTCCCTTGCTTTGTTGCGACAAAGCCGTGTCCTTGATTTGAAATAGCGTTTAATTTTGTATTTATACAACTCGCTTAATAAACTCCTCCTTTTAGGTATTTATCTTCAGTTGGACTTGCTTTTCTGCGGAAAAGCCACGGCGGTT
>CAYJFZ010000002.1:0-250692 GCA_964369975.1 uncultured Oscillospiraceae bacterium
CACGACCTCCAGCGTGACAGGCTGGCGTTCTAACCAACTGAACTACCGGGCCAAAAAATCACTTAAAGTGATTGGCAGGGGCAGTAAGATTCGAACTCACGACACGTGGTTTTGGAGACCACTGCTCTACCACCTGAGCTATACCCCTTAATATTGTTGCTTAATTATTATATAATAACTAAGGGGAAAAGTCAAGAGAAATATTGTGATTTACTGTTCTAATTTTAATTATTTTTCACTTGAATTCAAAACATAAAATTTTTTAAAAATCTAATATTTTTATATCGTATAAATAAAAAATTAAACAAAGTTAAGACTCTAAAGTTGAAGATTAAGTATATTAGACTTAAAGCTTCATATAGTAGATATATTTAAAATATTAGATATAAAAAATGTTAATAATTTTCTTTTTTTGTAGTTTACTTTTTCTATTTAAGGTGGTATTATTATAAGATATGAGGAGGAATAGGAAATGTTTAAAAATAGTAAAATCCACTATGGATGGATAATAGTTTTATCAGGGTTTATGGTAACTACTTTTTATATGTGTATCATTATGAATTGCGTAGGTCTTTTTATGATACCGGTAAGTGAGGAATTTGGTATTTCAAGGAGTCAGTTTTCACTTAACACAAGTGTTGTATCAATAGCAATGATGTCAATTGCTCTAAGTGCAGGTAAAATATTTACAAAATTTAAAATAAAAAAAGTAATGAGCATATCAGCTATAATTTTACCAATAGCCTATGGGTTATACTCAGTAGCTAATAATATTTATCAGTTTTATGCAATTTCTTTTGTGGTAGGGATTTGTTTATCTCTTTGTGGGCTTATTCCTATATCAACGCTTATTGCAAGATGGTTTAATGAAAAAAGGGGACTTGCAACAGGCATCACTTTTACAGGTAGTGGACTTGGAGGTTTATTCTTACAACCTTTAATAGGTAATTTAATTACAAATGTAGGCTATAAAACTACATACTTAATTTTAGCAATTTTAATGTTTGTATGTGTAGTACCATTTATTTTAATCTTTATTAAAGAAGACCCAAAAGAAATGAATACTACTCCTTACGGACAAAAAGAAGAAGTAAAAGAAGATTTAAATCAAACAGGCTTAACTTATAAAGAAGCTATTAGAACACCACAGTTATATATCTTCTTAGTTGTAACGGCTATCTCTACAGCTATTTGCAGTAGTATTATTCAGCACACAGTACCATACCTTACTGAAGTTGGTTTCACAATGACAGAAGCTGCAAATTTTGGTGCTATTAGCCTTGGCGCTTTAGCAGTAGGTAAAATAATTTTAGGTCAAATATATGACTCTCAAGGTGTTTTAAAAGGCAGTGTACTTGCTTTAAGTTTAATAGGAGTTACAATAGTTTGTTATATGTTTGCAGAAAATGAAATTATTTTATATCTTGGAGTTTTAGCATCAGGAATTGGAATTGCTTTTTCAACAGTTGGTTATTCTATTACTACCCTTACGCTATTTGGTAAAAGAGAATACGGAGCTATTTATGGCTTAGTAAGCTTTGCCTCAAGTGTAGGCTCTGCTTCAGGAGCACCTGCAGCAAGTTTTATTTTTGATACTACTAATAGCTATGACCTTACATGGACAATATGGACAGTATTAATAATCTTTAGTATAGTAGCTTATATAGTTATGATAAAAACAAGTAATAAAGTAAGCAAAACAACAGCATAAAAATAAAAATGCATTATCAAAAGATAATGCATTTTTTTATTTATTATTATAAGCGTCGTGTGTTACACTGATGGCAAAGTAGTAAAGAATGTCGCCATCTTCAAACTTTGCCTCTACCATATAAATATAATCGCCCTCTTCTTCAGGGGTCACAGGAGAGCCTATGACAGGTGTAAACTCAACGAAGTCTGCACCGGCTTTAGAGCTTGATACAGTTAAAATTTCATACTCTTTTGAAAAACCTATTAATATATCAGTATTCGGTGCACAATCTAAGGAAACTAAATGTACATCTACTATATCGTATATGTATGGTGTCTGCACAACAGTAGCACCAAAATGCCAACTATAGCCTGAGCGCACAACATACGGTTTTGTATAGCCTATGGAAATATCAATTAAAGGCAAGGAATCCTCAGGGTTTAGAGAATCTACGGTATCTTTAATATAAAGAGTGGCATATATGCTTATAATAAATAAGATAACACCTATTAAAACTCTTCTTATTCTTCTATTATTCTGATTCATTACTATCCTCTTCGTCTTCTATAAAAATTTCAAAATTTTGCCCGCTAACTGTTACATTTTTTTCTTTTAATCTTGTACTAATATTTTCTGATAATAAGCTATATAAAACTGCAAATGTTGGAACACCTATAACCATACCTATAATGCCGAACAATCCATTACCAATAATAATAGCTACTAATACCCAAATTGGAGACAAGCCAGTTGAATTGCCTAAAATACGAGGGCCTATTATGTTGCCATCTATTTGTTGTAAAACTATGATAAAAATAATAAAGGCAAAGGTTGTAACAGGGCTAATCATCAATAAGATGAATGCACAAGGTATAGCCCCGATAAAAGGACCAAAGAAAGGTATCATATTTGTAACGCCTACAACAACAGCTATTAAAACAGCAAAAGGCTCATAAATAAATAGCATGCCTATAAAGCATAGTACGCCTATGATCATACTATCGATTAACTTGCCAACTATAAAGCCTGAGAAAATTTTATTACTTCTTCTTGCAACTTCCATTATCTTATGAGAGTATCTTGGATTAGTATATGCAAAAACTAATTTTTTAACTTGAAAAATTAATCTATCTTTTCCAAATAGCATGTATAAAGAAGCTATAAAAGCAGTTAATAAGTTAATAGTAACTACACCTAAAGATATTGAAAAGTTCAAGAGATTTGGGATGAATTCAAGAGCAAAGTCTGTTGCATAAACTACAAATTCAAGCCACATTGCCTGTATTTGCATCTCAAGGTCAGCGCCTAAGTCATTATTTTCAAAAAAACCAACTATTTCTTGTTCGATAGCTATTAAAAAATCAGGTAAAGAAGTTGATATAATAGAAATAGTTTTTGCTACTTGTGGGATGATTGCAACTAATAGAGCATTTAGTAAAATTAAGAAAATAACATATACTGTGATAATGCTTAAAGACATAGCTGATTTAGAATTTAATTTATAAAAGATTTTTTCTTTAAACCATACTATGGGACTATTTAGAATATAAGCTAAAGTAAAGGCTAAAATAAACGGAAAAAGTATGTTTATTATAGTGGATAAATATCCTTGTAAGATATCAATATTGCTAACTGCGACAAAAAAGCTGATTGCTAAAATTAAAGAAAGGGCATGCCCTAAAACATCAGTTGTTAATAAGTCGCTAAATTTTTTTCTCATTTCGTCCTCCAAAATCTAAATATTTTAATCAATTACTATATTTATTATAGCATAATTTCTAAGAAATAGTATACAATATTTTTTTCTTATTTACAACACAATTATAATGTAATATAATAATATTAAAAAATAATTTTAAGGAGACAAATTTTGGACAACTATTTCTCGGTATTTTTAGTTTTACTAACTCTACTTTGCTTCTCAGCTTTTTTCTCAGCGAGTGAAACAGCACTAACAGCAGCAAATAGAATAAGATTGAAAAACCAAGCAGAAAACCACGACAAAAAAGCAAAAAGGGCACTAAAAGCCATTTTAGATTATGATGATAGTTTATCTACTTTATTAATCTCAAATAATATTGTAAATATACTTTTTACATCACTAACAACTTTTTTATTTACAAACTTATTTGGCACATCAGGCGTTGCAGTTGCAACAGGTATTACAACAGTTACAGTTATTATTTTTGGTGAGGTACTGCCAAAATCCTTAGCAAACGAAAATGCAGAAGCCTTCATAAAGGCATCAAGTGGGGTATTACTATTTTTCTCAAAAGTCTTTAGACCATTCGTTATAGCTTTAACATTTATTAAAAAACTATTCGCTTCACAATTTTCAAAAGGCGAAAATACTCCAAGCGTTACAGAACAAGAACTAAAAAGCATCATTGATGAAATCGAAGATGAGGGTGTTTTTGAAGAAGATGAAGCAGAACTTGTGCAAAGTGCCATTGAGTTCAATGATATAACAGCGGATGAAATTCTAACTCCAAGGGTTGATATATTCGCAATAGATATAAATGATGATATTGATTTTATAAAAGAGCAGTTTTTAACTTACAATTATAGTAGGATGCCAGTTTATAAAAATTCAATAGATAATATTATAGGCTTTATTAATCAAAAAGACTTCTTTGCAAAAGCATTAAAGGGTGAAGAAATCATAATAGAAAAATTAATTAAAGACTGTATACACATACCACCAAAAAATAAAATTATAAATATAATGCAAACTCTACAAAAAAATAAAATTCACATGGCGATAGTTACAGATGAATACGGCGGTACTTTAGGAATCATAACCTTAGAAGATATCTTAGAAGAATTAGTAGGCGATATCTGGGATGAGCATGATGAAGTAACTCAAAGTATTAGAATGATTTTTGAAAATGAGTATGAAATCATGGGCGAAGTGGCCATAGATGACTTATTTTTATCAGTATATGAAAATACGCCGACTTTTGCTAAAGAATACACTACTATCTCAGGCTACATTATGGATAAATTAAATAAGGTTGCCGATGAGGGTGATGTGTACACCGATGAATTTTTTGAATATACAGTAACAAAAACTCAAGAAAATAGAATAAAAACAATCAAAGCAAGAAAAATATAATAAAAAATTAAAACGATGTGTTGTCACATCGTTTTTTTATTTTATTTTTAAAATAAAATATATTTATTATGCTAAAATTTGCTAAAAACTACAAGAGGCTGATAGTATAATAAAAAACTCACGAGCATAAATATAATTACTACAAAATAAAACTGCAAGGAGGAAACTGTGAAAGAAAACCTAAATGAAATCTATACTGTAAGAAGGCTCTTTAAACAAGACAAGGACTTAATTTTAAACACACAAAGCTACTTTAATAAAACTTATTTTAATCCAATAAACGAAGAATTTATTTATGATGTTATGCTAAGTGGAGAGTTTTGGGGAGTATTTTTAAAAAATGAGTTAGTAGCTATGAGCTGGCTATTTTGTGCAGACAAAAACTTTTATTTAAACTACAATTCTAATTGGAATGTTAAAGATATATTTAATAAAAACTTAAATGAGATAATGGTATGCGGATATATTTATAATAAGTATCCCGAAAAAGATATAGGGATATATAAATTATTTATTAATTTATGGAAGATGCAAAGCAAAAGGCAAAACAAAAAATACCTTGTTCATTTTTCACCTTTAAAAGAAAATTGCAATTTAAAAGCAATGTTTTCAAATAACTTTACGCTTTGCGCTCTAAGGGGTATTGAAAACTTAGTAGCACACTATATCTTTATATTAAAAATTAACTTTAATGAAAAAATCAAAGCCCATACTAATACTTTTTCTTTAGAAGTAAATAATACTAAAGAAGTATCAAAGGCTCTTGAGGAGGGGGCAAGGGGTGTTGGGATTAGTGAGGATTTACAGCGGTTTATTTTAACGAGTTAAAATATATACTTAAAAGGTTTGAAATCTAAACTATTATAATTCTATAATGATTGCTATTAAGCGCTATTTTATATTTTTTGTATTCGTGGGTAATACAAATAGTACTTCTTATTTATTTAGTTTGATATAACGAAAGTTGCAATATATAAAAAATGAGCTGTCACTATCAATTTTTTGATAGTGACAGCTTTAGTTATGTATATTTTGCTTATAAAATATGTAACTACAACTCAAACCTATAAACTCTTACTTTCCGTTTTCCTTCTTGATACATCTCATTATCTTGAGGGATATCTGCGATTTCTAATAATTCACCACCACATTTTTCACAAGTCTTATATGAAGGAATATTATCAGGTTGGCAAGTTATTATTATATATGACATTCCATGTTCTTTTGCTAATTTAAAAAGCAAATCACAGCTCTTAGCGGCATAATTATGACCTCTATATTCAGCATCTACACCATATCCAATATTACCACCTATATAAGTTTTTTCGTTATAACCTATTCGTAAGTCGCATTGACCGATAGGAGTGCCATCTAATAAACATATATTAAAATAGTAGGCAGGTAACCATTTTTTGTTTGGCTGAGCAGCGGTTGTTTTGGTTAAAACTAATTTTATTTCATTTGTTTTTAAGTTATCAGTTTTTTTAAATACCATCATATCGCTCCAACATTATATAAATAAATCTAAATACTACTTTGTGCCAAAAATTCTATCGCCTGCATCTCCAAGGCCTGGTACTATGTAGCCGTGATCATTTAAGCATTCATCTAAAGCCGCTACATAAATGTCAACATCAGGATGATCATCGTTTAATTTTTTTACACCTTCAGGGGCAGCAATTAAGCATAAAAACTTAATGTTTTTTCCGCCTTTTTCTTTTACTAATTTAATAGCATCGCTGGCACTACCACCAGTAGCAAGCATAGGATCAACTACAAAAACATCTCTTTCTTGTATATCTGCTGGCATTTTTGAGTAATACTCTACAGGAAGCAAAGTCTCAGGGTCACGGTATAAGCCGATATGGCCTACTTTTGCCGCTGGTATTAATGCTTGTACACCTTCAACCATGCCAAGACCAGCACGAAGAATGGGGATTATTGCAAGTTTTCTTCCTTGTAATACCTTACAGTCAGCAACAGCTACAGGAGTTTGGATTTTAATATCTTTTAAAGCTAAATCACGAGTGGCCTCGTAAGTTAAAAGTGTAGCAAGCTCACTTACAAGTTCTTTAAAAGCCTTTGTTCCTGTTGTTTTATCTCTCATTATCGCCACTTTGTGTTGCACTAAAGGGTGATCCAAAACTAAAATTTTTGACATATAGTCCTCCTTAAAAATTATCCTCTAATTTATTTATTTTATCTATTCGTTTTTGATGTCTTCCGCCTTCAAACTCTGTGTTTAAAAACTTCTTTACTATCTCTATTGCAAGTCCACCTGCTACTACTCTACCGCCAAGGCATAGTACATTTGCATCGTTGTGTTTTCTTGTAAACTCTGCTGAAAATGTTTCAGAACAAGCACAAGCGCGAATTCCTCTAATTTTATTTGCAGCTATTGAAACGCCTATTCCAGTACCACAAAAAATAATCCCTTTTTCGCAAGCACCGGAAGTGATTTCTTGGCAAGCAATTTTTGTTACATCGGGATAGTCAACGCTCTCTTTTGAAAAGCAGCCAGTGTCTTTGTATAAAATCCCTTTTTTATCAAGATACTTTTTTACTTCTTCTTTTAATTCATATCCGCCGTGGTCTGCTGCTAAAACAATCATAATACATCCTCCTGTTTTTCTTTTAATTCTCTTTCTGCTTGAGAAAGTCTTAAATAATCCGCAGTAAGCTCAAAATGTTTTTTCGCACCATTTTCTTGATACTCTTTTATAGCTAATAAGCCTGCGCCAAAAGCTGTTGGGATAAGAGTATTCATTAAAGGTTTTACATTTTTATATTTATTAAAAATATTATAGCATAAATTTGCGCCATCGCCAATAAAAATTATCGGTTTTTTTATATTTTGTATAATTTTTTCTAAGTTTTCAGCCTTTATACAACATTCATCTAATAAAATATTTCCCTCATCTTCAATAAGGGTGTATACCTGTCCTCTTCTGGCATCAAAGCAAGGGATGACAACGCCATCAAAGTCAATTGACGCCCTTAAAGCCTTTAAAGATGAAACAGATAAGCAATCAGTATCATTCGCACTCGCCATACCTTTTATTAAAGCTAAGTTTATCCTTATGCCTGTAAAAGAGCCGGGGCCTTTAGTAGCTACTAATAAATTAATATCATTAATTTCTAAATTGCAAGTTTCTAAAGCAGATTTTATCATAACCAATAGATTTTGTGAATGTGTAATACCCGTATCTTGAACACAGGAATAAATACATTTATCATCACTAAAAATACTAACACTACTTTGCTTTACACTTGAGTCACTACAAAGGGTATACATTATAAATCAACTCCTTCTATTGTGATATTTCTTGTATTTTCATTTATTTTAACAAAGCTGATTTTAACATCGTAATCATTAAAAAACTTCTTTATATTCTCACTCCACTCAATAGCTAAGATACCGCCGGCGTCTAAGTAATCATAAAAGCCTATGTTATAAAGTTGTTCTTCGTTTTCTATTCTATACATATCAAAATGATAAATAATACTTTTAGTAGTTATATGTTCATTAACTATTGCAAAAGTAGGACTTGTTACATCTTCATTAACACCTAAAGCCTCGCATAAACCTTGAATAAAGGCAGTTTTGCCCATGCCAAGACCGCCTTCAAAAAATATAATAGTATCTTCTTTTAGTTTTTCTGCTAAAGAATGCGCTAAAAGTTTTGTTTCATTTACTGAATTTGTGATAAAAGTTTTCAAAATAACTCCTTAATAGTAATTTTTTAATATTATACCACAATTTAAAATGTTATAAAAGTGTAAAATAAAAATAGTTGATATATTATAAATATTAATATATAATATCATATATATAAACAAAGGAATTTTAAATAAATAGGTTGGAATAAATGTTAAATAATATAAAAGAATTTTTTAAACAAACAGACTCATGGCTACTACTCGCTTGCAGTATATGTAGCGCTATTTCTGTTTATTCATTATATAGTATGTATCTTACTACTTCTGCTTTATCCTCTGAAAGAACAGCCTTAGTTCAGCTTTTTGCAAGCGTTGTGGGGATTTTAGTAGCCTGTTATATATCATCATTAGATTATAGAAATTTAACAGAGTATTACTACTTACACAGCATCTTAGCTTATGGGCTTATGATATTGACAATGTTTATAGGAAAAGCTCCTGATGGAACAACTAATCGCGCTTGGATAGAACTTCCCTTAGGCCTTACTATTCAGCCAAGTGAAGTATTAAAAATAAGTATGATAATAACATTTGCGCATTTTTTAAATAAATATAAAAATCAAATAAATGAAATACCAACTCTAACAAGATTATTATTTATAGCAGCAATCCCTTTAGTGTTTGTAGCCTTGCAAGGAGATACAGGAACTTTAATAGTGTTTATAGGGATAATTGTAGCGATGCTTTTTGCTGCAGGCCTTAGTATGAAAGTATTTTTTACAGGAATTTTAAGTGCGATTATTTTATCTCCAATAGCATGGAACTTTTTAGGCGATTATCAGCAAAATAGAATATTAGGTTTATTTAATAGTGAAGAATTTTCAACTATTATGTATCAGCAAAATATGGGAGCTATTTCAATAGGCTCAGGAAAGCTTTTAGGTAAGGGATTTTTATCTTTAAATCATAACTTAACGCCTTTAATGTATAATGACTTTATTTTTTCTTATATAGCAGAAAGTATTGGCTTTATAGGCAGTGTAGGTTTGTTAATTTTAATTTTATTTATCAGCTTTAAAACCTTAAGTATATCCTCATCTTCAAGAGACTTACAAGGCGCTTATATCTGCGTAGGTGTATTTGGGATGCTGATTACACAAACGATAATAAATATAGGGATGAATTTATCTTTGCTTCCTGTTATTGGCGTTACCCTTCCTTTATTTACAGCGGGTGGCACAAGCGTAGTAGTAACTTATATAGCTATAGGCTTAGTCTTAGGGGTAAAAAGGCGAAACAAGGAAATTCTTTTTTAAGGTTAAGAAAGGCGGTATAATATGGACATTAATCAAATAAAAGAAATTTTAAAATTAAATAAGAAATATATGGTTGACTATGCAAATGAAGAAAGAAAAACATTTTTTGAAAAACCATTTAATAATGTAGATAGTCTTATTTTATCTCAAATTAGTTATATGAACTTAGAAAACTTAGTGCCAAAATTAAATGAAGAAAAACCTTGGGTTAATATAGCTTCTTTATTTAAAGCAGAGCATCTTGAATTTATTTTAGATGTTCCTTGGAATGCGAAAGGCAATAAAGAGTTGCTTTTTCATTTATGTGCAAGCCCGAGGTACAGGGATGTTTTAATTAACTATTTTGAAAACACAATCGATATAGAAAAACAAGAGCAGTTTTGCGCTGTTACTTTCTTATTACCAACAGGGGAGATATATATAGCATACAGAGGCACTGATTCAAGTTTAACTGGCTGGAAAGAAGATTTTAATATGATATTCAGTGAGTATGTGCCAAGCCAGAAAAGTGCTCTTGAATACTTACAAATAGTAGCTAAAAACAATGAAAAAGACCTTATCTTAGGCGGGCATTCAAAAGGCGGAAACCTTGCTATATATGCAGCGGCAAATGCCAATACTGAAATACAAAATAGAATACAATTAATTCATAGCCACGATGGCCCTGGATTTTTACCCCACCAATTAAGTAAAGAGCATATAGATAATATCCAAGCAAAAGTTGAAACTTTTTCTCCGCAAGGCTCGTTTATATCATTCATTTTTGAGAGTGTTGGAAAAGTGAGCATAATAAAAAGCAATAGGATAGGAATAATTCAGCACGATCCGTTTTCCTGGGAAATTGAAAACGATGACTTTGTTTACTTAGATAAAATCTCAACATCAAATCAAATTTTTGATAAAACGCTGAATACTTGGATATCAGCTTTAAGTGATGAGCAAAAAAGAACCTTTGTAGATGCAATTTATTCAATAGTAAGCATAACCGGTGCAAAAAACTTAAATGAATTCCAAAAAGCAATTATCACTCAAAACGATGTAGTATTTGCAGCTATAAATAATTTAGATAAAGAAACTCAAGACTGTGTAAAACTTGCAATTAAAACTTTGGCGAGTGCATCAATTAAATCTATGTTCAAAACAAATAAATAGCAATAAAAAATAGATGTGATTATAATCACATCTATTTTTATTTATTATTCTTCGATTACTATTGATTTTATTACAACAGGAGTAGAAGGTTTGTCTGAAAAGCCTGTTTTTACATTTGCTATTTCATCAACAACATCTAAGCCTTCAACTACTTCACCAAAGGCTGCGTAGTTACCATCAAGATGAGGAGCCGCCTCGTGCATAATAAAGAACTGGCTACCTGCTGAGTTTGGACTTTGTGAACGAGCCATTGATAAAACACCTTTAGTGTGTTTGATATCATTTTTTATACCGTTTGATGAGAATTCACCAGTGATAGTATGGCCAGGGCCACCCATACCAGTACCATCAGGACAGCCACCTTGAATCATAAAGCCTTTAATTACTCTATGAAAAGTAAGTCCGTTATAAAAACCTTTGTTTACAAGTGTAGTAAAGTTTTCACAAGAAATAGGTGCTACTTCTGGATGAAGTTTGATTTTGATTTGTTTATCGTTATCCATTGTTATAATAACCATTTTAAATCTCCTTTAGTTTTGTTTTTAATATTATAGCATTTTTATTTGCTGATGACAATACACATTATATAATCATTTTTATTTTAATTAGCATATATAAGTTTTGTGATATTTTAAAAAGAAAAAGCATAATAATTAGCATAAGCCAAAGTCTTTAAAATAATATTTAAAGCAAGAGCAATAAATTTTACAGGGGGATAAAATGTTTGTAGTAACTTTAAACAAAAAGAGTTTAAAAAAAGCGCTTATAGGATTGTTTGCAGTAGTTTTAGTTTTTGGTGTAGGTCTTAGTTTGAGAATGTTTTTATTTGAAGATGAAGTTGTGTTTTTAAGCAAAAAAAATACAATTGAATTAGAAAACACACAAGAAATGATAGAATATATAAAAGAAAAAGGCTACACAGCAGACATCCAATCAGCACAGGTCAAAGAAGTTAAAATCCCAAAACAATTTGATGCAGAATTTGAAAATTTTGATGAAAAAATAAAACAAGCGGACGGTTTTTCTTTAGAAAAATATAAAAATGATGAAGTTAGTAAATGGATATTTGAATTAAGTGATTACCAAGTAGAAGGAAAAGAAGGAGTTGCTGTTTTATTATTAGATGATGATAAGCTCATTGGCTCATATTTACTTGAATATCCCGAAGGCATTGCGCTACCTTTAATTAAAAGAAGTCTGCCGTTAGATGAAGAAAATGCTACTGAGGATACCATTGCAAATACACAAGAAGAAAAAGAAAGCTTCACTGTTGCACAAACTAATTAATAATACTTTTTAATATATACCTTTTGTGATATAATAAATAAAAAAACACAAAGGGTATATTTTATGAAAATGCGACTGGACAAGTTTATAAGCCTTACTATGAATGTAACAAGGACACAGGCAAAGAAAGTTTTACAAAGATCAGATATAATGCAAGATGATAAAATCTTTAAAAGGATAGATGATAAAATAGATACGACAAAGCCTGTTTTAATTAATGGTAAAGAATATTTTTATGAAGAATTTATTTATATAATGATGAATAAGCCAAAAGGCGTAGTTAGTGTATCAAAAGACAATAACGATACAACGGTTATTGATTTATTAAGCGATGAGTTTAAAAACAGAAATTTATTCAGTGCGGGAAGATTAGATAAAGACTCAACAGGTTTTGTTTTAATTACAGACGATGGTAAATTCAGTCATGAAATACTAAGCCCTAAAAAACATATAGAAAAAACATATATAGTTACATTAGAAACACAAATTAATGATGATATAATAACAGCTTTTGAAGAAGGGGTAGTCTTGCACGATGGCACGCAATTAAAGCCCAGCAAACTAAAAGCGGTATCAGAGGATAAAAAAATAGTAATAGTTAAAATAAGCCAAGGTGTATATCATCAAATAAAAAGAATGTTTGGAGTTTTTAATATTCCTGTAATAGATTTAAAAAGAACTCATATAGGCAATTTAATTTTAGATGAAAATCTAAAAGAGGGCGAATATAAAAAACTTACAAAAGAAGAAGTAGAAAAAATAAAATAAAAATTTTAAATATAAAGTGTGAAAATCACTTTATATTTTTTATGTTATAAAACAAAGTTTAACATTATCATAAAAAAATCAACACAATTCAATTGTAAAATTTATATATAATGTACCTTTAAAATTTGAAACATCTTACAAATCGAGCTAATAGTTGTAAAATAATGGTAAAAAACACCTAAACTGGCAGTTTGCATACATAAAAATGATATAAATTTCTATTTTGCACATAAAAAAATAAAAAATATGCAAAAAAATGTTGTATTTTCTCAAAAAATTGTGTAATATATATATATGCTTATAAACACTTGTTGTGAAAAATAACTATAAAATCAAAATTAGGGAGTTTTTTATGTCTAATAGAATGTTTCAAGGCGTCGTGTCACAAATGAAAGATGCGATTGAAAGGGTAATAGGAGTTACTGATGAAATGGGCGTCGTCGTAGCTTGTAGTGAATTAAATCAATTAGATTTATTAAAAGAGGGAGTGCAATCTGAAAGGATGGCAAATTCTCAATTATTCACACGCAATGGATACACATATTATGGGTTTAATAATAATAAAAGAAATGACTTTTATGTTTTTGTTGAGGGCATAGATGATTTAGCTGTAAAATATGCAAATATATTATCAATTTCTCTTCAAAGTTTAAAACAGTTCCACGATGAAAAATTTGATAGATCAAACTTTATCAAAAATGTTGTTATGGATAATATTATGCCAGGTGATATACACGCTAAAGCAAGAGAGATGCATTTTTCAACGGATGTACCGAGGGTTGTTTTAATCATAAGAGAAGAGCAACAAAAAGATATGTCAGCCTTTGATATAATTCAAGATTTATTCCCAGATAAACAAAAAGACTTTGTATTTAATACAAGTGAAACGGATACAGTATTAATAAAAGAGCTTAAAAAAGGAATAGATATAAAAGATGTTGAAAAATTAGCAGCTTCAATAGTTGATACTTTAAATGTTGAGTACTATATAAAAGTTATAGTTGGTATAGGCACACAAACAGTTAATATTAAAAACTTAGCTAACAGCTTTAAAGAAGCACAAATTGCTCTTGAAGTTGGAAAAGTGTTTGATACTGAAAAATCAATAGTAAATTATGAAAACTTAGGTGTTGCAAGGCTGATTTATCAATTACCTACAACACTTTGTGAAATGTTTTTAAAAGAAGTATTTAAACAAGGCTCTATTGAAAGTTTAGACCAGGAAACATTGTTTACAATTCAAAGTTTCTTTGAAAACAACTTAAATGTTAGTGAAACATCAAGAGGTCTATTCGTTCACCGTAATACCTTAGTGTATCGTTTAGAAAAAATTAGAAAAATAACAGGTCTTGATTTAAGAGAATTTGATGATGCTATCGTGTTTAAAGTAGCATTAATGGTTAAAAAGTATTTACAATCAAGTCAAGATAGATTTTAATAAATATAAAATCGCCCTTTAAACTAACCTTTTAAAGGGCGATTTTTAAAAATTTATAAAGGGAAGTATAATGATAGAATTTACAAGTGTAACAAAAATATATAAGCCTAATATAGTAGCACTAAAAGAGGTTTCATTACATATTTCAAAAGGTGAATTTGTTTTTATTTTAGGGCCATCAGGCGCTGGTAAAAGTACATTTACAAAACTTTTATTGCGTGAAGAAAAGCCAACAAAAGGAAAAATTTTAGTAAATGGTTATAACCTAAATAAGATAAAAGAAAGAGATGTGCCGTACTTTAGAAGAACTTTAGGCGTAGTTTTTCAAGATTTTAGACTGATTAGTAGGCTAACAGCCTATGAAAATGTTGCCTTTGCGATGAGGGTGACAAATATTAGTGAGGATGATATTAAATTAAGAGTACCTTATATTCTTAACTTAGTAGGCCTTTCAAAAAAAATGCATAAAAAGCCATCAGAACTTTCAGGTGGTGAACAACAAAGGGTAGCTTTAGCAAGAGCCCTTGTACATAATCCAGATTTAGTTATAGCAGATGAGCCTACGGGTAATATCGACCCTGAGCTTTCAATAGAAATTATAGAATTACTTCAAAAAATAAATAAAACAGGGACAACTATAATCACGGTAACACATGAACACGAATTAGCACATAAATATTCAAAGCGAACTATTGAAATGAGAAATGGACAGATAATAAGAGATAATGAATTTGCAAGATAGGAGTAAAGTTTGTGAAATTTTCAAGTTTTAAATACTTATTCAAACAAGGCTTAAGTAGCTTTAAAGAAAATAAAATGATGAGTTTTGCCTCTATCGGCGTCGTTACTTCTTGCCTTATTATAGTGGGTGTATTCGGGCTGTTGGCTTTAAATGTAAATAGCTTTGTAAATTATTTAGGTGAGCAAAATGAAGTGGTAGTCTATGTAAAAGATGAAGCAGACCAAACAAAAACAGAAAATATAAGAAATTCCATACAAGCTTATGAAAATATAAACGATTTTGTATATGTTTCAAAAGCGGAAGCCTTAGAAGAGTCAATGATGCTTTTAGGTGATTACGGCCAGCTTTTATCAGGCTATGAAGGCGAGCAAAATCCATTACCAGCGTCTTTTAGATGCACAATAAAACAGCTTGATAAACTACAAGAAACAGCGCTTTTTCTTTCTCAAATCGATGGAGTTGAGTATGTTTCATCATCAACAGAACTTGCAAATATACTAATAACAGTAAGAGATGTTACATATTATAGCGGAGCTGCTGTGTTAGGCTTATTAATCTTAGTTAGTATAGTAGTTATTTCAAATACTATCCGTCTAACTGTTTTTGCAAGAAGAAGAGAGATAAGTATAATGAAGTATGTTGGCGCAACAAATTCATTTATTAGATTTCCTTTTATAATAGAAGGTAATACCATTGGGATATTTTCAGCGCTAATAACTTTTATATTTATCAGCGGTGGTTATATCTACCTTTATGATTATATTTTAAATGAAGCAACGGGCTGGATTGCTTCTTTATCACAAACCTTAATAAGCTATAACACTATTTGGCCTATTATGTTAGTAGGATTTTTAAGTTTTGGTATGCTTATAGGTACAATAGGAAGTAGTGTTTCTATGAGAAGATACTTGGAGGTGTAGAATATGAAAAAGATATTTAAGATTACATCATTTCTTTTAGTAGCTTTAATTATATTCATTAATCCAATAAATATTTATGCAGATACTTTAGATGATTACGAAGCAGCGCAAGCAGAACTTGATAGAATTAATAAAGAAATAGCAGAGCTTGAAGATACACAAGAAGCCCAAAAGGCCCAAAAAGCAAATGCTCAGTCACAAATTGATTTAGTTAAATCTCAAATAGAAATTTTAAATGAAAATATACTACAAACAAGTGAAGAATTAAAAATAAAACAAGAAGAACTTGTAGTAAAAAAAGAGGATATAGCTGTAACGGATGCCCTCTTTCAAGAGCGATTAAAAGCTATGTATATGATGAATACTAATGGTGAGTTGTCTACATTATTTGGTGTGGATACATTTTCAGAAGTGTTAATAACTACAGATACCTTAGCAAGAATATCCGTAGCAGATACAGATTTATTAAAAAAACTAACAGAAGAAAAATTAATAATTGAACAAGAAGAAAAAGAAATTCAATTAAAATTAGATGAATTAGAACAGCAACAAGTGGCCTTAGAAGCAAAGACAACAGAGCTTGCTTCTTTAATGCAAACGATAGATTCATCACTCTCTCAAACAGAAGCTTTACAGCAAGCAGCCTCACAAACTCAGGCCGAGGTTTATGCTGAATATTTAGCGGCAAAGCAGGCTGTTGAAAGTGAATTCGGCACATCTGTAGGAGATTTCGTTGGAGGTACTTGGCTATGGCCTGTGCCAACAAACTCATATATCTCATCGTCCTTTGGTTGGAGAACTTTATATGGTATGAGTGACTATCACACAGGTATAGATATTGCAAGTGGTAGCGTGCCGATTAACGGAAAGCCAATAGTAGCCTCAAATACAGGTGTTGTTAAAACTGCTATTTATTCAAGTAGAGGTTATGGCAATTATGTAATTATAGACCACGGTGGCAACAACTTCACACTATACGGGCATTGCTCAAGCCTTGCAGTAGGTGTAGGTGATGTAGTAGCAAAAGGGCAGACAATAGCCTATGTAGGCTCAACTGGTAACTCAACTGGCCCACATTTACATTTTGAAATTAGATTAAATGGTCAACAAATTGACCCATATTCTCACATAGCAGCAACAAGACCATAAAATAGGAGTACTCAATGAATAAAAAATATAATTTAGCACAGCTTTTAACTATAGTGTTTTTAGCTATGACAGTAACATTCTCACTAACAATGATGATTTCAACTAATATGTTTGAAGAAAGAGTTTCATCAGTAACACAAAAAGAGAGTTTATACGATAAGCTTTCTTCAATAGATGCAATAGTAAGACAAAACTACCTTTTTGAAATAGATGAAACTACACTTTATGACAATATGGCAAGCGGTTATATAAGAGGTCTTTCTGATATTGAGTCAAGATACTATTCTCAAAGCGAGATGCAAACTCTCCAAGAGATACAACAAGGCAAAACTTTCGGCTTAGGCTTAGAAATATATAAATCAAAAGATCATATGGGCTATATGTATATTTACAATGTACAAACAGGCTCGCCCGCAGACATTCAAGGTATCGCAGAAGGTGAGTTAATTTCTATGATAGATGGCGTTTCAACAGCTCAAATGACTATAGAAACAGCACAAGGTATGCTTGAGTCTGATGAAGCAAGAAACATAATCTTTGAAATAGTAACAGAAGAAGAAGCGATTAAAAGAGCGAGCGAAGCTATCCAAAATACACAAGCGCAGGCAGCAACTATAGCTGAAAGTGAAGAAACTCAAGAAGATGAAGAAGCAACTGATAGTGTAAAAACTGTAGAGTTAATTCACGCATTATTTGATACTGAGATTTTCACTTCATCAAAATACGAAGATTATGGCTACATTGATATTGATACTTTCGTAAGCAGTACAGCATCAGATTTTGAATACAGTGTAAACAACTTAATTTCGCAATCGGTAAAAGGCTTAGTTATAGATTTAAGAGGCAATAGCAGTAAAGAGTTTAGTTTTGCAGCACAAGTTGCAGATATAATAGTAAAAGAAGGTACAATAATGTCTGCTATGTATCTAAATGGCGAAACAAAGGTGCTATATACTTCCAGCGAAAATAGTGTAGAGCTTCCTATTGTTATCCTAACCGATGAAAATACAGGCTACGCGGCTGAAATGTTAACTATTATTTTAAAAGATTCAACAGGTGCAAAAACAGTAGGTAAAACTACTATGGGCAAAGGCACTCTGCAAGCCTTTTATAGGCTGAGCGATGGCTCAGGCATTGAGCTTACAACAGCGCAATTAGTGCCTACTGTATCGCAAAACTATGATGGAGTAGGAATAAAAGCAGACTATGAATTAATTGAGACTGTAGAAGTTCCTTATGAAGTTCCTTTTGAAGAAGATGCAGAAGTTTTAAGAGCTTTTGAAGTATTGCAAAACTTAGGAGCGTAAACTAAATAATATATGTTTTGATAAATAAAAAGCCGAGAAGTAAAGCTTACTTTTCGGCTTTTAGTTTTAAGCAGTATCTTATTTTTAATAATAAACAAAATTTACAAGCCTTATTTAAAGGGGGCATTTTATATGAAAAAAATATTAATAATTTTAGTAGATGTAATTATGGTGATTTTAACAGAAGGCTTGTGGATGATTTTTATACTCATTAGACTGTTAATAACGCTATTAAAATAAATAAAAACCGTAGAGAATAGATATTCTACGGTTTTTTTTATTTAATATATAAAATTTAGAATAAGCCTGTGATTTTGCCTGTTTGGTCGATATCGATATTTAATGCAGACGGAATTTTTGGAAGCCCCGGCATTGTCATAATATCACCCATAATTACTACTACAAACCCAGCGCCAGCAGATAAACGAATTTCTCTTACATTCATCTCAAAATTTTGTGGAGCTGCAAGTAATAAGGCATTGTCAGAAAAAGAATATTGAGTTTTAGCAATACAAATTTTTAATTTATCATAGCCGTATTTTTCTAAAAGTTTTAAAGAAGTTAAAGCTGATTTTGAAAAAGTTACATTTTCTGCTCTATATATTTTTTTGCATACTTTTTGTATTTTTTCTTTTATTGTATCCTCATCAGAGTAAGTAAAGTTAATTTTTGCGTTATCGTCCATAACAGCTAACACTTTTTGTGCTAAATCTTGGCCACCTTTAGAGCCTTTAGCAAATACTTCGCTTAATGAGCATGGGGTATCCATAGTTTTGCAAAAATCAAATATTAAATTTTGTTCTTTTTCAGTGTCAGTAGGAAAGCTATTTAAAGCTACAACGCAAGGAAGATTAAAGTTATCTTTTATGTTTTCTATATGTCTTTGTAAATTTTTAAGTCCTATTTGTAGATGTTCTAAATTTTCTTGTGATAACTCGTCTTTTTTACTGCCTCCGTGATGCTTTAAAGCTCTTATAGTAGCTACAATTACAACAGCATTTACATCAATAGAATTCATATTGCATTTAATATCTAAGAATTTTTCAGCGCCTAAATCCGCACCAAAGCCAGCTTCTGTTACAACATAATCAGAAAGCTGTCTTGCAAGATTTGTAGCTATTATACTATTACAGCCATGAGCAATATTTGCAAAAGGCCCACCGTGTATAAGACATGGAGTGTTTTCTAAAGTCTGCACTAAGTTTGGGTTTATAGCTTCTTTTAGCAAGGCTGCTAATGCACCGCTACAACCAAGTTGATTAACAGTTACAGGCTCGTTTAAGTAAGTATAGCCTATTACTATTTTTGATAGGCGCTCTTTTAAATCTTTTAAATCTTTTGATAGGCAAAAAACAGCCATAATTTCACTTGCAACAGTTATATCAAAGCCATCTTCACGAGGAGTGCCATTAACTCTACCACCTAAGCCACCTGTAATATAGCGAAGCTGTCTATCATTCATATCAACGCATCTTTTCCAAGTTACTCTGCGAGGGTCGATATTTAAGGGATTTCCTTGATAAATATGATTGTCTATAATAGCAGCTAATAGATTATTTGCAGCGCCTATTGCATGCAAATCACCTGTAAAATGTAAATTAATATCTTCCATAGGCACTACCTGTGCATACCCGCCGCCACAAGCACCACCTTTCATACCAAAAACAGGGCCCAAACTCGGCTCCCTTAAAGCTAAGATTACATCTTTGTTTAAAGATTTTAAAGAGTCTGCAAGACCGATACTTGTAGTAGTTTTTCCTTCGCCTGCTGGGGTAGGACTAATAGCAGTAACTAAAATTACCTTGCCTTTTTTGTCTTGCTTATTTTTCAAATTTGGAATGATTACCTTTGCTTTATACCTGCCATACAAGTCAATATCATCACTATTTAGTGAAAGTTTTTTTGCCACTTCATCAATAGATAACATTTTTGCTTCTTGAGCTATTTCAATATCACTTCTCATACACTTCCTCCTAATAAAATTATATTTATTAATCTAATTATATACAATAAAAAACGATATGTAAATATTTCTTTTTTAAAAATGTAAATATAAGTAAATCAGCTGTATTATTTGATATAAATATTGTAATATAAAGCTGAAATATGCTATAATATATAATTGATAAATAAAAAAGGAAATGTGATTATGTTTTATCTTGATAACGCAGCAACGACAAAAATTGATAAAGAAGTAGCGAAGGTGATAAGCGATAGCTTATTTAGTGAATTTGCAAATCCATCTTCTTTGTATGATATAGGCGCTTTTAGCGAAAAAGCTATTAATAAAGCAAGGAAAACTATATCAAAAGCCATAAATTCAAAAGAAGGCGAAATTTACTTTACTTCTTGCGCAAGCGAGAGTAATGCTATTTTAATATACGGCCTTGCTTTAGCAAGAAAAAATAGGGGCAAGAAAATAATAACTACTTCTTATGAACACCCTTCAGTTACATCACCTTTTGAGATGCTTCGGGAATATGGCTATGAGGTTGTGTTTATTGCGCCTGATGAAAAAGGGCAAATAGATATAGAAAAAATAATAGATAGTGTAGACTCATCAACTGTTTTAGTTAGCTGTATTCACGTAAACAATGAAACAGGCGCTATTGTGGATATAGATGAATTATCAAAAAAAGTTAAAGAGAAAAATAAGCTAACGGCTGTTCATATAGATGCAGTGCAGAGCTTTATGAAGTTAAAATTAGATGTAAATAAATTAAACATTGACGCCCTTACTTTTTCAGGGCATAAAATAAATGCACCAAAGGGTATTGGTGGCTTTTACTTAAAGCAAAATACAAACATAGAAAAAGTCTTAAGCGGTGGCGGACAAGAAAAAGGCGTAAGAGGCGGTACTGAGAATATTCACTACATTAAAGGCTTGGAAAAAGCAGTAGAATTTCACACAGAGAACAATATTAAGCATTTAAGAAAATATAAAGAGTTAAAAGAGTATTTGCTCTTAAAATTAGAAGATTTTGATAATATAGAAATAAACTCACCTATAAACGCAGTTGACTATATATTAAACATTTCTTTTAAAGGCTTTTTAAGTGAAAATGTATTGCATTTTTTAGAAAGCGAAGAAGTGTATGTTTCGCAAGGCTCAGCTTGTAGTAAAGGAAGCCAAAGTAAAACTTTATCTGCGATGAATTTGTCTGAGGATAAAATAAATTCATCAATAAGAATTAGTTTTGGATATATGAATGAAAAAGAGGATATCAACGCATTGATTACAGCATTAAAAAATGCAAAAGATAAATTACAAAGGATAAGAAAATGAAACAATTAATTATATGTTATTTAGGCGAAGTTGCCTTAAAAGGACTAAATAAATCAAGCTTTGAAAGTATGATAATGAAAGCTATAAAGCAAAGAATAAAAAACTTAGGCGAATTTAAAATATATAAAGCGCAAAGTATAATTTATATAGAGCCTTTGGATGAGTTTTGTGATATAGACACAGCCTTTGAAAAAACAAAAAAAGTTTTTGGTATTTCAGCTGTGAGTAAAGCGATAGTGGCAAACAAAGATTTTGATGAAATAACAAACATAGTTTTAGAAAATTTTAGTGAAGAGTTAAGTAATGCGAAAACTTTTAAAGTCCAAGCTAAAAGAAGCGATAAAACCTTTAAAATGGACTCACTTGAAATATCAAGGCAATTAGGTGGTAAAATTTTAGGCAAGTATCATCATTTAAAAGTAGATGTTCGCACTCCACAGGTGCTTGTAATGGTGGAAATAAGAGATTTTGGAGCATATATCCACTTAGGAAAACAAGCTGGTGCCGGCGGTATGCCAGTAGCAAGTTCAGGCAAGGCTGCCTTAATGCTAAGTGGCGGTATAGACTCTCCTGTAGCAGCATATATGATGGCAAAAAGAGGCTTAAATTTAATGCCTGTACATTTTGCCTCACCACCATACACCTCACAAAGGGCTACAGATAAAGTAATCACCCTTTGCGAAAAATTATTAGACTACACAGGTAAAATGTGTCTATTAATAATACCTTTTACGCAGACTCAAGAGCATATAAGAGATAATGCGCCAGAGGAATTGTTCACTGTATTAATGAGAAGAAGTATGATGAGAATTACTCAAAATTTAGCAAACTACTACACCTGCGGTGCGATAATAACAGGGGAGAGTTTAGCTCAAGTAGCTTCTCAAACCTTAGCTGCTATTAATGCTACAAACCAAAGTGTAGATATGCCAATACTTAGGCCTTTAATAGGGATGGACAAAACTGAAATCGTTGACATCTCAAGAAAGATAGACACTTATGAAACATCAATTTTACCTTATGAAGATTGTTGTACTATTTTTTCACCCAAACATCCAAAGACAAAACCAAAGCTTGAAGAAATTTTAAAAGCAGAAGAAAAAATGGATATGCCAAAGCTTTTAGAACTTGAAAAAGAAGCTATGGATAATGCCCAAAGAGTATACTTAGATTTATAAAATAAATCTTAAAGGAGGAATGTTAGTTTGAGAGCTGAAATAATTTGCGTTGGAACAGAATTGCTACTTGGCGATATACTTAACACAAATGTTATGTACCTATCAAAGCAACTTGCAAGTCTTGGAATATCAGTTTTTAATCATCAAACTGTTGGCGATAATCCCGCAAGGCTTAAAGAAGCTGCTATTCTTGCAAAAAATAGAAGTGATATAGTTATTTATTCAGGTGGCCTCGGGCCTACTAAAGATGACTTAACAAAACAAACAGTAGCTGAAGTTTATAATGATGAGCTTGTTTTTAATGAAGAAGTAGCAGAGGGGATTCGTTCATATTTTAAAAATATCAACCACCCTATAACAGATAACAATATGCGTCAAGCCTTTGTTCCAAAACGAGGAAGATACTTAGAAAATAAAATGGGAACAGCGCCGGGGATAGTGTTTATCGATGGTGAAAAACTGGCTATCTTAATGCCAGGACCTCCAACAGAACTTGAAAATATGATGCAAAATGAAGTTATGCCTATAATTTCTCGCTTAAGTACTGGGATGATAATTTCTCAGTATTACAGCGTTATGGGCATAGGTGAAAGCGCTTTAGAAAAGAAAATTGAATATTTATTAGAGCAAGAAAACCCAACTGTTGCCTTATATGCAAAAAAAGGCGAAGTGCAAATAAGAGTTAGCGCTAAAGCTAAAACTAAGCAATTAGCAGATGAAATGCTCAAAAAAGTAAATATAGACCTATGCGAAATCTTAAAAGACTACATTTACTCTGAAAAAGATGAGAATATACAAACAGCCGTAGTTAATGCCTTAATAGAAAATGAAAAGACACTCGCAACAGCAGAAAGCTGTACAGGTGGCTTAATTTCTAATATGTTAGTTAGTGTAAATGGTGCTTCAAAAGCATTTACTATGGGGCTTTGTCCTTATACAGATGAAGCAAAAATTAATTTATTAGATATTAATGAAGAAGATATTAACACTCACTCAAGTGTTTCTTCTATTATAGCCCAGCAGATGGCAACAAATGTTTTAAAGCTTTCAAATGCTGATTTTTCAATAGCTACTACAGGATATGCAGGCGCTTCTGATAGTGTAGAAATACCAGCAGGCACTGTGTTTATTTGTGTAGCTGATAATGAAAATACTTATTTAAAAAAGCTGTTTTATCAAAATAAATCAAGAGAAGATATAATGCTTTTAGCTTCAAAAGCAGCCTTAGACTTACTTCGTAGAGTTATGTTTAATTTAAAATTAGACTCTGTTATGGTAACTCCGCACGAAGAAGTAATTATGCAAACGATTACTAAAACAAGAAAAGAGATAAGTAATGAAGCTCCACAAAAGAAAAAAGGTGGGATAATAAAAGGAATTTTATATATCATATTACTTATAATTTTGGGGATAACTTTAGGTATAGGCTGGGTGTTTGTATCAAATGGATATAAATTACCTATGCTTGATTTTGATACAGTAGCAAAAGAAGTTTTTAGCGTAATTGAAAACTTTACACAGGCAAATGATGGCGATGTAGCTGCCATTATGTCACAAAGGCAGAATACCGATTTTTTTACATTAGGTTTTGAAGATGACACTTTAGATATGTTAAATGACCTTTCACTTCAAAACCCAAGTGTGAAAGGTTGGCTAAGTTTTAAAATGAATAAAAAAGAGTTTTTAATCTTAGATACGAATAGTAGTGAAGATAATGAAGTGTATATTGATACCACTTCACCTTTAGAAGACTATGTTTTTTTATTCGGCTTTACAAATGATAATTTTTTTGATTTTACAAATATAGACTCAGCAAGGCAAAACTCAAAATTTGTATACTTTACAAATGAAGAATATAAGGATTATCAAATTTTTTCTTATGGTACTTATGATAAAGATGAATTAGACACTCTATTACAACTTTCTTCAAAAGAAGACTTCATCATACAAGCAAAAGCTCGTAGCTTATTTAATGTTGATGTTCCAATATTAAATGAAGATAAACTTTTAGTTTTAGTAAGTGAAACTGGCGAGGGTGAGTTTACTGTATTATTTTGTAAAGAGTTCAGCGATGGGATATATCCAAGTATCGACTATAAGACTGAAAGTGTTTTATCCGATTGGTACATAAATTTAAGTGGAATAACTCAAGATACTTCCCTTGAGGCTATGGATTTAGCAAAAGAAAGCTATGATAAAGATAATTTTATCTGGGATATAACTCAGGATTTAGAAAATGAAGAAGATGAAGACAGTAAAGAAGATAATAGCGAAGATGATGAAGTAAGCCCTTCTCCATCTCCTTCTCCTTCACCATCTGCTTCAATAAGCCCATCTCCACAAAGTAGTGTTTCGCCAAGTAGTAGCAGTAGCCCATCACCATCGCCACACAAAACTGCACAAGCTACTGCAAGCCCTACTGTGCAGCCGAGTGCTACTCAAGCACCAACAAACCCACCACAAACTCAAGCACCAGAACAAACTCCTGTACCAGAAGAGGGGGATATGCTGACAGTTACTATGAATGGTGTAGTTACAACTGATACAACAGTTAATATACTAAGCCAAATAGTAGCCCTTGAAATGAGCTCATCTTGGCATCCAGAAGCCTTGAAAGCTCAAGCAGTAGCAACTCATACATATATACTATATAGACAGGCCTATGGAGATGCAGCCCCTGTTGTTTCAGGTAGGACATCACCTACTCAAAGCGTTGTAAATATAGTAAGCGAGGTGAGTGACATCATCCTTACGACTAACGGAAGTACTCCTATTTACACACCTTACACAGCCTCAGCGGCAGGCAGAACAAACGCTTCAAGTGAAGTATGGGGAGGGTATTTATCGCATTTAGTTTCAGTGGAAAGTAAGTATGACTACCTATCACCGAGCTATCAAACCTCTTATACTCTAACTCTTCAGCAAGTAGAAGAAATGGCAAGTAATATAGGGGCAACCTTGCCAGAAGATAAAAGCACATGGTTTAACATAATAGACTACACCTCAGGCGGATATGTAAAAACAATGTCCTTAGGAGACATTAGTTTTAGTGGTACATCTTTTAGGGATAAACATGTAAAAAATATAGGCATTTCTATTCGTTCAGCAGCCTTTACTATAAGCTATGAAAACGATGTGTTTACAATAACTACAAGTGCTTACGGTCACGGCGTTGGCCTTAGCCAGTGGGGAGCACAACTCTATGCACAAAACGAGGGCTGGACTTATGATAGAATACTTTCTCACTATTACACAGGAGTACAATTTACGAATATAGGATAAAAGGATATATATATATGAACTACATAGATTTAAGAAGCGATAGCGTAACACAGCCAACGCAAGAAATGAGAGAAGCTATGTACACAGCACCAGTTGGTGATGATGGCTTTAAAGAAGATCCAACTGTTAAAAACCTTGAAAGACTCTGTGCGCAAAAAGTAGGAAAACAAGCAGGCTTATTTGTGGCGTCCGGTACTATGGGCAATCAATTAGCAGTTATGACTCACACTGTAAGAGGCGATGAAATGATAGTTTCATCAAACAGCCATATTGTAGTACACGAAGTTGGGGCAGCGGCAATATTATCAGGTGTTGTGCTTAATGCTATTGAATGCAAAGACGATAAATTAACAGGTGATATAATAAGCAAAATTCATCTAAAAAATAAAATAGAAAAAGATGATAAAACAAGCCTTATCTGCCTTGAAAATGCCTTAAGTAATGGTAAGGTTATGTCTTTAGAAGAAATGAAAGATTGCTATCTTACGGCTAAAAAATACTCTTTGCCTGTGCATTTAGACGGAGCGAGGATATTTAATGCAGCAGTTGCCTTAAATACAAATGTAAAAGAGATATGCAAGTACACTGACTCTGTTATGGTGTGTTTATCAAAGGGCTTATGCGCCCCTGTTGGAAGTGTGTTATGTGGTAGCGAAGAATTTATAGAACAGGCAAGGAAAAACAGACAACTATTAGGCGGGGCGATGAGGCAGGCAGGCTTACTTGCAGCTTGTGGAATTATAGCCATTGAAAAAATGGTAAACCGCTTGCAAGTAGATCACGATAATGCAAAATACTTAGCTAATAGATTAGAAAAAATGAAAGATGTTACAGTCCTTAGTGAAAATGTGGATGTAAATTTAGTATTTTTCAAAATTAAAAGGCCGAAAAGTTTTATAAATAAACTTCCTTCAATTATGCTTGAAAAAGGTATAAAAATAGTAGGGGAAGAGGGCGGATATTTAAGGTTTATTACAAATAATGATGTAACTAAAAGCGATGTTGTTTTTGTAGCTGATACCTTAGAAGAAATATTAAAAAACAATTAAAAGGAGAAAAGGTTATGAATTATAAAGCAATAGAAAAATTAACAGCTTATATGAAAGAAAATGATATAAATACAAGCGTTTTTGCAACAGGTGCAGAGTTTTTGTATTTTACAGGAAATACTAAAATTTTTTGGCAGAAAACTTATGATACAGACATGCCTTTTGAGGGCGATGTGAAGCCGTATTCATTAAATAATCCATCTGCAATATTAATAATTCAAGCCGATGGCTCATACGATGTTTTTGCTATACCTTCTTTAAAAGATGACTTAAATGGTCTTGATGCAAATATTTGTTTTTTTGCAAATTTTGAAAGGGCTATTTTAGATAATGCAAAATATGGAAAAGTAGGAATAGGCGCTTTTTGTTCTGATTATTTAAAAGGGATTTTAGCTTTAAGTGAAGCTGATATTCAAATAATAGAGCTTAAAAAGTTTATTGAAAGCTTAAGGATGATAAAATCAGAAGAAGAAATAAAAACTCTAAAAACTCTTGCAAAATTTACAGATGATGCAATGGAAGAACTTGTAAAAATGCTAAAAGAAGGCGTTACACAAAGGGATATAGAAGAAAAAATAAGAGATATAGCTTTAATGGATAATCAAACAGACCATCCATTCGTGCCAGCGGGAATGTTTACAAAAGGCAAAAGTAGCGATGAAGATATCTTTACTTCTTATCCATTTGATAAGCCTCTTGAAGAAGATACATGTATCGCCTTTGACTTTGGTTTTGTAAAAGATGGGTATTGCTCTGATTTTGGGCGCTCATTCTTTTTAGGAAAAGCACCAGAAGATATTAAAAATGGATATAAAGCCCTACAAAAAGCTCAGATGGATGCAGTGAATGCGATAATTCCAAATAAAACAACTATTGGTGAAATATATACTAATATAGAAAAAAGCTTAGAAGAAAGTGGGTACTCACAGTATTTAAGAAGATACGGTGATACAGGCTTAATTGGTCATCAAATAGGAATAGAAGTGCATGAAAATCCTTGGCTTTTAAGACAAGATATACCTTTAAAAGAAGGTATGGTAATGTGTATAGAACCAAAACTTTTATTTAAAGGTAGATACTATATGAGAGTAGAAGATATGGTGCTTATCGAAAAAGAAAAGGCTGTATTTTTAACAAATTTTGATAGGAACTTATTTGAAATATAAAGGTGGGAAAATGAAAAAAGGGTATAGTATATTTATTTGCATTATGATTTTAAGTGCTTTTTTAATGCCTATGAATACCTTTGCAAATATGGCACAACCTAATGAAAGCGATATATCATCAGCTATTACTTTTAAAGAAAATGAAGAAATAGCAGTAACAAAGCAAGTTTTAGATATAACAGTTGAGGGTGAATATGCACAGATTGTATCAAGCTACACCATGCAAAATATAACAGAAAACCAAGTGATGACACAGTCGATGTTTCTTTCTCCTAATATTCAAAATGCAAATACTACTGTATTAATTGATGATGAAAAAATAGAGTTTGAAACAGAAAGCTATGCCTTAGATTACGATACAGAAGTTAAAACAAATGATTGGCAGTATGTAGTTTTAACTGATAGTGATTTTATAGGTGATGAAAGAGTAGATACTATTAATTTTTCAATTGATTTTAAAGCAAATGAAGAAAAAACTGTAGTAGTTAGCTATATGTATAAATTGGGTGGATATCCTTTAGTAGATTTTGATATAAAAGAAGGCAGGATAGAATATTTATTAGCACCAGCAGCCCTTTGGCAAAGCTATAAAGACCTTGAAATTAATGTATATTTAAGCGATAATATGCCTGTGATTAAAGAAAGTAACTTAGATTTTGAAAAAATCAAAACAGGGGTATATCAATATAAATCAGATACTTTGCCAAGTGAAAATATAGAAATTATAATTGATGAAAACTTTTTTCAAAATATAATAAGCACTATTAAAAACCCGTACTTATTATTTTTACTATTGCCTTTAATTCCTATAATAGGTGCAATAGTATTAATAATACTTATAATAAAATTAAAAAAGAAAAAACTGAAAAAGTAAAAAAAATAGCAAAACAGAAAAATGTTTTGCTATTTTTATTTAACAAAGTATGAAAATTACCACATAAGCAAAAAAATATACCACATAGACATAAACAAAAGACTTATTAAATAGTTTGTGATATATTAAAAACACAGGAGGGAAGAGGTATGAAGATAAAACTTGAAGATGTAGAAAATAGTGAAATAGAAATAACGATAAAAGGCAATTTAGCCGATGAAAAAGTAAAGCATATAATAAATTTATTAAAATCAAGTAGCGTTACTACAAAAATTATCTTGTTTAGCCAAGAAAAAGAAATATTAACGGATATAAGTGAAGTTTTGTATTTTGAGGTAAGCAGTAGGAAAGTATATGCAAAAATTAATGATACAAAATTAGTTTGCAAATATTCTTTATTAGAAGTTTTAGCGATGTTTAAAAATAGAGGTATAGTACAAATAGGCAAAAGTCTATTAGTTAATGTAAATTTTGTTAAATCAATACAAGCAGAATTTAGCGGAAATTATATAATAACACTCAAAAATGATGAAAAGTTATTAGTGTCAAGGTTTTATATGAAAGAATTTAGAAATGCAATTATGGAGGTGTAATTATGAAAGTGATGAAGTTTTTAATAACAGGTTTTGGTATAGGATATATTTGTACAACAGTTTTAATGCTTTCATTTATAGGTCTTAATGAAACAACTACGCAAGTTTTAATATGGTTTATTGCTTCGGGAATATTCGGAGTATCATCAATGATATTTGAAATAGAAAAACTTAGCATTTTAACAAAAGCAGGTATTCATATTATTATTTGCTTATTTGTAGTTATCAGTATAGGCTATTATTACTATAAAGAGTATTTAATAACGGTAGTGTTAAGTTTTGTTGTAATGTATGTAATAATATTTGCAATCATAGGCTTAATTGAAAGAAATGAAATAAAAAAATTAAATCAAAAACTAAAAAGTAAAGAGAATTAAAAACATAATATATTATAAAAACAATTTAAAATTCTTCTTTTATTTTTCTTAATAAATTTACTCATAAAAAAATATGCTATACTCTCGTATAGCATATTTTTAATATTATAATAAAGCTTATCGAGTGTAAAAAGATATAGATAGTATCTTTTTTATATTTTTTCAGATGTCAAAACGAAAAGCTGTTTTTGAGGTGTTTGTGTAGGAACACAATATTTTAAAACCACCTCTGTTCCATTTTCTAAAGTTTTGCTTATTGTGTAAGCATAAAACCATAATTCTTTTGCAAATGAGTCAAAAATTAGCTTTTTTAAGTCTTCTGACCCATCGCCAAAAGGCCCATTGTTGCTATTGTCGGCAGGAACTATATCGCCCTCTTTGATTTTAATATACGGATTTGCTTTCATTTGTGGAGTTATATATAACACCTTATTGGTATCTTTTTCAACTGCTAAACCATAAACGCCGCCTGCATCTGTAATCATTTTTTCTATTTCTTTCATTTTGTTTTCTCCTTATTTTTTATAAAAATTCACTCACAGTTATTTTTGTTAGCTCCTGTGATTTAATCCATAGTTTATCAATATCTTCTTTTTTATAGTGCGATTGGTCAATTTCTCTGGGTATAGGTTCGCCTACTGATTCAGGTATAGAAGTATCATTTTTAGGTGAATAAACAACACCTGATTTTGCATCATCGGCAATTAATGCTTCAATAGCCGGTAAAGCTCCATCAAAAAGGCTATGATTATCTCCGCGCATACGAGCTTCTTCATTCATTTTTACTTTTTGAGCATGAGTGTCTTTGTTTGTTTCTTCTTGCATCATAAGATTTGTTCTTGCCCAACCTGGATGACAAGCAAGCGACATTGATTTTGAGCCTATTTTTTTAAATTCTTCTTGTAATTTTACTGAGAAAAGAATGCAGCAGAGTTTACCTTTGCAGTATTCTTGCATGCTGTTAAAGTCAGCTTTGTTAGTAAGCATTAAATTATCAACATCAAGGTCGTTTTCAAGAAATAGTTTGTAGCCGATACTTGAAAAAGTAACAATTCGACTTTGCTCTTTTAAGACAGGTAATAGCTGTATAGTTAAGGCGAAATGCCCTAAATAATTAACTGTTAGAACTGTTTCAAGTCCATCCGCAGTCATCTTGAATTTATCAGAGCCACCGCCTGCATTATTTGCTAAAAAGTCAATTTTAGAGTATTTACTTTTTATCCGCTTGCAAAAATCTTTAATACTCATCATGTCCGTTATATCAACGACTTCAATTTCAAGCTGTGCATAAGGTAGTTCTTTAAGAAGTTCAGCTTTTGCTTTTTGCAATTTTTCTTTATTCCTTGATGCCATAATCACCTTACAGTTATGTTTTGCTAAGTGATAAGTGATGCCATATCCGGTTCCGCTATTTGCACCTGTTACTATCGCAATTTTATCAGTTAAATCTGGAATATTTTTGTAATTATGCATTTGTTTTCTCCTTCGTTAATTAAATTTTATGTAGATACTCTTTTTATTTTCTTCAATTTAATTGTTTAATATAAAAAAATAAAAATTTAAAGAGTAATACTCTGTTTTATACTATATCATATTAAGTGAAATAAGTCAATACTCTGTGAAATTTTAAAAAATTGACAAATAATTAATATTTTAGTATAATTAACAGAGCAAAACTCTTATAGGAGGGAAGATTATGTCTGTTAAAGAAAAAGTGAAAAATGCTTCACTTGACTTATTTATTGAGTATGGAATACACGGAACATCTATTAAGATGATAACGGAAAAAGCAGAAATATCAAACGGTGCAATATTTCATCATTTTCCAAGCAAAGATGATATTTCAATAGCACTTTATAAGGATTTTAAAACTGATTTACTTGATAGCTTATATAATTCTGTTTTAGATACAAGTTTAACAAGACAATTTATATACGAATACTTTAAAGCAAATGTTTTGTGGGGATATAATAATCAAAAGAAAAAAATGTTTTTAGAAATGTTTTCAATGAGTCCTACTATTCGTAATTGTAAAGATTATCTTGATGTTGAAAAAGTAGAACACTTAAATGGGTTCATACAAAAAGCTATTGATTTGAATGAAATTGTTTCCATAGATTTAGAGGCATTTTTAATAAATATTTTAGCTGTAACTGATGGAGTTTCTAAGTATTTAGTATTTCATGCGAAAAAAGATGTTGATGAAATCATTGATTTTATGTTTAAGCAGTATTATAGGTCTATTGTAAATTTTTAAAAAATAAAAATTAAAAAGCAAAAAAATATTGTAACGATTAATAATTTGTGATTTTGGGTATCTTAAATAAAATTAATAATAAAAAATATGCTATACTCTTGTATAGCATATTTTTATTTCATAGTATTTATTATAATTTTTCAGCGCCTGCTTTTCCGTGGCATTGCTTGTATTTTTTACCACTTCCGCAAGGGCAAGGATCGTTTCTGCCAATTTTAGTTACTCTTTCAGGTTGCTTTTTTACTGCTTGTTCATTTCCAGAAGAAGTGCCAGTAATTTTTGCTACTTCCTGTCTTTGTATATTAGCTGTTTTGATTTGAGTTGTTATAAGCATCTTAGCTGTATCTTGTCTTATACTTTCTATCATATCATCAAACATTTCAAAGCCTTCAACCCTATAATCATTTACAGGATCACGCTGTGCAAAGCCACGAAGACCCATACCTCTTCTTAATTGATCCATCGCATCGATATGCTCCATCCACTTAGAGTCAACATTTCTTAAAAGGATAACTCTCTCGAATTCTCTCATTAACTTCTCGCCCACTTCATCTTCTTTTTCTTTTAAGATGTCTAAGGCTTTATTAGTTAAATAATCAGATAAGTCTTCCTTGTTTAAAGATAATAGTTCATCATTTGAGTAATTCATATCCTCATCAAAAATCAGCCAGCCTCTATATGTGTCTTTTAAACTTTGGATATTCCATAGCGTAGCATCATCCTCAGAACAGAAAACACTAACATTATCTTCTATAGATTGAGTTAGCATATCACGAACTCTTTGCGAAACATCAGTACCAGAAAGAACTTCGCCTCTTTGAGAATAAATAATACTTCTTTGATTATTCATAACCTCATCGTATTTTAGAACATTCTTTCTTATATCAAAGTTTCTACCTTCAATTCTTTTTTGGGCGGTTTCAATAGTATTAGTTAATAATTTATGTTCAATAGGTTCATCATCAACGGCTAATCTATCAATCATACCTAAGGTAGTAGCATTAGCAAATAAACGCATTAAATCATCTTCAAAACTTATAAAGAATTTAGATGCACCAGGGTCTCCTTGTCTACCTGCACGACCCCTTAGCTGATTATCAATACGGCGAGATTCATGTCTTTCAGTACCTAAAATAACTAAACCGCCAGCTTCTTTTACTTCGTTTGCTTCATCGGCTAATAAGTCTTTATATTTTTTATCAAGTAAGGTGAATTCTTCTCTTTGATTTAAAATTTCACTATCATCTGTTTCAAAAAAACTTGTAGCATTTTCAATCATTTCATCAGTATAGCCTTTTTTGCGAAGTTCGTCTTTTGCCATAAATTCAGCATTACCACCTAAGATGATATCAGTACCACGGCCAGCCATATTAGTAGCTATGGTAACAGCACCTTTTTTACCAGCTTGAGCGATGATTTGAGCTTCTTTTTCGTGGTATTTAGCATTTAATATTTCATGCTTTATACCTTGCTTTTTAAGCATTTGACCAATTTCTTCTGATTTTTCTATTGATATAGTACCTATTAATACAGGTTGGCCTTTTTCGTGTGCTTTTATTACATCTCTTACAACAGCCTTTAATTTAGAATTCTCATTTTTGAAAACAACATCATCTAAATCTTGCCTTGCTATTGGTTTGTTAGTAGGGATTTCTAAAACAGATAAGCCATAAATTTCTAAAAATTCATCAGCTTCACTTACAGCAGTACCAGTCATACCTGCAAGTTTTTTATACATTCTAAAGTAGTTTTGGAAGGTAATTGAGGCAAGGGTTTTGCTTTCGTGGGCAATTTTTACATTTTCTTTTGCTTCGATAGCTTGATGTAAGCCCTCGTTATATCTTCTGCCTGCCATAAGTCTGCCTGTAAATTCATCAACTATTACTACTTGTGAGTCTTTAACAACATAGTCAACATCTCTTTTCATAATACCAATAGCACGAACGGCTTGATTTATATGATGTGCAACTGTCATATTTTCAGCATCAGAGTAGTTTTCTAAATTAAAGAAACTTTCAGCTTTTTTAATACCATTCTTTGTTAAAGTAGCCTGTTTTGCTTTTTCATCAATAATAACATCTTGAGTGATGTCATCAAGCTCTGTTTTACTATCGTGTTCTGCTATTCTAAACATAGACAGTGATTTTGCAAAAGTATTTGCTACTTTATATAAATCATTAGATTTTGCACCTTGTCCTGAAATGATTAAAGGAGTTCTCGCCTCATCAATTAAAATAGAGTCAACCTCATCGACAATGGCAAAATTAAAGCCTCTTTGCACCATGTTTTCTTTGTACAGTACCATGTTATCACGAAGATAATCAAAACCGAATTCATTATTTGTACCATAGGTTATATCACAGTTATATGCTTTTTTCTTTTCATCGTTTTTCATACCGTGAACAACAAGGCCTACTGAAAGATTTAAAAAATCGTATAATTTACCCATCCATTGACTATCACGAGTAGCAAGATAGTCATTAACTGTAATTACATGAACGCCATTTCCTGTTAAGGCATTTAGGTAAACAGGTAAAGTAGCAACTAAGGTTTTACCCTCACCAGTTTTCATCTCAGCTATATTTGAGCGATGCAAGGCTATACCACCTATAATTTGAACAGGGTAGTGAGTCATACCTAAAACTCTTTTTGAAGCCTCACGACAAACAGCGAAAGCATCAGGTAAAATATCATCAAGACTTTCACCATTTTTTAATCTTTGTTTTAAAACATCTGTTTGGCTTTTTAATTCATCATCAGACATTTTTAAATATTTATCTTCTAAATCTAAAACGCCGTTTTTAATTAGCTCAATAGATTTAAGTTCTTTTGTTTGCTGATTTCCGAAAATTTTGGTTAAAAAAGACATAAAATCTCCTTTTATATTGTATTATTTTTAATATAAGTAACTAATATTATATTTTAATATAGTGTTACAATTGTGTCAAGTGTATTCAATATTAATCAATGAACAACGGCATAATTTCGCCTTTTGATACTGAGATTAAGCCCTTGTCTGTTATTTTAAATTCAGGGCTTACTGGTAAAGTTAAAGTGCCAAAAGACATAATAGGGCTGTAATGCTCATAGCCTAAGTTTATCATAGCTTTGCGCAAACCTTGAGCTTGTTTTGCAGTCTCACTCACGCTTTTATCTGATAAAATCCCACCTACACTTAAAACTATCTGGCCAATAACCTTATTATCTTTTGTCGCTACATATCCACCTTGAGTGTCGATAATAGTATTAGTGGCAAGTAAAATATCATCAATATTATCACCACAAACTAATAAATTATGGCAGTCGTGAGCATAGGTTGTGCCTACAGCTCCTGTTTTATGAATAGCCCCTGTAATAAAGCCTATTCCCATTTCGCCACTACCGTATCTATTAAACACAACTGCAAGTTTATAAGCTGTATTTTCCCATTGTACTATGCCATCTTTTACATCTAAAACAGCCTGTGTCATAGTTGTCCTTGTAGTAGTAGGATTTACATTTATAACTCGGACTGTCACCTTATCAAGGCTTTTATCGGCTCTAATTATAAAGTCTTCTTTAGTTTTCTTTGATAGTTTTACAGTGTTGTAATATTCTTTAGCAAAGCTATTTTCTAAATCTATTTTTAAATTATCTATGCGCACACCATTTTTATACACTTCTAAAGGAGTAAACTCAATTAGGTTATCTAAAAGTATAAAGTCTGCAAGTTTTCCCGGTGCAATACTGCCTCTATCAAAAAGTTGCATCCTACGAGCAGGGGTAAAACTTGTGCAGTAAATAGCATCTTCTGCCCTCATGCCAAGGCTCACTGCTTTTTTGACAAGGGTATTCAAATGCCCTTTATTATGAAGGTCATCAACCATAACATCATCTGTTGCAAAACAAAAATGCTCATATAAATTATTTTGCATTAAATAATCTATAAATTCTTTTTTTAGCATTTTTTCTTGAACTTGCATAAACATTCCATTTTCTATTCTTTGAGAAAAAGAAGTCATATCATGTTCTGTATGGTCAGCATTTATACCTAAAAATAAGAATTTTGCAAGGTCTAAATCAATTAAATTAGGACAATGCCCTTCTATTGGAAAACGAGGGTCTGTCTTTTTTAAGTAGTTTATGAATTTTGTTATTTCAAGATTATTTTCTTTAATAACTTCTCTATAATTCATAACTTCGCCAACGCAAATAACGCTGTCGTTTTCCTTTAATGCAATCATATCTTCACAGTTTATAACCCCGCCTGTTCCTTCTAAATCAGGATTAGTTGAAGGCACTGAAGAAGGGATGCCATAAAAAATATCAATAGGAGCTTTTTCGCCAGCTTTAATCATAGCCAAAACTCCATCAACACCGCTTACATTTGCCATTTCATGAGGCTCTGAAACTATTGTGGTAACTCCGCATTCACCGAGTCTTTGAGCCATAGCTAAAGGTGTTAGCATTGAGCTTTCAATGTGCATGTGTATATCAATAAAACCAGGGATTAAATAATTGCCTTTAGCATCCACTGTTTCTTTAAAAGAAAATTCCATCTTACAACTTTTGTCAATATAAAAAATCTTACCTTCTTTTATAGCAACATTTGCTTTAAAAAATTTCTTTAAGTAACTATTAAAAACATTTGCATTTAAAACTAATAAATCTATTTTTTCCATAATGAACTCCTTAGGTGTCTATAATAAATCATTATATCACAAATTAGGCTAAAAAATAAACAATTAATAGATTTTTTATAAAAAATTAAAGCAAGATATTCAAATAAAAGCTATATTGCTTTTGTAATACAGCAAAAAAGCTTAAATAAAGAGTTTTTGCTATAGACTAATAGAGAAATATCAAACAATAAACACATAATTTATGGTATAATTTTCTTTAGATTATTTATAGTATTGGCAGATTACTAATTTAATGGTAAAATAGTAATATAAATTTTTTGGAGTATGAAATGAAAAAACTTTTAATTTTAATATTGTCCACAGTTTTTCTTAGCGCTTGTTCGGATTTATATAATGGCGATGATATGCTTGAGCTATTATCCTCACCAGAACTTTCTCAAAGAGAGGCTGAAATAGTAAGTGCCTTAGAAGAACATTTACAAGGGGAAGTAGTGCTAAAATACTTAAAAGAAGGCGAAAACACCTCTCCTATTCAGTATATTGATATAAATCAAGACTCAGTAAGTGAAGCGATAGCTTTTTATAATTTGCCACAAAGTAGTGGCTATATAAGAATGGCAGTGTTAGTTAAAGAAGAAGATGTATGGACAGTGAGTGATGACTCAGAGGGCTTTGGTACGGAAGTTTTGAGTATAAATACCATCTCCATAGATAAATCAAAAGGAAAACAACTTTTAGTTTCTTATACTTTCTCAAATACAACTGAAAAAATGGTGACAATTTACTATTTTGAAAACAATGAATTAAGCCAGCCTTATACACAGCTATGTCAAAGTTATATAGCAAGTGATATTACGGGTGATGATAATACTGACTTAATAATAGGGCAAACAAACTTAAATGACCGCTCACCGTCTATTAAATTAATCAGCTTAGATGAAAATGAAGAAATAAATGAAGTAGCACAGTATACTCTTGATGTATCAAATGCGGATATTTTTTCAATGCAATTAAGCCGTACTTCCAAAAGTGATACACCAGCCTTAGTAATAGATTATAAAGATAATCAAGGCTTAATTTATACAGAGGCTATATCTTATTATGAAAATATATTTAACAATGTTTTAGGAAATGATGTAGTAAGAAAACTATGGCAGTACGATTATTATTTATATAGTATAGATGTTGACTCTGATGGATATTTAGAAACTCCTACTGTTATAGACGGTGAAGATGAAAACTTAAAATTCATGGAGTGGACAAACTTTTTGCAAGAGCCGGCAGTTAGAAAATACTATGGTATATCAGATGCTGAAAATGCAATTTTTATAGCCCTGCCTGATGAATGGCAAAACTATGTAACAGCAAATCAAATTTTAGAAGATAATTGGCAAATATCTTCTTCAATACAGCAAGAAGTCTTACTAAACATTGAAATTATAAATCCCGGTAGCTCTTATGAAGAAAATGAAGATACACAGCTTGTCAATGTAGGTGTTCTAAGATTGTTACTTACATTTTCACAAGAAGTTTCAAGTGAGCAACAAGAATATATAACTAACAATATTTTCAGCTTAAAATAAAGGAGGCACAAATATGTATAGAATTTTAGTAGTAGAAGATGAAGAAAGCATAGGCGAAGTAATTGAAATAAATTTAAAAATAGCAGGTTATGATGTAGTAAGAGTATCAAGTGGTGAAAAAGCAAAGTTTTTAATTGACTCTGGTGAAAAATTTGATATAGCTATTTTAGATATTATGCTTCCTGGTGTGAATGGAATTTCTCTTTGCGAATATATAAGAAGAAACAACGAAACGATAGGCATAATAATGCTTTCTGCAAAAACACAAGAACAAGATAAGGTTATTGCTTTATCTGTGGGAGCTGATGACTATGTTACAAAACCTTTTAGTGTTCAAGAATTATTAGCAAGAGTTTTAGCCTTAATAAGAAGAAGCGTTAAAAAGACAAATGTAGTAATTGAAAGTGAAGATATACTATCCTCAGGGCCTTTTTCCCTTGATTTAAAAAGTAGGGTATTTAAAAAAGGAGATGAAGTAATCGAGCTTACTACTGTTGAATTTAGCATAATGGAATTGTTTTTTAAAAATGAATCTGTTGCCTTAGTAAGAGAGAAGATTTTAGAGGGTGTATGGGGCGAAAACTATTATGGAGATGTAAAAATAGTAGATGTTAATATTCGCCGATTAAGAATGAAAATAGAAGAAGACGCATCTTCACCTGAATTTATAGTAACTGTTTGGGGTTATGGATACAGATGGAGTGTGTAAAAAGTAAACTATGAATAGTATTACAAAAAGATGGATAAGAAATAGTTTATCGATTATGGTTATCCTTTTAGTTGTAGCTCAGTTAATTATAGGCTATTTTGTAAGAGATAATTACTATAACTCAGCTACTAATATTGTATTAAATCGTTTATCAAGTATAAATGCAACCTTAACTTCTTCAAACAATATGCAAGAAGATGAAAGATACCAGCTTCTTTTAAGTATGACAGAAAATTTTACTGAAAAAGAAAAGTTTGCCTTGATGCTTATAGGTGAAGAGGGCAATATAATCTCAACTTCAACGGGGTTTTTGCCAAATGATAGCATCCATGTTGATGATATCAATCAAGCGGCAAATTCTGATGAAAGTTTATATGTAAATAATTATCAAAGTGACTTAAACGAAAATGTTTTAGCAGTAACTCAACTGATTTATCCAACAGTTGGCGATGTTTACGCTGTTAGAATGGTTACATCCTTAAAAAATGTAGACTCTGAAATATCCATAATTTTAGCCTTTGTTTTTTTAGCAAGTGTTGCTATAATTATATTTTATATTATTTCGGGGCTTTATTTTGTGCGTAGTATTGTAAATCCTATGCAGGCGATAGAAAAAACAGCTAAAGAAATAGCAAAAGGCGACTTTGATGTAAGAATAGAGCATAATTATAATAACGAGATGGGCTCTTTATGTGATACTATAAACGACATGGCACAAGACTTAGCGAAAAGTGATGAGATTAAAAATGAATTTATTTCTAATATATCACATGAATTAAGAACTCCTCTAACAGCCATTAAAGGCTGGGCAGAGACAATAGATAACAAAACAGATGAAAAAATATTTAATAAAGGCAAAAATATAATTTTATCTGAAACTGAAAGATTGTACTCAATGGTAGAAACACTTTTAGATTTTTCAAGATTACAGCAAGCTGAAATAGTATTAAATAAAGAAAAACTTGATTTAGTAGCAGAAGTTAGCGATGCAGTATTGATGTTTAGTCCAAAATGCGAAGAATTAAATATAAAAATAAATTTTGATGATAGTATGGATATAGTACCTATATATGCTGATAAAAATAGGATAAAGCAGGTGCTTATAAACATTATAGACAATGCTTTAAAGTACTCAAAACAGGATAGTGAAATAGATGTAAATATAGACTACAAAAAACAAGAAAGAAAAGCTATACTATCAATTAAAGACTATGGCAGAGGTATTCATCCTGATGATTTAAAAAAGGTGACGCAAAAGTTTTTTAAAGGAAAGGGAGCTAAAAGAGGCTCTGGTATAGGGCTTTCGTTAGTTAATGAAATAATACAGGCGCATTTAGGCGAATTAGATATACAAAGTGAATACAAACATTCTACAACAGTTACAATAACACTAAACACACTAAAAACATTACGAGGTAGATAATGAATAAAGCAAAAATAATCCCAGTGGGTGGTCAAGCACTCATTGAGGGGATAATGATGAAAAGCGCAGATAAAACATCAGTAGTTGTAAGAAAGCCAGATGGGACCCTTGCAATAAAAATAGAAGACAATAAAAAAATGAAGCTGAAAAAAATCCCTATATTAAGAGGGATAGAGTCTTTTTTTGAAAGTATGGTAAGTGGGTATAGGCATTTAATGTACTCAGCGGATATGTCACTACAAAACGAAGAAGATTTTTCAAAGTTTGAAAAATGGTTGATTGAAAAACTCGGTAAAAAAGCAAACGATATTATAGGCACTACTGCTGCTTTATTAGGAGCAGGCCTTGCTATTGTGCTTTTTATGGTAATACCTACATTTTTAACAGGCTTAATAGATAATATCATCGCTTTAGGCATTTTTAAAGCAGCGGTAGAAGGCAGTATAAAAATATTAGTATTCTTAGCATACCTTTATTTAATAGGCTTAAATGATGAAGCTTCAAGATTATTTAAGTATCACGGAGCAGAGCACAAAGCTATTACTTGCTATGAAAAAGGCGAGGACTTAACTGTTGAAAATGTTAGAAAGCAAAAAAGGTTTCACCCAAGATGTGGCACAAGCTTTATGCTTATAATTTTAGTAATCAGTATAATAATTTTCTCATTCATCCCGTGGTCAGGGACTCTATCTCGCTCTATCATGAAAATTTTAGCCCTACCTTTTGTTATGGGCATAGCTTATGAAGTATTAAGATTTAATGGAAAGCATCAGAACGGCCTAACAAAATTATTATCAGCACCGGGTATGTGGACACAGCGCCTAACAACAAAAGAGCCAGATGATAGTATGATAGAAGTTGCAATTGAGTCAATTAATGCAGTATTACCTACAAAGGAAATTGAAGATGAAAGAGCAGTTTAGCGTATACAAGGAATTAAAGAGTATTATTAGTGAAAATGAAAATGCAGACCCTTCTTTTGAAAGCGACTGCTTACTAATACATCTATATGATAAAAACCACCTTGAACTACCAAAGGATTTTAAAATAAGTAAAGAAGATTATGAGCTTTTAATAAGCTATGCAAATAAAAGAAAAGAAGGCTATCCCTTACAATATATTTTAGGTAAATGGGAGTTTTTATCTTTAGAATTAAAAGTGGGTGAGGGTGTATTAATACCAAGGCAAGACACAGAGACAGTCTGCTTAAATGCCATAGAAATTTTTAAAAGTAATAGCGAAATTAATATTTTAGACTTATGCTCTGGCAGCGGGGCTATAGCCTTAGCTTTAAAAAAACACTTAGAAAACAGTACCGTTGTAGCTGTAGAAAAATATAAAGATGCCTATGACTATTTATTAGAAAATATAAAACTTAATGATTTACAAGTGCTACCTATACAAGCTGATATCTTTAACTTTGATTATAAAATAGAAGATGAAACCTTTGATTTAATAATTTCAAACCCACCTTATGTTGACCCAGCTTATGAAAAAGAATTGCAAACTGAGGTAACTTTTGAGCCAAAAGAAGCCCTATTTGCACAGGACTATGGCCTAAGATATTATAAATTTATAGCTCAGTACTATTATAAGGCATTAAAATACGGCGGATACTTAATTTTTGAGCATGGTTTTGACCAACACGAAAATATTAAAAGAATAATACAAGAGTTTAATTATACATATGTTAAAGAAATAATTGACTTAAACAATGTAAGCCGTGGACTAATTGCAAGAAAAAATTAAAATAACTATTGCAAAATATAAAAATGTGTGATACTATATAAATAACGATAACAACTGTTAGTTGTAAAACTAAAATCTAAGGAGTATAAAATGGATACAGAAAAAGCGAAAGCGCTCGAGACAGCCTTAAAAAATATAGAAAAACAATTCGGTAAAGGTGCAATAATGCGTCTTGGTGAAAATGTTTCTTTAAATGTTGAAAAAGTTTCATCAGGTTCTTTATCTTTAGACCTTGCCTTAGGTATAGGCGGTGTGCCAAGAGGAAGAATAGTTGAAATATATGGTCCTGAGAGTAGTGGTAAAACAACTCTGGCTTTGCATGTAGCAGCCGAAGCTCAAAAAGCAGGCGGCAATGCAGCGTTTATAGATGTTGAACATGCACTTGATCCAATTTATGCGTCTGCTGTTGGAGTTGATATTGATTCATTACTTGTTTCACAGCCTGATACAGGAGAACAAGCTATGGAAATTTGTGAAGCACTTGTTCGTTCTGGTGCTGTTGATTTAGTAGTAGTTGACTCTGTTGCTGCTATGGCTCCAAGAGCTGAAATTGAAGGAGAAATGGGCGACTCTCATGTAGGCTTACAAGCAAGATTGATGAGTCAGGCTATGAGAAAATTAACTTCACAAATCGGTAAAACAAATACAATAGTAATATTTATTAACCAGCTTCGTGAAAAAGTAGGAGTTATGTACGGTAGCCCTGAAACTACTCCTGGCGGCCGTGCTCTTAAATACTATGCCTCAGTTAGAATTGATGTAAGAAGAATAGAAGCTTTAAAAGTAGGCGGAGAAACAATAGGTAATAGAACAAGGGCGAAAGTTGTAAAAAACAAAGTAGCGCCTCCGTTTAGAGAAGCAGAATTTGATATTATGTTCGGTCAAGGTATATCAAAAACTGGTGAAGTTTTAGATATAGCTGTAAAATATGAAATTATAAATCGTGCTGGTGCGTGGTTTAGCTATGGCGATGTGCGCTTAGGTCAAGGTAGGGATAATGTAAAAGAATTCTTAAAACAAAATCCAGAACTTGCTCTTGAAATAGAAGAAAAAATATTCGCCTTAGTTGAGCAAACAAAACAAAAATCAGCATCAAAGCTATCTGCAAAAGATGAAAAAGCAAATACAGAAGAACCAGTGCAAGAAAGCGAAGTGCAAGAAAAACCAAAAACTTCAAGAAGAAGAAATGCGAATATAGATATAAATGTTGAATAACACTGTTAAAATATCAGATATTAAACGAACAAAAAAAGGCTATAATGCATTATTTATCAATGATGAATTTATGTTTTCAGTTGATGATATAGCCCTTAATGATTATAAAATAACTATCGGCTCTTGTTTTACACAACAAGAGCTTAGTTGCATTTTAAAAGCCTCTGTAATGTCAAAGGCAACTAATAAATGTTTTGATTATCTCTCAAGGCGTATGCACTCAAAAAAAGAGTTGTACATAAAGCTTTTAAAGTATTTTGATGAACTAACAGCACAAAAAGCAGTTGAAAAAATGCAAGATTTAGGGTATATTGATGATGAGGCTTTTTGTAATATGATGATGAGGCATTTATTAAATGATAAAAAAGCTTCAATAAATTTAGCAAAGCAAAAGCTATATCAATTAGGTGTTGATAAAGAAATAATTGAAAATACCTTAGTAAATTTTAATGGAAATACACAGATAGAAAACATTAAAACCCTACTTTTAAGAAAGTATAAAAATAAACTTTCGCAAAAAGAAAAAGTAGTGCAAAGTCTTTTAAGAAAAGGCTTTAGTATCAGCGATATAAAATCTGCTTTTAAACTTATAGAAGAAGAAATAGATTTTGAAATATATGAATAAAGAGGAAAAAAATGAATATAACAATAGTGTCTTTAGGCTGTCCTAAAAATCAAGTAGACTGTGATATAATAACGCATAGCTTATTAAAAGATGGCAATATTACAGTAGCTGATATGAATGAGGCTGATGTATGTATTATAAATACCTGTGGCTTTATTACTTCTGCAAAAGAAGAAGCTATTGAGAATATTTTTAATGCAGTTGAAGTTAAAAAAACAAATCCTAATTTAAAAATAGTAGTTACAGGCTGTTTAGCACAAAGGTATAAAGATGAAATTTTAAATATGATACCTGAGGTAAATGCTGTTTTTGGTATAGGCGAAAATGCAAACCTTCCAAAGCATTTAAAAAGAGTGAATACTGGCGAAGTTTTTTCTTGTTATAGCGAAAAAACAAACCTTGATATTTCAGCAAAAAGAATTATATCAACTCCAAAACACTACGCATACCTAAAAATAGCTGAAGGCTGTTCTAACAACTGCCATTACTGTGCTATTCCCTTAATTAGAGGCCCTCAGCGCTCAAGAGATTATGATAGCTGTGTACAAGAGGCTAAATGGCTTGCAAGCGAAGGCGTAAAAGAGATTATCTTAGTAGCTCAAGATATAACAGCCTATGGTGAGGATTTATATAATAAGAGAAGGCTTGCAGAATTAATTAAAGAAATAAGCGAAATAGAAGATATTAAATGGATAAGATTAATGTATACATATCCTGAAAGATTAGACGATGAAGTGATTTTTCAAATGAGAGATAATGAAAAAGTCTTACCTTATATAGATATGCCTGTGCAACATATTAACGATGAGGTATTAAAAAGTATGAATCGTAAAGGTGGCACAGATATAATAAAAGATGCTATAAAAAGATTAAGAGAAAATGTAAAAGATGTAGCTATAAGAACAAGTTTAATAACAGGCTATCCTACAGAAACTCAAAAAGAATTTGATGAGCTGCATGAATTTGTAAAAGAATATAAAATAGAACGATTAGGCTGTTTTGCTTTTTCGCCAGAAGAAGGAACAGTAGCAGAAAAATTAGAAAATAAAAACACGGAAGAAGTAAGACAACAAAGAGCAGATACAATAATGAAGCTTCAAACAGAGATAATGGCGCAAAAACAAGCGGATATGGTAGGTAAAACTATTGATGTTATCTGTGATGAATATGATGAAGATAATGAACTATTTATTTGCAGGAGCGTATACGATGCCCCTGAAATTGATGGGGAAGTGTATTTAGATAAAGATAGCGATATAAAAGTAGGCGATATTAAAACAGTTAAAGTATTAAAAAGTGACTTATATGATTTATATGCACAATTAATATAATAGGAGGATTTTTATGAATTTGCCAAATAAACTCACAATGTTAAGAGTTATATTAGTGCCTTTTTTCATTTTATTTATGGAGCTTGGTAATAGATTTTTTTTAGATACTATGACTTATGAATTTAATGTATTGTTTTATACATTAGCTTTAATAGTATTTATAGTTGCTTCATTTACAGACTATTTAGATGGGGCAATTGCAAGAAAGCAAAATATAGTAACAGATTTTGGGAAATTTATGGACCCTTTGGCTGATAAGGTGCTTACAACTGTAGCCTTAATTTACTTAATGGAGCTTAATTATGTTCATCCTATTGTACTATGTATAGTCCTAACAAGGGAGTTTGCAGTTAGCGGAATAAGAATGATAGCAGCTTCTTCACCTAATGGGGCAAAGGTTATACCAGCTTCAATGTGGGGCAAGGTAAAGACTGTTTTACAAATGGTGAGTATAATATTAGCCTTAAGCTTTAGGCCGTTCTTTTATATGTATCAAGGAGCTTTACCAGAACTAGCGCCATACTATGCAATATTCTCTATAGATATGCTAATGTGGCTAATGGCCTTAGTTACTGTAATTAGCGGTATGCAATATATAATACCAAATATTGATTTAATTAAAAATGCAAAATAAAATATCATCATCTTGTTTTGCTAAAGTTTTGTTATTTTGAAGTTAGAGTATAAAATTTTGTCTTAGTGATGTAGTTACTTGACAAAAAAAACTTAAGATGATAAAATATAGAAAATAATAAATGCGTTATGAGTAAGAATAGTATCTGATGTAAAGTTTAAAGAGAGTAGATGTCGTCGGCTGTGAGCATCTTAAAGTAATAAATCAGTGAATGCCCTTATCAGCAGATAAAGCGAAAAAATAGTAGCTTTATACGAATTGCCTCCGTTAAAAGGCATTAAAGCTACAAATCGAAGTGGAACCGCGTATTATACGCCTTCGCCTATTAGGCGAAGGCGTTTTTTATTTTATAATTTCCGGTCTTTGATTTGCCAAAGCCTTAGTACTCAAACTCGTTTTATTATAAAATCGGTTACCTAAAACACATAGATTTATTTTATATCGAGGCAGACGATTGAGTAATACTTTATGTATTGCGAGTGAGGATAACGGAGATATAAAAAGAAATCTACAAGTTTTAGGCGAGTTTGAATAACAAGGATTTGGCGTATAATTTTAAAACGAAAGAGGTAAGAAAATGAAACATATGAAAGTGTTTAATACCCTAACAAGAAAAAAAGAAGAATTTATCCCCTTAGAAGAAAATAAGTATAAAATTTATGTTTGTGGGCCGACAGTTTATAACTATATCCATATAGGTAACGCCCGCCCAGCTATAATTTTTGATACTTTAAGAAGATATTTAAAATACAAAGGCTATCAAGTAGATTATGTGTCTAATATAACTGATATTGACGATAAAGTTATTAACAAAGCCATAGATGAAGGTGTAGACTTTGATGTAGTAGCAAAAAGATTTGAAAATGAGTATTTTACAGATTTAAAAGGAATGAATGTTGATAAAGCTGACCAAACTCCGAGAGTTTCAGATCATATTCCTGAAATCATAGATATAATTCAAACTTTAATTGATAAAGACCACGCCTATGTTACAAAAACAGGCGATGTTTACTTTAGAGTGCATAGCTTTGATGAGTATGGCAAATTAAGTAATCAACCAATGGAAGAGCTTGTTTTAGGTGCGAGAATAGCTGTTGATGAAGTAAAGGAAAATCCAGCTGACTTTGCCTTATGGAAGGCTTCAAAACCAAACGAGCCTTCATGGGATTCTCCTTTCTCAAAAGGAAGACCAGGCTGGCATATCGAGTGTTCTGCAATGAGCAAAAAGCATTTGGGTAATACTATTGACTTACACGCAGGTGGCCAAGATTTAATCTTCCCTCACCATGAAAATGAAATAGCTCAAACAGAGTGTGCAACAGATGAAGAATTTGCAAGATACTGGATGCACAACGCTTATATAAATGTAGATAACCAAAAGATGTCAAAAAGTTTAAATAACTTTTTCACAGTAAGGGATGTATCAAAGGAATATGGCTATGAAGCTATTAGATACTTCCAATTAACAGCTCATTATCGCTCACCTTTAAATTTTACTCGTGAAGTAATGGAGCATGCAAAAGCAGGCCTTGAAAGACTGTATACAGCAAGAGACTATCTTGACTTTATGATTGAAAGCTCAGAAGGCAGTAGTGATGAACTAATAGCAGTTAGTGATAAATTAAAAGAAGAATTCATAGCTGTTATGGATGATGACTTAAATACAGCTGATGCCTTATCAAAAATGTTTGAATTAGTAACGGCTATAAATACAAAAGCAAAAGAGGCTTCTAAAAAAGCATTAGAGCACACAGCAAAAGTTTTTGATGAGTTAAGTATGGTATTAGGCCTTTTATATAACAGAAATGTTGAAGATATACCACAAGAAGTAAAAGACTTAGTACAAGAAAGAAAAACAGTAAGAGAAAATAAAGACTGGAATAGAGCTGATGAAATAAGAGATGAGCTTGATAAATTAGGCTATGTTGTAAAAGACACACCACAAGGTGCTCAAATTCTTAAAAAATAATCTAAAATGCAGAAAATCAATTTGATTTTCTGCATTTTAATTTATAAAAATATTAATTATTCATTAATACTATTGAATATATTTTTTAATGGTATATAATAAAGTAAAAGTATAGTAAATTTTAAATGTTATTTTTTCAAATCACTTGAAATAATTTTTATAAAAATGTACTATTAAAGCGATAGGAGATTATTTATGAAATTAAATTATAAAAGAACCTTTTTCATCGGTCTTGCCTTTTTATCTATTTCAGCCTTTTGGCAGGTGTACGATGCAATCATCCCACTAATTTTAACGAAAAACTTTCAATTAGATGATTTTACAACAGGGATAATAATGTCAGTTGATAATATTTTAGCCTTGTTTTTGCTGCCTTTGATGGGCACACTCTCAGATAAAGTGGACACAAAGCTTGGAAAAAGAACGCCATTCATAATTACAGGTACAATCCTTGCTGTTGTATTTATGACTTTATTACCAATAAGTGCGAATAGTAATAATTTGATGTTTTTTATTATTGCTTTGGGCTTAACGCTTATATCAATGGCGATTTATCGCTCTCCAGCTGTTGCACTTATGCCGGATTTGACTCCAAAACCTTTAAGAAGTAAGGGTAATGCTGTAATAAATTTAATGGGCGCAGTAGGTGGTATGTTAGCCCTTGCCTTTATTAGATTTTTAGTACCTGTTGGTGAAAATCCAAGTTATACAGTTTTGTTTTTAGCAGTAAGTGCAGTGATGATAACAGCAGTTGTTTTATTATTAATAACAACTAAAGAAAAAACTTTAGCAAAACAAATTGCCCTTGAATATCCACAAGAAGAAGAGGTTATTAAAGAGGAACAAACACAGAAATTAGATAAAGATGTAAAAAGAAGTTTAATCTTTATTCTTATGTCAATTTCTTTATGGTTTATGGCTAATAACGCAGTACAAACAGCCTACTCAAGATATGCTGTAAATGTATGGGGCTTAGAGGGCGGTACCTTTGCTGATAGCTTATTAATAGCTACAATAGCTTCTATTTTAAGCTATATACCAGTTGGTATAATAGCAAGTAAAATAGGCAGAAAAAAAACTATAATGGCAGGGCTTGTTTTAATGCTATTTAGCTATGGCTTAGCGTTTTTCTTTGTAGAATATCATCCATTTATAAATGTTGGCTTTGCTATGATAGGCGTAGGCCTTGCCTGTGTAAATGTAAATTCTCTGCCTATGGTAGTTGAAATGAGTAAAGACAGCGATATAGGAAAATACACAGGTTATTACTACACTTTTTCAATGTCTGCTCAGATAGTAACACCTATACTTTCAGGCTATTTACTTGAAAATGTTTCTTATTCAATTTTATTCCCTTACTGCTTTATATTCACAGTAATGGCGATGTTTACAATGTCACAAGTAAAGCACGGCGATTCAAAACCACAGACAAGGAAAAGTTTAATTGAAAATTTTGATATAGATGATTAAAAATTAAAAGGAGTAAAAATGTTTATATTATATTTTATTTTAACAGTTGCTATTTTAAAGGGGATTGTATATTTATTTTTAATAGCACCAAGCAGTAGAAAGCATAAGTTTACACAAGACTTTTTTAAATTTTATTATGCTCATAGAGGCTTTCACGATAATGAATCAGATGCACCTGAAAACTCTTTAAAATCTTTTGAATTAGCTGTAAATGAAGGCTATGGTATGGAGTTTGATATTCAACTATCAAAAGATGAAAAGGTAGTAGTTTTTCACGATGATACTACAGATAGAATGTGCGGTATTAAAGGCAAGGTAAGTGATTTTACATATGAAGAATTAAACAAAATGAAGCTATTAAAAAGCGAGGAGACTATACCGCTTTTTGAAGATATGCTAAAAGTTGTAGATGGAAAAACTCCTTTAATTATCGAATTAAAAGGAATGAGTGAAAAGGTAAGTACTCTTTGCAAGAAAACAGATGAAATCTTAAAAGATTATAAAGGTATTTATTGTATAGAGTCATTTAATCCAAATGTTGTAAAATGGTATAAAGAAAATCGCCCAGAGGTAATGCGTGGTCAGCTTTCTTGCCATTTTCCAAGAGAATATGTTAAAGGCTTTAAATACACAGCCTTAGAATATTTATTACAAAACTTTGCAACTAAGCCTGACTTCATAGCTTATCAGCACAAACAATATAATAACTTATCATTTAAAATATGTAGAAAACTTTTTAAAAGCACAACTGTTGCTTGGACAATTTTAAATCAAGAAGAATTTACTAAAGCAAAAGAAAATTTTGATATATATATTTTTGAAGGTTTTAAACCCGAATAATTAAATTAAAATACAAGTAGTATTAACTAAAATTCAAAGTTATACTATTTGTATTTTTTTGTTATGGCATATTACTCACCTAAAAATCATAAAATTTATAAAAGCAATTATGTTTTTTAAAAAGATAGGAAGGTGAATAAATGTCAAATAATTTATTTTTAGACAGTCTTAATTATACTCAAAAAGTTTTTGAATACGGCTTTGAGCAAGCCGTAGAGCAAGAAATTTTACTTGCGGATTATGATGAAGCTGTCTTTAAGATTGTAAAAACAAATATTGAGCATAGCATAACACAAAAGTATATTTCAGCAAACAAATTAGTTTTAGATGGCTATTTTAAGCTCAGTGTGTACTATCAGCCACCAGAAAGCGAAACCTTAGCTGTAACAACACAGAAAATACCTTTTCAAAAGCAAATAGAAATTCAAAATGCTATTGAAGATTTAAACTTTGTATTTATTACAGGAGAAACGCAGTTTATTAACACAAGGGCTATACACCCAACACGAATAGAAGCAAGGGGGGCGTATCATTTTACAGTAAAGATATACAAATCTTTTGAAAATCCTTTAATTACTGCAATTAACTCTAAAACTGTCTGCGCTGATGATATCCAAATCGATTATTTTACTTTGCAAGGCCAGGGTATAAGACAGTTTAATATCGAAGATGAGATTGATTTAGATGAAGATTTAAAACAAATTATCAATGTAACAACGCAAAATATGAATATGAGTACAGCAGTTTATAAAGATAAAGTAAATGTTAAAGGTGAGGTTAAAGGTGAAATTTGGTATACGAAAAATCAAACAAGCGGTGTATTTAAGACTACACAAACTTTTAATTATAATCAAATAATTGATATAGATGCTATTGATGAAAATAATATTGCATACACACAATACATCCCTTTAAATTTAGGCATTAGCCAAAGTGCACAAACGCAAAAAAATATGTGTACTTTAACGGCTCAATTAGACGCTAAAGTATTTAAGCGCCAGCAAGTATTGGCTTTAAGAGATGCTTTTTCAAGAAAATATGAATATGAAACAAAAACAAAAACTATAGTTTTTGATGAAAATTTAAAATCAATTAATAAAAATATTAATATTGGTATTGAAGAAAGTTTGCAAGGTGGCTATAGTATAGTCCACTCATTTGCCTCAATTGTACAGCTTAAAACTTATTTTGAAGAAAATAATTTAGTTTTAAAAGCAAAGGTCGTTGCAAGTATAATAGTAAAAAATCTTCAAAACGAGTATGAATGTATAACAAAGGCTGAGGATTATGTGCTTGATACAATAGAAAATGTATCTAAAAATGATGAATACTTAGCTGATGCAAAAGTTATAAGCGTTGAAAGTGTGGTAACAGATGATAAGTTAAAAATTAATTTAGTGGCCAGTTTAGATGGATTTATGATACTAAGAAACGAGATAAAAGTATTAGATGAATTTCAAGAAGATACTGAAAAAGCACTTGTGAATAAAAGAGAGGCTTTAATTTTATACTATGCACAAAAAGATGAAAACCTATTTGAAATAGCTTCAAAATATAGAATTTCCGCTCAAAGTATTATGCAGGAAAATGAGATAGATACAAAGATAATTAAAGAAGATAAAATGCTCTTTATTCCTGCATTTGATAATTAAGGGGGCAGTAAAGTGGATATATATGAAAACATAGAAAAAAGAACAGGCGGCGATATATATATTGGAGTTGTAGGCCCTGTTAGGAGTGGTAAAAGTACATTTATTAAAAAATTCATGGAAGCATTAGTAATTCCTAATATAAAAGATGCAGATAAAAAAGTAAGGACTATTGATGAATTGCCACAATCTGCTTCTGGCAGAACAATAATGACAACACAGCCAAACTTTATCCCAGAACAAGGTGTTGATATAGTTTTAGAAGAAAAGCAAAATTTAAAAGTGCGCTTAGTAGACTGTGTGGGCTATATGATTCAAGGAGCACATGGAAACACAGAAGAAGGCAAACCCCGAATGGTAAAAACTCCTTGGCATAAAAACGCAATACCGTTTGAGAAAGCTGCAGAAATAGGCACTTATAAGGTTATACAAGAGCATTCAACAATAGGAGTAGTAGTTACAACTGATGGTACGATTAGTGATATTCCAAGAGAAAATTACTTAGCGGCAGAAGAAAAGGTGATAGCGCAACTTAAAACTTTGCAAAAGCCTTTTGTAGTAGTTGTAAACTCTACAAATCCAAACTCTAAAACAGCGCAAAAAACTGTTGAGTATATAAGCAATAAATATAAGGTAAGTGCAGTAAGCGCTAATTGCTTAGAGCTTGATAAAAAAGCTGTTGAAGATATACTTACTTTGATCTTAACTCAGTTTCCTATAAAAGAAATAGTAGTGAGTGTGCCTAAATGGCTGGCTATGCAAAAAAATGATTTTGCACCAAAGGCTGAAATTATGCAAAGCATAAAAGATAATTTTACTAATATTAAAGCTATAAGCGAAATCCAAAAATCAGCCTCGCAACTTTTAGAAGCAAAAAATTTAACAAAGGCGTATTTGGCTTCTGTTGATTATGGAGTTGGGGCAGCTATTTTAAATTTAGAAGTCGATAATGAATTATATTATGACACCTTAAAAGAAATAACTGGTGAAGATGTAAAAGATGACTGGGCGCTTATGGATTTAATGCAAAACTTAATATTTGCAAAAAGAGAATATGAAAAAATAGCCCCTGCCTTACAGCAAGTTCAAAGTAGTGGCTATGGGATAGTAATGCCAAGCATTGAGCAATTAAAATTAGAAGAGCCTGAAATAGTAAAGCAAGGCTCAAAGTTCGGCGTAAAACTTACAGCCTCTGCGCCGAGTTTGCATATACTAAAAGCAGATATACAAACGACAGTTTCGCCAATAGTTGGCAGTGAAAGCATGGGTGAAGAATTAGTATCTTCAATAATGAAAAATTTTGAAAGCGAGCCTTTAGAAATTTGGCAAAGCAATTTATTTGGCAATTCCTTACAAGATTTAGTGACTCAAGGCTTAAATGCAAAATTATTAAACATACCTCAAGAAGCAAGACATAGGCTTGCTGATACAGTAGAAAAGGTAGTCAATGAAGGCTGTCAAGGTTTAGTGTGTATCATTTTATAAAAAATACTTAAATAAAAAAGTACTGCATAAGCAGTACTTTTTTGTTTTTCTTAAAATAAAGAAAAGTAAACAAGCTGTAATTGTTATAAATTCATATTTATGATATAATAATAAAAATGATAAAGAGGTCGTATTTATGGAATATATTAAATATACAAAAGAAGCAGTAGAGTATGTAAAAAGTAAAGATGAGAAAATGAAAGCCTTAATTGAAGAAATAGGTGATGTGAAAAGAGAGAAAAAACCTGATTTATACACTGCAATTATTGATACAATTATTGGCCAGCAAATTTCAACAGCTGCACATAAAACAGTGGCAGATAGGTTTTTTGCAAAATTTCAAGATAAAACTGCTAAAGAAATTTATAACACTCCCGATGAAGAGATACAAAAATTAGGCTTTAGTTTTAGGAAAGTAAGCTATATAAAAAACTTTTTAGAAAAAATTATTAATAATGAAATAGACTTAAATTCGCTTTATAAAAAAAGCGATGAAGAAGTGATAAAAGAGATAACTTCAATTAAAGGGCTCGGTGTTTGGAGTGCGCAAATGCTTATGACATCTGCTATGGACAGAAAAGATATCATAGCCTATGATGACTTAGCTATAAGAAGGGGAATAATGAAATTATACTCCTTAGATGAATTATCAAAAAAAGATTTTCATCTTTTAACAGATAAGTTTTCTCCGTATAGAACTATCGCAGCATTTTATTTTTGGGAAAACTCTAAATGAGGATTTCTTTAATATTTCTAATAATTATCACTTAATTTTTTTGATTTATCACTAAAAGTGTGGTATAATACTAAAGTAAATTTTTATAACAAACAATAAACGAGGTAATAATGAGCGATAAAAATATAAATAATGAAGAAGTTATCGACTTAAAAGAAGAGTTAGAAAAACCTTCGCAAAAAGAAACTTCTAAAGATAATTCAAAAAGTGCTAAAAGAAAAAGAAGAAGGATAATTTTTGGTGGAATATTTACATCACTTGCCGTTATAGGTGTTGTATCTATAATTTTTTCAGGTATTAACTTAACAGCGCGTCTTTTAGATAATACTGCTGAAAAAAGTGAGTATGAAGAATTATTATCAACTTTAGTTATGTTCGACCCACTTCCTTTTGAAAGCGTTGATCAATTAGACATTAAAACTATTTATTTAAGTGGTTTATGGAGCGCTGTTATCAATGAAGATATGGAGCAGTTTGAAAAAAATGAATATGGTGAAACATATCTGCCGGCTATCGTAATGGACTCATACATTAAAAGTGTGTTTGGTAATATTGATATTAGCTACACTACATTTGAATCTGATGGAGTTCAGTATACTTTTGATGAAGAAAAGCAAGCGTACATTATCCCAGTTACAAATATTCCAACAGGATATACACCTAAAGTAGAAGATATAGACCAAGAGCTATTCTCAAGTGAAAAAACTTTACTTGTAGGCTATATTGCCCCTGCATCATCTTGGTCAGAAGTTGTGCAAACTCAAGTGACAAAATATGTGGAATATATATTCCAAAGGCAAGATGGAGAGTATTATTTAGTAGCTGTTAGAGAAAGCGATAAAGAAGTAGAGGTTATACAACCTACACAGTCTCCACAGACTCCACCACCGACTCCTACAGCCCCACCTGCTCAATCTCCACAGCCACAAGTGAATTCACAAGAAGCACAGGAAGAAACACAAGAAGAAACACAAGAAGAAATACAAGAAGAAACAGAATAAATTTTAAAAACTGACTGATTATTATAATTAGTCAGTTTATTTTTTATAAAAAAGTAAACGAGTTAGGTTAAACTGACTATTTACAATTTATGAAATTATATATATAATTAAAAATAAATATAATAAAATAATAAGGAGAAAATATGTTAATTGATTTAACTATTAAAATAACTCAGGATATTTCATCTAAGGTGTCAACAAACTTAGATGCAAGTCTTATAGGACATTTAGGTACACATTTTGATGTAATGGACAAAGAATTTCCTCTTGAATTTGTAAAAAGAGAAGGAATTGTCTTTGATGTAAAAGATATAAATTCAAGAGATATTGAAAAAAGCGATATTGATATGAGTTTAGTAAAAAAAGATATGTTTGTAGCTTTTTATACTGGCTGTGTAGAAGAGAAAAGCTATGGCACTAAAGAATATTTTCAAAATCATCATCAGCTCTCAGGCGAATTAATAGATGAGCTATTGAAAAAGCAAGTTAGTATAATAGGAATAGATGCAAGCGGTATAAGAATGGGAAAAGAGCATAAACCAGCTGATCAATTATGCGCTGATAATAATGTGTTTGTCGTTGAAAATTTAATAAATTTAGATGAAATTTTAAAATATAGCAAAAAATTTATAGCGAATACATATCCTTTAAATTTTTCTAACTCAACTGGCCTACCTTGTAGAGTAGTAGCTGAAATTAATGTTTAAGGAGAAAAATATGTTTACTTTTAAAGATATGAGAAATGGTGAAAAAAAGCAAGTATTTATTGATATTAAAGATGGTTATAAAATACCAGTAACTTTAATTAAAGGAATAAAAGAAGGCCCTACTGTCTGCGTAACTGCTGGCTTGCATAGCGGTGAATACATAGGAGTTGAAGCGGTTGTTAGGCTTTCAAAAGAAATAAATGCAAGTAGTGTCAGTGGTAATATTATCTTAATTCACTGCATTAACACCTCAGGGTTTTTACATAAGACAATTAGTGTAGTATATGAGGATTTGCAAAATTTAAATAGGAATTTTCCAGGAGATGAAAATGGAACAATTTCAGATGACATTAAGCTGTTTTTAGAAAGGCAGTTATACCCTAATATTGATTACTTATTTGATTTACATAGTGGTGCAAGAAACGAAGAGTTAACCCCTTGCTTATTTTTACCTGTATTATCGGATAAAGAAGGCGTATATGAAAAAGCAAAGGAATTAGCCTTTGCTACAAATATTCCTAAAGTAATTTTATCTCAAAACTCAAAAGGCTTTGTCGGCTATGCTGCTAAAAAGGGAATACCAGCCCTACTTTTAGAAAGAGGCGGACTTGCAAAAATGAGCGAGGAGGATATACAAGGGTTTGTCGATGATGTACAACTAATTTTAGAAGACTTAAAAATGTATGAGTTTGATAGTGATTTAAAGCCTTGCGAAAAGCAAGTATATACAAAAAATACCTATATTTCAAGTGAAAATACAGGGCTGTGGTATCCTAAAAAAAGAGCGAATGAATTAGTTAAAGAAGGCGAAGTTTTAGGAGTAATTACAGACTTTTTTGGAAATGAAATACAGACAGTTACAGCAAAACACGATGCAGTAATTTTTTACTATTTAAAAGATTTATCGGTAAAAGAAGGCGAAGATTTATATGCTTATGGGGCAGTAGAATAGTAAAAAAATATACTTATAACACAGTAAAATAATAAAAAACTACGAAAATTATATTTTCGTAGTTTTTTTATTTAAAATATATTTATATTTAAGTGATAAACAATTTATTTATTTTGAATATATTAATATTCAAGTTTTAATAATTTATCTGTTGAAATAATTAATATTTCAAGTGCTCTCATAAAGCCATCAATAGAAAATCCTTCTTCGGCGCCATGTGCAGAGCCGATAAAGTCAGGTTTTTTGATGCTTCTATCGCCAATACCAAAAGCTGCAGCAAGAGGGAATATTTTTGCATAAGTACCGCCGCCTATTACATAAGGTTCTGTTTCTTGGTTTGTGATTTCATTGTATGATGATAGTAAAGCTTGAATAATAGGAGTTTTTGGGTCAATGTAGAAAGGAGGAGTTGCCCTTGTTCCAGGAACATCGCCACCTATTGGCACAAATAAACCTTTTAAAATTTCGTGCATTTCTTCATAAGTTGTGCTTGTTGGGTATCTGATGTTGATGTTTTGTGAGTATTTTCCATCTTCAAAAGTTAAGATGCCACCAACACAAGTCAATGGGTCAAATAAACCATCATCAGAATCAATACCAACACCTGAGCCGTCTGTTGCACTATGAAGTTTTTGTAAAAGTAGCATATAAGGCTTTTCGTCTTGAGTGAACAAGTCGTTTTCTAAGCAAAAATCTACTAATAAGCCGATAGCATTTACAGTGTTTTTAGGTGAAGCAGCGTGACCGCCAATACCTGTAGCTGTAATTTTTGTGTTTTCGCCTTCTTTTACTATTTCAAAATTTTCTTTGCTTTGTAAAGTTTTATCAGTTTTAATTACTAATTCAGCCTTATCAGGAACAACATTGCTTGCAACGCCTGCTTTTACACTAACGATATTTGTATTTTTAATTTCATTACTGATTAAATTAAATGAAGCAATACCTTTTTCACCAACACAAACAGGGAATGCGCCGTCAGGAGTGAAAACAAATTCAGGAGCTGGCTGAGTTTTTACATAGTATTTTGCATCTTCCATACCTGTTTCTTCATTACAACCTAAGATTGCTCTTAGTGAATAAGGAAGTGTAGGATAGTTTTCTTTAAAGAATTTGAGCATGTATAAGCTAAGTACACAAGCGCCTTTATTATCAGCAACGCCCCTGCCGATTAGCCAATCCTCAACTATTCTTACAGTGAAAGGATCACCCTTCCAGCCATTGCCCTCAGGCACTACATCTAAATGGCCAATACTCGCTAAATACTTATCACTTTCACCTTGGATGTAAGCATAGCCTAAATGGTTTTCACAGTTATGTGTATCAAGGCCTAATTCTTCTGCAAGTGCTAAAGCTCTTACTAAAGCTTTTTTTGGACCCTCGCCATAAGGTGCATCAGGTAAAGGTGCTTCTTGTACGCTTTTTATGCTTACAAGCTCGATAATATTTTTAATGATATCATCTTTGTGAGAAGCTACAAAGTCTTCTACTTTTTTGCGAAAAGCTGGTTCTATCATAAGATACCTCCTAATGTGTTTTATTTTTTAACACAATTATATCATAAAATAAATATATAGTAAACTTAACGCATCAGTATTTCACAAAATATTAATATTTGCTGTTTTATAGAAGTATGATGCGGGGTTTTGAGTAAAACAATGGATTAAAGGATTAGAAAATGAAGAAAAAATTAAATATCAACACAATTTTAATAGGCTTTGTTTTAGTAATTGCAATAGGAAGCTATGCTTTTATGCAACTAACTAAAAGTGAGGGTAGTTTTGCAGTAGTTACAAATGTAAGTAAAGACTCGCAAGAAACGATAATATTTTTAAATGATGATGGCGAGCATTTTATAGATGGGATACTGCCTACAACTCTTTTAGTAGAAAACGGTACTATAAAATTTATAAATAGCCAATGTCCTGATCATATCTGCGAAGCATATGGCGAATTACACGAAAGTTATCATGTAGCTTCTTGCTTGCCCGCAGGAGTAGTAGTTACTATAGAAACAGATGAATAATTATAAAATAAAAAACAAGACTTTTATAAAAGTCTTGTTTTTTTATATGTATATGTAAATTATTTTACTACAGCATTACATACAATTTCAACTAAGAGGCTATCGCTTGCAAGTTTTGCTTCAACACAGGCACGAGTAGGCTCGTTGTCTTTAATTACCCAAGCGTCCCAAACACTGTTCATATCTTTAAATAAAGCCATATCGCTAACATATACAGTTGCAGCTAAAATATGCTTTTTATCGCTACCGTACTTTTCTAAAATATCTTCAATTTTTTGCAAAACTTCTGCTGTTTGCTGTTTTATATCACCAGAAGGGTCGCTACATACTTGTCCTGCAATATAGATAATTCCATTATGCTCTACAACTTTTGAATATCTACCATTTGCCTCAAATCTTCTAATTTCTGCCATAATAAATCTCCTTTGATATTAATAAAAATCGTTGTCGCTTTTACTTAATCGTATATATTGCTTTTTTTCGCTATCGTCTTTGTAAGCTAAAAAAGCGGCTACGCCTAATACAGATAAAATAACGAAAAATAATAATTTGAATAGCTTCATAAAATCCTCCTAATAATTTAAAATTACTAATTGTTTTTGGTATTTCCTTTTAGCGGATAGGGTGTTTTCTTTCGTATCTAAAAGACAAGAAAAATCGTCGCTATTAGCATAAATTTGATGAAGGTTTAAGGATATAATGCTTTTTTCTTTTAAGAAAGTAGAAAAATATTTTTTTATTAAATCTTCTTTTATGCAAATTTCAAATGCCCAGTAATAGCCTTGTTCATCATCATCTTTATAACTTGAGTGAGTGATAGTATCTTTTAATATTTCTTCTTTTTCATCATAAACCATTTTAATATTGTTTATGCCATCAATGCCGTATTCAATATGCAAAAAGTCATCTGATTTTAAAGGGTTTAAATTTAAGGATAACTGCAAGTCCTTATTTTCTTTAGGATACCTATTAAAACAATAACTACAAAGAATTAAATCGCCGTTGTGTACATAGGCTTTAAGGTAGGAAAACACCATAAATTCTTCTTTTTGTGTGTAATAGGTATTTATCTTAAAGGCGCTTTGAGTATCCCAAGGGATTTTTTGAGTTGATGAGTATATTATCTCATTCATATATATGTTTACCACCTAAAAAATATTCGTTATAAAAATTATATCACAAAAATACATTTTTTAAATAGTAAAAAACAAAAAAACAACAAGTTTTCACATATAAATTGTAAATAAGGTTAAAAATATAACGAAAACTTTAAAAATCAGTGAATTTGTGTTGAAATTTTGAAAGCAAAGTGGTACAATATCTATTGATAATGTAATTATATAATAAATATTACAGATACACAAAAACAGGAGGAATAATAAGTGGCAATATTAAAAAAACTATCTCGCAGTGCTCACGGAGCTCATGTGCAACATAATAAAAACACACATAACTGCGAAACTGTAAAAATGCCCGTACCTGCAAGAGTGAAAATCCCAGTAAAGCAACATATAGGAGCTATGGCTTCTGTACTTGTAAAAAAGGGAGATGAAGTAAAAGTAGGTACACTAATCGCTAGCGCTAATGGGGTTATAAGCGCTGATGTGCATTCATCTGTGTCGGGTAAAGTATTTGCAATTGAAGAAATGACTTTTGCTAATGGTGAAAAAGTATCTTTAGTTGTTATCGATGCGGACTCCCTACAAACTCCGGATGAAACAGTACAGCCAAAAAATGTAGAAGACTACCAAGCATTCACACAAGCTATTAAAGAAAGTGGCTTAGTAGGCCTTGGCGGTGCAGGCTTTCCAACAGCCGTTAAGCTAACACCACCAGACTTATCAAAAATCACAACTTTAGTAATTAATGGTGCTGAATGTGAGCCTTATATTACAGCAGATTTCCGTGAAATGATGGAAAATGGTGAAGATATTATTGAAGGTATAAAATTAGTTCAAAAATATCTTGAAATCGAAGATGTAATAATAGGTATAGAAAAAAATAAGCCAGAGGCTATTACACATTTAACTAATCTTGCAAAAGATGTAAAAGGTGTAAAAGTAAAAACACTTCCAAGTGTTTATCCTCAAGGTGCAGAAAAAGTATTAATTGAAGCTGTTACAAATAAAGAAGTGCCAAAGGGCGCGCTACCTTTAGATGTAGGAGTTATTGTTTTAAATGTTGCTACTGTTTCATTTATTGCAAAATACTTAAAAACAGGCATGCCTTTAATTTCAAAAAGAGTAACTGTTGATGGCGATGCTGTAACAACTGCTCAAAATGTAGAAGTTTTAATAGGTACAAGCATTAAAGATGTTGTTGAGTTTTGTGGTGGTTATTCACAAGAAGCTGGCAAAATCATCTTAGGCGGTCCTATGATGGGTGTTTCAGTGGATACTGAAGAAATGCCAATAATAAAACAAAACAACGCTATCATCGTTTATGGTAAAGAAAAAGCAACAATGCCAGCTATGTCACCTTGTATTAGATGTGCAAGATGTATCACAGCCTGTCCTTTAGGTCTTTCACCTGTAGAAATTGCCTTAGCTTTATCAGTTAGTGATGCAGAAGAATTAGAGGCTTTAAAAGTAGATTTATGTATGGACTGTGGTTCATGTTCTTATGTATGTCCTTCAAAACGCCCTGTAACACAAACTATGATTCAAGCTAAAGATTTTTTAAGGGGGGCGAGTAAATAATGAAATTATTTGTATCACAGGGTCCTCATACCTCAGCTAAAGAAACTTCAACTTCTATTATGCAAAAGGTAGTTATAGCTACAATACCAGCTATTTTAGCTTCAGTGCTAATTTTCGGTGTTAACGCTGCTTTATTAATTGCAGTAACAGTGGCTTCAAGCGTAGGTTTTGAGTACCTTTATCAAAAAGCATTTAAACTACCGATTACAATAGGGGATTACTCAGCAGTTGTAACAGGTATACTTTTAGCTTTTAACTTACCTCCAAGTCTTCCTTTATGGATGGCTGTATTAGCAGCTTTTGTTGCGATAGTTGTAACAAAACAATTATTTGGCGGCATAGGCTTTAACTTTGCAAATCCAGCGATAGTTTCAAGAATAGTAATGACACTGTCATTTACTTCTTATATGAATACATGGGTATTCCCACAAAGCTTTGCTAACAGCGATGTATTAGCAACAGCTACACCTTTAGCAGCTTACAGAGCAGGCGCACAAGTTCCTGTGATGGATATGCTTTTAGGTACAACAGGCGGCGTTTTAGGTGAAACAAGTGCTATAGCCTTAATTTTAGGTGGTTTATACTTAGTTATCACTAAAGTTATTACTCCAACAATCCCACTTACTTATATCGGTGGTGTTGCAGTTATGGCTGTGCTTTTAGGCCAAGATCCAGTAGTGTATGTATTAGGTGGTGGTTTATTATTAGGTGCTATTTTCATGGCAACTGATTATACAACAAGCCCTTACACAACAAAAGGTAAAATCATATTCGGTTTAGGCCTTGCGTTTATAACAGTTATGATTAGAGCCTTTGGCTCAACGACTGAAGGTGTTTCATTCGCTATATTAATTATGAACATCTTAGTTCCTTATATCAATAGAGCAACAAGACAAAAAACTTTAGATGGCGAGCCTGATACAAAAACAAAGAAATTTGCTTTAGTAGTTGGCGCTATCATAGTTATTCCTACAGTAATAGCAGCAGTACAATTAGGTTCTGTTTTATTCTCATCTGCAACAATAACTTCTGTATACGGCTGGGAAAGTAATGTCGTAGCAACAGTAGAATTTGATGATGCAGGCGCAATTTCATCAGTTGTATTTGATACATCAGGTGAAACAGATGGCTTTGGTAAGCCGGTAGGTGATAACGCAGAATTTGCAGAGCAATTTATAGGCTTTACTACTTCAAGTGAAGTTAGTGTTGATGTGGTAGCTGGTGCTACAAAAACATCGAATGCTGCTATAGATGCTGTTAAACTAGCCTTAGATGAAAACAATAACTAACAGAAAGGAACAAAGGTAAAATGAATAAAAACTCCACATGGAATGATATTGTAAAACCCGTTGTAGTCCTAACTGTTATATGTGCTGTCACAGCAGGTCTTTTAGGCTTAACACAAAGTTTTACACAACCAATAATAGACGAAAATGCAAGAAAAGTTGCAGAACAAGCAAGAATTGAATTGCTTCCTGAGGCTGAAAGTTTTACACAAATAGAAGTAGAAATGGCTAATGTTTTAGAGCTTTACGCTTCTGATAACAACGTAGGGCATACAATTTCATCACAAGGCCAAGGTTATGGCGGTATGGTTAAAATGATGATTGCTTTAGATACAGATGGCAATATTTCTAACATAAAAGTTTTAGAAATGATGGAAACTCCTGGTATCGGTGATAAAATTTATGATCCTGATTTCTTAAATCAATTCGTAGGCAAAAATGAAGAATTTACAACTTCAAACATAGATGTAATATCAGGAACAACGATTTCTTCAAACGCAGTAATTTCAGCTATGAACTCAGCTTTAACTGCTTATAACGCAACTGTAAAAGGTGAGGTTATAGTAGAGAAAACTTTAGAGCAAAAATTAGGTGAATTATACGGTGAGGGTAGCAGTGAAGCGGTATTATCAACTGATTACTCACACGCAGATGCAAAAGAATTCTACACAACTGATACAGGCATCATCATAGCAGTAGAACAACCTGGCTATGAAGACGGTATGGTTACAACTTATGTAGCCTTTAACGAGGACAAAACAGTTGTAGGAATTCATATAGATACTTCAACTCAAACTCCTGGTATAGGCACAAAAGTAGAAGACGATAGTTTTACTCAAAATTTTGTAGGCATCACTTCAGTTGATGGTATAGATGTTATAGCAAATGTAACATTCACATCAGATGCAGTAATTGATGCAGTGGAAATAGCCTTAGCTATTATTGCCACAATATAAGAAAGGAGCGTAGATTAAAATGGAAAAAACAAAAAACAATAGATGGAAACTCTTAACTGCGGGCCTTTTGAAAGAAAACCCTGTTTTAAAACTTGTTTTAGGTACTTGCCCAGCCCTTGCTGTTACAACATTAGCTGTGAACGGACTTGGTATGGGTGTAGCTTCAACATTCGTTTTATTAGGCTCAAACATAGTTATTTCAGCACTTAGAAAAGTAATCCCAGATAAAGTTAGAATACCTGCTTATATAACAGTTATCGCTGGCTTTGTTACAATAGTACAAATGCTTGTAAAAGCGTTCGTGCCAGCATTAGATGCATCTTTAGGTGTATTTTTACCGCTAATAGTTGTTAACTGTATCATCTTAGGAAGAGCAGAAATGTTCGCTTCAAAAAATACAGTTGTTGATGCAGCTATAGATGGCTTAGGTATGGGTATAGGCTTTACATTAACTTTAGTATTAATGGGCTCTATACGTGAATTATTAGGCGCTGGTACATTATTCGGTATATCAATTACTCAAGGCTTAATTCCTCCTATGAGTATATTTATCTCACCTCCAGGTGGCTTTTTCATCTTTGGTATTCTTATGGCTGCTGCTGTAAAACTTGAAATAGCAGATGTAAACAAAGTTTCAAAACTTGGCGATGGTAAAGGCTGTGTAGGCGGCTGTATAGGCTGTAAATATGCACTTCCACCGAGTGAAGAAGTACAAGAAGGGGGCAAATAATTATGGCAATGAGATTAGCGGCTATATTTTTTAGCATGACATTAGTTAATAACTATGTTTTAGTAAAGTTTTTAGGTATTTGTCCATTCTTAGGTGTTTCTAAAAAATTAGACTCATCAGTAGGTATGTCAGCGGCGGTTACCTTCGTTATGGTTATGGCAACAGCTGTTACATGGCCGATATACACATATTTATTATTTCCAAATGGTTTAGAATATTTAAACACAATTAGTTTTATTATAATCATTGCATCTTTAGTGCAATTAGTTGAGATAGTACTAAAAAAGTTCATCCCAGCTTTATATAAATCTTTAGGTGTATTCTTACCACTTATTACTACAAACTGTGCGATATTAGGCGTTACACTTCTTAACATTGAAAGTGGATATAACTACTTAGAAAGCTTAGTGGCATCTTTTGGCGCAGGTATAGGTTTCTTAATAGCTATGGTTTTATTCACAGGTGTTAGAAGTACACTTGAATACGCAAAACCACCAAAATCTTTTGAAGGTCTTCCAATTACTTTAGTTGCTGCATCAATGGTATCAGTATCATTCATGGGCTTCGGCGGTATTATTGAAAGCATCTTCGGCTCAATATAACGGGAGGCATAAAATATGAATGTTAGTATAATGACTGCAATATTAATTATTGCCGGTACAGGTGTTATAGCGGGTGTAGGCTTAGTTTTAGCAGCAAAGTTTATGTATGTTTATGAAGACCCAAGAGTGGGCGAGGTAAACGAGTGTTTACCGGGTGCTAACTGTGGTGCTTGTGGATATGCGGGCTGTGCTGACTATGCAAAAGCAATAGTTGAAAATGATGAAGAAATAAATCTTTGTACACCTGGTGGCCCTAGCACAATAACAGCAGTAGGTAAGGTTATGGGCAAAGTAGCAAGTGCTTTAGGTAGCAAAAAAGCTGTTGTAGCTTGCCAAGGTTTTGACTTTAACACAACGACAAAGTTTGAATATCAAGGTATTAAGACTTGTTCAGCAGCATCTAAAATTTACGCAGGCCCTGGTGCTTGTAGCTATGGCTGTTTAGGCTTTGGCGACTGTGTAGTATCTTGTAAATTTGATGCTATCAAAGTTGTAAATGGTGTAGCTGTAGTCTTACATGAAAAATGTACAGGCTGTGGTGCTTGTGCCAAAGTTTGTCCTAAGTTTATCATTGAGATTATGCCTGATGATATTAACCCTACAGTACTATGCAAAAACTGTGATAAAGGCGCTGTTACAAGAAAAGTATGTAAAACAGGCTGTATCTCTTGTACAAGATGTGCAAGAGTTTGCCCAACAAACGCAATTACTATTGAAAACAACATAGCTTATATCACTCCTGAACTTTGTATCTCTTGTATGCAATGTGAAAGCGAATGCCCAACAAAAGCAATTCAAGTAGCAAACTTTAGATAAAATTATAAAAATCCTCTATTTATATAGAGGATTTTTTTGTTTAATAAATTTTGAAGCTTGTGATAAAATAAACAAATCTTGATTTATTTTACAAATTTCGGTAATATAAAAGAAAAGCCTAAAGGAAAAAAATAAATGTTATATGAGATTAGAAAAGTTTATAAGAAAATTAAGTATCGCTTATTAATAAGGATTTTAGACATATCAAATGCAAAAGATTTATCAGTTGCAGATGTTTTATTTTTAGAATTTTTAAGCGTGATAGAAACGGATATAACAATCCAAGATTTTGCAAGGCAAATAAAAATGCCACCATCGAGTTTGTCATATACATTAAATTCTTTAGAAAAAAAAGGCTATATCGAAAGAGTGCAAAATAAGGATGATAAAAGAAAATTCACTATCAAAATATCTCCAAAATATGAAAAAGAACTCTTTAAAGAAGAAAAATATATAAGGATGCTCGCTTTAAGGCTAAAAGCAGATATTCCTATTGAAAATCAAGATACTTACAAAACTATTATAATGCATATAGATGATGAAATTTAAACAAAAAGCATTAACTGATAATCAGTTAATGCTTTTTTATTATTTATCTTTTTTAAATAATATTGGATTTTTCTTTTTAGTTGCTGGTTTTTTATCGGTTGATTTAAATAAGATTTTTCCATCTTTATTTTTAGTAATTTGAATGGTTTCTTCTTTTTTAGCAGTAGCGGGTTCAGTAGAAGCAAGTGGATTTTGAGCTTTTGGCTGTGATTTTATTTTGGATGTTTCTTCTTTCGCTTTGGATGTTTCTTCTTCTGTATCCATATAATTTAATTGTGAGGCGAATATTCTGTTAAAGACAGCTTCTGCGTCTTCCTCCTCATCATCTTCTTCTACAGCCTTAATGTCAACTACTGGTGTTTGTAATTCTTTAGATGTTTTATTAAATAATTCATTATTTGTTTGCTCTTGTATATTTTCATCTTTTTGCAGTAAAGAAGGAGCTGTTTCTTCTTTTGTTTCTTGTGTTAAATCTTCGCTCGGTGAATCATCAATAGCAGTAGTTTTAACTTGTGTTATTTCGTTTTCAAAAGTGTTAGTTTTTTCTTGTGAGAATAAGCTACTTATATTAATAATGTTTTCATTTTCATCTAAAGACTGAGTTATATCAGTGTTTTCTATAATTTCTTCATTAGCTACTTGTCTTATGTTTTCCTCAGGGAATAAGCTTAGAACATTGCTACTCACAGGCTCTTTTTCAAATTGAGAGAATAAATCACTAATTTTTAAGTTTTCTTCATCTTCATTAAGCTTTTGAGTATCAGCAGTAGCGTTTAAATTTTCTAAAGGTTTTTCAATAGATAAATTATCATCAGCTTTTATGAAAGATGATGTTTTTAAATCTTCTTCATCACTACTTTCATCTAATTCTTCTTTTGGTAATTCTCCAAATAAAGAGGCAAAAGCAGCACTTTTATCAAATTCTTCGTCTTCATCTTCATCGAAAGGAGTAGTTATTATTGGGCTAATATCTTCCTTGGTTTTAGTATTTTGAATAGGCTTGTCTGTATCTAATAAAACAACAGACTCATCATAAATATCCTCAAAATCTTCTGCTGATATAAAGTTTACTTGTGATTTTAAAGAAGTGAAAGTTAATAAGCTGAAAATAGCAAGGCAGGTATAGCCTAAGAATATATATGTATCAGGGCTTGAAAAACTGACATTTGGAAACATAAATAGAAAATCGGCTGTATACGCAACACCTAAAGAAATAAAAGCTAAAACACTAAAAAATGATAAAGCATATGCCTTTGATATTTTTGGAAAAAGTATTGTTCTAAATAAATAAAGCGTAAATGTTAATAATAAAATACTTGAAATACTATTAAATAAATAATCTGTATTGCTTGTAGTAGATACATCTAATACAATCGATTGTAAACACAGCCTTATACCAAAAGTTAAAATAGGTATAATATAAATTAAATGTAGTAGTTTTTTGTCGCTCTCAATTAAACTGAAAATCACAAAGCCTACACCGCCTATTAAATAATAAACAGTATACCACTGCATATTCGACATAGTTAAAAGAAAAACGCCTATAAATAATGCGCCAGCAAGCAATGTGAAAAACTTATTAACTACAGACGAAGTGTATTTTTCAAAAGACTTATTAGTCCACATAAGTACGCTTGTGCAAAGGGCTATTATTAAAACTAATGCTAAAATCATATAGTTTGAAATTATCCCAGGATGCCCGTTGAGCATAGAGAATTCCCTTAACAAATTATCAATTTCATACATTCTTGCACCAATGGCAAAAACACCTATTAAAACAAGTAACGCATTTAGAAAAAATATCATATTATACTCCTAAAGTAATATTTTTAAACTTTTAATAATAAAATTATAAATATATCTAATTGTAATACAAAACAACAAAAAATACAAGTAATAAAAGAAAGGATTAAAAAATGAGGAAGTTTATATCAGTTTTTATAATTTTATTAGTTATTAATTTACTAACCCCGATACTGTTTTATACAGCAAATGGCCTTAGCGCACAGACTATTACAAGCCATAAAGAACCAGAAGTTTTAGAAGAAAACACACCTGTTTTGCAAGAAGAGCCAATAGATAGTAGCGATGAGTTTGTATCCCTTTATGATTTACAAACAAGCAGTTTAATACAGGTGCCATTACTTGATTATTTAATAGGGGTTGCAGCTTGTGAAATGCCAAGCTATTATGAAGAAGAAGCTTTAAAAGCGCAGATGATAAGTGCATATAGCTATTATTTATATGCTATGGAAAACCCAAGTTATTTGCCTACCTCTTATGTGCCAGTTAATGAGAGCTTAATGCACGGCTATGCCTCAAAAGAAAAACTTATGGATTACTGGCAAGTTAGCTTTAATGAGCATTACCCAAAATATCTAAGGGCAGCACAAGAAGTAATAGGAGAAGTAGTTATGTATCAAGGTAAAGTGGCTCTCACTTCTTACTATGCTGTTTCCTGCGGGACAACGCAGTCAAGCGTTGATGAATGGGGAAAAGAATTAGACTATTTAACGAATGTTGAAAGTCCCTTAGATGTAGTAAGCGATGATTACTTGCAAATGGCAAATTTTACAGTGCAGGAGATGTATGATAGATTAAATGCTAATTTTGCAGGCTTTTTAGAGCTTGATACTTCAACGGCAAGCGAGTGGTTTAGTGATATACAGTATACAAAAGGTGGCTATGTATCTGTAGTTAAAATAGGTGAAAGCTATGTAAACGGTAGCGATTTTAGAACTGCTATGAATTTAGCTTCATCATCGTTTATGGTGTTTTTAGAAGATGGTGTTTTCTCAATAGCTACTAAAGGTTATGGACACGGGGTAGGGATGAGCCAGTTTGGTGCTAATGAAATGTCAAAAGAGAGAAAAACCTATAAAGAAATATTAAATCATTATTATCCAGGCACAATAGTTGTTGAAAATTCATAAATTTTGATATATAATTAAATTAATTAATTTAAAAAGGAGAAAAAGCAATGAATTTTAAAGAAAAAGCGCTCGCAATTCAAGACAAATTAGTTTCGTACAGACGAAGCTTTCACTCTGAGCCTGAGGTATCTTTTGAGGAAGTAATGACCAACAAAAAGATAGTTGATTTTTTAAATGAAAATAATATTGAAATTCAAGAAGTAAAATCAGGTTATTCAGTAGTGGGAATAATTCGTGGTGCAAAACCAGGTAAGACAATAGGGCTTCGTGGTGACATTGATGCTCTACCTATGCCAGAGTTAAACGATAAGCCATATAAATCAAAGCACGAGGGTGTAATGCATGCCTGTGGTCACGATGCACATACAGCTATGCTGATGGGTACTGCTCTTTTATTAAATGAAGTAAAAGATGAACTGCAAGGTAATGTAAAATTATTCTTCCAAGCAGCGGAAGAACAAATCCCAGGTGGGGCTATTGGTATGATAAATGCAGGCTGTTTAGAAAATCCTAAAGTAGATGCAGTTACAGCTTTTCATGTAAACACTGGTATTGAATGTGGTAAAATCGAATTTGGTAAAGGTCCTATGCAAGCAGCACCTGATACCTTTAAAATAAATGTAATAGGAAAAGGCGGCCACGGCGCATATCCACATGCAACTTTAGATCCAATAGTAGTAGGCGCAAATTTAATTGTGGCTATTCAAAATATCGTTTCAAGATCAATTGACCCTTTACATTCAGCTGTTATTACAGTAGGTAGCTTTCATTCAGGCTCAAAAGAAAACATCATAGCTGATGATGCACAAATGCTCGGTACTATCCGCTCATTAGATAAAAATGTAAGAGAAAAACTACACAAAAGGCTAACAGAGGTTTGCGAGGGCGTAGAAAAAACATTTGGTTGTAAAATAGAACTCGAAATTTTAAAAGGTTATCCTGTATTAATAAATGATAAAGACTTTGTTGATAACCATGTAAGCGATTCAATTATAAAAATAGTTGGCAGTGAAAATTATTCAACTAATAGAATAGCTACAATGGGCGGAGAAGACTTTGCATACTTTTTAGAAAATTGCCCAGGAGCTATGGGTGTGTTAGGAGCAGGTAATAAAGCTAAGGGTATAACAGTTGGCGGACATAATTCATTATTTGATATAGATGAAAATTGCTTATCAATAGGAACAGCAAGCCTTGCTCAAATAGCTTATGATTATTTAAATAAATAATAAAAAATAAAACAGCTGAAAATCAGCTGTTTTACTTTTTTTATAAATTGTGGTAGTATATCCATATTGACTTTAAGGAGAGATATATGAAAATAGCACTCGTTAGTATAAACTCAAAATACATACATTCCTCTTTAGGGGTATGGTATTTATATGCAGCGGCAAAAAAAATAAATACAAATCATGATATACAAATTATAGAAGCTACTATCAATCAAAATCCAAACGACTTAATTGATGAAATTTTAAGTCAAGGTTTTGATGTTGTAGGCTTTTCAAGTTATATTTGGAACATAGATTTTATTCATAAAACAGCACAGGTAATAAAGCAATTATCTAATAAAACTAAAATATTTTTAGGTGGGCCTGAGGCAAGCTATGATTCTATTGAGCTTATAAAAAAGCCGTATATTGATTTTATTATTAAAAACGAGGGCGAAAAGGCATTTATGCACCTGTTAGAAAATGATTTTAATACAAAAGAAAATGAAATAATTTTTATGGGCATGACTGAATATATCAACCCTTACACAGATGAGTATTTTGCCGCTTTAAATGGAAGAATAGCCTATGTGGAAACGAGTAGAGGCTGTCCGTTTAGCTGTAGTTTTTGTCTATCGGGGATAGATGAAACAGTACGCTTTTTTGAATTCAATGAAAGTATGCAAAATATAATAAAACTTGCAAATTCTAATGTTCAGACAATAAAATTTGTCGATAGAACATTTAATTGTAACGATAAAAGAGCCTTAGAAATTTTTAAATTTATACTAAATGAATATGAAAATAATAATATACCAAAAGATATAGTTTTTCATTTTGAGGTAGAAGCTGAGCTATTTTCAAAAGAAACTTTAGAATTTTTAAAAACTGTGCCTGTTGGCTTATTTCAATTTGAAGCAGGTCTTCAAAGTTTTAATCCAAAAACTCTAAAAGCTACAAGAAGAAATGAAAAAATAGAAAAGCTTGTATATAACTTAAAAGAAATAGCCAAAATGAAAAATATACATCTTCACATAGATTTAATTGCAGGCCTGCCTTTTGAAGATTATGAGAGTTTTAAAAGTGGATTTAACTTAGCTTATGAAATAAAATCCGATGTAATACAATTAGGTTTTTTAAAACTATTAAAAGGCTCACATTTAAAAACACAAGAAAAAGAGCACGAATTTATAACTCAAGAATATTCACCATATCAAGTGATGCAGACAAAGTATATATCTTATAATGAATTATCAAAATTACAATTAGTAGAAGATGTAACTGAAAGGCTTTTAAACTCTCAAAGATATGTATATACTTTGCAATATTTATTAAATACTTTAAATTATACCCCCTTTGATTTATTTTTTATTTTTAGTGAAGAAGTAAAAAGGCTTAAGATAAAAAATCCGTCTTTAGATTTATATTCTAAAACCTTATATGAGTTTTTTATTAATTTTAATGAAGTGGATAAAGATGTTTTAAGAGATACTTTAGCAAAAGATTTTATCCTAACAAATAAAACAGGAAAATTGCCAAAGTTTTTGCATGTATTTGATGATAGATTAAAAACAATTTCAAACTTTGTAAAAACAAACGATAAGTTCAATAAAGAAATGCAGGCGAAAATGAAGGCAGCCAATATAGGCATAGCAATATTGTACACTGAAAACAAGGTAATATTAGCTGACTATACAAAGAAAAATCCAGTTAAAAACTATTATGAGTATACTATTTTTGATATGGATGTATTTTATAGTGAATAATTATTTTGCTTGCTTTAATTAAAGAATAGTGATACTATAATACAGGATATATTTTAAATGTAATTATTAAATAATATAATATAAAAAATAAAGGAGACTACAGTATGAAAATTATTGCAGATTCAACTTGTGATATAAATGCACAAGACGAGAAATTATTAAATATTAGAACAATACCCCTACAAGTAACATTTGGAGATAAAAGCTATAAGGATATAGTAGAAATTTCAAAAAGAGAGTTTTTTGAAAAATTAGAAACTTCAGAGGTTTTACCTGTAACAAGTCAGCCAACACCAGACTTATTTGCAGAAGTTTTTAAAGAGTATAAAGAATTAGATGAAGAAGTTATACTTATAACTTTAGCGAGTAAATTAAGCGGTACACACCAATCAGCCGTTATCGCAAAAGAAATGGTTGATTACGATAAAATATATATAGTTGACTCAGCTACAGCTACTTCAGGAAGTGGGATTTTAGTGCGTCTTGCTTGCGCTTTAAGAGATGAAGGCAAATCAGCTAAAGAAATCTATGAAATTTTAGAAGCTAAAAAAGAAAAAGCAAACTTAATAGCTATGGTTGATACATTAAAATATCTAATTAAAGGCGGTAGAGTTTCAAAAGCTGCTGGCGCAATAGGTGGTATATTAAATGTAAAGCCTATTATAGCTGTTAAAGATGGCGAAGTATTAACTATAAATAAAGTAAGAGGTAAAACAGGCGGCTACAACGAGCTTATTAATCAATTTAAAAGTAAAAATGTAGATACAGATTTGCCGATAACTCTTCTTCATGCAAATGATGAGCAAGCAATGGAAGATTTAGAAGAATTATTAATAGAAAATGGTATAAAATATAACTGGTCTTATGATGAAGTAGGAAGTGTTATAGGCACTCACGCAGGCCCTGGCTGTGTTGGTATAGCATTTTTTGAAAAATAATTTCTCATCAATAAATTTTATAAAAAGTATATTTTACAAGGTCGTTAGAATTATAATGACCTTGTTTTTATATTTTAGCAATAGAGAAGATAATATTTATTGACTACAATATAAATAATATGGTATTATAAAATATAAATAATAAATTTAAAGGAGAAAGAGTATGGCTGAAAAAATAGTCGCACCAAGAGGGACTAAAGATGTCCTAATTAAAGATAGCTACAAATGGATAGCTTTAGAAGACAAGTTAAGAAAAATAGTAAACCAATACAATTTTAAAGAAATAAGAGTGCCTACTTTTGAGCATACTGAGCTTTTCTTACGAGGAGTAGGGGATACTACTGATATAGTGAATAAAGAAATGTATACTTTCTTAGATAAAGGTGGAAGAAGCATCACTCTGCGCCCTGAAGGTACAGCAGGTACTGTAAGAAGTATCATTGAGAATGGCGAATTAAACGAAGGCCTACCTTACAAAGCATATTATCTGCAAAGTTTTTTCAGATACGAAAAACCACAGGCGGGAAGACTAAGAGAATTCCACCAAATAGGTATTGAACTTGCAGGTGCACATGATTTTACAGCAGATGCAGAAGTTATCCTAACAGGTGGCAAAATTCTAAAAGACTTAGGTATATACGATATAGATTTATTTATTAATTCTATCGGCTGCCCTAATTGTAGACCTGAGTACTTAAAAAAATTAAAAGAATACTTTAGTGATAAAAAAGATAATTTATGTAAAGACTGTCAAGAAAGGTATGAGAAAAATCCACTAAGACTCCTTGACTGTAAAGAAGAAAAATGCAGACAAATAAATAAAGATGCCCCTTTAAGTATTGATAATTTATGCACAGAGTGTAGTGAACATTTTGAGGGTGTAAAATCTATACTTGATAAAACAGGGCTTGAATATCAAATAAATCCTAAAATAGTAAGGGGACTTGATTACTACACTAAAACTGTTTTTGAATTCATCTATAACGGCATAGGTTCACAAGGAACAGTTTGTGGTGGCGGCAGATACGATGGCTTATTTGAAGAAATCGGAGCAAGCCCTACTCCAAGTGTCGGATTTGGTATGGGTATTGAAAGATTACTTATGGTGCTTGAAGCTGAAAAAATATCAATAGGCGAGGATATAAAAGTTGATGTTTTCTTTAGCAATGTTGGCCCTGATACCAAAATTGATGCCTTTGCTTTAGCCCAAAAAGCAAGAGATGAAGGCCTTAATGCTTTAAGTGATTTAATGAATAGAAGCCTAAAAGCGCAAATGAAGTATGCTAATAAAATAAATGCAAAATACTCAGTAGTTTTAGGTGATAACGAAATCAAAGAAAATAAAGCTATTGCAAAAAATATGTTTACAAAAGAAGAAAAAGAAATAAATTTAGATAAAGAAATAAAAAGTCAATTAGATTTTTAATAGGAGAAAATTATGGATAAAATGGAGAATATGCGAAGAACCCATTATTCAGTTAGAATTAATGAGGCTATGGTAAATGAAGAAGTAATAGTAGCCGGCTACATTGCAAAAAATAGAGACTTAGGCGCTGTTGTATTTTGTGATTTAAGAGATCCAAAAGGTATAATCCAGTTAAGTTTTCCGGAAGATACTAAGGCTGACTTATTAGAAAAAGCAAAACAGCTAAGAGGCGAATTTGTTGTAATGGCTAAAGGAATAGTAGCTTTAAGAGAAAATAAAAATCCAAATTTAGTCACTGGTGCTATCGAAATAAAAGTAACAGAGTTAAAAATACTTTCAAAAGCACAAACAACACCTTTTGAAATAAAAGATGATGTAAATGTAAATGAAGAATTAAGATTAAAATATAGGTACCTTGATTTAAGAAGAGGTGTTTCTCACTCTCCATTAGTGCTTCGCCATAAAATAGCAAAGGTTACTCGTGACTATTTTGATGCTAACGATTTTATTGACATAGAAACTCCTATCTTAGTTAAATCAACTCCGGAAGGCGCAAGGGACTATATAGTACCTTCTCGTGTCCAACAAGGCAGATTTTTTGCCCTGCCTCAAAGCCCACAGCTTTATAAACAGCTTTTAATGCTTTCAGGTTTTGATAGATATGTACAAATAGCAAAATGCTTTAGAGATGAAGATTTAAGGGCAGACAGACAGCCAGAATTTACTCAAATAGATGTAGAGATGGCGTATGTTGATGAAATTGATGTGCAGACAATGAACGAGGGCTATGTTAAAAAAGTGTTTAAAGACATTTTAGATGTAGATATAAAAACACCTTTTGATAGAATGACTTATAAACAAGCTATGGAAGACTATGGCTCAGACAAACCTGATACTCGCTTTGATATGAAGCTTTCTAATTTGACTGATTTGTTAAAAAATACAGAATTTGCAGTATTTAAAAATGCTATTGATAATAAAGGTAGTGTAAGAGGTATAGTAGCAAAAAATTTAGCTGATAAACTAACAAGAAAAGAAATCGATAAATTAGTTGAAGTAGCAAAAACTTATGGTGCAAAAGGTCTTGCTTACACTCGCCTAACTGCAGAAAGCGAAACTTCAAGCTATGAAAAATTCTTATCTGAAAAAGAAATCAAAGATATAAGAAACACTTTAAAAGCAAACACAGGCGATGTTATTTTCTTAGTAGCAAGTGAAGAAGAAAGTGTAGTATTTGCTTCTTTAGGTGCACTTCGTTTACACATAGCTAAAAAGTTTGAGTTATATGATAAAGAAAAATATAACTTTTTATGGGTTACTGACTTTCCATTATTTGAATTTGATAAAGAAGAAAATAGATATGTTTCAGTTCACCACCCATTCACAATGCCAAAAGAAGAAGATATACCACTTGTAAAAACAAACCCAGGTGCATGTAGAGCGAAGGCTTATGACATGGTATTAAATGGCGTTGAGTTAGGCGGGGGCTCCATAAGAATTTCAGATCCTGAACTACAAAAACAGATGTTTGAAATCTTAGGATTTAGTGAAGAAAGAATGCAAAATAGTTTCGGCTTTTTAATTGAAGCGTATAGATACGGAGCACCACCACACGGCGGTATGGCTTATGGCTTTGATAGGCTGTGTATGATAATGGCAAACAGAGACTCAATAAGAGATGTTATCGCCTTTCCAAAAGTTCAAAATGCGGGAGAAATCATGACAGGCTCACCTGATGTAGTACTACAAAATCAACTTGATGAATTAAGTATTGATTTAATAAGATAATAGTAGTATAATATAGTATATAAGAAATATGATTGTTTTAGGAGGCACTTTACTATGTACACTTTTTTATGTGATTTATGTTCAACAACAGCTCAGCTTTCACAACACAATAACTGGATTGGATATGTAGGTTTTGCTATTGTTGTAGTTATGATTATTCAAGACCAATACAGAAAAAACAAAGCAAAAAAGAATAAAGAAAATTAATTTTAAAAAGCGGTATTTATTATCGCTTTTTTTGATTTACAAGATATTGACTACTATGGTATAATATGTATGAAGATAAATTAATTAAAGGTCAGTATGAAAAGTGGGGTAAATTATGGATAAAAGACAACGAATTGATTTTTTATTAAAGCAACATGAATGCTTTAATAAAGTAGATGATACAACCCTTGATTACATTGGTGATAATACAATGTATAAATCTTTTGATGCAAAGCAAAATATACATAGTGCAGATACAGAGTGTGTGGGCGTTATGTTTTTAGTTTCAGGTAAATTGAGAGTGTATATAATGTCAGAAGATGGAAAAGAAGTAACTCTTTATAGAGTTTCCGCAGGAGAAGTGTGTATATTAACAGCCTCTTGTGTTTTATCAGAGATAACCTTTGATGTTTATGTTGATGCTGAAGAAGATAGCGAGGCTGTTGTTTTAAATTCTTTTGCTTTTTCTAAGTTGATTGATGATAATATCTATATAGAAAACTTTTCAAATAAAATAAAGGCATTAAGATTTTCAGATGTAATGTGGACTATGCAACAAATTTTATTTTATAGTTTTGATAAACGCCTTGCAATCTTCTTATATGAAGAATTAATAGAAAGTGGCAATGAAATTTATTATTCTCATATGGATATAGCAAAGTATTTAGGCTCAGCAAGAGAAGTAGTTTCAAGAATGCTTAAATATTTTGAGCATGAGGGGATATTAACTGTATCAAGAAAAAGAATAGAAATTATAGATAAAAAGAAATTACTTGAAAGAGTGCAGTCTTAAATTAAGTGATTAAATCACAGTGAAATAAAGCGATATGTGATATGATTTAAGCATAAAATAAATTACAAAAGGAGACTTTTATTATGAGCATGCAAATTACAAAAGACAATTTTCAAAGCGAAGTATTAGACAGCGATTTACCAGTATTAATAGATTTTTGGGCACCTTGGTGTGGACCTTGTAAAATGGTAGGACCAATAGTTGATGAATTAGCACAAGAATTTGAAGGTAAAGTAAAAGTAGGCAAAATCAATGTTGATGATGAGCAAGAATTAGCACAAAAATATGGCGTTATGAGTATTCCTACTTTAATCGTATTTAATAAAGGCGATGAAGATTCACGCACAGTTGGCTTTAAACCTAAAGCTCAATTAGCAGAATTATTAAATAAATTTTAATTTTTAGAATAAAAACTTGATTTTATCAAGTTTTTATTTTTTTGCTTTAATAGTAAATATATGCTATAATATGCTTACTTTTTAAAATGGAGAATTATATGAAAAAATTAATTATAGCGTTTATTCTATTAACGGTTCTACTTACTGCTTGCTCTAATGAAGAAGTAAAGCAAAATCAGGGAGAATACACATTTTGGCATGTAACAGATTTTCATCACTTAGCCCCTGAATTAAATCAAAACTCACCAGGGTTTGTGAATTTATTATTGCAGGGCGATGGAAAAACAACTCACTATTCTTATGCGATGATACAAGCCTTTAAAGACCTTGCAATTAAAGAAAAACCAGATGCAGTTATTGTTTCAGGTGATTTAACTTTTAATGGAGAAAGATTAAGCCATGAAGATTTATCAGCCACACTTTTAGAAATACAAAATGCAGGTGTGCCTGTTGTAGTAATACCAGGTAATCACGATGTAGATTATCCTTTTGCATATGCGTTTATAGATAATAAATCAGAACTTACAGATAGATTAAGTTATGATGACTATGAAGTGTTATATAAAGACTTAGGCTTAAGCAAGGCTATAGCAAGGGATGAGTATTCTTATAGTTTTATTTATGAATTTAGTGAGGATATTTACTTTTTAGCAATAGATACAAGCACAAGTGCTAATGCTGTAATTTTAGATGAAACTTTAATCTGGATTGATGAAGCCTTAGCAGAACTGCCCGAAAATGCTATGATAATATCAACTACACACCAAAATATTTTTATGCACAATGAAGGATTTTATAATGGTTATGTTATAGATAAGTCACAAGAATTAATAGAAATATTAAATAAATATAATGTACAGCTAAATTTAAGTGGACATATGCATATACAAAGTGTAGTAACACAAGAAAATTTAACAGAAATAGCAACAGGTGCCTTCTGCGCTTACCCTACAAGATATGCACAAATTAATTACTCAAATGGTAATTTAAGTTATACAGCGCAAAGTGTAGATGTTTCTGCTTGGGCTGAAGAAAATGATATAGCAAATGAAGAAATATTAGACTTTAATAATTATTCAAAAGAGTTTTTTGAACTAACATCTTATTATAAAGGTTTAAGTTTTGCACAGCAAAATGGATTTAATGAAGAAGAAAGCGAAATAGTAGCAGATTTTTTCGCTCAAATGAATAATTACTATTTCTATGGTAACTTAAATGAAGGAATAGACATTTTAAAACAGCACGAAGGCTATACTTTACTTAATGAAAGTAGCGCGGATACAGGCTTATTAGCATATATAAACACTGTGCTAAATTCTGAAATGAATAATGATTTAATATGGAATAATTAAAATAAAAAATCAAGGAAATTTTCCTTGATTTTTTTATTAAGTTTTTAAATTCAAATCATTTAAAATAGTATTTATTGTAGCCATATCTACTTTACCAGTTATCTTCATTTTTTTCATAGCTTGATACTGCATAACTGAAGATTTTGTCAAATTTCCATAAATTCCATCAACACAAAGTTTTTGTAATAAAAAATATTTTTCATCACTTAATTTATTAATTAATTCTTGAAGCATTGTTACTTTTTTACCACTACAACCTAAAAATAAAACATCTTCTTTTAAAAAAATATACTTATTCATAAAATACTCCTTTTTAATCATATTATTCAAAAAGGGTATGTTTTGCTAAAATATAGTAAAATAAATCAATATGTTTACATTTTTAAAAATAAATGTTAATATTATTAAATACGGAGGAAAAAAATATGGAATTTCAAAAAAGAAAAAAAGAATTTTACAAAAATTTAGGTGAGAGTTGCTATATGGTTTTAGCAACATCTTTGAATGATAAGCCACTTGCAAGTATGATGACCTGTATGGTGTTTGATGAGGCTATATGGGTACAAACTGATTCAAAATTTGAAAAATTTAGTCAAATAAAAGAAAATGAAAATGTAGCCTTATGTAAAATTTCAACTCAAATTTTAGCTAAAGCTGAAATCATGGGCCATCCTTTAGAAAATGAAAAATTTATAGAATTATTAAAGAAATATCAACCTGATTCATTTAATATGTACTCAAAGCTTAATTCTCAAGTACTTATAAAATTAACTCCTACTTATGTAACTGACTGGCTATATGAGGCAGGCTCAAATGAAATCATCAATATAGATTTAGTAAAAGAAGAAGTAGATATTCAGCAATATAAAAACGACTTAAAATAGGTGGAAAATGAAAAAAGGGAAAATTAATATACTAAAAATTGCAGGCTCAATGGGGGTAATACTAACTGTTTGCTTTGTAACAGTCTTACTTTTTAGTATAACAGAGGCAAGGTTCAAAATTGAAAATGAGAATATTGTAGCAGTAGAATATGATATAGCCAATATAATAAACAATGAAAATGAAGAAAAAGCAAGAGAAACTGTATTTAATGAATTTCTAAATGCAGGTGTAAATACTCTTATTTTGGATATTACAAATTTAGTTAGCGAAAATAAGCTAAGTCAAGAAAATATAAATATTTTAAATGATTTTTCAAATTCTGCAAAAGATTTTGATACACAAGTAAGTGTTTCATTAGATAATGCTGTATTAAATACGCAAAACATAAATGATGTAGCACAAATTTTATATGATGAATTAAAAATAAGTATTTTGAACATTGAAAACAGTGGTTTAAACTCGCAAGAAATAACTACTTTGCAAAAAATAATCAATAACGATAGTGAAAGAGGGATGTATCTTTCTATTCAAAGTAGTGATAGCGACTATTTATTATCACTAACTAATTTAGATATAAACTACTATGTTTATGAGGCTGTTTCAAGTAATAGCTTTAATGATTTGCAAAACGCAATTAGTGATAACGCAATGGCTATTTTGCATTATTCAGCAAAAGACTATGAAAAAATACAGCTATTTTCAAAAATTAATAATACATTAAATGGTGTAGTTTATACAAAAGTAAGCGATGATTTATCTGTATTAAACTCTCCTTTGAATAAATTAGTTACTGAAATTCAATATCCAACTTTTGATTTTTCAGTAAGTAATGAATTTCGTGTTACAAACTTTTTTACTACATTTGATATTTATTCAAATGGTGTATTCTTAGTTGGTGTTGGAGAAGAAAATGGAATAGTCACCGTAAATGATGTTGAGTATAAAAGCCAGCCTAACGGCACTTTTGGTATTTATCATCCTCTTTCAATAGGCAAAAACGAAGTGGTAGTATCTCAAAATGGTGTTAGCGAAACCTTTGAATTTAATAGGATTGTAAGTAGTGGATATTTTGAAGAGGCTACTTTTGATAATACCAAAAAAGCAGATGAGGGTGATGTTGTAATCACTTTTAATCCACTAACGAGTATAATTAGTGATGTCGATGATGATTCATCTATTATTGCAGGCCTTAGCGAGGGCACACAATTAATCGTTAAAGACAGTGTCGTTACAAATAGGAGCGGTTATAAAACCTATGCTTATGAATTAAGTGGCGGTGGATATGTATTAGCAAAAAATGTAGAATTCATTGATGAATATACCCAAAGTGTTATAAAACAAGGCGAAGTAAGCGTTATGGAAAACGGTGATGTAGTAATTACTTACGAAAGTTTTGGAAAGCCAGGAGTAATTTCAATTTTTGAAGAAAATTCTTTAAGTTTTGCCTTTTTAGATACTAATTTTGAACAAGAAACCCAATTAGAAAGCGATATGTTTTCGGCTGTAAGCTATATAGTGAGCGAAGAAACTAACGCAGTCATTACATTTAATGATACAAAAGATAAAATATGGGGCTATGATATACTGCAAACTGAAAACAGCACTATAATTTACTTAAAAGCAGTGCCACAACAAGTAAGCGGTGATAAGCCGTTAACAGGAGTGAGCATTTTTCTTGATGCCGGACACGGCGGAACAGATACAGGCACACAGGGTGTAGTAGGTGAATTTGGCCCTGTTGAAAAAGACTTAAACCTTGCAATCGCCCTTACAACAAAGGCGATGCTTGAAGAATATGGGGCTACTGTAATTTTATCAAGAAGCGATGATACCTTTTTAGAACTATGGGAAAGAAGAGACTTAACACGAGATGCAAGACCAGACTTGTTTATCTCATTACACCATAATAGTATGTCTTACTCAACTGACTCAAGTAATACCCAAGGTGTAGAAGTATATTATTTTACAAAACAAAGCGAGAGTTTTGCAAGTGTATTAAGCGAGAGCATTGCATATGAAACTAATAGGGTTAATAGGGGAGCAAAAAATGGCTATTACTATGTAGCAAGAGTAGATATTGCCCCCAGTGTATTATGCGAATACTCCTTTTTAATTAACCCAGAGGAATATTCACAGTCTTACACACAAGAGAGCATTTATAACGCATCTTTTGCAACTCTGCAAGCAGTATTAAAAATAATATCAAAATAAAAATATTAACTGATAAAAATAAAAATTCATAGCAGCTGCTATGAATTTTTATTTTTGTTCAATTTAGAATAAGCATAAAGAAAAGAAAAAACAATAATTATAAAAATAAAAACAAGGATAGTAAAATTTAGATTTTTAATAGCTGTAAGCACCATAAATATTTCAATAACGCAGAAGATGAAAATTAAAAAATAATAATAAAAATTTGAAACATATAATTTTGAATTTTGCCATTCTTTTTTATATACAATAGGGAATTTAAAGGAGCAAAGAAGAATTAAAAAAGTGTTAATTGAAGATAGAACAAAGATAAAGCTTACAATTTCTTCAATAGATAAATTAAAGGTTATAGGAATACAGCCTATAAAAAACACAGAAATAATACTAAAATAATAAACCCCATACTTATTTTTCTTTGCAAATACTTTAGGTAGCCAGCCAGATTTTGCCCCTTGGCCTACTGGGATAACAGCATCTGGTATACCTGCGTTCATAGTTGTAGTTAAGGCACAAACAGGGCCAAAAATTAAAAATAATGAAAATAGAACAGGGGGCATTATGTATTTTGCTGTTCTTATTAAAGTAGCGCCAGCAGTATACTCTAAAGGCAAAACAGCCCCACTTGCAAAGCCTACTATGGTATAGGTTATGGTGATAATTATAGTGATAATTATCATACTTTTTGGAATGTTTTGTTTTGGGTTTTCGCATTCTTTAGAGTAATTCACCATAGAAATAACACCGTCGCAAGAATAGCTTAATAAAACAACAGCATTAAAAAATCCACTTGCCCCATTTAAAAACATATCCTCGCTACTAAAATCAAGGTAGCCAGTTTGCATATTTTTTATACAGATAAAAGAAAAAACAAAAAGTGCAATTAAAAGTAAAGGAGTGGCGATAGACTGAATTTTACTCATACTATCAATGCCCATTAAATTCATAACTATAAAAAATAACCAAATAACTATAGTTAATATTTTAGGGTATTTAATTATCATCATATCGGTTAAGTATTCACTTAAAGCCAAAACAGCTATACCTTTGCTAAGCCATAGTAGCATAGAGGAAATAGTGATAAAAGCCCCGTACTCATCGCCCAAACAGCCTGTGATTATTGAAAACTTACCACCGGGCAAAACTAAAGCATTAGAAAAAAATAAAAACGGTACTATTCTAAAAAAAGACAATAAGCAAGTAAATAAAAATGCAAGCCAAGTAGAGTATCCCGTAGCATTTAAAGCGCTCCCAACAATAGTGACAACTCCTGCGCCTATTACATGGCCAGTGCCAATGAAAACAAGGTCTTTTAATTTTAACTTTTTCATTTTTTATACCTTTCTATAATATATATCATTATTAAAAGATATTAATTGCTCTATAAAAAATATTACAAAAAAACAACCTATTTAAAATAATTAAATAGGTTGTTTTAAATTAATCTTTAATTTTGTATAATCTTTTTGCATTTTCTGTAGTTATTTTTATAAGCTCTTGTGTAGAAATCCCAATTTCGCTTGCTATTTTTTCAATTATGAAAGGTAGCATAGTTGAATCACACTTCTTTCCTCTGTGAGGTATAGGAGCCATATAAGGGCAGTCAGTCTCGATAAGTAATTTATCTAAGGGAACAACTTTTAAACTCTCTATCGCCCTTCTTGCGTTAGGAAAAGTAATAACTCCGTTAAAACTTATATACAGCCCCATATCTGTTAGGATTTTACAACTTTCAGCTGAGCCTGAAAAACAATGAACAACGCCACTGTTTACAGGGTTTTCTTTTAATATGTCTATTGTGTCTTTCATAGCATCTCTTGAATGCATTATTAATGGTAAGTTAGTTTCATTAGCTAAGTTTATTTGCTTAATAAAAGCTGATTTTTGTTCTTCGTCTGTTGCTCTGTCTTCATAGTAGTAGTCTAAACCGCCTTCGCCTATCGCTACTACCTTTTCATGCTTTGCTAATTCTCTTAACTTTTCTATCATTTCATCAGTGGCAGTTGTAGCCTCGTGCGGATGTATACCGACAGAAGCGTACATAAAGTCTTCTTTTTCGCTTTGTTTTATTGCTAAAACAGATGAGTCATAGTCCCAAGCACAGTTTAATACATAGCCTACATCACTTTGTTTTATTCTACTTATTAAATCATCATAATCTTCTATGAATTGCGCATCATTAAAATGAGCATGGCTATCAAAAATTTTATTCATATCCTATTCCTTTATTGTTTATCTTATTTTGCTTCCCGGCGCAACATTTTCATCAATAAACACTACATTAACTTCATCGCCGTTATCAGCTGCTAATATCATACCCTCACTTAACACACCACGCATTTTACGAGGAGCTAAGTTATCAACTAAAACTATGTGTTTATTAATTAAATCAGATGGGGAATACCATTGTGCTATTCCTGATAGGATAGTTCTTTCTCTTTTACCATCAAAAATCGTGCTTTTTAGCAGTTTATCTGATTTTTCTAAAGGGGTACAATCAATAACCTTACCTACAATTAAATTAACTTTCATAAAGTCATCTATTGTGATTTCTTTGATTATTTCTTCTTCAGTTACTTCTTTTACTTCTTCTTTTTTGCTATTTTTTTCATCTTGAGCTTTTTTAATTTCTAAAAGTTCTTTTTCGATATCAATGCGAGGGAAAATAATTTCGCCTTTTTTAGCTGTGAATGAATTTAAAGTGCCAAAAGTATTTATAGAATCAAAAGATAATAAATCTTCACTTATTCCAAGTTGCTCTGCAATTTTTGGAGTAGTGTTTGGTAAAAATGGTTTTAATAATACAGCACTAAATCTTATTGATTCTGCTAAATTGTATAAAACAGTTGCAAGTCGTGGTAAGTTTGCTTCATCTTTTGCAAGAACCCAAGGTGCTGTTTCATCAATATATTTATTTGCCCTTTGAATAACTTTAAATATCTCTTGAAGTGCTAATGGAGTATTTAATTTGTACATATGGTTTGTTACAGTTTGTTTTAGATTGTTGCAAAGGCCAATTAAATCCTCATCAAGAGCATCGGCTTGTCTTTTTTCTGGTAAAGTGCCATCAAAGTATTTTTCTATCATTGTAACAGTTCTTGAAACTAAGTTTCCTAAATCGTTTACAAGGTCAGTATTAATTCTTGACATTAAAGCTTCATTTGTATAAACGCCATCATTACCAAAAGGGATTTCTCTAAGTAAAAAATAACGAATAGCATCAACGCCGTATTTTGAGCAAAGCACAACTGGGTCTACAACATTGCCTACACTTTTACTCATTTTCCCGCCTTCTAATAATAGCCAGCCATGTCCAAATACTCTACTTGGTAATGGTAAATCTAAAGCCATTAACATTGAAGGCCAGATGATGCTATGAAAGCGCAGAATTTCTTTTCCCATTAAATGAACATCAGCAGGCCAGTATGTAGAAAAATCATTGTATTCATCATTCTCATAGCCTAAAGCTGAAATATAATTTGAAAGTGCATCTACCCAAACATAGACAGTATGCCCCTCATCAAAGTCAACAGGTATACCCCAAGAAACAGTAGTTCTTGAAACGCATAAATCTTGTAAACCTTGATTTATAAAACTAATCATTTCGTTTTTGCGTGTCTCTGGTTGGATGAATAAAGGATTTTCTTTGTATAAGTTTAATAGTTTATCTGAATAATTTGATAATTTAAAGAAGTAAGCGTCTTCCTTTGCAGGGTAGACATCCCTGTTACAATCAGGGCATTTACCATCTACTAACTGTGTTTCAGTCCAAAAAGTCTCACAAGGTTTACAATACATACCCTCATAAAAGCCTTTATAGATATCGCCCTTATCATATAAAGTTTTAAATATTTTTTGTACTGATTCTTTGTGGTATTCATCAGTAGTTCTAATATACCTATCGTATTTTATGTCCATAAGCTCCCACAATGCTTTTATGCCATCTACAATTTCATCAACATATGCCTTAGGAGTTTTTCCTACTTCTATTGCCTTATCTTGTATTTTTTGCCCATGCTCATCTGAGCCTGTTAAAAACATTACATCATAGCCTTCTAAGCGTTTATATCTTGCAAGGGCGTCTGAGACTACTGTTGTATAACTATGACCTATATGCAAGTTTGCTGATGGGTAGTATATAGGTGTTGTTATATAGTATTTTTTTCTTTCCATAATTTTTTCTCCTATAATTTTATATAATATATATCTTATCAAAAATAAGTGTATCTTTCAATAATTATTTTAATTTTTTGCGTATAGCGAAGGCTGTATTTATTAAAGAGTTGTATATCTTATCAAATGTGATGTAAAATTCACCTGCAGCTTCAACTACTTCGCCTGCAAAACTTGACTTGAATTGGTAAACTCTATATAAGGCTTCATCATCTTCTTTAGTAGGTGCCACACCTTGCATATCGTATACAGAGCAGTTTTTCTCTGTAGCCCATTTCATAAGTTCTGCTTGTAGAATATGAGTTGCTTTTAAATTCCTTTTTACATTTACGGAAGCCCCATAAACATGGCTTACAGTATCCCCATAATAAATCCCAATACCACCACATAAAATATCATCTTCATGATAGCAAACGAATAATTTGCAATTATCACCATAGGCATTTATTATTTTTTCAAAATAAGATTTAGGCCTAATTGAAAAGCCTTGTCTTGAGCCTGTTTTTGAGTAAATACTATAAAAATCATCAAGGCCTAAAAGTCCTTCACTTTTGCAAACAACCCCTCTTTTATAGCCGAATTTTAAATAGTACCTTGTGTTCACACTCATTTTAGCTAATAAATCCTCATAAGATAAGCCTTTTAAATATCTTAACATATAGCTGAATTTTGGCTGTATAGGTTTGTGAAAATCTTCTGTTCTATCTAAAGTAAAGCCTACTTCTTCAAAGTTTTTAATGCTTTCTTCATCACTACTAAAAACTAAAGGGTCCATAATAAACTTAAATGCTTTATGTTTTTTACTAAGAGATACTACACCTTGATATAGCTGTTTTAAAGTTTGTTTATCGCTATAATCACAAATAGGCCCTCTATTGGCATACATATAAGTTTTAAAACCCATCTTACGAATTAAGACAAGCATTGCGCCGATAATCTCTTTATCTTCATTGCGAACAACAATTATGTCACTATCCCATTCAGTTTTAACTTTTGTCCAGTTGATACTTTGTTGAAAAGCTGTATTTGGATGCTTTTTGCAAAAATTTTCATATTCAGTATAAGCTTCTTTTTTTAATATTTCCATTGAATTATCCTTTTCTTTGAGTATATTATAGAGTATTATAACACATAATTGTGATATTTAATAGATATTTTGTTATAATAAATTGACATCTCTTGTTTTTTTTGATACATTAGTAATATTGACTATTAAAATATATTTAACGGAGAAAATTAAATGAAATCTTTAAAAAAACTTTTAGCATTAATTTTATCAATATCTATAGTGCTATCACTTACAGCCTGTAGTGAACAACCGCCCCAGACAGATGACGAAATCGAACTTGCTATTCACTACACAGGTGAATACATATTAGAAGAAATGGGCAGGGCTGATTATGGAGATGAAGTTGCGATAACAGCGCTAATTCGTTCAAATCATATTGACTTTTGGCACACACAAGCTCTTAACTATGAAACAGAAATGAATGATTCATTATCAAGAAATGCGGGTATTGTAGGTGAAGATAGCCAGGGGCATATTGAAAAATATCCTGATGTTATTTTTGCATTTACAGCAGTAGGGAAATACGCAGACAAAACTTCAAAAGCAAACTTAATGCAAGGTGTAAGTTATGACAGCACAGTGCTTTTAGGTGGCTACTTAAACAAAATAAGAGCATTAATAGCTATTGAGTGTGGAGATTATCCTTTACTTGATGATGCAGATGTTACAGTAGAAGATTTAGTAGAGTTTATTATATCTTTGCAAAAAGAAGATGGCAGCTTCCAATATAGCGGAATGAAAGAGACTGTTATTGATGTAACAGCAAATGCTGTTCAAGCTTTAGCTTTAACAGATAGTACTCCAGAAATTGATGAAGCTGTACAAAACGGTGTTACTTATCTTTCAACAAGGGTAAGAAGCGATGACACAATTAAAGACTTAGCGAATACTATTGTTGCTTTAAATACAGCAGGTGTATCAGCAAAAGATGTAGAAGGCAATGACTTAACACAGTGGATAATGCAAAGGGCTATGGAAGATCATTCTTACAGTGATGTTTCAGTACAAGATGGAGACTTAGTAACTACAAGCTATGCCTTAATGGGCCTTGCTTCACAGTATAGATTTGATAATGCGATGACTTCTTACTATGATATGAGCGATATTTTAGGTGGCACGCATAATAAACTAAGCCCTGCGTGGAATTTATATCTTAAATATGTACAATTCTTTATTGGTGCTTTAGTAATTTGCGGTATTAGTATATATTTCACTGCAAAAAAGAGAATAGCAAAATGGAGAGCAGAAGGCATATATAACGAAGAAAAACGCAGAATGATGACAGATGAAGAAATTGCTCAAAGAGATTTAAAAAGAGCACAAATGGAAAAAGAACAAGAGCAAGAGCAAACAGATAGCGAAAATACAGATACACAAAATTAATATAAAAATTTAAAACAGACTATGCAAATTTGCATAGTCTGTTTTATTTTATGTAGTGTATTTAGAATGCTATAAACTTTCAATAAAAAGTGCAAAGATTTATTTATACTGAGGAAAGTTTAGAAAATAGCGCCTTATCATAAGCGCGCTAACACAAGACTGAATAAAATTAGAAAATTTTAAAAAGACTTTAGTTGCAAAGCCTATTAATTAAACTAAATTTTGCCACTCCTCTAATTTAAAACCTAAAAATACTCTATCATCTTTTATAGCTAAAGGCCTTTTTATTAGCATTCCATCAGTTGCTAATAATTTTAATTTTTCATCGTCTGTCATTGTATCTAATTTTTCTTTTAAATTCAGTGATTTGTAAACTAAGCCACTGGTATTAAAAAACTTCTTTATACTAAGTCCACTTTTCTCATACCATAGCTTTAACTCCTCATAAGAGGGGTTTTTAGTTTTAATATCTCTATAAGTATAAGAAATATTTTCCTTTTTTAAAAAATCTTCTGCCTTTTTACAAGTAGAACATTTTGGATAACAAATAAGTAGCATTACATCCTCCTTTTTGGATAAAACCCAATATATATTCTCAAAATTCAGCACAAATACTATATGTAGTATTAGTGCATTTAACCTATATTGATATTATAAAACTAAGAAATAAGAAATACAAGATTTTTCCGTATTTTACTTAAAAAAATATCAAAATCTTATTAATTTTTCACAAAAAAAGGTATTGCATTTTATTAAAAAAAGTTGTATAATTCTAATAAAAGTGGGTGAAAGTAGGTAAAAGTGGGTAAAAATCCAAAAGGAGGTTAGTTTCTTATGTTAATGGGCAGATATGAATATTCAGTAGATGCAAAGAGCAGAACTAACTTTCCGCCGAAGTTTCGAAGCGAGATGGGAGACACACTCTATGTTACAAAATGGTTTGATAACTGTTTAGTTGTATTCGGTGAAAAAGAGTGGTCAAGGCTTGAGTCAAAATTTGAGGGTATGCCTGTTGTTAAAAGCAGAGAATTACTTAGGACACTCTATGGTAATGCCGCAGAACTTTCTCCTGATAAGCAAGGAAGAATACTTTTAACGCAATACTTAAAAGACCATGCACAAATAACAAAAGATATAGTTATTATAGGTGCAAGGACTTATGCTGAAATCTGGGATAAAGAAAAGTATGAAGAAAATGAAAAACTAAACGACTTTTCAGTTATCGAAGAAAAACTCAGCGATTTGGAGTTTTAAATTATGAATGAATTTAAACATTTGCCAATAATGCTCACAGAGTGTTTAGAAGGCTTAAACATAAAGCCAGATGGAATCTATGTAGATGGTACTTGTGGTGGTGCAGGACATTCCTTTGAAATAGCTAAAAATTTAAAAGGCGAGGGGATGCTTTACGGCTTAGACCAAGACCCAGACGCAGTAAAAGTAGCAATACGAAGACTTGAAGGTTTAAATGCTAAAGTAATAAAAACAAATTTTAGATACGCTAAAGAAATGTTATTAAATGAAGGTGTTGAAAAAGTTGATGGAATATTATTAGATTTAGGCGTTTCAAGCTACCAATTAGATAATAAAGAAAGAGGGTTTTCATATCAAGGCGAAGCATTTTTAGATATGAGAATGTCAAAAGAAGGCCTATCCGCTTACGATATAGTTAATACATACTCATTAGATGATATAACAAAAATTCTAAGAACTTATGGCGAAGAAAAATTTGCCTATGGTATAGCAAAAAAAATATTAGCATTTAGAGAGAATGAAGAAATTAAAACTACTAAACAATTAACAGAGATAGTGCAAAGTGCCTACCCAGCAGCACAGAGAAGAAAAAGCAAAAACCCATCAAGGAAAACCTTTCAAGCGCTACGAATAGCTGTTAATGATGAATTAGGAGCACTAACTCAAAGTTTAGATATGTTTTTTGAAATGCTCAATGAGGGCGGAAGATTTTGCGTAATTACCTTTCATTCTTTAGAAGATAGGATAGTAAAGCAGTATTTTAAAGATTTAGCTATTAAATGTCGCTGTCCAAAAGAACTACCTGTATGCGTTTGTGGGGGAGTGGCAAAGGCGAATTTAATAACAAAAAAAGCAATTAGCCCCTCACAAACAGAAGAAGAAGAAAACAGAAGAGCTCGCTCAGCAAAATTAAGAATAATAGAAAAAATATAGACTATTAAAAATAAGAAAAGGAGGATGACTAACATGGAAAACAGAAATTTAGCTTATGATTTATCGTTTTATGAAGGCGAACAAGTAGTACAAAAGCAAAGAAATTATAAAAGAAAAGCTGAAGTAATCAATGCAAAATCAAAGTTTGGTTATGGCAAAGTAATATTAAATGTTGTTTCAATGGCAGTTATCATCTCCTTAGTTATAGCTGTTATAACTTCAAATGCACAGCTGACAACATATACTACACAAATACAACAAACAAATGATAATATTACTTTATTACAAAGTGAATATGATTATCTTAATATTACTTTAGAATCAAGATTTACATTAGAGCAAGTAGAAGAGTATGCAAGAAATACTTTAGGCTATGATAAGCTTGAAAATCATCAAATTACATACATTAACTTAGCAAGTGAAAATGAAATTGAAAGCGTATCTCAATCATTTACAGATAAGTTAAGTGATATAGTGCAGCCGATATTGTCATATTTGCAGCCTTAAAAAAATAATATTAAATATGATATAATTTTATGGTATAATAAAATTGTAAAAAAAGCTTTTAAGCGAAGAATATATAAAACTACTTGTTTTAATTCTTCGCTTTAATTTTATAAAATAAGGTGAAAAAATGGATAGAAGAAACAAAACAACGAATAAAAATGTAACAAATGCTATGAGATATAGGCTATGGTTTTTAATTTGCAGTGCGTTTTTAATAGGTTTTAGCTTAGTTGCGTATAATATGTTTAAAATGCAAATAGTAAATTATGAAGAATACAAAGCATTAGCGACAGATATTCAATTAAGAGATACATTAATTTCACCTAAAAGGGGTACTATTTATGATTCTAACATGAAGGTTTTAGCTCAAAGTGCCTCTGTATGGACAATAGCCTTATCACCTGCAGAAAGTGAAGAATCACAGCATGAAGATATAGCAAGGCTATTAGCGCCTGTATTAGATTTAACAGAAGAATATATTTTAGAGCAATTTAAAAAAACACAAAGCTATGAAGTTGTTATAAAATATAAAGTTGATAAACCCATCTCTGATGAAGTAAGACAAATTTGCGAAGAAAATGAATTTGTGGGAGTAAATCTAATTGAGGATTATAAAAGATATTATCCTTATGGTGACTTTGCCTCGACTATCTTAGGGTTTTGTGGTGTAGATAATCAAGGTCTTGCAGGACTTGAGGCGTATTATGATGAGGAATTAATGGGCACAACAGGAGTTATTATTTCAGCAAAAAATGGTTGGGGTCTTGATATGGGTCTTGGCTATGAAACAGTAACACAGGCTCAAGATGGCTATTCCTTAGTCACTACAATAGATGAAACAATACAGCACTACTTAGAAAAACACATTGAATTAAACGCGCAAAAGCATAATGTTCAAGCCGGTGCTGTTGGTATAGTAATGGATGTAAACACAGGGGCAATTTTAGCCTTAGCTGAAAGTAATAACTATGACCCGAATGATCCATTTACTATATCCGACGAAGAAACTAAAGCTATGGTTGATGCCATTGTAGATGATGCTCAAAGGCAAGAAGCCTTAAATTTAGCAAGGAATGAGCAATGGAGAAGTAAGGCAGTAAGTGATTTATACGAGCCTGGTTCTGTTTTTAAAGTAGTTACAGCCGCTGCAGCCTTAGACAGCGCAACAAGCACATTAAATAGCTCGTATTTATGTAATGGAGCTACGCAAGTAGGAGTTCACTCTATAAGATGTGCAAACTCAGGTAACCACTTAGGAATAGTGCAAAACTTCCAAACTTCTTTTATAAATTCTTGCAATACAGCCTTTATAACAATGGGGCAAAGCATGGGAGTTAATACCTTTTATTCATATTTCCAAGGCTTTGGAATGACTCAAAGAACAGGTATAGACTTACCCGGTGAAGCATACAGCATAGTACATAAAGAGGATAGTATGGATATAGTTGATTTATCATCATCTTCTTTTGGTCAAACAAATAAAATAACCCCTATTCAAATGATTACTGCAGTTTCAACTGCTGTAAATGGTGGCTACTTAGTAACACCGCATTTAGTTAGCGCCTATGCTGATGAAAATGGGAATGTTATAGAAGATATACAGCCCGATGCTAAAATGCAAGTAATAAGCGAAGAAACAAGTGCAATGGTAAGTGAGATGTTAAGGGCGAATGTAGATACAGGCAATGGACAAAATGCGAAAGTAGCAGGGTATAGAGTAGGCGGTAAAAGTGGAACGAGCCAAAAACTCGATACACAGGAAGCAGAAGGCGAAGAAGAGGACTACATAGCTTCTTTTGTAGGCGTTGCCCCTATGGATGATCCACAAATAGCAATTTTAATTTTCTTTGATGACCCTGATAGCTATTCTTACTATGGCGGTACATTAGCAGGGCCTGTTGTAGGTGCATTAATGGGCGAAATTTTACCATACTTAGGAATAGAAGCCGTTTACACTCAAGCAGAACTTGCAAATATCAATGTAGCAGTTCCAGATGTAACAGGCAATGACATAACTCAGGCGACAGCCTCTTTGCAAAGAGCAGGTTTTAGTGTTAATATTATAGGTAATGGAACAACCATAGACTCACAATTCCCAACAGCATTTAGTAGCGTACAAAAGGGTAGTAGCATTGTTTTATACACACAAGCCAGTGAGGCGATTATGGTAACAGTGCCTGATGTAATAGGTTTATCAGCGAGTAAAGCAGAAGATTTACTGATAAAAGCAGGGCTGAATGTTGAGCAGACAGGTGCTGTATCGCAATCAGGCGAGGGCACAGTAATGGCGCAAAGTATTAATGCCTTAGATGAAGTGCCTATTGGTACTACTATAAGTATTCAAGTTGAAGTGACAGATTATGTAGATTAAGGAGAGAGTATGAACATCCATAAAATTTTACAAAGCATAGAGTATGAAGGAAATGTAAAAGACATTGATATTGATTTTGTAACAGATGATTCAAGGAAAATAAAAGATGGATGTATCTTCGTTTGCTCAAAAGGCTTTAATTTTGATGGGCATAGCTATGCTAATAAAGCCTTAGAGCAAGGCGCAAAATTATTAGTTTGTGAGTACGATACAGGCCAAGAAAATCAAATTATAGTAAAAGACTCACGAAAAGCGTACGCACAAATGTGCGCAAACTTATTTGACAATCCAGCAAAAAAGTTAAAAATGATAGGCATAACAGGAACAAATGGAAAGACTACAACTTCATTTTTAATAAAAGATTTATTAGAACAATTAGGCAAAAAAGTAGGCTTAATTGGCACAGTGCATAATATGATAGACACTCAAATCATACCAGCAAAATTTACAACTCCAAAAGCGTATGAATTAAATGCCTTATTAAGTCAGATGCATAAATCAGGCTGTGAGTACGCAGTTATGGAAGTGTCTTCACAAGGGCTTGTTCAAGATAGGCTGTATTCTATTGAATTTGATGTGGGAATATTTTTGAATTTAACTCTTGACCACTTAGATTATCATAAAACGATGGAAAACTACTTTAAAGCTAAATGTATGCTGATGGATACCTCAAAAAAAATAATAACTAATATAGATGATGACTACGGAAAAATGGTAGCAGAAATTTATAAAGATAAAAATTTAAGTAGTATATCTACAAAAAATGATGAAGCAAATTATACAGCAAAAGACATAAAATATACTCAAAACTCAACTAAGTTTGTCTTAGTGACTGAGAATAAATTGGAAAGAATTGATTTTCCTATGCCGGGAGAGTATTCTGTGCATAACGCAATGACAGCGGCAGTAACCTGTCTTAATTTAGGCTTTAGCTTTGAAGATGTTGCAAAAAGTATCCCAAGAGTTAAAAGTGTAAAAGGCCGATGTGAGATTTTAGCAAAAGAGCCTTTTACAGTGATAAGAGATTTTGCTCACACAGCTGACGGCTTAGAAAATGTATTAAAAAGCCTAAAACCTTTTGTAGAAGGAAAATTCTATGTGCTTTTTGGCTGTGCAGGCGATAGAGATTCAACTAAAAGAAGACCGATGGCACAGACTGTTGCAAAATATGCAGATTTTATAATAGTGGCAAGTGATAATCCAAGAAGTGAAGACCCACAAAAAGTATTAGATGATACTTGCTCATATTTTATAGAAAATGATATCGACTTTTTAAGCGAAGTGGATAGAAGAAAAGCTATTAATATAGCCTTAAGTATGCTACAATATAAAGATATGCTAATTCTTTGCGGAAAAGGGCATGAAGACTATCAGGTTTTAGATGGGATAACTGTTTATTTAGATGAAAGTATGATAGTTAAAAAATTTATGGAAAATTATAATAAATAGGTGTTGAAATGGAAGAAATATTATTATCAAAGCTAACAAAAGGCTTTTTCGTGCCAAAAAATGACTGTAAAATTAATTTTGTAACTCAAGATTCAAGGCAAATAGTAAAAAACAGCATTTTTTTAGCTATTCAAGGAGAAAGAGTGAATGGTGAAGATTATGCTAAAACTGCCTTAGAAAATGGAGCGCAGTTAGTAATAAGCGAAAACGATATAAAAGATATAGATAAAGATAAACTTTGCATAGTTGAAAATGTTTTAGATGCAAATATACTAATGGCACAAAACTATATTGAAAATTATGATGTTAAAATAATAGCTATTACAGGTAGTGTAGGCAAAACCACTACTAAAGATTTTATATTTTCAGCAGTTTCACCTTTTGAAAAAACAATAAAAAGTGTAGGTAATAATAATAATGAATTAGGTCTTCCTAAAACTGTTTATAATTTAACACAGGAAGATAAAATTGCAGTTTTAGAAATGGGGATGACACAGCTAAATGATATTAGTAAATTATCTTTAGCTACAAAGCCTTTTGTAAGCGTAATAACTAATATAGGCATTTCTCATATAGAACATTTAAAAACTCAAGAAAACATCTTAAAAGCAAAATTAGAAATAACTCACGGAATGGATAAAGAGGGAATTTTAATTTTAAATAAAGATGATGAATTATTAAAAAAAGCAAATATAGAAGATGTAAAAAATATCTTTTACTATGCAGTAAAAGATACATCAGCAGATGTGTATGCAAAAGATATTAAAACTGATAATTTAACTACTTCTTTTACAATAGTAGATAAAGAAGGGCAGTATCCTTGCATTATACCTACTGTGGGTGAGCATAATGTATTAAATAGTCTTTGTGCATACTTAGTAGGAAAATCCCTTGGCTATGATAAATATAAAGTAATAGAAAACTTAAAAAGTTATACAGCAAGCGGTATGCGACAAAAAATTGTTAATAAAAATGATATCATCTTCATTGAAGATTGCTACAATGCCTCTCCTGAATCAATGAAAGCAGGCCTTTCTACCCTTACTACCATAGCTAAAAATAGAACTATAGCTGTTTTAGGTGATATGTTAGAACTTGGTGAAAAAAGCGATGAGTTGCATTATGAAATAGGCCAGTTTGCTAAAAATAAAAATGTAGATATACTTTTATGCTTTGGACAAAGCGCAAAATTCATAAAAGAGGGCTACGGCATAAATGCAAGGCATTTTGATAAAAAAGAGGATTTAGCTGAATATTTAAGTGAAATAATCAAAGAAAATGATACAATAATTTTCAAAGCAAGTAGAGGAATGGCTTTTGAAGATATAATAAATATAGTATACAAAAATCAGGAGAAATTATGATAAGAGCATCTTTTTTAGTATCAGCTGGGGCAGCTTTTATAATAACAATGGTTAGTGGATTTTTCTTAATACCAATGTTAAAAAGATTAAAATTTGGCCAAACAATAAAAGAAATAGGCCCTACATGGCATCAAGAAAAGCAAGGCACTCCTACAATGGGCGGTGTAATGTTTGCTTTAGGTATTTTTATAGCAGTAATTATAGGTGTAGCCTTAATATATATTGATATGGCAAATGAAGCTATCTTTAGATTTGATGAGCAGTTACTAACTTTAGCTTTAACCTTATTTAGTGCCTTTGGTTTTGGTGCTGTTGGCTTTATTGATGATTATATTAAAGTAGTAAAAAAGAGGAATTTAGGCTTAAAAGCAAGGTATAAAATCATAATGCAAATAGGTATAACTGCTGTGTTTTTATTATCACAAGGCTTAATTGGCAATATTAACACTCTTGTAAATATTCCTTTTATCGGCAGATTAGAAATAGGGTACTTTTATTATCCGCTTATGTTTTTAGGCGTAATCTTTATTGTGAATGCTGTTAATTTAACAGATGGAATAGATGGCCTATGCTCATCTGTCACCTTTGTTAGTGCCATAGGCTTTATGGTAATTTCCCTTACATACTCTTATTACACAAATGCTTTGTTTGCAGCTGCCTTAGCAGGGGGCTGTGTAGGGTTTTTGTTTTGGAACTTCTATCCTGCAAAAGTATTTATGGGCGATACAGGCAGTATGTTTTTAGGTGGGGCCGTTGTAGGCATGGCTTGGGCAATAAATACACCAGAAGTCCTTGTTTTAATAGGAGCTATCTATGCCGCTGAAGCCTTAAGTGTTGTAATTCAAGTTTCTTATTTTAAAATTACAAAAGGGAAAAGAATTTTTAAAATGAGTCCTATTCATCATCATTTTGAGATGAGTGGCTGGAGTGAAGTGAAGATAGTAGTTGTATTTACTGCAGTAGCAAGTGTATTTGCATATCTTGCTTATTTATATATGTATTTAGGCTAAAGGAGAGATATTTTGGCTCAAAAAGCAACAAAAAAAGAAAAAAAATTAGGCTTTAGTCAGTTTATAAGTTTTACTGAAAAAAACTTTAACTTTGATTTGCCTATTTTAATAATATTAATACTGATTTTAATTTACGGCTTGATGATGCTGTATTCTGCAAGCTATGTAAAAGGAATTTATCAATTTGGTGATAGCTTGCATTATATTAAAGGTCAAGTGGTTTTTGCAATTATTGGGTTTGTATTAATGCTAATAATATCAAAAATAGATTATCAATCTTATAAAAGATATGATAAGGCTTTATTTGGAATAGTTGTGTTTTTATTAATTGTGGTATTGTTTATGGAGCCTATTAACTATGCTACAAGATGGATAACCTTGCCCTTTATCCCAACATTTCAGCCTTCTGAAATAGCAAAATTCTCTATTATTTTACTTTTTGCAAAATTAATAGAGAAAAATTATAGTAAAATGAAAACTTTTAAATACGGAATACTACCTTTTGCTTTAAGTTTAGCTATTATTTCTGTTTTATTATATTTAGAACCTCATAACTCAGCGATTATTATTACAGTAGCCATAGGTGGTATTATGATGATAGTTGGCGGAGTTGATTTAAAAAAGATAATTATATACGGCACACTACTTCTCATCGTTTTAGGAGTAATATTTTATTTAAGCTATGATTTAATTGAGCCATTTATCGGCCAGTATGTTGTGCGTATAGAAGAAAGGATAGTATCATGGCTTAATCCAGATACTGATATCTTAGACTCAAACTACCAAACATACCAAAGCAAGCTTGCCATAGGTAGTGGCGGTTTATTCGGTTTAGGCCTTGGTAACTCAAGGCAAAAACACCTACATTTACCTGAGCCTCAAAACGACTTTATTTTTGCAGTTATTTGCGAAGAATTAGGCTTTGTTGGCGGTATGCTTGTAATTGTGCTATTTATTTTATTAATGCTAAGAGGCTTTTATATAGCAGCAAAAGCAAAAGATAAATTCGGCGCATTTTTAGTAATAGGGATAATAGCTCAAATAGTAATTCAAGCCTTTTTAAATATAGGTGTTGCAACAGGAACCTTACCAAGCACTGGTATAGCCTTACCATTCTTTTCAGAAGGTGGGACTTCTTTAGTTATGTTGCTTTGCCAAATGGGAATAGTTTTATCCGTCTCAAGGTATGCAAACTTAAATTAGGGGAAAAGATATGAATATTATTATAGCCGCTGGTGGTACAGCAGGACATATAAATCCAGCTTTAAGTATAGCTGAGTATATAAAAATGCAAAGAGTTGATGCTAATATTTTCTTTGTAGGAAGAAAAAGTGGAATGGAATATACCTTAGTTACAAAAGCTGGGTATGAATTTTTGCATATGGAAGTTACAGGTTTTCAAAGAAAACTTACATTAAATAATATTAAAAGAAATTTTATATCCTTGTTTAACTTAGCTTTTGCAAACAAGCAGGCAGATAAAATTTTAAATAAAATTCAGCCAGAATTAGTAATAGGTACAGGTGGCTATGTAACAGGCCCGATAGTTAGAGCAGCAGCTAAAAAAGGCATTAAAACTGCTATTTGTGAGCAGAACGCCTATGCAGGGCTTACTAATAAATTATTATCAAAATATGTAGATAAAGTATTTATCGCCGATGAAAAAGCGGCAAAATATATGGCAAAACCCAGTGAATGTATTATCACTTCAAACCCTGTTCGAAACAGTATTAAAACTGCAAACGAAAAAGAAAACAAACAAAAATTAAATGTAGAAAATAAGACAGTTTTACTATCTTTTGGCGGTTCTTTAGGAGCTGATGCAATAAATAAGGCTATGAAAGCATTAGTATTATATAACAAAGAAAATAAAGACATCGTGCATTTTCATATAGTAGGCAAGTACGATAATGGCGATTTTGAGAAATTTTTAATAGAAAATGATATAAAGAAAAATGAAAATGTATTTGTTTTTGAATACATATACGATATAGAAAAATACTTATCAGCAGCTGATATTATAATTAGCCGTTGTGGTGCTTTAACAATAACAGAAATAGCCTGCCTTGGAAAAGCGAGTATATTAATCCCCTCACCAAATGTTAGTGAAAATCATCAATACCACAATGGAAAGGTATTAGAAGATTTAGACGCTGCCATACTAATACAAGAAAAAGACTTAACAGATGAAAAAATCATAAATAGCTTTAACAGCTTATACCAAAACCCCACTAAAATTAAAAGAATGGGACAAAATGCTAAAAAAGCATACAACCCCAAGTGTCTTGAAATTATTTTTAATAATTTAAGCATATAATATTAACAGCTTACATATAATTTGCATATTATAACCTATACGAGGTGATAATGTGGAAAAGTTTATTATAAGCGGAGGTAAAAGACTTTCAGGCACTGTGACAGTACCCGGAGCTAAAAATTCAGCCTTACCCATACTTGCAGCTTCAATCATGCTCGATGGCAGGGTAGTAATTAAAGATTGTCCAAAGCTTAAAGATGTAAAAACTTCAAAGGAAATCATAAGCTATTTAGGCGGCTTAGTAACTACATCAAATAACACTCTAATAAGCTACTATCACAAAAATCAAAAATATGAAATACCAAAAGACTTATGCCAAAAAATGCGCTCGAGTATTTTGTATTTAGCTCCATTATTGTATAGGTATAATAAAGTTAGCTTATATCTTCCCGGTGGCTGTAGTATCGGCGCAAGGCCTATTGATATTCATCTTGATGGCTTAAAACGAATGGGAGCAAGGGTGAGTTTTGATGATGAAAAAATTACTATTACAGCTCCAAAAGATGGCTTAAAATCCACTGTTTTTAGGCTAAAAGTGCCAAGCGTAGGAGCTACTCAAACCTTGATTATGGCAGCGAGTGTCGCTAAGGGAGTTAGTGTATTACATGGCTGCGCAAAAGAGCCAGAAGTTTTAGATTTAATAGCTTTTTTAAATAAGGCAGGAGCAAAAATCGAAAATAAAAATAATGGCACAATAATAATTACAGGGCAAAATAGTTTAAAAGCGATAACTCATAAATTAATTCCGGATAGAGTTTTTGCTGCCACCATACTCGCAGCTGTAAATGCCTGTGGTGGTAGGGTATATATAAAAAACTATCCTCATGAATTTATGAGTGAATTTGAGAGTTTTATACTCCAAAGTGGCTGTAAGATACAAAAAATATTTGATAGCGTTTTTGTGACAAGGAATAGACTAAAACCTATTGATATAACAGCAAAAACAGGATATTACCCAGCCTTTGCAACTGATATGGGTCCCTTACTTTCAGCGGCTATGTGTAAAAATGATGGGATATTAAGAATACAAGAAAATATATTTGAAAATAGATTTTCGTATATGGAAAGCTTTATAAAAAAAGGTATAAATGCCTATATAAAAGACAGCCTTTATGTGCAAACAAAAGGCAGTAAAGAAATTCCAAGCGATGTAATAGCAAAAGATTTAAGAGCAGGTGCTGCTTTAGTAGTCCTTGCATTAGCCCATGATAATAGATGCGTGGTATCAGGCGTTGAGCATATTGATAGGGGCTATGAAAATTTAGATAAAACTTTTATGCAACTTTCATTAGACATTAGGAGAGATGTTTTTGGCTAAAAATAGGAATGAAAAAACAAAACAAACAAAACGGCCGACTGAAAAGTCGGCTGTTAGTGATGCCTATGTTAGTAATGCTGTAGAGTTTTCTAAAAGAAAAAAAGATAGAAAACAAAAAAAAGAAAGATTTTTAACAGTATTTGTATTATCAAGTTTATTATTAATTATCTGTAGCATAATTTCATATAGGGTGCTTTTTGTTGTGCGCTCTGTAAAAGTTGAAGGTAGTCAAAGGTATACAAACGAAGAAATCTTAGCTTACTGTGACATACCTTTAGATATAAGTATTTTTTCAGTTGATATAAATAAGCTCGAAGAAAAAATATACGAAGATTTTACCTATATTGATACAGTAGATGTTTCATACGCCTTACCTGATGAAATAGATATACAATTAAGTGATGCTGTAATGACTTATTTTTTAATAATTGATCCAAAAGAAAGTCAAAGTGAAATAATACAATACGATATCTATTCTCAAAGTTTAAAATACCTAACAACGCAGGCTATAAAACCAGACACTTTATATGGCATAAAAGCTGATATAGAGGATGAGGAAGTTATTAGCACAGTTTTAGAAATTATAGATATAGTACAGGCGAATGAATATTCTAAAATAAGAGAAGTTTACATCGATTCACTATCAAATATTAAGATAGTATACGATAGGAGAGTATTAATTGAAATAGGCACAATGGCTGATATCGAATACAAATTAGAACTTGCAAATCATATAGCAGAAAATGAACTTTTAGAAACTGATATAGGAGTTTTAGATAGTAAAACTTACGGAGAAGCAGTTTTTAAACCCGCTGTAGATATATACGATTTACTTTAAACAAATAAATATATAAAAATTAATTAATATATATGCAAAAATATATTGAAAAATAACTAAAATTTTGATATACTAATAAAATATAGGATAGTATATAAATGTTAAGTAATACAATACTAAATATAGATTAACCTTTAAGATGGAGGATTTTTAAATGAGCTACTATTTGAATGAAGAAATGCAAAATATAACTAATATAAAAGTTATAGGAGCAGGCGGTGGCGGTGGTAACGCCATAAACCGTATGATTGCTGCAGGAATGAAGGGCGTTGAATTTATTTCAATGAACACTGATGCACAAGCTTTAATGGCTTCTAAGGCAACTCAAAAAGTGCAATTAGGAGCAAAACTTACAAAAGGCAGAGGTGCAGGCTCAGATCCGGATATAGGTAAAAGAGCAGCAGAAGAAAGTAAAGATGAAATTGCTCAAGCTTTAAAAGGCGCTCAAATGGTGTTTATTACAGCTGGTATGGGCGGTGGCACAGGTACAGGCTCAGCTCCAATAATAGCAGAACTTGCAAAAGAGCAGGGTATACTAACTGTTGGTATAGTGACAAAGCCTTTTAACTTTGAAGGTAGAGCGAAAATGAATACAGCTCAAGAAGGTATAAGCAATTTAATTAAAAATGTGGACAGCCTTATCATAATTCCTAATGATAGATTAAAGTACACTTCTGAGGAGAAAATAACTTTAGTTAATGCTTTTGAAATTGCAGACAACGTTTTAAGACAAGGCGTTGAGTCGATTTCTGATTTAATAAATACACATGCATTCATAAACTTAGACTTTGCTGATGTAAGGGCTATTATGAAAGATGCAGGACATGCCCATATGGGTGTAGGCAGAGGTACAGGTGAGAATAAAGCAGAGCAAGCAGCTCACGCAGCAATTCAAAGCCCATTATTAGAAACTTCTATAAACTCAGCAAGAGGTGTAATTATTTCTATTACTTCATCTCCTGATATAGGCCTTGATGAAGTTGAGGAAGCAGCGACATTAATCACTTCATCAGCTGACCCTGATGCAAATATCATCTGGGGTGCAGCCTTTGATACAAACTTAGTAGATGAAGTAAAAATCACAGTTATCGCTACTGGTTTTGATGATAAGCCAAGACCTGAAATTATAAAAACAGCTCAGCAACAAGAAAATCAAGAAAACCAAAGCACAACAGCTCCTATTGAGTCACAATCATTATTAGATATTGATTTAGATGATGATACTCATTATCAAGCTCTAATTGATATCTTACAAAATAATAACCCTAAATAATAAAAGAGGTGGATTATGTCTGTATTAAATACAAGTGAAAAATTATATCACATAGGACTTTCAAAAGATGATATACAAGGCGCAAAATATGCAATTATTCCAGGTGATCCTGCAAGAGTTGAAAAAATAGCAGCTTTTTTAGATGATAGTGAATTTGTAGCTTTTAATAGAGAGTATAAGTCTTATTTAGGCACATTAAACGGTGAAAAAGTTATTGTTACATCAACTGGTATAGGTGGCCCTTCTGCTGCTATTGCTATTGAAGAGTTATTCCAATTAGGCGTTACAAACTTTATAAGAGTAGGCACTTCAGGCGGTATGCAAATGGATGTTTTAGCAGGTGACTTAGTGGTAGTTACTGGCGCTATAAGAATGGAAGGCACAAGTAAAGAATACCTGCCTATAGAGTTTCCGGCAGTTGCAGACTTAGATTTAACTTATGCCCTAAGAGAATCTGCAAAAAAATTAGGATTTAGATACCACACAGGCGTTGTGCAGTGTAAAGATAGCTTTTATGGTCAGCATTCACCTAAAAGAATGCCTGTATCAAATGAGTTATTAGATAAATGGCAGGCATGGATTAAAGGTGGCTGTCTTGCAAGTGAAATGGAGTCAGCAGCATTATTTACAGTATGCCAATCCTTAGGTGCAAAAGCTGGGGCTATTATGCTTTGCGTATGGAATCAAGAAAGAGTAGATAAAGGCCTTAGTAACGATAAAGTGCACGACACATCCCTTGCAATAAAAGTAGCAGTAGAAGCAGTGAGAGATTTAATAAAAAATTCATAAAAGTAGGCAGAGTATGGAAAATGTAGTTTTTAAACATAGTATAATGGGATTTAACACTCATCAAGTGTTAGATCATATTGATATGCTATTAAAGCAAATAAAAACTCAAAAACAAGAATTTTCTACAGCTCAAGATAAATTACACGAACAAGTAATAGCTTTAAACAGCCAAATCAATCAAAACGCAAAAGAAAGCCAAAATGCAAAAGAGGCTATATCGCTATTAAAAGATGAGATTATTAATACTAATTCTAAAAACGAGGAATTAGAAAGAAAATTACTTGAATATAAAGAAATCATAGCAAAAAAAGATGAGAACTTTTATCAAGTAAAAAAAGATTTATTTACAGCGAGCGCTCAAATACTGAGTCTTACAAAAGAAAATGAGTACTGGAAAGAAAGACAAGATCAAATTTCTAAATCTTTAGTAGATGCTAATATGAAAGCGCAAGATATAATAGAAAATGCCTATGAAGAAGCCCAAGAAATAAAAATACAGCTTAAAGAGCAGGCAAAACAGCTCAATGAGGGTGTAGATGATATCAAAAGCAGTATATTAGAAATTGAAAATCAACTTGATGTATCTTTTAAAAAGGTTAAAAATGCTATTAATTTAATTGATAGCTCAACGAATGATATTAAAGTTAAAATCAATGACTATGCACAGGCTATTGATACACCTATAAAAAAATCAGGATATAAAAAAACTAATGTTTCAAAAGATAGATTGCATAATAAAACTCATCATAAGAAAACAGTAGTTGATAATTTACTTGATACCTTAGCGAATTTGTTAAACAAGTAAGAGATACCGTTTATACATACTTTGTGTAAACGGTATTTATTTTTTATCTTAGCGAATTTTGTCTATAAATACAAAATAATAGTATTTATATATATATTAAACACAAAACTAATAATAAACATTGATTAATTTCATAAAATATTGTAAAATTATATAGAAAAATAATTCAAGGAGGATTTTATGCCAAAAGTTATAGCTAAATTTTTATCAAAGTATAGACGATTTTTTCTGTTTATATTTGATATGGCAGTAGTACTTGTTGCATATACATTTACTTGGGTGCTCATAAGTGGGAGAACCTCATTTGATGAATATCTAAGCTTAATGATTTCAAGTGCATTTTTATTTACTTCTTCATACGGTATAGTCTTCTTTGTAACGGGTATGTATGATAGTCTTTGGCGATACGCTGAGATAGTAGAGTTTTTTAGATGTCTATTATCATCAGCTTTAGCTGTTTTGATTTTTTCAGGTATAGGATTTTTTATATTTACTGAAAAAAGAATACCAATATCTGTTTATGCGCTTTCGTCTGCCTTTGCTTCTACATTCACTTTATATACAAGGCTTACTTATCGTATGTACAGAAATGTGAAAATATCTTCTGGTGGAATGAAGAATAAAAGAGTACTTTTAATAGGAGCTGGAGATGCAGCCTCAACTTTATTACATGAAATCCAAAAAAGTCCTAATAAAGATATGAATATCCTTTGTGTAGTTGATGATGATAAAGAGAAATTAGGAAGAAGTATTATAGGTGTACATGTTGTAGGTACAACAAATGATATTCCAGAAATAGCTGAACAATGGAGGATAGATACTATCCTTATCGCTATTCCAACTTTGGCGGGCGAAAATAGGAAACGAATATTAGATATATGCACAAAGACAAACTGCGTTATAAGAACTCTGCCGGACTTGCCTAAATTAATTGCTGATGGTGAGGATATTTCTTCAAGAATAACTGATATTAAAGTTGAGGATTTATTAGGTAGAGAGCCAATAGTTTTAGCAGAAGAATCAACATTATTAGTTAAAAATAAAACAGTTTTTGTTACGGGGGGCGGTGGCTCTATCGGTAGCGAACTATGTAGGCAAATATCGGAATTATCTCCAAAACTCTTGGTAATAATAGATATATATGAAAATTCAGCCTATGCCATACAGCAAGAATTAATGAGAAAACATGCAGGGGAATTAAATTTATTAGTTAGGGTCGCTTCTGTAAGAGATGAAGGTAAAATGGATGATTTATTTAATGAATTTAAGCCTGATGTTGTTTTCCACGCAGCAGCACACAAACATGTGCCGTTAATGGAAGATGTGCCTGATGAAGCTGTTAAAAACAATGTTTTTGGCACATATAATTGTGCTCTTGCAGCAGAAAAACACGGAGTTGAAAAGTTTGTTTTGATTTCGACTGATAAGGCGGTAAATCCTACAAATGTAATGGGTGCTACAAAAAGGATTTGTGAAATGATAGTTCAAAACATTTCACTAAATGCAACAAAAACAAAGTTTGTAGCTGTAAGATTTGGTAATGTTTTAGGCTCAAATGGCTCTGTTTTGCCTTTATTTAAAGAACAATTAGCAGAAGGCGGACCAATAACTGTAACACATAAAGATATTGTTAGATATTTTATGACTATCCCTGAAGCCGTTAGCTTAGTTTTAGAAGCTGGTGCTATGGCAGATAAAAATGGAGAAATTTTTGTTTTAGATATGGGCGAGCCTGTAAAAATATTAACGCTTGCTGAAAACTTAATAAAAATGTCAGGAGCAATACCTTATAGAGATATCGATATTGTATTCACAGGCTTAAGACCGGGTGAAAAACTGTATGAGGAGTTAATGCAAGATGAGGAGAGCGTAAGAAAAACTTTTAATAAAAAGATTTTCATAGGCTCACCATTAAAAATGGACTCTGATAGATTTTTTGAAGATTTGTTATCTTTAAAAACAGTGGCTATGCAAAATAACAAAGAAGATATTATAAACATGTTAAAAGATATAGTGCCAACTTATAAGCAAACTGAGTTCTTTTTAGATTAATTATTTTAGTGGGGGAATTTATGTATAAAAACATATTTAAAAGATTTTTAGATATTATTTTAAGTTTTATTGCAATAATTCTTTTATCACCAATACTTTTATTAATAGCTATTTTGATAAAAACAACTTCAAAGGGTAAGGTGATTTTTACTCAAAAAAGAATAGGCAAAGATAAAACTCACTTTAATATATTAAAATTTAGAACAATGTACCAAGATACCCCAAAAGATGTGCCTACGCATTTATTAAAAGATCCTGATATTATGATAACGAAAGTAGGAAAAGTTTTAAGAAAATATAGCTTAGATGAACTGCCTCAAATATTCAATATATTTACAGGCGAAATGAGTATAGTAGGCCCAAGACCTGCTTTGTGGAATCAGTATGATTTAATTGAGCAAAGAGACTTATATAAAGCAAATGCAGTAAGACCAGGTCTTACAGGGCTTGCACAAGTTTTAGGAAGAGATGAGCTTGAAATACCCATAAAAGCAAAAATAGATGGCGACTATGTAAAAAACATCACCTTTTTAAATGATTTTAAAATAATATTTAAAACAAGTTTTGGCGTGATTTTGGCAAAAGGTGTAAAAGAGGGCAAAGACGACAATACCAAATAATAATAAAACCGATTTTTAAAATCGGTTTTATTTATTTGATAAGAGAATTTATAATTAAAATTAATAAAATTATTAATTTGTGTTTCTACTATATTAAAAGTAAATTTTGATTATTTATGTACATCTAAAAGGCTTAAAATATTTTATTTTAAATATTAAAATCCTTTTAGAATGTAGTTAGTTTCTTTACTTAATGTTTAATTAAATAATTAAGAATTACTTATGTTAAATTAGCCTTTTTTGTTATCTTTTTGATTATTGTGTTGACCTTTTTGATTTTGTTGTTGTTTTTGATCATTAGCTTTTTTGTTGTTATCTTTTGACATATTCTTCACCGCCTTTCAGTTTTATTATAATCAATTATGCAAAGTTTATTCATCAAACTTTAATTTGTTATTGCAATTATTGATATAAATATTAATTTATGATACAATTATTAAATAAAATTAATTTCAATATAAATATTTAGGAGTATTTAAGATGTCAGGACATTCAAAGTGGAGCACTATTAAAAGGAAAAAAGGTGCTAATGATGCAGCAAGGGCTAAAGTTTTTACAAAGCTGTCAAGAGAAATAGCAGTAGCAGTAAAAGAAAGTGGGCCAGACCCTGATAATAACAGTAAATTAAGAGATTTATTAGCAAAGGGAAGAGCTGCAAATGTTCCGCAAGATAATCTTATGCGTGCTATAAATAAGGCAAAAGACAGTGATAAGGAAAGCTACGAAAACATAGTATATGAAGGTTATGGTGCTGGTGGCATAGCTGTAATTGTGGAATGTTTAACTGATAATAGAAATAGAACAGCCGCAAATATCAGGCATTTTTTTGATAAGTTTAAAGGAAATTTAGGTACGAGTGGCTGTGTTTCTTTTATGTTTTCAAATAAAGGAATAATTGTAATTGATTCTGACAATATTGACCAAGAGAAAGTATTAGAAGATTGTTTTGAATTAGGCGCTGAAGATGTTAGCTTTGATGAAGAAGTAATTGAAATTATTTCATCGGTACAAGATTTATCAAAAATAGCCACTTCTTTAGAAGAAAAGGGCTATATTTTACTACAAAGACAAGCTCAAATGATACCCGATAATTACACGAGTATACAAGATGAAGAAACTTTAAAAAGACTTAGCTTATTGTTTGATAATCTTGATGAAGATGATGATGTTCAAAATGTATGGCATAATTTAGAAAATGTAGATGATTTGCCTTAAAGGAAGAAGTTTATGGAGAAAAAAGATTTTTGCATATTTTGTCAAAAACCACTCACTGAAAGTGAGTGCTCTTGGTGTGGCTTTGATAATAAAGAAAAAGAAAATATGCAAGGAGCCCTTCCTTTTGGCACTAAAATAAATGAATTTGTTTTTGCAGAAGTTGTAAGTTTTGATGGGGAAGGATTTTTATATCTTGCCTATGATACTAATACTCAAAATAAAGTGATGATAAAAGAGTTTTTTCCCTTAACATTAGTAAGGCAGAGAATAGAAAATGAAGTCATCATACAAAAGGGAAAAGAAGTATTATTTAAAAGTTTATTAATGGACTTTACTGATTTGAATACAAGCTTAGCCTTAATAGATAATACAAGTATGCAAAAAGTAAAGAGTGTATTTTTAGCTAATAAAACAGCTTATACAGTCTTAGAGTATTTAAAAGCTACAAGCTTAAAACAGCATTTAATAAATAAAGCAAGCCCTTATACATTCAAACAAGCAAGATGGAAACTTGATGGCGTTTTAGCTTTAATGGATGAGATTTATAAAAGGAATATTTCTCATGGCGGTATAAGTGATGAAACAATAGTAATCACTCAAGATGATGAAGTAAAACTTACAGGATTTTCAATTCAAGATTTAAGGGTGAAAAATGAGCATATTGTATATAAATTATACGATGGTTTTTCAGCACCAGAGCAGTATGAAAAAGACCAATTCAAAGGCTCTTATACAGATATTTATTCCATTGCGAGTGTTTTATATTATATGGTGATGGGGATGCCTTATAATACAAAGGCGCCAGCTTTAATAAATAGAAACAAAAATTTTCCAAACTACGCTTTAAATGCTTTTCAATTTGCACTAAGAGAAAATCCAAATGATAGGCTGGATTTAGCGAGCGACTTTGTTTTAATGCTTGATAATAAAGCGGTAATCGCCCCTACAAAACCGATAAATAAAAATAATCAAGACATAGTAAAATTTATTACTGATAAAAAAAACCTACCTATAATTTTAGCGACTTGTGTAGCTGTTTTATTTTTAGTTTTAGCTATTAGCTCTTTAGGCGATAATGAGCCAGTTAATCCTAATTCATCTTCTCAAACAAGTGTAACAGTAGAAAAATTATTAATTCCTAATTTGCAAGGTATGACTTATTCAGAAATACAAAATGATGAAGAATTACAACAAAATTTTTACTTTATAACTCAAGAGGTATACGATAGTAATTATCCAAAAGGTCAGGTAGTGTCGCATTCTCCTAATTATTTAGATGAAGTACTACCGGGGGCAACTATTTACTTAAATATTAGTAAAGGTCCAGAATTTGCTATTATTCCAACAGGCTTGTCTGGGCTTAATTTAGAAGAAGTTGAAAAAATATTAGACGCTGAGGGCATAAGCCATTCTGTTATTTATATCGACCAAACAGAGGAATTTCCCTCAGGGACAGTAGTGAGAATAGATAAGCAAGAAGGAGCACAAATAGATAAAGATAGGGAAATGATTATCCTTTATGTAGCAAATGATAAGCCTATTCCTACACAAACCATAGTACCGACTGCTACTATTGCACCGACTGCTACTCCATTGCCAGAAACTGCACCACCAACTCAGACGCCACCACCAACGCAAACACCACCACAAGAAACACAAGAACCATAAAATTCTTTAAATAAAAATATCCGATATGAATTCATATCGGATATTTTTTTATTATAATAATCATTTTAAGATGAATTAATCACTTAAGAGTGTTTTAATTTGTAAAGTTGTTGAATAAAGCTCGCTTGCCTTATGAGCAAAATTTTCAGCAGAAAATTTATAAGAAGTATTTAGTGCATTTTCTTTTAGTTTAGCTAAATTTTCTTTATTTGATAATATCATTTCTAACTTTTGCAAAAAGTCGTCTTCTTTATGAAAGTAATACCCGTTAACGCCCTCAATCAATACATCTTCTAAACTCTCATCTTCTTTACAAAATATTACTAATGAAGAAGATAGAGCCTCGATATAAGTAAGGCCTTGAGCTTCGCTCGTTGAAGCGGAGATAAAAACATCGGCTAACTTATAGTAGTAAGGAACTTTATCAGGGCTAACCATACCTGTAAAAATTACTTTATCTTCTAAGTTTTCTTTTTTTACAAGCTCTTTTAATTCTTCTTCATAAGGTCCGCCACCAACGATTAAAAATATAAAGTTATCGTACTTATAATTTTTTAAATAAAGTATTGTTTCCTGTATATTTTTTTCTTTTGCAATCCTACCTAAAGATATTAAAATTGCCTTATCATCACCTATATTAAGCCTCTTTTTCTCGTTTTTTATAAAATCATCATCAGGGTTTGCGCTTATAAAACGAGAAACTTCAATACCAGTAGGCAAAACAGCGATACGGTTTTTAACATCATAACTTAATAGTAAGTTTTTAACTTTGTTAGTAGGAGCGATTATTAAATCAACACTTCTTAGAACTGTTTTAGTAGCATAAGAAGCTAAGTTTTTCCCTATAGTTTTATTTAAGTTAACATAGTGAACATAATCCTCATAAACAGTATGATAAGTATGCACTAAAGAGGCTTTTGTAGAATACTGTATCCTTTTAGCCATTAAAAAGGTGGAAAATTCACTTTGAGTATGAATGACATCGGGCTTAAAGTTAATAAGCTCGCTTATTAATGAATTACTTAAAATATAAGTAAACCTTGCATTATCATACAACATTGAAGCTGATAAAGATGAGATATAAGTTACATTTCCTTCTTTGTATGATCTATGAGTAGGGGATAAGGTTAAAATCCTTACTTCATGCCCTTCTTCTCGTAAATATTTTTCTAAATTTAATACAGATGTCACTACTCCGTTTACAACGGGTGAATACCAATCAGTAGTAATAAGTATTTTCATATAGTATATCCTTTATAAATTATATTTCGCCATTGCTGTTTTTCTTTAAGTATGCGTTTAAAAATTCTTGAATTGCACCATCCATTACAGCATCTACCTTGCCATCTTCATGGCCTGTTCTATGGTCTTTTACCAAGGTATAAGGCATAAAAACATAGCTTCTTATTTGGCTACCCCAGGCGATTTCTTTTTGTACACCTTTTATATCTTCTATTTTTTCAAGATGTTCTCTTTCTTTTATCTGTGCAAGTTTTGAGCGAAGCATTTTCATTGCAAACTCTCTATTTTGTATTTGGCTTCTTTGAGTTTGGCAAGAAACCACAACCCCAGTAGGGATATGAGTTATCCTTACAGCACTTTCAGTTTTATTAACATGCTGGCCGCCAGCGCCACTTGCGCGGTAAGTGTCTACTCTTAAATCTTCACTATTTATTAATACTTGAATATCATCATCTATTTCAGGCATAACCTCGCACGAGGCAAAAGAAGTATGCCTTCTTCCAGAAGAATCAAAAGGCGATATTCTAACTAAGCGATGAACGCCATTTTCACCTTTTAAAAATCCATAAGCGTTAACACCTTCAACAGAAAAAGATACAGATTTTACCCCTGCTTCTTCTCCGTCAAGATAGTCTATTACCTGTGTTTTATAGCCTTGTTTTTGACAATACCTTGTATACATCCTATAAAGCATTTCAGCCCAGTCCTGACTTTCAGTACCGCCAGCTCCTGCATGTAGAGTTATAATAGCATTTTTAGAGTCATATTCTCCTACTAATAAAGTAGATAAACGAAGATTTTCGATTTCTTTTAGTAGCATATCGCTATTTTCTTTTATTTCATCTTCTAAGCTATCATCACTAAGCTCGATATATAGCTGAATTAAAGTATCAAGGTCAGAGTGAAGGCCTATTATACCATCAACGCCATTTTTTTTATCTTTTAGCACTTTCAATTTTTGAAAAATATCAGTTTGTTTTTCTTTATCTTGCCAAAAGTTGGGTTGTTGGGTATGTATTTCAAGCTCTTCTATTTTACCTTGTATCTCAATATATTTAACTGCATCTTTTAAGTCGTTAATATCACGAACGCTGTCTTGCAGTATTTTTTTATAATCATCTATAATTATCATATTTACCCTCAATTTTCACATTTATGCTTTATCATATATTATATACATATCATATTATATCAAAAAAATGATAAGAATAAAAGTAAAAATTATGTATCTTTACTTATTTGTTTTTTTAAGTTATAATATATAGCAGTTTAATAGTATTGTAGGAGATAAAAATGATTAATTATATAGGCGTAAAATGTCCTCATTGTAAAGAAGAATTCACAAAAGAAAGCGATGTAGTAGTCTGTCCTGATTGTGGTACACCTCATCACAGGCACTGCTATAGTGAAGTAGGGCATTGTGTTAATGAATATAAGCATATTGAAGGCTACGAGTTTGAAAATCCAAATAAAGTAGCTATACAAGCAGTGGGTAAAACTTTAGAGTATACTTGCCCTGAATGCAATGAAAAATATCCAGTTGCAACAAAGGATTGTAAAAAATGTGGGGCTGATATGTCAGAAGTACAGGCAAAAGAAAGTTTTCCTAAGATAAATCCTATTGCTTCACAACAAAGTAAGACTAATAAAAAACCATCGCCACAAGATATTATTGAAAACTTAAGCAATAGATATGAGGGTGAAATTGATGGTGTGTCTGCAAGGGATTTAGCTGTATACTTAGGCCCGAGTGCGAATGTATATATGGCAAAATTTTATAAGATGCAAAATGCAAAGTTTTATATTCCTTTTTCACCATCGGCTGCACTTTTTGGAGGTATATTCTTTATATACAGAAAATTATGGGTGTATGGAGCGATAGCATTTTTACTAAATCAAATTATAGCACTTCAATTTTCTGATGCCTTAGTAACAGTTGGTGCAACATTAAGTACGCAGGATTCATTATGGTCGATGTTATTTTTTGTAGTGAATATGGCTTATGGCTTTATTGCCTTGCCATTATTAAAAAATAAAGCAGTATCAGATATAAAGAAAATGAAACAAAAATCAGCAAGCGAAAATGAATATAAAATGAGATTAATGCAAAACTCAGGGCCAAGTAAAATAGTATTAGCTATGGCGTTCACTTATACGATAATGATGTTCTTGAATTTAATATTTTAAAATTATATAAAAATAGTAGGAGAAAAAAATGATTAAAAAAGCAGTTATCCCTGCAGCAGGGTTTGGTACAAGAGTATTACCGATGACAAAGGCTGTGCCTAAAGAAATGTTACCTATTGTTGACAAACCAAGTATTCAATATATTATTGAAGAATGTGTGAAAAGTGGTATTACAGATATTTTAATAATAACATCAAGAAATAAAGAAACTATCGAAAACCATTTTGATAAAAATCCAGAACTTGAAATAGCCTTATCAAAACCGGGTAAAGAAGATGCTTTACAACAAGTAAAGAATATTCAAAATCTTGCAAATGTATACTACTTAAGACAAAAAGAAGCAAAAGGCTTAGGTCATGCAATTTTATGCGCTAAAGAGTTTACTAAAGATGATCCTTTTATAGTATTATACCCAGATGATGTTATATTCTCACAAAAACCAGTGGCACTTCAATTAATCGAAGCTTATAACGAGCATCAAAAATGCTGTGTAGGAATAAAAGAAGTAAAAAGAGAAGATATAGTAAAATATTCATCTTTAAAAGTAGATAATATTAATAAAAACCATTATTTGGTAACCGATATGATAGAAAAACCAAAATTAGGTAATGAATTTAGCTTATATTCTATCTTAGGCAGATGCTTATTAAATAAAGATATTTATCCTATTTTAGAAAACACAACACCTGGTGCAGGTGGAGAAATCCAGCTAACTGATGCCATGGCTGTTTTAGCGAAAAATGGCGGTATGATAGGTGTTGACTTTGAGGGTAAAAGATATGACATGGGCAATAAATTAGGCGTTTTAATGGCTAATGTAGAACAAGGTATTTTACACAATGAAGTAGGCGAAGATTTTAAAAACTACTTAAAAGAATTCGTAAAAAATATATAGTTGACTTATCATATTAAAACTGGTATAATTAATTGCTATTAAAAAATAGCGTCCTTGCTCTATTGCAATAATAGGGCCTAAAGTCCATAAGGAGGTAAAGAAAATGAAAAAATACGAATCATTGATTGTTATCAGCACAAAACAAGAAGAAGATGGTATCAAAAATCTTGTTGAAAAATTCAAATCTTTAATTGAGGCTAACGGTAACATTATTTCTGTTGATGAATGGGGCAAAAAAAGATTAGCTTACCCAATCAACAAAGAATCAGACGGTCACTATGTATTAATCACTTTTGAGTGTGATGCAAGTTTTCCGGTAGAACTTGAGCGTGTTTACAAGATCACTGAAGGTCTTTTACGCACAATCGTTATCGCTCTTTAATATTTTGGAGGTATTATAATGAATGTAGTTTGTTTAGTTGGCAGATTAATTGCTGACCCTGAATTAAAGCAAACTCCTAACGGAGTTAGTGTTTGTAGTTTTGCAGTATCTGTAAACAGAAGCCAAAAAGGCGATGATGGATACTATAAAACAGACTTAGTAAATTGTGTAGCTTGGAGACATACGGCTGAGTTTATATCAAAATACTTTCAAAAAGGAAGTATGGTAGGTTTAAACGGCGCTATCCAAACAAGACAGTACCAAGACAAAGACACGGGCAAAAACAGAACAGCGTTTGAAGTATTAGTAAATAATACATATTTCGTTGAAAGCAGAAATAATAGCTCGCAAAGAACTGACAATAATTTTAATGCACCACAAAATAATTTTGAGCAAAAAGAAAGCGCTCCAGCATCATTTTCAAGCGGTGATTTTGATGATTTCACAGCTATTGCAAGTGATGAGGGCGACTTACCGTTTTAGTTTTTAAGAAAGAGAGGAATTTTTACTATGGAAAGAAACGATAGAGATTTTAAAAATAGAAATATGAAGCGTGGCCGTAAAAAAGTTTGTAGCTTTTGTATGGATAAAGTAGAAGATATCGACTACAAAGACACAGCTAAATTAAGAAAATATATTTCTGAAAGAGGTAAAATAGTACCAAGAAGAGTTACAGGCACTTGTTCTCAACACCAAAGAGATTTAACAATTGCTATAAAAAGAGCTCGTCATACAGCACTATTACCTTATATCAACGGATAATATTGAACTTTTAAAGAAGCCTTAGGGCTTCTTTTTTGTTTTTTTAAAAATAATAGTTGACATATGCTAATTACTGTGTTAGTATTTTTAGTATAAATTAAATAGATAGAGGCGCAGTAAAAATTAGTACTAAGTGGAGAAGACATTCAGTGAAGCTTAGAAAAGGTGATACTGCCGAAGGAAGTAAATAGGTATATTTATTTCACTGGTACTTTAAGTGAATAACTTAAGTACTCCCGTTTATATAACGGAGGGGCTATCGATTCATCTTTATAGGTAAAGTTGCATCGAGCTCGGTGCAGCTTTTTTAATTTGTAAAATAACTATAATAGGAGAATCAAAATGGAAAACACGCAAAACAATTTACAGTCAGAAGAAACAAACCTAAAAAGAGAGCTCGGTCTTTTTGATGGCGCAAATATCTTAATGGGCATTATGATAGGAAGTGGTATATTTTATATCGGTTCTTATGTTTTAATCAGAAGTGGTATGTCTTTAGGCCTTGCATTGCTTGTATGGCTTTTAGGCGGAATAGTTACCTTAATAAGTGGCCTATGTTACGCAGAGCTTGGCGCAATGATGCCAAAAGCTGGTGGTGGTTATGTTTATTTAAGAGAAGCTTATGGCGAAGGGCTTGCCTTCACTTCAGGATTTTCAGGCTTTATTTTAGGAAGCTGTGGCTCTACAGCAGGTATAGCAGTTGCTTTAGCATCTTCTTTATCAGGCTTTATACCACTTACAAATTTTCAAATTCAACTTTTTGCTTGTTCAGTAGTATTATTATTAACAGTAATAAATATTAGAGGGGTAAAGCAAGGTAAGGTTGTTCAAAATATTTTTACAGTAGGTAAATTAATACCAATAGCAATTATACTTTTTGCAGGCTTATTTTTAGGTGGTGAGTCAGTTCCAACAACTTTGTTAACACAAGAAACAGTAAATTTGCCTTTAGGTGAAATTTTGGGAATGGTAGGCTTTGGTATAGTAGCCACTCTTTGGGCTTATGAGGGCTGGACAAATTTAAATGTAATTAGTGAAGAAATAAAAAATCCAAAAAGAAATATTCCAATGGCAATTATAATTTCTATTGTATTTGTAACAGTTTTGTATGTAGTATTTAACTTTGCTTTATATAGAGTAGTACCGTATGAAGCGATAGTATCCTTAATAGAGGGCGGTGAATATTACTTAGGAACAGAGGCAGCGAATATATTATTTGGAAGCTTTGGCGGTATCTTAGTAACAGTATGTATGTTTTTAGCTATTTTTGGCTCTTTAAATGGCTGTGTAATGGTATTTCCTCGTTCTGCTTTTGCAATAGCAAAAGATGGAATGCTTCCTAAAGCATTTGCAAATGTTCACGAAAAATATAAAACACCACATAATGCAATCTTACTTCATTTAGTAATAACAGTAGCTTTAATTTTCACAAGAGATTTAGGGGAATTGACAGCTTTAGTTGTATTTTCAGGTATGGTATTCAAAACTTTTACATTCTATTCAGTAATCACTTTAAGAAAAAAATATCCAGATATGCAAAGACCATATAGAGCACCTACTTTAATAGTATATCTTGCAGTATTAGTAACAGCAGCTTTAACAGTAAATACTTTCTTTGAAGATACAGCAACATCGATTATAGGCCTTGTTGTTCCAGCTATATGCTTTGGGATATATTTAATAACAAAAAACAAAAGAAAAACAAACTAATATAAAAGGAGAAAATTATGCAAACAGTAATTTTTAACGGCAAAATCTATTTAGAAAAAGACAATTTCGCACAGGCTATTATTTTTGAGGATGGTGTAGTAACACACACAGGAACAAATGAAGAAATTTTAGCTTTAGCAAATAGCGATGCACATAAAATAGACGCAAACGAAAAAGCAGTAGTACCAGGCTTTAATGATTCACATCAGCATTTATACGGTGTAGGTACAGCTTTAGCAAGTGTGCCTTTATATGGCTCAACTTCAAAAGAAGAAGTTATTAAAAGAAGTAGAGAGTTTTTATCAAAAAATACAATCCCAGAAGGCGGTTTTATCATAGGTAGAGGCTGGAATCAAGACTACTTCGAAGATGATGCTACAGCATTGACAAGACATGATTTAGATGCTATTTCAACAGAGCATCCTATGCTTTATACCCGTGCTTGTGGTCACTTAGCTTCTTGTAATACAAAGGCTTTAGAAGTTTGCGGGATAACAAAAGATACTCCACAAATAGAAGGTGCTGAATTCTATTATGATGAAGATGGCACTCCAAACGGAGTTTTCACTGAATCAGCAATTAAACTGATTTCTTCACATGTACCACAGCCAACTACTAAACAAATGGCAGATATTATAAATGGTGCAATGGATTATGCTTTATCCCAAGGTATAACAACAATGCAAACAAACGATATGAATACTTTAAATTATGAGCAAATGTATTCAGCTTATGAAGAAGTTTATAGCAATAATAAAGCAAGACCAAGGGTTTATCATCAATGCACTTTCACAGACCCAGTAGAATATAAAGAATTCCTAAAAGCTGGATATAAAACAGGCTATGGCTCAGATTATAACAAAGTAGGCCCTTTAAAAATGTTTGTAGATGGCTCTCTTGGAGCAAGAACAGCTTTAATGAGAAATGCTTATGCAGATGATTCTCAAACAAAAGGTATTGAGTGTATGACTCAAGAAGTGTTAAATGAAATGGTGCAAACAGCAAATGAAAACGACTGCCAAGTAGCAGTGCATGCTATAGGCGACAGGGCTATTGAAATGGTACTTGATGCTTATGCAACAGTTATCAAAGACAACAAAAACCCTCTTCGTCACGGCATTATTCATTGCCAAATCACTGATAAACCATTAATAAATAGATTTTTAGAAAATGATATCTTAGCTTATGTTCAACCTATATTCATCCATTATGATATGCATATAGTAGGTGATAGAGTAGGCGAAGCTCTTGCTAGCACTTCTTATGCCTTTGGCGATATGTACAGAATGGGAATTAATGTTTCCTATGGTACAGATGCTCCTGTTGAAGATTTAAAAACAATGGATAACTTATATTGTGCAGTAGCAAGAAAAGACTTAAAACACAACCCTCCACAAGGCTATTACCCAGAGCAAGGCGTTAGTATAAATGAAGCTGTATCTTTATACACACATGCAAGTGCTTATCCAAACTTTGAAGAAAACAGAAAAGGCAAACTAATCCCTGGTTTCTTTGCTGATATTGCTATTTTAGACACAGATATTTTTACAGCTGATATAGAAACTTTAACAGATGTAAAAGTAAACACTACAATAGTAGGCGGGCATATAGCTTACCAAAGATAGTTAATATTTACGATATTTCTCGAATAAAATTATGAATCGATACATAGACTTTCATTGATACATAATTTTATAAGGAGGATATAGTAAATGAATAAAGAAAATTTAAAAAATTTCAAATTTCCGATAATACTGCTTAGCTCAATAGCTTTAGGCAGTATTATCGGTTTATTTTTGAAAGAAGATGCTGTAGTTTTAAAGCCTTTAGGTGATGTCTTTTTAAACTTAATGTTTACGGCTGTTGTGCCTTTAGTATTTTTTACAATAACGAGCGCAGTAGGCAATATGGTAAATATGAAAAGACTGGGCAATATTATCTCAGTTATGCTTTTAATTTTTTTAGTAACAGGACTAATAGCGGCTATTATAATAATAGTAGCAGTTAAAATTTATCCGCCGGCACAAGGTGTAAACATCGTGATGGACACTGTAGGCGAAATGGAAAATGTATCATTATCACAGCAAATAGTGAAAGCTATTACAGTAGAAGATTTCTCATTACTATTATCAAGGAGTAATATGTTACCTTTAATAGTATTTTCTGTAATGATGGGCTTTTGTGTTTCTTCACTTGGTGAAAATAATCAAATTGCAAGATTTTTAAATAACATGAGTAAAGTAATGATGAAGTTTGTAAATTTAATTATGTGGTATGCACCTATAGGTTTATGTGCTTATTTTGCAAGCCTGATAGGTGAGTTTGGCCCTAATTTAATAGGCTCTTATGGTAGGGCGATGTTATTATATTATCCAATTTGTATAGTATACTTTTTTGTAGCCTTTAGTGGATATAGCTTTTTTGCAGGAGGCATTGATGCTGTAAAACTATATTTTAAAAATATTTTAGAGCCAGCGGTAACCTCTTTAGCAACTCAAAGTAGTATAGCAACTTTACCTGTAAACTTAAAAGCTTGCAAAAATATAGGGGTGCCAGAAGATATAAGCAATATAGTATTGCCTATAGGCGCTACTATGCACATGGACGGAAGCGTATTATCTGCTATATTAAAAATATCGTTTTTATTTGGTGTGTTCGGTCAAGAATTTACAGGACTTGATACATACATAGTGGCGATATTAATAGCTATTTTAAGTGGAGTTGTTCTTTCAGGTGTGCCTGGTGGGGGCTTAGTAGGGGAGATGCTAATAGTTAGCTTAATGGGCTTTCCACCAGAGGCTTTCCCTTTAATAGCGACTATCGGCTTTTTAGTAGACCCTCCTGCAACTTGCCTAAATGTTTGTGGGGATACAGTTGTAAGCATGATGGTAGCAAGAGTTATAGATAAGAAAAAGGTTTGGAATAAATAAAAAAAGGCACTCACAGTATTACTGCGAGTGCCTTTAGCTTATCAAAGTCTTTTAATTATACTATAAAGGATTTATAAATCTATGCCTTACTTTTTAATTAAGCGTATATCATTGCCTTTAAAAATTAAAATGTGGTTTGTTCCTAAAATTCTTGAGGCTATTTTTTCAGGGTATCTTTGATATATTTCTTGCTGTGTTTTTAAATTCGATGTGTAAATGGTAGGTAAATTCTTAATTGTTCTATTATTTATAATATTATAAAAAGAAGAAATTGAATAATTTGTTAGATATTCACTTCCTAAATCATCTAAAATAAATAAATCACAGTTTGCTATATTATGAATTAATTCATCATCTTGAGAATATCTATTTTTATCTATAGAGTCAAACAATGTTTGAGAGCTTGTATATATAACAGAAAAGCCCTTATTCATACATTCTTTTGCTATGGCACAAGAAAGATGAGTTTTTCCAAGGCCGGCTGTACCCATCATTAAAATACCTTTAAATTTTGGTGTAAATTTATTAGCATACTCTTTTGAAAAATTAAATATTTTTTGCATATGCTCATAAATATCAGTGCCATCTTCGCTTTTTTCTTTTGGATAGTAATCTAAGGAGAAATCATCAAAGGTAGCAGTAGGCATTGGGGATAAAGATGATAAATAAATTTGCTTTTGTTTTGCATTTTCATTTTTCATACAAGAGCATAACACTCCGTTTATATAGCCATTATCAGAACAAATATTGCAAAAATGATGCAGTTCTAAATAATTTTCGCTAAAGTTATTATCAAGTAAAAGTTTTTTTCTTTCTATTAATAATTCTTCTAATTCTATTTTTAATTTTGATACGCTAACTTCGTCTTTTTTGAATTTTGCAAGGGCTAAGGCTGCACCTTTTTCATTAATTTTTAAAGAGAGGGGTTTATAGTTTGAAATTTTAGCAAATACTTCATTTTCTCTATTTTTTAAATCTAAAAAAGATTGCTGTTTTCTTTTATTTAAAATTTCAGTAGCAAAAAAAGTACTGTTAAAATCTTGCATAATTAAACTCCTTCATCTAATGTAGGTACAACTAAGGCTGCCTTTGTTAAAATATCATCTTTTGGTAGAATTTTAATATCTTCTTTTTGGTTAAAGTTCATAACCTCATTTTTTAAATCATCAACGGTTGTATATTTTTTTCTATGCCAGTTTTTTAATATGCCACCACAGTATTTTACATCAGCTAAACTTCCAGCTACCTCTAAAGATTTTTTTATCATACTAATAGACATATTAAGTTTTTCAAACCATGAATAAATTAAAGTTTTCTCGCTCGTTGTAAAATCTTCACTACTACAAGAGAAAATCTGGGCTACTTTTTCTAAATTCAGCTTTCTTTCTTCTAATAAATGTATGTATTTTTCTGCTTGTTTAAAAGAAGTTAAAGGTGTTTTCTTATTTGCTGATGAAATCATCTTAGCTATGTAAGAAGGGGAAGTATCAGATAAATTTTTAAAATATAAGCTAAGAGAAATTATAGCATCAACTCCAATATTTTCCTCTAAGAGTAACTCAATAAACTTCATTGTATGCTTTTCATTTAAAGTATAAGAAAATATCTTTTGCATCTCTTTTACTAAAGTATCAATCTCACTTGAAGAAGACGAGAGTGCCATTATATCTTGAGCTGATAAGACTGGCTTTTTCTTTGTTTTTTTAGTAGTTTCTTCTTGGATATGTAATAAATCTAAATTCGCCCAATATAGTATACTTGATTGAACACTTAATAAATTCAAATTTAAGTCTTTACTTATGGAAATAGCATCACAATTTTGTGTATTTAAAATATGCAAAATAACCTTTAAATCGGTTTCTTTTGCATACTCTAAGTTATTAAATACAATTGTTGGGACATTAACTCCCACTGTTTCCTTTTTTTTAAGGTGAAAAATCATTATTTTTTATTCTTCTTTGCGTGTATTTTTTCAGCTAAGATATGTCTGTTATAATTTATATAAATAACAGCGCAAGCTCCTATACCAGCTACTGTGTATAAAACAAACTGAATAGTATCAAATGAATCAGAAGTTATTGCTGCAATGCCTTGCATACCGCTTGACATTAATAGTGATAATAAAGTATAAACTGTAAAAATTATTATTATTTTTAATGTACTTGTCATTTTTGATTTTTTTAAAAATAAAGAAAGAAATCCGCAAGTTATAAAAGCATGCACAAAAGAAAGTAATGCTCTAAAGGTAAATTCGTTCATTGTTTAAATGTCCTCCAAGTTTTTAGTTATAATATAGATTTTATATTGTTTTTAGTAATATGTCAATGAAAATAGTGTAAAAAATTGTGATAAACTCACATTTCTATTGCATTACAACAAAATTTTTGATATTATGAAGTGCAAGAAGATAGAAAGAGGGATTAAAATGGAATATATTAGAAAAAATAAAGGAACATGCGCAAGAGCAACTAAAGTAGTAATTGAAGATGGCATTGTACAAGATGCAGTAGTAGTAGGTGGCTGTGATGGCAACATTAAAGGTATCATTTCTCTATTAAAAGGTATGCCAGCACAAGAAGCTGCACAAAGAATGAAGGGTATCACTTGTGGAAGAAAATCAACAAGCTGTCCTGATCAATTAGCTTTAGCTTTAGAAGAAGCTATATCAGGCAAAACAGAATCAATAGCATAAAATAACTAATAAGCCTTTTTAGGCTTATTTTTTTTATTTCTGCCTATAATAGTTTTGAATAAACTTAAATAGGTGATTTATGTATAAATTTAAAAATTTTTCTCAAGGAGCAAATAAAAGTATAAACAGCGCTATTGAAATATCAGGCAAGCTCGGTCATATAACAGTGGGAACGGAGCATTTACTGCTTGGTATCTTAGCTCAAGGTAAAACTGATATAAGCGATGTTTTGCAAAGATATAGCACTGATTTTAATAAAATATACTCCCTTACATCTACTGTTTTAGGTAGTGGAATGGGAGGTAGCTTAACGAGTGATGATTTAAGTAGCAATGCTGTTGAAGTATTGCGTACTTCTTATAGAATAGCTATAAGAATAGGGAAAGCTCAAGCTGGGATAAATGAACTATTCCAAGCTATACTTATGCAAAAAAACTGTATGGCTTATAGACTTTTAATGTCAGTAATTGAAAATATGCCTTTGCTTGAAGAACAGGTAAAAGCAGTGAGTAATCAAGGTAATATAAGCTATGAAAATAAGTATTCTCAAAACAGGAAAGAATATAAAAACCTTGAAAAATATTCTAAAAATCTAACTAAAATAGCGTATTTAACTCCTTTTGATCCTTGTATAGGCAGAGAAAATGAAATCAATAGGATAATTGAAGTTTTACTAAGGCGAAAAAAGAATAATCCTTGTTTAGTAGGCCTTGCCGGAGTGGGCAAAACTGCCATTATTGAAGGCATAGCGAATATGATAGCCACAAAGAAAGTGCCTAAAGAAATGCAAAATAAAGAAATCTACTCCCTTGATTTAACTTCTCTAATTGCAGGTACAAAATATAGAGGAGATTTTGAGGATAGGCTAAAATCTGTAATAGATGAAATTTCACAAGAAGAAGATATTATTTTATTTATTGATGAAATTCATATAATTTCTGCTGCAGGTGGCGCTGAAGGGGCTATTGATGCAGCAAATATTCTAAAACCTGCCCTTGCAAGAGGTAAAATTCAGCTAATTGGAGCTACTACTCAAGACGAGTATACTAAAATAATAGAAAAAGACTCAGCCCTTGAAAGAAGGTTCTCAAAAGTTATTGTAAATGAGCCGAGCGATGAAGTTGTTATTAAAATATTACAAGGGCTAAAGCACAGTTATGAAAGCTACCATGGTATTACCATTGAGGATAGGGCGATAAATACAATAGTGAGTTTATCAAAAAGATATATAACGCAAAGATATATGCCGGATAAAGCAGTGGATTTATTAGATGAAAGCTGTGCAAAAGCAAAAATTGAAGGCTTAAAAGAAGTAGATGAAAGCTGTATAGCAAAGGCAATAAGCGCTCAAACAGGTATACCCGTATCAAAAATTGAAAAAGAAGAAAAAGATACCTTAGAAAAATTAGAAAAAACTCTAAATTCTAAAATTTTTGGTCAAAAAGAGGCTATAAGTGCAATGGCATCTGCACTAAAAAAATGGAGAGTAGGCTTATGTGAAGAAAATAGGCCAATAGCGTCTCTTTTATTTTTAGGCCCAACGGGAGTAGGAAAAACGCAAAGCTGTAAAGTGCTCGCGAGTACTCTATTCGGCTCACAAAAAGCTCTGATAAGAATTGACTGCACAGAGTATAGCGAAAAAGCAGATATTAAAAAATTAACAGGGGCGCCTCCTGGGTATGTAGGCTATGACCAAGTAGGAAAATTAGAGCAAGCTTTAGCTTTGAATCCTTACAGTGTTGTTTTATTTGATGAAATAGAAAAGGCGCATTTTGATTTATACAACTTATTACTACAAGTTATGGAAGATGGACAATTAACTACCTCAAATGGAAAAGTTATAAACTTTAAAAATACAATTATCATAATGACTTCTAACTTAGGCGCAAAAGAATTAATAGCAAACAATATAAACTTAGGCTTTAGTGCACAAGAAAATGTAAATGATTTTAAAAGTGAAAAATTAGCCTTGGCTGTAAAATCTCATTTTCCTTTGGAGTTCATTGGTAGAATAGATGAAATTATTCGTTTTATGCCACTTGATATAAACATACTATGTGAAATATCAGCTTTTATGATAAGTAATTTACAAGAAAAATTAAAAAATCAAGGAATACATCTTGAATATGAAAAATCTTTAATTGACTTAATAGCAAACACTTGTTTAAAATCACCTTATGGAGCAAGGAACATAAGGAGTGAAATATCTAAAAGGCTTGAAAAAGTTTTAAGTGAGTATTTATTTGATAATGATATATTAAAGGGCGATAGTGTGAGAGTTTGCGTAAAAGATGAAAACATATATGTTGAAAAACTGCAAAAAGTGTAAAAAAATAAAAAGGCATTATCATAGCGATAATGCCTTTTAGTTATTAAACTTAAAATAAAAGATAGTACTATCTTTCTTCTATAGTATATGTGAATTCATATTTTTCTTGTAATGCTTTTACTTTATGTTCGTTATCTTCAATAAAAGTTTTAGTAAAAGTATTCTTGCCTTCTTTTTGATAGTCGTCTAATATTTTTTTTAATTCATCCCAGCATTCATCAGCTTTTTCGTAATGCTCATCTATAGAAATAACAAATTCTCTGCGTTTTGGTAATTTAGCTTTCATAATTACATCCTTTTCACTGTCTTTTTTTATATTGTATTACTTTAGATATAAAAGGTCAATAGCTTTTATTGAAAAAAAATTAAAATAGTGTTATTATAATAGATATATAAATAGAAAGATAGGTGGTTTTATGCAAGAAAAATTATTACAAGAATATGCTAAAATGGCAGTCGGCGCAGGTGTTAATATTCAAAAAGGACAAAATTTAATTATTAACGCTCAAGTGCATACAGCATTTTTTGCACGCCTTTGTGCTATCGAGGCATATAAATTAGGGGCAAAAGAAGTAGTTGTGCATTATCAAGATGAAGAATTATCTAAAATTAAATTAGAAAATACTAAAGAAGATGTATTATGCGATGTAAAACCTTGGCTACTTCGCTCATATCTTGACTATCTTGAAGATGAAAAAGGTGCAGCTATATTAAGCATAGCAAGCTCAAATCCAGAAATCTATAAAGGCCTTGATATAAATAAAATTAGAAATGTATCTATTGCACAAAGAAAAGCATTACAGCCGTATAGAGATTATATGAGCCAAGAAAAAGCGCAATGGTGTATTGTGGCTATTCCATCTAATGCTTGGGCAAAAAAAGTGTTTTCTAACTTAAGCGAAGAAGAAGCTGTTAAAGAATTATGGGAAGCTATTTTTAAAGTTTCAAGAGTGGAAGGGGATTCAATTAAAAATTGGAAAGAACATTCAAAACATCAAGAAGTAAGAAAAGATAAATTAAATGAATTAGATTTAGTAGAATTACATTTTACTTCACAAAACGGCACAGATTTAAAAGTGGGTCTGGGTGAGGATTGTGTTTGGGCAGGAGTTAGCGAAAAAACTGTTACAGGAGTTGAGTATATTCCTAATATGCCAACAGAAGAATTATTTACAGCCCCTCATAAAGATAGGGTGAATGGGATAGTATACGGAACAAAACCTTATGTTTACAGCGGTAATATAATTGAAGACTTCGTTTTAACTTTTAAAGATGGTAAAGTAGTAGAATACGATGCAAAAGTGGGCAAAGACTTATTAGGACAATTATTATCAACAGATGAAGGGGCGAATAGAATAGGCGAAGTTGCCCTTGTTCCAAAAAGTAGCCCAATTAATAAAGAGAATATTTTATTTTACAATACTTTATTTGATGAAAATGCAGCTTGCCATATAGCCTTTGGTAAGGGTTATGCTTCAACAATTAAAAACGGCCCTAAAATGACTAAGGAAGAATTAGCTAATAAAGGCTTAAATGATTCACTCATTCACGATGATGTTATGATAGGTAGCAGTGATATGTCTATTGTAGGCTTAACTAAAAAAGGCGAAAAGATTACCATATTTGAAAATGGCGACTGGGCGATATAAGATATAAATTACCAATAGTAGGAAGATAAATAATAAAAATGCTTGCTTTTTATAAAGTAATGTGGTATAATTTGTATCGTTAATAGAGTTTGAAAGGAAGAGTGGGGTTACCCGCTCTTTTCATTTTGTAAATATGGAGGAAAATTATTTTGGCTAAAGGTAAAAAAGCTACCGAAGTAGTAGAAGACATAGTAAAGCCTATCTGCGATGAGTTAGGACTTATCTTATGGGATGTAAGATTTGAAAAAGAAGGTCCGGATTGGTTTTTAAGAGTGTTTATTGATAAAGAAGAAGGCGGTATCACAATTGAAGACTGCGAAAGTGTTTCAAGAAAAGCTGACCCTTTAATTGATGAAGAAGATCCTATAAAACAAGCGTATTTCTTTGAAGTATCATCAGCAGGACTTGGCAGAAAACTTACAAAAGAAATGCACTTTAAAACAAAAATCGGCAGTGAAGTATTAGCAAAATTAATAAGACCTATTGATAACGAAAGAGAAATTCAAGGTATACTACAAGATTTTGATGATATGAATATCAGTATAAAATTAGAAGATAAAGAAGTTAAAATAGCTTTAAAAGATACATCTTTTGTAAAGCTATGTGATGATTTAGATTTATTTTAGGAGGATGAAGGAAAAATGAATAAAGAATTTTTTGAAGCACTTGATACGATAGAAAAAGAAAAAGGTATAAAAAAAGAAGTGCTGCTTGAAAAAATCACAAAGGCTATGGAAGTAGCAGTAGAAAAAGACTTAGGTATTGAGGGCAATGTAAGCGTTATAGCAGACAGCGAAAAATTCAACTTCGCAGTTTCAGTAATAAAAACTGTTGTAGAAGATGAAGTAGAAAATCCAGATACAGAAATTTTATTAGTAGACGCTAAAAAAATAAAAGCAAGAATTAAAGTAGGCGCACAAATAGGTGTGCCACTAAAAACTAAAGAATTTGGATATATCGCAATAGGTGCTGCAAAAAATGTTATAAGACAAGGCATTAAAGAAGCAGAAAAAGCACAAATTTTTGAAGATATGAAAGGCAAAGCTCAGGAAATCGTAAGCGGAGTTGTACAAAGAAGAAACGAAAAAACAGGAGCTTTAATTATTCAAATAGGTAATAATGAATTCATATTGCCAAGAGATGAGCAAATTCCGGGAGAAGACCCATTAAGAGGCGAGCATATAAAGGTGTTTGTAGTAGATGTGGTTTCTTCTGAAAAGGGCCCTAAAATAATGTTAAGCAGAACTCATCCAGGCTTTGTGAAAAGAATGTTTGAATTAGAAGTGCCTGAAATTTTCTCAGGTGTAGTAGAAGTGAAGAGCATCTGCCGAGAAGCAGGAGCAAGAACAAAACTTGCTGTTATTTCATCAGATGACAATGTAGATGCGATTGGCGCTTGCATAGGCCCTAAAAGATCTCGTATTGACAATGTAATTGAAGAAATCGGCGGAGAAAAAATAGACATAGTAAAATACAGTGATGACCCAGTAGAATTCATTTCAGCAGCTCTATCACCGGCAAGTGTTGTCAGTGTAGAAATAATCGAAGGGCAAAATAAGGCTTGCAAAGTGTTAGTGCCAGATGAGCAATTATCTTTAGCAATAGGCAATAAAGGCCAAAATGCTCGCTTAGCTGCAAGGCTTACAGGATACAACATTGATATCCACCCACAAAGTGGATACTTTAACGGATAATAAGGAGAGTATTTATGGCTATAAAAAAAGTACCTCAAAGAAGATGTATAGGTTGCAACATTTCAAAAGATAAAAATGAGCTTATAAGAATAGTGAAAAACAATCAAAATGAAATATCAGTTGATTTAACAGGTAAAAAAGCTGGCAGAGGTGCTTACATCTGCAAAAGTGGTGATTGTTTACAAAAAGCCCAAAAAGCAAATAGACTGCAAAGAGCTTTTGAGTGTAGCATTAGCGAAGAAATTTTTGTAAGGCTTAATCAGGAGATAGAACATGAATAACAAATTGTTTTCTGCTATTTCAATGGCAAGAAAAGCTGGTAAATTAATTTACGGCTTTGACAGTGTGATTGAAAATGCCAATAAAGGGAAAGTATTTTTAATAATGGCAACAGAAGATTTAAGCGAAAAAACTTTTAAAAACTTAGAATTTGCTTGTGAAGACATACAAGAAGTTTTAAAAATAGATCTGACTCAAGATAGTTTAGCAAAAATTATAGGTAAAAAAACAGGAATTATAGCTATAACAGACGAAAACTTAGCAAAGTTGTGCCTTAATGCACTGCAATAGTAAAAGGAGATAATTAATGGTAATAAAATATAAAGTAAAAGACTTAATAGATGATTTTAAATTAGATTCAAAATCAGCATTAGCTGAGCTTGGTGAAGTGTTAAAAAAAGAAGATGTCAAAAAGACAACTGTTTTAACTCCGCACGAAGCGAATGTTGTGTTTGAACATTATACAAATAAAGCGAGTATAGAAGATTTAAACTCATACTTAAATGTAAAAACACAGGAAAAACCAAAGGTAGAAAAGCCAGCAGCTAAAAAAGAGGCTGCAAAGCAGGTAGCTGATAAAAAACCACAGCCACCAAAAACAGAAAAACCAAAACAGGCTGAGAAAAAAGCGCCTGAAAAGAAAGTATCAAACGAGCCTTTAAGAAAAGCTGATGGTACAGTTGTACAAAAACCAGTTCACACTCCAAAGCCAAAAACTCAAGAAACTACAGTAAAACAAGAAAGAATTACTGTGACAGTTGATACAAGACAAACAAATGTAAACTTAGATAAATTCAATGAGCGATATGATCAAATGGCTCAAAATAAGCCGTTTAATAGTGCAAATAATAGAAAAAATCAACAGTTTGCTGGCGGTAAACAAAAGTTTAATAAAAATAAAAATAACAAATATAATCAAAGGCCAAACCAATTTGGTAAAAAGAAAATAGAAACTGAAGCGCAAAAATTAGAAAGATTACATCTTGAAAAAGCAAGAAAAGCACAATTGAAAGTGCAAATTCCAGATGACATTTCAGTAGGCGAATTAGCTACAAGATTAAAAGTTACAGCAAGCGAAGTTGTAAAAAAATTAATGGGTCTTGGAATTATGGCTTCAATTAGTCAAGTAGTTGACTTTGATACAGCCTCTTTAATCGCTGAAGAATTAGGCGCAAAAGTAGAAAAAGAAGTAGTTGTAACAATTGAAGAGCGTCTATTTGAAATAATTGAAGATAATGCAGAAAATACACAGGAAAGACCTCCTGTTGTAGTTGTTATGGGACATATTGACCATGGTAAAACGAGTCTTTTAGACGCTATTAGAAAAACTAATGTAACTACAGGCGAAGCTGGTGGTATCACTCAGCATATAGGCGCTTATCAAGTAAGAGCAAACAATAAAGTGCTTACTTTCTTAGATACTCCGGGGCATGAAGCCTTTACTTCAATGCGTCAAAGGGGTGCACAAATCACTGACATCGCTATATTAGTAGTAGCAGCTGATGATGGTATAATGCCACAGACAATAGAGTCTATAAATCATGCAAAAGCTGCGGAAATTCCAATTATCGTAGCTATAAATAAAATGGATAAACCAACAGCAAATCCTGATAAAGTAAGACAAGAATTAACAGAACACGGCTTAGTAGTAGAAGAATGGGGCGGTGATATAATTTCTGTGCCAATTTCAGCTAAAACTGGTGATGGAATTGATACCTTACTTGAAATGATTACTTTAATTAGTGATGTTGCAGAATTAAAAGCAAACTCAAACAGAAAAGCTGTAGGTGCAGTTATCGAAGCAAGATTAGACAAAGGCTTAGGCCCTGTTGCTACTATCCTAATTCAAAACGGCACACTTAATAAGGGTGATGTTATCATTGCTGGTACTGCAGTTGGTAGAGTAAGGGTGATGACTAATGATAAAGGTGTTAGATTAGATGAAGCAGGCCCGTCAACTCCTGTTGAAATTACTGGTCTTACAGAAGTGCCAACAGCTGGCGATTTATTCAGCGCTGTTGAAGATGAAAAATTAGCAAGAGAGCTTGCACAACAAAGAACAACACAAATTAAAGAAGAAAAATTCAACAGCTATCAAAAAGTTACTCTGGATAACTTATTTAGCCAAATTGCAGAAGGTGAGATGAAAGAATTACCTGTTGTAGTAAAAGCCGATGTTCAAGGCTCTGCTGAGGCTGTAAAGCAATCTTTAGAAAAATTAACTAATGAAGAAGTTAGAGTTAAAGTAATTCACGCAGGCGTTGGTGCTATTAGCAAAAGTGATGTAATGCTTGCTTCTGCTTCAAATGCTATAATCATAGGCTTTAATGTTCGCCCTGACAGCGTTGCAAAGCAAGATGCAGACCTTGAAAGCGTTGAAATGAGAATGTATAGAGTTATCTATGATGCTATTAACGATGTTAAAGATGCAATGAAAGGTATGCTATCTCCTAAATTCAGAGAAGTTGAACTCGGTCATGCTGAAGTTAGAGAAGTTTACAAAATTTCATCAATCGGAACTATTGCAGGTTGTTATGTAAAAGCTGGTAAAGTTGCAAGAAATGCTCAAATAAGAGTTGTTCGTGATGGTGTTGTTATTGCAGAAGATGAAATTTCATCATTAAAAAGATTTAAAGACGATGCTAAAGAAGTGGCTACTGGCTATGAGTGTGGTATCGGCTTAGATAAGTTTAACGACATCAAAGAAGGCGATATATTAGAATCATTCATCATTGAAGAATATAAAGATTAATGATTTTTTTAAAGGAGGTTAGTTATGGCTTCAACTAAAAACGAAAGATTAAATGAAGATATAAAAAGAGAATTAGTAAACATAATATCCACTATGAAAGACCCAAGACTTCAATGCTTTTTAACAGTAATGAGAGTTGATACTGCCCCTGATTTAACATCAGCTAAAGTTCATATTAGTGTTTTAGAAGGCGAAGAAGCTTTAGATAAAGCTATAATTGCTTTGCAAAAAGCTCAAGGCCATATTAGAGGTGAGCTTTCAAAGAGATTAAAAATCAGAAGGAGTCCTGAATTTGTTTTTATTAAAGACAGTGGCACTGCTTATGCTTTTAAAATCAACAATATCATAAAGGATATAAATAAGGGAAATAAAAACGATGAATAAAGTAGATATTAATAAGGCAGCTTCTATGCTTTTAGAAAATGATAATGTATTAATCATTTCGCATAAAAACCCAGATGGTGATACAGTTTCTTCAGCGGCTGGCTTAGCATTAGCCTTAAAAAGACAGGGCAAAACTTGTGCTGTTTTATGCCAAGATGAAATAAGCAGTAAGTATGATTATATGAATATAGAATTATTCACAGAGCAATTCACACCTGAATATATAGTAAGTGTTGATGCTGCCTCACAAGATTTATTAGGCAGTATCGACAAAGAATATTCAAGCAATGTTAATTTATGTATAGACCATCACGAAACAAATTCAAACTATGCAGACTATACTTGTTGCTATGCAGATTTGCCTGCTACAGCACAACTAATTTACTACATTTTAAAAGAAATGAATGTAGAAATTGATGAAAAATTAGCAAGTATTTTATACACTGGTATTTTAACTGATACAGGCTGTTTTAAATACTCATCAACAGATAGCGAATGCCATTTAGTAGCAGCTGATTTACTAAAAAAAGGCGCAGATCATATTAATATTGTAGATAAATTCTTTATGTCAAAAAGCAAAAAGACTATACAAATTGAAAAATACGCGCTTAATAGCTTAGAATTCTATTTAGATGATAAGTGTGCGATAGTAGCAGTTGATGAAGAAATCATTCAAAAAATCAACCCTTCAATAGAAGATATGGATATTATAAAAACTATCCCGAGAACTATTGATGGAGTTGAAGTGGGTGTTTCTATAAGAGCTATTAGCGATGATACATTTAAGGTGTCTTTAAGAACAAACAAGCAAGTTAGTGCAAGTGAAATAGCCCAAAGTTTTGGTGGTGGTGGCCACGAAAAAGCAGCAGCTTGTGAAATTAGTGGAACACTTGAAAGTGTAAAAAAAGCAATATTAAGGGAAGTTGAGATGGTTTTATGCAATTAAACTATCAAGGCATTATACTTTTAAATAAGCAAAGCGACTGGACAAGTTTTGATGTTGTAGCAAAGGCGAGAGGTATATTATCAACAAGAAAAATTGGTCACGCAGGTACACTTGACCCTATGGCGACAGGTGTTTTACCTTTGTTTTTAGGAAGAAGTACGAAGGCTGTTGATATGCAAATTATTCAAGATAAAGAATATATTGCAACTTTTAAATTAGGAATTAAAACTAATACTGGTGATATAACAGGCGAAGTGCTTTTTAAAAGAGAAGTAGATAGCAAAAAAGATGAAGTTATAAATGCTATTAATTCTTTTAAAGGTGAAATCGAGCAATATCCACCTATGTATTCAGCTGTAAAAATTAATGGACAACCCTTGTATAAATTAGCAAGGCAAGGCGTTGAAGTTAAAAGAAAAAAAAGAAGCATCACCATCCACGAGATTGAGTTTTTATCAAATGATAAGGACGAATACACCATAAGAGTGCTTTGCTCAAAAGGCACTTATATAAGAGTGTTAGTGGAAGACATCGGCGAAAAATTAGGTTGTGGTGCTACTTTAACTGCTTTGCAAAGAACAAAGGCTTGCGGATATAGTATAGAAGATTGCATAACTATAGAAGATTTACAAAAAGCAAGAGATACAAATACAATTGAAAACTTCATTTTAGATACAGATACAGTGTTTTCTCATTTAGAGCCATTAGATTTAACGCAAGAAATAGCAAAAAGGCTTTTAAATGGTGCAAGGAGCACTGTATCAAAAAAAGATGGGATGTATAGAGTGTATTACAATAAAAAATTCTACGCTATAGGAAAAATAGAAAGCAAAAAATTAAGCGTAGTGAAATTGTTTGTTGAAAAAGAAAAGGAAGAAGCAGATGCTCAAAATATATGATTTACAATATGAAAGTAAGTGCGATACAGCCGTAAGTTTAGGATATTTTGATGGCGTTCATATAGGTCATAAATTTTTAATAGATACAATGGCAAAATACGCGCAAAAGAATTTTTTAAATAAAGCTATATTTACTTTTACAAAATCAATTTCCCTACTTCATAAAGGTAAGGATATTTTAAATCAAGAACAAAAAGTAAATGAAATAAACAAATATGATATTGATTTATTTTACAGTCCCGATTTTTTAAGTTTTTCACAGTTTACCCCAAGAGAATTTTTTGAAAACATCATAGTAAAAGCTATGAGGGCAAAAGCTGTTTTTTGTGGTAGCGATTTTCGCTTTGGTAAAGATAGAAAAGGTGATGTAGAAATTTTAAAAACTCTTTGCGAAGAAAAAGGGATACATTTTGAAATAGTGCCTACTGTTAAAATTGATGATGAGGTAGTTAGCAGTACATTAATTAGAAATGCTCTTGAAATAGGCGATATAAAAAAAGCAAATAAACTTTTAGGATATAATTATTATGTTGATTTTACAGTAGTTCACGGTAAAAAATTAGGAAGAACTATAGGCACTCCTACAATAAATCAAATTTATCCAGAATTTATGTGTATGCCCAAAAGAGGGGTATATAATACTATTGCCACAGTTAACGGCAAGGTATATCCTGCCTCTACCGGTATATCAACTCGCCCGACAGTTAAAGGTGATAGCATCACCTGCGAAACTTTTATTTTAGGTTTTGAGGGTGACTTATATGGGCAAAATATAAAAGTTGAATTTTTTGATTTTTCAACTGAAATAAAGAAGTATGACTCTTTAGAGCTACTATCAGAAATGATAACTTCAGTAGCTATAAAATCAAAAGAATATATAAAGTAAAAAATTTAAAAACACTTAATAAATATCTCTTTACAAAGTAGTAATTAAGTGGTATAATTCTTTAGTAACCAAAAATCGGTTTAAGGATATTCCTCTAATAAGAGGCTTCACCAACCTTATGCTGAGTTTTGGCTAAAAAAATAGAAAGGTGAAAATAACTATGATTAACAAAGATGAAATCATCAAAGCTAACCAAACACACGAAGGCGACACAGGTTCTCCTGAAGTGCAAGTAGCTCTTTTAACAGCAAGAATCAATCACTTAACAGAGCACTTAAAACTAAACAAACAAGATCATCACTCAAGAAGAGGTCTGTTTAAAATGGTTGGTCGTCGTAGAAACTTATTAGCATACTTGCAAAAAACTGATATCACAAGATATCGTGCAATTATCGCAAAATTAGGTCTGCGTAAATAAGAAAAAGCCTAAGGCAGATGTTTTCATCTGCCTTTTAGTCTTAAAAAAACAAAGTTTAATAAAGGAAGGTTATATTGTTTTAGTAGTAAGTTGAGTTTTTAAAGTTTAAAAATTGAACTTATTGCTAAAAATAACTTTCCTAAAAGAAGGAGTAGAAAAATGAGTTTTAAAGTATTTGAAACAACTTTCGCAGGCAAAAAACTTGTTGTAGAAACAGGTAAAATGTGTGCATTATCAAATGGCTCTTGTCTTGTTAGATACGGCGATACAGTCGTTTTAGCAAATGTTACTATGAGTCCAAAACCAAGAGATGGTATCGACTTTTTCCCTTTAGCAGTAGATTTTGAAGAAAAAATCTATGCAGTAGGTAGAATACCAGGCTCTTTTATGAGAAGAGAAGGGAGACCAGGCGAAAAAGCTGTTTTATCATCAAGGGTAGTAGATAGACCAATGCGTCCTTTATTCCCAAAAGATATGAGAAACGATGTAGCTATTGTTATGACAGTTATGTCTGTTGATCAAGATCACGATCCAGAAATCACAGGTATGCTTGGTGCAATTATTGCAACTTGTATATCAGATGTGCCTTTTAATGGGCCTATCGGCGGTATTTCAGTTGGCTTAGTTGATGGCGAAATCGTATTAATGCCAAATGAAGAACAACGCAAAAATAACGACTTAGAATTAACTTTAGTTTGTTCTAAAGATAAGGTTGTTATGATTGAAGCTGGTGCAAATCAAGTAGATGAAGATACAATGCTAAAAGCTATTAAAGCAGGGCATGAAGAAATTAAAAACTTCATTACATTCTTAGAAGGTATTGTAAGCGAAATAGGTAAAGAAAAATTTGCTTTTGAGCCTGTTGAAACAGATAAAGAAGTTTATGAAGCAGTAAAAGAATTTGCTCTTGATAAAATTAAATTTGCTCTTGATACAGATGATAAAAATGTAAGAGAAGCAAGATTAAATCCTGTTTATACTGAGGTTCACGAAAAATTTGATGAAGTTTATCCTGATAAAATCGGCGAAATTGATGAATCAATGTACAAACTACAAAAATATGTAGTTCGTCGCTGGTTGTTAGATGAAAATAAAAGAGTTGACGGTAGAGGAATAGATGAAATCCGTTACTTAGCTTCAGAAGTTGGCTTACTTCCAAGAGTACACGGTAGTGGTATGTTTACAAGAGGTCAAACTCAAGTATTAACAGTAGCTACTTTAGGCTCAAGTAAAGATGCTCAATTAATAGATGGCTTGCAAGATATACACGATAAAAAATTCATGCATCATTACAACTTCCCACCTTACTCAGTAGGTGAAGCAAGAAATTTAAGAAGCCCAGGCAGAAGAGAAATCGGTCACGGTGCCTTAGCTGAAAGAGCTTTAGCTCCAGTTATTCCATCGCAAGAAGAATTCCCTTATGTTATCCGCTTAGTTTCAGAAATCTTATCTTCTAACGGTTCAACAAGCCAAGGTGCTATTTGTGGCTCAACATTAGCTTTAATGGACGCTGGTGTTCCAATTAAAGCTCCAGTTGCTGGTATTTCAGTAGGCTTAATAACAGAAGGCGATAAATGGATGACAATGCTTGATATCCAAGGTCTTGAAGATTTCTTTGGCGATATGGACTTTAAAGTAGGTGGTACTCATACAGGTATTACAGCAATACAAGTAGATATCAAAGTTGATGGCTTAAGCTATGAAGTAGTTGAAGAAGCATTTAGAAAGTGTAAAGATGCAAGAATGCATATTTTAGATGATATAATGCTAAAAGCTATTGAAAAACCAAGAGAAGAATTATCACAATACGCACCAAAAGTGAGAACATTAAAAATTGATCCTGAAAAAATCAAAGATGTTATCGGTAAAGGTGGTAAGGTTATTCAAAAAATCTGTGCTGAGTGCGAAGTTACTATTGACATTGATGATGATGGCACAGTATACATCGGCGGCGTTGATGCACAAAAACTAACTCAAGCTGTAAACATAGTACAAACTATCGTTTACGATCCAGAAGTAGGCGCTATATATAAAGGCGTAGTTACAAGATTAATGAACTTTGGCGCTTTTGTAGAAATTGCACCGGGTAAAGAAGGTCTTGTTCATATTTCAAAACTTGATGAAAAAAGAGTAGAGAAAGTTGAAGATGTTGTGAATGTGGGAGATGAAGTTTTAGTAAAAGTTACTGAAATTGATGACCAAGGCAGAATCAACCTTTCAAGAAAAGACGCTTTAATAGACCTTGCAAAAAAACAAGCTGAAAAAGACGGCGAATAATAATATTAACACGGGTATTTATATGCCCGTGTTTTTTTACGCATATTTACAACTTAAAGTTGTAAAATCTATTGAAATTACAACTGATAGATGTTATAATATTATAGAGGTGATATTATGGACTTATTAGAAAAGCTAACTATTTTAGCAGATGGTGCAAAATATGATGCATCCTGTACTTCGAGCGGCTCATCAAGGCAGGCAGGAAAAGATGGCATAGGCTCTGCTTTTTCTGCTGGAATTTGCCATACATGGTCAAGTGATGGAAGATGTATTTCTTTATTAAAAGTCTTATTTACAAATTATTGTGAATACGACTGTGTTTACTGCGTGAATAGAAAAAGTAACGATGTTAAAAGAGCGGCTTTCACTCCCAGAGAGTTAGCAGATTTAACCTTAGATTTTTATAAAAGAAACTATATTGAAGGGCTTTTTATTTCATCAGGAGTAATTAAAAGTCCAGACTATACAATGCAGTTGATTATAAACTGTATGCAGATTTTAAGGAATGAATATAAGTTTTACGGCTATATACACGCAAAAATCATACCGGGAACGAGTGAAGAATTAGTAGAGCAAGTAGGATTTTTAGCTGACAGAGTTAGTGTTAATATAGAATTGCCAAGTGAAAAAAGTCTTTTAGCCTTAGCACCTCAAAAAACAAAAATGAATATATTATCACCAATGAAAAACATCAAAGAGAAAAATATTCAAACAAGTAAAGAATTAACAGTATATAAAAACGCGCAAAAGTTTGCCCCAGCAGGCCAATCTACCCAAATGATAGTGGGGGCAAGCGATGAAAGTGATTTTCAAATCTTAAGACTAACTCAAGGCTTATATGATAAATATAAATTAAAAAGGGTATTTTATTCAGCTTACATAGCTGTTAATAATGATAAAATGCTCCCAGCTTTAGACGTAAAACCTCCTTTATTAAGAGAACATAGGCTATATCAAGCAGATTGGCTATTAAGATTTTATAATTTTAGGGCTGAGGAATTATTAAGCGAAGAAAATTCAATGTTTAATCCTGAATTAGATCCAAAATGTAACTGGGCAGTTAATAATTTGCATCTTTTTCCTGTAGAAATAAATACAGCAGATTACGAAACTCTTTTAAGAGTGCCGGGTATAGGAGTCGTTAGTGCGAAAAGGATAATCAAAGCGAGGAAGGTGGCAAACTTAGATTTTGAAGGCCTTAAAAGGATAGGAGTAGTGCTAAAAAGGGCAAAGTTTTTTATTACTTGCAAAGGAAAGGCAATGCAAACTTCCTTAATCGCCTCTAATAAAACAAGCAATTTCTTAGCATTAGATTTTAGAAAAGAAAACTTTAATATAGAAAACAATGTAAAACAATTAAGTTTGTTTGATGTGCAAAGGAGTATAGTGAATGCATAACGAAAAAACACAGGTAGTGTATTTGTATGATGGTAGCTTTGAAGGATTTTTAACTTGTGTATATGAGTATTATTATTCATTTAATACTCCTGTTGATATAGTGAGTGATGAAGATTTTAGTGCGAGTTTTTATCCAATACTAAAAATAGAAACAGATACCAAAAAGGCAAGTAAGGTAAAAAAAGCAATAGAAGAAAAAATATCATTTTATTCTCCTTCATTTTTAAAAGACTGCCTTTTATGCACTGGAATAGGCGTTGAAATGAATATGCTTTTATATGTTGTAAATGGTTTTAAGTATGGAGGAGGGATATACCATAATTATAAAATTGACTGTGTTAATTTTTTAAGGAAGGCAGAAAGAAACTTAGAAAAAGAAAAGCATTTATATTTAGGTATAACTCGCTTTTCTAAAATTAATGATACATATATTGCAAAAGTAGAGCCCAATAATAGAATTTTATATAAAATACAAGATCATTTTCTACAAAGAAACTTTGACTTGCCGATAGTTATATATGATGTAACTCATAAAGAGGTCTTATTAGGCTATAAATTTAAAGCACAGATAGTTAAAGTAGATAAATTAGATATACCTGACATAACAAAAGATGAAAAAGAACTTAAGGCTTTATGGAAGAATTACTATGATACTATAAGCATTAAAGAAAGATACAATCCAAGATGTAGAGATAATTTCATTCCAAAATACAGGCATAAGTACATGGATGAATTAAATTAAATTTTCATAAAACATATAAAATAGCTTAGAATTTTCTAAGCTTTTTTATTTGACAATTTAATAATTAAGTGATACAATAATTACATAAATTAATTATTAAGTAATTTAACTATTTTAAGGAGATAAATATGAAAGAAACACATGGTGAGATGATAAGATTTTTAGTGGATGTAATACATTCGCAAAATAGAAGGTTTACCAAAAGAAATGATAAAATAAATGCAGATACAAGTATTTTAAGAATGATGGCTCATCATTTTCCAGATGGTGCAAAGCCAAGTGAAATAGCAAACCATAATAGGGCTTCACTGCCAAGTATTTCGCAAAAACTATCAAATTTAGAAAATGATGGCTATATTACAAGGCAGTATAGTAAAGAAGATAAAAGAGTGACTATTATAAACTTAACAGATAAGGCAGATAAATTTTTACAAGAGCAGTATAAAGAAACGGTAAAAGTGTATAACGAAGCCTTAAATGAATTTTCAAAAAAAGAAAAAAAAGAGCTAATTTTTTTATTAGAAAAATTTAGCGATAGCTTAGAAGAACTTATTAAGAAGGAGGGGATTTAATGAAGCATATAGCAAAGCATGCAAAGCCGTACACTTTTTTAATATTAATTTCAATAGTGATGATAGCTGTGCAAGCCTATGCAAACTTACTATTACCTGATTTGATGAGTGATATGGTGAATATTGGTATACAAGATTACTCTAATAAAATTCTATTAGAAAATAGTAATGAGACTATAAATATATTAAAAGATGAGCAAATAGCCTTTATTTATAAAACAGGCTTTTTAATGCTTTTAGCCGCAATAGCTTCAGGCAGTATTACAATGGCTGTTCGATGTCTTACTTCTTATGTGGGCTATGGGATTTCAAAAGATATTAGAAAAAGTATATTTGAAAAAATCGAAAGTTTTAACGGGCAAGAAATAGATAATTTTTCAACAGCATCTTTAATTACAAGAGCTACTAATGATGTTCAGCAAATGCAAGCCTTATTTAGTATGGGTATTAGGGTTATGTTTTTTGCACCATTTATGGCTATAGGTGGCATAATTATGGCTATAAACAAAGCGCCCTCTCTTATATGGGTAAATGCGCTAAGTGTTATATTAGTTATAATGCTAATAGTTAGTATGCAGTCTTTAATTTTACCAAAATTCAAAAAAATTCAAATTTTAACTGATAAATTAAACTTAGTAGCAAGGGAAGCGCTTTCAGGTATTATGGTTGTCCGTGCTTTTTCCAATCAAAAGTATGAAGAAGAAAGATTTGATGAAACAAATACAGAGTATAGAAAAACTAATCTTTTTATAAATAGGATGATGAGTCTTATGAGCCCGACTATGACATTTATTCAAGCGGGTGTTCCAATTTTAATAGTTTGGGTAGCTGCTCCTGTTATAGCGCAAAGTAATTTATTAGTAGGGGATATGCTCGCCTTTATTCAGTATTCAGGCAATATTATGCAGGCGTTTATGATGATGACTTCAATGTTTAATATCATCCCTCGTTCGGCTGTTTCTATAAATAGGATAAATGAAGTATTATCAGAAGAAAATACTATAACTGAAGTTAAAAATTCAAAAACAATAGCTGATAAAAATTGTAGTATTGAATTTAAAAATGTTAATTTTAAATACCCTAAAAGTGAAAATAGCGCATTGAGTGATATTAATTTAAGTATTCCTAAAGGAAGCACAACGGCAATTATAGGCTCTACTGGCTGTGGTAAAACTACTATATTAAATTTATTATTAAGATTTTATGATGCAACAAGTGGTGATATTTTAATAAATGGTACTAATATAAAAGAATTATCTCTTGAAAATCTAAGAGAGCTTATAGGTTATGCGCCTCAAAAAAGCATTTTATTTTCTGGTAGTTTAAAAACTAATATAACAAAGGCAAAAGAAAATGCAAGCGATGAAGAAATAAATAAAGTTTTAAGTATAGCGCAGATGGAAAGCTTTGTCTTAACAAAAGAAGAAGGCTTAGATTTTCATATCGCTCAAGGTGGTACGAATGTTTCTGGTGGACAAAGGCAAAGAATAGCAATAGCAAGAGCCTTAATTAAATCATCACCGATTTTAGCTTTTGATGATAGTTTTTCAGCCCTTGATTTTAAAACCGATACTAATTTAAGAAAAGCTATTTATGAAAATTATAAAAACCCAACAATTATAATAATTAGCCAAAGAGTTTCAAGTATAATGAAGGCTGATCAAATTGTAGTTATGGATAAAGGCAGGATAGTTGCCTGTGGAAAACACGAGGATTTAATTCAATCAAGTTTAGAATATCAAGAAATAGCAAATAGTCAGCTTACAAGCGAGGAGGTGTAGTATGTCAAGCAGTAGTAAAAACAATCAAAATGCACCGAGTATACCTCAAAGAGGCATAGGAATGGGCGGTGGAGGCGGAGGCGGCCGCGCTTTAATGAGAGGTGGAGAAAAGCCGAAAAACTTCACGGCTACACTTAAAAAATTAATTAAATATTTAGGCAATTATAAAGTGGTTATTTTTATAGTGATGATATTAGCTTCTATAGCAAGTTTATTTAAGGCATTTACTCCAAAATTATTAGGTAATGCAACAGATGTATTATATAATGCAGTCGAGGAAAGTTTAATAACAAGCAGTATAACAGTAGACTTTGAAAGCTTATTTAATATAGTATTAACTTTAATATTTTTAGCAGTTTTTTCTTATATAGTATCATTAATCCAAGGCTTTGCAATGGCAAAAGTGGCAAATGGCTTTACTTATAAATTAAGAAAAGATATAGTGGCAAAAATAAATAAACTACCATTAAATTATTTTGATACAACGCAGACAGGAGATATATTATCAAGGATAACTAATGATGTTGATTCTATAACAAACTCAATAAGGGAAGTTATGACTCAGCTTGCAGTAGCTATTACGCTAATTATATCTACAGTAGCTATTATGATTTCAATTTCTTTGCCTATGACAATTATAGCTTTTTTAATAATGCCTATATCTACTTACGCAATAGGAAAAATAGTAAAAATCAGCCAGCCCCTATATAGAAAACAACAAAAAAGTTTGGGTGAATTAAATGGTCATATAGAAGAAATGATGTCAGCGCATATTGTAGTAAAAGCCTTTAATATGGAACAAAATTCAATTGAAAAATTTGATGTATTTAATGAAGAGTTAAGAGTTAATGCGTTTAAAAGCCAAGTAGCTTCTCATGCTATGGGCCCCGTTACAAGCTTTATATCCAACATAGGCTATATTGCTGTTTGTGTAGTGGGAGCAGGGTTTGTAACAACAGGCAGGCTAACTGTGGGTAATATACTCTCATTTATAGAATATGTAAAAGGTTTTAATCAACCTATCCAGCAATTAGCTTCAATTTCAACAATGATGCAATCAGCACTTGCTTGCTCTGAAAGGGTTTTTGACTTTTTAGAAAGAGAAGAAGAAATAGAAGATGTAAAAGAAAATAAGCCGACTAAAGATATAACAGGTACAGTTAGTTTTGAAAATGTAGTATTTGGCTATACACAAGAAAAAACAATAATAGATGATTTTACACTAACAGTAAAGCCAGGTGAAAAAATTGCCATAGTAGGGCCTACTGGTGCAGGAAAAACTACAATCGTGAAACTTTTAATGAGATACTATGAACTGAATTCTGGTAGTATAAAAATTGATGGTGTTGATATTAAAGACTTTAAAAGAAATGATTTAAGAGAGATGTTTGGTATGGTACTGCAAGATACATGGCTATTTAAAGGAAGTATTAAAGATAATATTTGCTATTCTGATATTAATGCTGATGAAGAAGATTTTTTAAAGGCGAGCAAAATAGGCCAAGTGGATAACTTTGTAAAAGCCTTGCCTAATGGGTACGATTTTGAATTAAATGAAGAAACTTCTAATATTTCTCAAGGACAAAAACAATTAATAACAATAGCAAGGGCATTTTTGCAAAATCCTAAGATATTAATTTTAGATGAGGCTACATCTTCAGTAGATACAAGAACAGAAGTACTAATTCAAAAAGCAATGCAAGATTTAATGAAAGATAGAACAAGTTTTGTTATAGCGCATAGACTATCTACAATCCGCGATGCAGATAAAATCATCGTAATGGATAAAGGGCAGATAGTAGAAGTGGATAACCATGATAATCTAATGAAAAAAGGCGGATTTTACAAAGCCTTGTATCAAAGTCAATTTGAGAATGTAGCAATATAAAAATTAAAACGCAGTGTAATTTGACACTGTGTTTTAGTTTTTTAAGATAAATTATTAAAAAGTGTTAACATTTTTAGTACATTGATTGCTTTATTTTTATAGGGTAGGGAATATAGGTGAAACCGCCCAAAGGTGTTTTTATAAACAGTGTATGTTTTAAGTATTGTTCCTCATATTTAAAAGATTAATAAATTGTTAAACAATTTAAAAATTCTTGCTTAAAATGCAAAATTATGGTATAATATTTTTCGTGTGTAAAGCACGATTGAGATAACAATTGACTAAATGGAGGAAAGAATGGATTTTCTAAATCAAATAGATAAAAGGCGTACTTTTGCCATTATCTCGCATCCCGATGCAGGTAAAACAACGCTAACTGAAAAATTACTTTTATACGGTGGTGCAATTCAACAAGCAGGTATCGTTAAGGGCAAAAAAGGAGCAAGAAGTGCTACTTCTGACTGGATGGAAATTGAAAAACAAAGAGGGATTTCAGTAACATCTTCTGTTATGCAGTTTAATTATGATGGCTACTGTGTAAATATATTAGATACCCCTGGTCACCAAGATTTCTCAGAAGACACTTATAGAACATTAATGGCAGCAGATAGTGCTGTTATGGTAATAGACGCTGCAAAGGGTGTTGAAGCTCAAACTAAAAAACTATTTAAAGTATGTACTATGAGAAACATCCCTATCTTCACATTTATTAATAAAATGGATAGAGATGCACAAGACCCGTTTGATTTACTTGAAGAAATAGAAAATGTTTTAGGTATTCAAACTTATCCGATAAACTGGCCTATAGGCTCTGGTAAAGATTTTAAGGGCGTTTATGATAGGCAAAATCAAGAAATAATTACTTTTTCACACGATGGTAAAGTTGGTGCAAATCAAGCAAAAGCTGTAAATGCAAAAATTGGTGATGAGAATTTAGATGAATTATTAACTCCTAACTTACATTCAACTTTAAAAGATGATGTAGAGCTTTTAGATGGTGCTGCCTATGATTTTGACAATGAGAAAATTAACACTGGTAAACTAACTCCTGTTTTCTTTGGTTCTGCCTTGACAAACTTTGGCGTGGAGCCTTTCATTAATGAATTTTTAAAACTAACTTCATCACCTTTAGCAAGAAACTCTACTAAGGGCTTAATTGAGCCTAAAAGTGATGAGTTTTCAGCTTTTGTTTTCAAAATTCAAGCCAATATGAACAAAGCGCACAGAGATAGAATAGCTTTTATGCGTATTTGTAGTGGTAAGTTTGAAAGAGGTATGGAAGTTTTACATGTCCAAGGAGAAAAGAAGATAAAGCTCGCTCAAAGTACGCAGTTAATGGCTGGAGACAGACAAACTGTTGATGAAGCTTTTGCAGGCGATGTTATAGGTGTTTTTGATCCTGGTATTTTCTCAATAGGAGATACGATAACAACAGCAAAAACTGCTTTTGAATTCGATAGTATTCCTACATTTGCTCCAGAGCATTTTGCAAGAATTACTCAAGTGGATACAATGAAAAGAAAGCAATTTGTAAAAGGGATGGAACAGATAGCCCAAGAAGGTGCGATACAGATTTATAAAGAAATCGGCAGTGGTATGGAAGAAGTTATAGTAGGCGTTGTAGGTGTTTTACAATTAGAAGTTTTAGAGCATAGATTAAAAAATGAATACAATGTTGAAATCCGTATGCAAAACCTACCATATCAGTTCATACGCTGGATAGATAATGAAGAAGTGAATGTAAAGCAATTAAACCTTACAAGTGACACAAAGGCACTTGAAGATTTTAAAGATAGAAAATTACTATTATTTACAAGTCAGTGGAATATAAATTGGGCAAGTGAGAAAAACCCTGACTTAAAACTTGTGGATATAGCTATAAATTAAAAGGGAAGTAAAATATGTTAAGTATAAATGAATTAGTACATGAGTTTGATGGACAAACTCTATTTAAAGATGTAAACTTAACTTTCACACAAGGCAACTGCTATGGTATTATAGGGGCTAATGGTGCGGGTAAAAGTACATTTTTAAAAATCATTTCAGGGAAAATGGAATCAAGTAAAGGCGAAATTTTTATAGATAAAAATGCAAGGATGTCAACTTTAGAACAAGACCATTTTAAGTATGATGATCAAATGGTAATTGACACTGTAATAATGGGTAACCCTCGCTTATACGAGATAATGAAGGAAAAAGATGCCCTTTATCAAAAAGAAAACTTTACAGATGAAGATGGTGAAAGAGCAGCAGAGCTCGAGGGCGAATTTGCAGAGCTTGATGGCTGGGAAGCTGAAACAGAAGTATTACAATTATTAAACGGTTTAGGTGTAAGTAAAGAAAATCATTACTTACAAATGTCAGCTTTAACAGGTAGAGATAAAGTTAAAGTATTATTAGCAAAGGCTTTATTCGGCAAACCCAGTATAATCTTATTAGATGAGCCTACTAACAACTTAGATATTGATGCTATTGCTTGGCTTGAAGAGTTTATAATCGACTTTGTAGGAACAGTTTTGGTAGTATCTCATGACAGACATTTTTTAAATACAGTTTGTACTCACACAGTGGATATAGATTTTTCAAAAATAAAAATGTATGCAGGCAACTACGATTTCTGGTATGAATCAAGTCAGTTAGTAAATCAATTAATCAAAAATCAAAACAAGAAAAAAGAAGAAAAAATCAAACAATTAGAAGAATTTATAAGACGATTTTCTGCAAACAAGTCAAAGTCAAAACAAGCGACATCAAGAAAGAAAGTTTTAGATAATATTCAAATTGAAGATATGCCGGCTTCTTCACGAAAATATCCTTTTGTTGGCTTTGAGCAAGATAGAGAAGTAGGCAAGGATGTTTTAGAAGTAAAGGGAATATCAAAAACAATAGACGGTGTAAAAGTTTTAGATAATGTATCTTTTTATATCACAAGGCTTGATAAGATAGCTTTAGTAGGTGAAAATGAAATAGGGCAAACAACATTGTTTAAGATTTTAACAGGTGAATTAGAGCCTGATGAAGGCAGCTTTAAATGGGGTGTTAGCACTTCAAGAAGTTACTTCCCAAAAGATAATACAGAATTTTTTGAAAATAATAATTATAACTTAGTAGAGTGGCTTGCACAGTATTCAAAAGACCAAACAGAGAGCTTTTTAAGAGGCTTTTTAGGTAGGATGTTGTTTTCAGGTGATGATGTTTATAAAAAAGTGAAAGTATTATCTGGTGGTGAAAAAGTAAGATGTATGCTAAGTAGAATGATGCTAAGTCAATCAAATGTTATAATGCTTGACCAGCCAACTAACCACTTAGACCTTGAATCAATCACAGCTTTAAATAATGGCTTAATCGACTTTAAAGGAACAGCAGTGTTTGCAAGTCATGACCATCAATTTATTCAAACTATTGCTAATAGAATTATAGAAATAAAGCAAGATGGTTCAATTATTGATAAGGTTACTACTTACGATGAATACATTGAATCTACACATACTCAAGGGTAAAAAAATCATTGATTTTTTTAATAAACTTGATATCAAATTATATAAAAGGAGGGATAATATGCCTAAAATAATAAAAGTAAATGGAGATAATGTTTCTATAGGTTTTGAAAATGGAACATTTGTTGAAGTTAATAGAGCTCAGCTAAATTTTACTCCTTTTGAAGGTGATGAAGTTGAAGTATATCAAAATGAAAATGAAATTATAGTTTCAAGAAGCAATTCATTTCATACAAATGAAAAGCAAGTGAATAATTACAACAATACGACTAATTATAATATAACTGGAGCAAAGAAAGTGAACAAATGGTTATACATATTATTAGCTTTCTTCTTTGGAGGCATAGGCGCTCATAAGTTTTATGCTGGCAAAACCTTTTCAGGAATTATTAGTATATTATTTTGCTGGACATATATACCTATGTTCTTTGGCTTTTTCTCTGCATTTTTTACATTATTTAAAAAAGCAGATGAAAATGGCGATATATACTTATAAGTAACTTATAATAAAAAAACCGATGCAGAGCATCGGTTTTTTTGCTATAAATATTTTCCTGTTACACTATTTTTGTTTTGAGATAGTTCATATGGAGTTCCACAAGCTATAATTTCGCCCCCTTTACTACCCCCTAAAGGGCCAAGCTCAATAATATAATCACTTTTTGCTAATAATCTCGTTTCATGTTCGATAACAAAAACAGAATTATTTTGAGATACTAATTTTTGCAATAAAATTAGTAATTTTTCGCTATCTTTTGGGTGTAGGCCTGTTGTTGGCTCATCAAGTAAATACAAAGTATGAGAAGAATTTGTTTTTGATAATTCTTTTGATAATTTTAATCTTTGCCCCTCACCACCTGAAAGAGTAGATGTCGGCTGGCCTAATTTTAAATAAGAAAGACCTACTTCATCAAGTATATTAAGTTTTTTCATAATTTCTTTTTTCTCTTTAAAAAACTGCATATTTTCATAAACTGTAGAATTTAAAATATCGGAAATACTCTTTTCATTATAAGTTACTGATAAAATATTTTTTTTGAATCTATGCCCTTTGCATACAGGGCAAATAACTTCTATATCATCTAAAAACTGCATATCGAGGGGGATAACGCCAAGGCCTTCGCATTTTTCACATCTGCCACCCTTTACATTAAAAGAAAAGTCAGAGGGCTTTAGCTTTAATTTTTTAGCCATTTCTTGTGATGAAAATAGCTCTCTTATTAATGTGAAAACCTCTGTATATGTTGCAATATTACTTCTGTTTTGTCTACCTATGGGGCTTTGATCAATTTTTATAATATTTTTAAAATGTTCAAGACCTATAATGTTATCTACTTTAGCTTCTTTTTTGCGTGCATATTTTTCAATTACATCAAAAACTAAAGAGCTTTTACCACTTCCAGAGACTCCAGCAAAAGAAACTAATTGAGCTAAAGGTATTTTGATAGATACATTTTTTAAATTATGAGCAGTAGCATTTTTAATTTCTAAAAAATTGGCTGATTTTAATAATTTATAATTTAGTTTAGGTTTTTCCTCTATTAGATATTTACTAGTTTTGGAAACTTTATTTTCTTTAACTTTATCAAGGTTGCCACTTACTACTATATTACCGCCAAAACTACCAGAGCCTATACCAAAGTCTATAATATGATCGCATTTTTTTACAAATTCCATATCGTGCTCAATAACGATTACAGTATTTTTTAAATCACGCAATGTGACTAAAGAATCAAAAAGCAAATTAGAATCTTTTGGATGTAGGCCTGTAGTAGGCTCATCTAAGATATACAAAACTCCTGTCAGTCCACTTTCTAAGATATTAACAAGCTTTAGTCTTTGCCCTTCGCCTCCTGAAAGACTCATAATTGGTCGCTCAATAGATAGATAACCAAGGCCTATTTTTATAACAGCATTGATTCTTTTTAAAGCATCATTTAATACAGGCTCTGCTATGATTTTTGCAGATTCCGATAGAATTTTTTGAGTATCTTTTATAAAAATTAAAAGCTCATCCATTGTAAGAGTACTTATTTGTGCTATAGTTTTATTATTTAAAACAGCATTTCTTGCATCAAAGCCGAGTCTTGTACCCTCGCATTCGCTACAAACACTTTGCACTAAAGCAGAATTTAATATTGGATTATTTAGCTTTTTAGTATTTGCTTCAATAATTTTTTTATCAATAAAAGTAGTTATACCTTCAATATATCCATCGGCTACTCGTTTTGGCCTTTTAATATTTGGAAATTGTGCTTTAAATTCTTCGCTGTCAACTCCGTTGAACAAAACTAACCTTTCTAATGGAGTATAGTCCTTTATTTTTTTATTAACATCAAATGCAAAACCATAATGTTCTGCACATTTTTCTAAACTCTTAGCATAATGTTCTGCAAAAAGCTCACTACTCCAAAGATAAAAGCCTCCTTGTAAGATAGTTTTATTTTCATCTACTAATTTTGAGTAATCAGCTGTTATAATATTGCCAATTCCTTTGCACTTAGGGCAGGCTCCTTGTGGCTTATTAAAAGAAAAACTTGCCATACTTAAATAACTTAATTTTGTTTTACAATGTGGACATAAAGTATCATTTAAATCGATTTCTTCATCATTTTCAAAACTTGGTAAAATTTTGCCATTACAATGAGGACAAATCCTCGTTGCAAGCTTTGCGTAAAGTATACGAAAATAAGTTAGTATTTCAGTATAAGTTCCAACGGTAGAACGGGGGTTATTTGATAACACTCTTTGCTTTATAGCAATAGAAGGAGACAGGCCTTGTATACTATCAACCTTAGGCTTATTTAGTCCATCTGTTACCATACCCATAGATTCTAAATACTGCCTTTGACATTCTTTTTGCAAGATGTCTATAGCAAGGCTACTTTTACCACTACCAGAAACACCAGTAAGTGCGATTAATTTATATTTAGGTATATCAACAGATATGTTTTTTAAGTTGTTTTCTTTTGCGCCTATAATTTTTATATATTCGTTTTGCATTATTCCTCCATAAGATAGTTTGCCATAAATTCTAAGATTTCTTTAAACGCTTGCTTTTTCTGCGTGGAAAAATGTTTGTCTACTTCATCAATAAGAAAATTAGCCTTACTACTTTTGCTACTATCGATTAAATCTTGCGACAAGGAAAGATAGGTAATTCTTTTATCTTCTTTTGAAGTAGATTTTATAATATAGCCTTTTTTACATAATTCATTTACTTTTTGAGTTGTTGCAGGGCGAGATAGGTTTAATTTTTCTGCAAGCTCACTGACAGTAGTTTTTTCTTTGTGACCTAAGATAAAAAGCTGTATAATATCAGAGTAACTAAGATTTTTTCCTATATTGCTATCACGGATATTTTTATAGCAATCAATATCAATTGCGCTCATAAATTTAAAATAAGCATTATGCATAACATAACCTCCATATAGTTTCAATATTGAAATTATATCAAATAAAACTTAAAGAGTCAAGGTAGTTTCAACTTTGAAACTAATATATTTAGTATAGAGTATTAAAAATTATTTATACAAAAAAAAGATGCTAAAAATAGCATCTTTTACTTTTTATTCAATATTTTTTCTATCTTGGTCGCCATCAGCCTTAAACATCATAAAGTTTTCTTTATCGCTTGTGAAGAAATGATAGTCTATATTTTTTGATAGTAGGGGATTTAGATAATTTGGGATTATATTTTCATCATCTTTTTCTCTTAATACAAAGCCTATTTTGCAGGGGTTTACACCAAAGCTGTAAATATCACAGTATTCGCTGTTAGTTTCTTTTATAATGTCATCTAAAAAGCCATTTAAAAGTATAAAATCTTCTTCCTTTCCTATATAGTCAACAAAGCGTAAGACAAAGCCTTCTTCACTTTCATTTAATCGTAAGATGAAAAGGGCTACTAAAGCATTATTAAAATATACTCCGTATACCATATACTCATAGTAAGGGTTATTAAAATATCGATTTTTAATGTATTCACTATCTTTTTTTGGTGTTGTGCCAATGTTAAAATTAAAACTCTCGCTTATATCTTCTACATCAAAAAATCTTTTTATTTCAACAGCTTTATTTTTTTTAGCTTTTGGGATTGATATATTTTTTAGCTGTGGTATTTTATAAGATTTAATATCACTATTTAAACGGTAGTGATGATTTAAACTATCAGGATGATAGCCTAAAAATTCATAAAAAACCTTTGTGTTTTCTCTAATATTATTACAAGAGATAACACCTGCACCGCTTAATTCTTTCATACTACCCATAAGAGCTAAGCCTGCGCCATTCTTGCCTTTTTTAGCACACCAAATAGAAATCCAAATATCGCTATTTTCACTGCTACTTGATTTAATATAACCACAAATAGCGATTATGTCATCTTCTTCAAAAACAGCATAGAAATTTGTCATTTCACCATCAATATAGTAATAATTAAAAAACACTTCATTATTTACTAATGGATGCTCATTTCCCCAGTTAGCATTTAAAAAATCAATAATTAATTGCTTGTTTTTTAAAGGAATTCGCTGTATATTACTCAATTACACTGCCTCCGGATATACAAAGGTTTACACCTGTAATAAATCTTGATTCTTCGCTTAATAAAAACTGCATAGCAGGTGCTACATCATCAACAGTGGCATTTCTTTTTAAAGGATGTGCCTGTGCTGTGCTTTCGATGATTAAATGGTGGGTATTTTCTAAAAACTTTGTTTGAACCATACTCGGGCTTACTGCATTAACAGTAACTGAATGAGAAGCATAGTCAGCAGCAAGACTTTTCATAAGTCCTACAATAGAGCTTTTATTCATAATATAGCTTGCTACATTTTTAGGTGGATTTGATAATACATAGCTCGTTGCCATAAATAAAACTCTACCAAATTTATTTTTTGCCATCTTAGGTAGAATTACTTTTGAGAGTTTGACTGCTGAGAGAACTTGAACATTAAAATCTTTAATAAAAAAATCTTCATCAAAGTTTTTGAATTTAGTGTTCACAACGCTTAAAGCAGGCAAATGCACAAAGTGAGTGATGTTTTCATTTTTTATTTTGCTAACAAATTCATCAATATCAGCTTCATTTGATAAATCAGCTTCAATGAAAGTAGAGTTTAAATTTAATTCTTTACATGTAGCATTAAGGCTATCAAATTGATTTCTACCTTGTAAAATAAATTTATCTTCTTTATTCGCTACTAATTTTATTAAAGCTATACCTAAATCGCTTGTTGCACCTGTTATTAAATAAGTATTCATATTATTCTCTTACTCCTAATTGTATTTCTGCCTTGCATACTTTTTTATTGTCTTGGTTTGTTATTAAACCTTTAACTAAAACAGTTTTAAAAGTTTCGTTTAATTCTTTTACTTCACCTTTTATAACTAAGGTGTCACCAGGGAAAACAGGGGATAAAAACTTAGTGTTTACACTATGTAGTAAACAATTTTCACCGGGCAAATGAACTCCTGCTAAAGTTGAAAACATACTGCCAAAAAGCATACCGTGGCAAACCCTATCTTTAAAGCCTTTTGATATAGCGTATTCTTTTGTTGTATGAATAGGACTTATATCGCCTGTAATATCTATAAATTTGTCCATCATTTCCTCAGTGATAGTCACTGTGAAAGAATGCGATAAGCCGATTTCTAAATCATTAAAAGTGTAACTGTTCATAAAATACCTCTTATATTAATTTTAATTACTATATTATAACATAAAAAATTATTTTTGCAAAAAAAAATAAGGGTTACCCCTTATTTTTATATTTTAAATTAATGATGCTACTAAGTCTACCATAGCTCCAACATTCTCTAAATTGCTAACTTGTGCTAATTGAAATTTTATACCAAACTTTTTCTCAATAGCAACTAATAAATTGATTTGCTCAAAGCTATCCCAATCTTCAATATCATCAGCTGTTGTACTATCTGTTAAAACGATGTCATCGTCATCAAAAATATCTCTGAAAATCTCAGTTAATTGCTCAAATAATTCTTCTCTTGTCATTTTAAATCTCCTTATAAAACATTCATTTTTATTACTGTGTTTTTGATTTCGTAATCTTGTGGAATGTTTAAAATATACCTTTTTTCTTCTTGTGTGTCAAGTGTTACTTCAAAGCCTAAAGTTTCATAAAAATCTTTTACTATAATATTTTTAGCAGTAGGTAAGAAGTTTGCTGATACTTTTTTTACACCTAAGGCTTTACAGCGATTAATAAAATAATCAAAAACTGCAAGCTCTAAATCTCTTTTAAATACTCTACAAGACATTACCCATAAATCAATATTTGCAGTATCTTCTTTTACACTTGCTATAAAGCAGGTAGTAATGCCGTTATCGCCAAACTTGTCCACTAAATTTGCATAAGCTGAGATGAAGTTTTTATCATCTTGAATAATTTCTTCCACTTCACCTTGAGTATATCTTCGAGTAGTAAAATTAAATTGATTTGTTTTATTTATTAGTTGTGTAATTCTTTCGCTATGAGCTTTTGAAAAATGAGCTATATCGCCACTCATATCAAGACTTAATAAGTAATCTTTATAGTTTGTAAAGCTTTTTTCTTGAGAAGCTCTTTGAGCGTTTTGCTTATACATTTCATTTCTTTTTGCATCATCTTTTGTAAAAGTAGTTATTTCAAAATAACCTGCTCTATCAATAGCTTTAATATAATCTTCTGGAGTTTTTACTTCAGGGACTATAACCTGTGGGAGATTTTGTCTTACAATTTCTCTTTCAGCAGGGTTATCATCAATGAACACAAAGCTGTCAATGCCGATGTTAATTTCGTTTGCAATATCTATAATATTATCATGTTTTGGATTCCAGTTAGCTTTAAAACAGATGAAATCTTCATAATTTAAAGGTGCATCTTTTCTTAAATCAAAGCCTTGTCTTGCGATACTTAATTCATTTTTAGAGCAAACATTTAACATTATGCCTAAAGATGCTAAGTCTTTTAAATAATGCTGAAATTCTGTAAAGCTCATACCGGCAGGGGCTTCTTTGCCCACGGCAATACCTTCAACTCCATCATCACCGATAACACCGCCCCATAAGGTGTTGTCTAAATCTAAAATCACACTTTTTTTGTTTTTGCCAAGAGTTGATTTGATTATATTAGAAATGCTAAAGCTTAAATCTGGGATTTTATCAACAGATAAAGCGTATTTGTATAAGTACCAATTTTCTAAATTATACCAATTATCAAGACCCATTAAGGCTGAAAGATAATTAATATCATTTATATATAAATTGTCTTTTGTAGCAACGAAGTCGCTAATCATCATATTTAATTTTAAAACAAAGTTTGTAAGACCTTGTGGCACTGTAGTATCTTTATTACCGAACAAGCGATAAAAAGGCATTTCAAAGTTATTTACAATCACAATGCTACCAAAAGAAAGAGCTTTTTCGTACATAGCAGTAAAGCGATTAAATTCATTTTCTAATTTTTCTTGGATTATTTCAAGAGAGTCAGTAGGTACAGGTAAATTCTCTAAGTTTCTTATTGTTGTATGCAAGTATATATAATCAGGAGCAAACTCTTTTAATTCTTCATCATTAAACATTAATTCTTCATAATAGCGATTGTAATGCCCTTCTAAAAACTCAGGGGCGATACCATTATCAAGTAAGAATAATTCTAAAATATTTTTAATTTCTCCTACTGTTGACCCTGTTAAGATTGCAATTTTTTTGTTTATTAAATTTTGATTTTCTAACAATTGCTTTTTAAGACGCTTCTTTTTTTGCATAATAAAATCGTTATCAAATGGATAAGCTAAAACTGACATATAAAAATCTCCTTTATAAATATAATTTATTGCCTATAATATTATAACATAATTATGATATATTTCAATAAGATATATATCATTTTCATAAAAGTTTTTATTGTGATACTTTTGTTATAAAATTATGGTTGAAAAATATTTAAAAAAGCTATATAATATATTTCGTGGCAATTTATAATATTATAAGCCGAAGTTTTCAAGAGTTTTTATTAAAGAGAATTCATCTTTTGCGCCAATACCTTTTCTTAAAAGCTCAATGTCACCTTCAGGTAAAAGATGAGTATAGACATCATAAATTATTATTGGTTCTGTGCTATCTTCAGTAAATACTGCAATTTTTCCATTATAATCTTTTATTGTATAAATCATTTGAGTAGATTGCAATGGGGGATTTGCGTGAATACTACTAATATTATATATACTTAAAGAAATTAGACCTATTGAGAAGATTATAATAAAAGTTAAAAATATTTTTTTCATAAAACACCTCTTTTGTATAGTTTTGGCTGTTTTTTCAAAATTTAATACATCAAAATTTATAATCTTTAATATTGATAAAGGAGTGAGAGTTATTAATAAGCAACCTCAAAAGAAAAACACTGCTCAAAAAAAGCCAGCAGTTAAGAAAGCACAAAATACAACTCAACCAACACAAGAAAAGAAATTTAAATTAGACTATAAAAAAATAGGCTATTGGCTTGGGATTATTTGTAGTATCGGTGTAATTATAGGCTCAGTTGTAGCTGTTGGTATTACAATGTACTTAGTAGATGTTACTAAAAATGATGACCAATTTTTAAATTTAACAAATCTAAAATTAAGTTTTACAAGTATTATTTATTATCAAGACCAAGAAACAAGCGAATATTTAGTGTACCAACAATTAGATGGCGCTGCAAATAGACACTGGGTAAACTTAAATGATATCCCACAGCATGTAATTGATGCGTATATAGCAGTTGAAGATGAAGGCTTTTATGATCATATGGGCTTTGATTTAGTAGGTACTGTAGCTTCTGCGATTAATGAGTACACTCCTATACAACTTTTTGATAGCCAAAGAGGCGCTTCGACTATAACACAGCAGCTTGTTAAAAACTTAGTTAATGACACTGCTTCAAGTGGTATAGATGGAGCCTTAAGAAAAATAAGAGAAATTTATAGGGCTGTAGTTTTAGAAAGGCAGTATAGTAAAGATGAAATTTTAGAAGCATACTTAAATACTCTTGGACTTTCATACGACTGGGCGGGTGTTCAAGCTGGTGCTAATAATTTCTTTGGTAAAGATGTTTCAGAATTAACAGTAGCTGAAGCTGCTTTATTAGCAGGTGTTACTAAAAATCCTTATGCGTATAATCCGTATGAGTTTTTAGAGGATAGTGTTGCAAGAAGAAATGATATTCTTTATTTTATGCACGAGCAAGGTAAAATTGATACAGCTACTTATGAAGCGGCTTTAGCTGAAGAAGTTACTTTAAGCACACTTGAAAGTGCTAGCCAAGTAAGCGGTAACTCATACTTTACAGATATGGTTATTGATCAAGTAGTTGAAGATTTAATGTTAGAATATGATATGACAGCTAGCGAAGCTGAATATTTCCTATATAATAATGGATTAAAAATTTATTCAACAGTTGTTCCTGAATTACAGTCAGCTATGGAAGAAGAGTTTTTAAATCAAAGAGAAACTTTAGTTTTCCCATTTAGAGAATACACTTATGAAGATGGAACAGTAGCAGAACCACAAGCAGCTATGGTGTCTATGGACTACGAGGGTAGGATAGTAGGCGTAGTAGGTGGCTTAGGTGAAAAAGAAGAAGCAAGGGTGCTTAATAGGGCAGTTGATAGTTTAAGACAAACTGGTTCTACTATGAAACCTATAGGAGCTTATGCTCTTGCTATTGACTATGGCTATATAAACTTTTCAACAACTTTATATGATGATTTCTTCTCTTTAGAAAAAGATAGCAAAACAGGAGAAGAAAGAGAATGGCCAGTAAACTATAGTGGAGAATATTCACAAACAGATATTACTGTAGCCTCAGCACTTTCAAGATCGTTAAATACAATAGCTGTAAGAGCTTTATCGTTTGTTACACCTAATGTATCTTATGAATTTTTATCGACAACTTTAGGTATTTCATCCCTTGACCCTGTTTACGATGTCGACTATTCACCTTTAGCCTTAGGTGGTATGCACTACGGTGTATCTCCTCTTGAAATGGCAGCGGCTTATGCTATATTTGGCAATGGTGGGGTTTACTATGAGCCTTACTGCTATACAACAGTTGAAGATGCCTCAGGTGAAATAATTTTAGAATCAGACAGCACTTCAGTAAGAGCTATTTCAGAAGAAACAGCATATATTATGAATAGATTGCTAAGAACAGTTCTTCATCAAGGCGGCGGTACAGGTTATGGCCTTGGAACAAATTACATGGACTCAGTTGGTAAAACTGGTACTACAAGTGAAGATAAAGATCACTGGTTTATAGGCCTTACTCCTTATTATGTAACTTCTACATGGTGGGGTTATGATGATCCAGCAGAGCTTGCTTGGAAAAATTACGGCATACATCCTCCAACAACAGCTTGGAGAAATGTTATGAATGCAGCACAAGCAGATTTAGAAGAAATTAGCTTTCCAAGAGCGAGCGGTGTTCAAGTGTATAACTACTGTGTTACTTCAGGCGGAACAGCAAATCCTACTTGCCCTGAGCAGTTAGTTGGTTATTATACAGAAGATAATATGCCGATACCTTGCCCACTTCATTAAAATTAAAAAGCAGATACTTTAAATGTTAATAAAGTATCTGCTTTTATTTTCAAAAAAACATTGAAAAACTTTGTACAATAATGTATTATATCTGTATATGCTTTTCATCTTATAATTAGGAGGACTGTATGGCTTACTGCGTAAAGTATATCGGAAACTGCGTGACTAAAAATATAGACATTATGTCTTTGTGTGAAAAAGAAAAGTCATTTAAGATAAAATCAATTTTGGTATGTGAAAAAGATTATGAAACACTTTTTGATAAAGTGAATATTGAAAAATTTTATGATACTTCAAAAATCAAAGAAATGATGGGCGAAGTAGCTATTTATTTTTCAGATAATGCAAAGTTAGATTCGATTTATTTAAGTGCATATCTCGGCGAGAGTGAATGCGAATTTTATACAGAGCACACAGGTATATTTTCAGCAGATCCTACACATTACGATTACGCTAAAAGAATAGATAGATTAGATTATGATGAAATGCTTTTAATTTCAGATTATGGGCATAATATCATACCGGGAGAAGTAATACAAACAGCGAAAAGATATAGTATAGCCATAAAAGTGTTATCTTATAAAGAGCCAAAGCACGAAGGCACACTTATAAAAGAAGCCTTATCAGATGCTAATACCTTAGTAAAAGCTGTTGTAAAAGATCCAAACTTTTGTATTTTTACAATATGTTCTGTTCCTGATGAAAAAGGAATTTCTTATAAAATATTCAAAACTATTAGTGATGAAGATATCGTAGTTGATGCCATAGTAGTGCCTACGGGTACAAAAGGCAGTCAAGATATTAGTTTTACTGTAAAAAGGCAAGATAAGAATAAAGTTTTAAAAAGTTTTGAAAAATTAAAACAATTAGGGTATTTTTTTGAATTAATAATAAATGAAAACATAGCAAAAATATCTTTAGTCGGCTCAGCTTTACAAACTACAGCAGGAATTGGTACAAAGGTTTTTAGAGTATGCTATGAAAATGATATAAATATAAAAATGATAAATTCAGGAGATATAAAAGTTTCAGTCTTTATTGATAAAAATAAAGCGGATTTAGCAATATTGCAGTTGCATAAAGTCCTTGTTGAAAATGTATCAAACGAATAATTAGGAGAGAATAAATGGATAGGATGGAATTATCCCCAAATGTATTTTTGACGACAATCAAAAATGACAAATTTAAAAGGAATAGAATTAGCATAGCTTTTTTACTTCCAAACGAAAAAGATAAGGCGACAAAGTATTCTTTGCTTTGCGGTGTCTTAGAAAGAGCTTATAAAGACTATCCTACAATGCAGCTTTTTTCAAAGCAATTAAATAAGATGTATAATGCAAGTTTTGATATTTCTTCATCAGTTATAGGGCAAAACAGGGTAATAAGGTTTACAATTCAAGGAATAAAAAATGAGTTTTGCCTAAATGAGGAAAACTTACTTTTAGATATGAGTGATGTACTTTTAGGTACAATTTTTCATCCTTGCTTAGAAAATGGTGGCTTTATAGATGAGTGGGTTGAAATAGAAAAATACAAGCTCACCGAAGAAATAAACAGCGAAATTAATGATAAAAGGGGCTACTGCATTAAAAATGCAAGAAGAAAATTCTTTAAAGATAGCTTAAATGGTGTTGAGCGCTTAGGATATTTAGAAGATTTAGCTGATATTAATGGTAAAAATCTTTATGAATGTTATAAATATTTATTAGATACAGCCTCAGTTGAAGTGTTTCTAACAGCGAATGAAACTTTAATTATAACTGAAAACTTATTAGCGGCTTTCTCTAAAGTACGAAACAATGTTATACCAATGCTCGGTATTAAAAAAGAAGAATGTGAAGAAGTAAAAGAATATAAAGAACAATTAGACACAACTCAAGGAAAAGTTTGTCTTTTATATACAACTAAAGAAAAATTAACTGAAATTCAAAGGTATAGTATGCTTGTTGCAAGTGCGCTTTATGGCGGTTCTGCTTCTTCAAGACTATTTAAAAATGTTAGAGAAAAACAAAGTCTTTGTTACTATTGTGTTGCAAATTTTAACTGGTTTACTTCATCAATGACAGTAGACTCAGGAGTAGAACATAAAAACATACAAAAAGTAATTAAAGCAACTCAAGATGAATTAAATATGCTCATAAGCGAAGATATAACAGACGATGAGCTATTACAAATAAAACTTACCATCGAAAACAGCCTAATAGCAAACTACGATACGCTACACGGCTTAGAAGCTTGGTACCTAAATGAGATACTAAGAAATAGTAATAGGACGCCTGAGGAGGTTATTGACCTTGTTAAGGCTGTAACTAAAGATGATATTAAAAAAATACTTAGCTTACTACATCTAAATGTAATATATACTATTTCTAATTAAGGGAGAATTTATGATACAAACTATAAAAAGCAATATAATCGCTGAAAGCTATGAGAGTGTACAACTCAGTAACGGCTTAAGAATTTATTGCTACTCAATGCCAAATTATAATGCTACTCATGCAATGATAGGCACAAACTTTGGCTCAATAGATAGGAATTTTTCACTAAATGGAAAAGAGCATAAAATTCCAGCAGGAGTTGCACATTTTCTTGAGCATAAGATGTTTGAGAAAAAAGAGCACGATGTTTTTGATTTATATGCACAATATGGAGCGAGTGCAAATGCCTTTACTACCTTTGATAAAACTTGCTATATATTCACTGCAACAAGTAATATAAGCGAATGCTTAGATATATTATTATACTCAGTAAATTCGCCATATTTTACAAAAGAAACTGTCGAAAAAGAAATGGGCATTATTTCCCAAGAAATAAAAATGTATGATGATAATGCTTATTGGCGTTTGCTTTTTGGCGTTTTAAATGGGTTATATGTAAATCACACTATAAAAGATGATATAGCAGGGACAGTGGAAAGTATACACGAAATTACAGATGAAACCTTATATACTTGCTCAAATGCCTTTTACTCACCCTCACAAATGATATTAGCAGTAGCAGGCAATATTACAATGCAAGAAATTCTATCAGCTTGTGAAAAAGTGGAATTTGAAAATGTGAAACAAGACATTAAAAAAATCACTCCAAACGAGCCTAAAAATATAAACTACAAAGAAAAAAGCATAACTATGCCTATTTCAGAGCATATGGTTGCCATAGGATATAAAGAAAATTTTGATTGTAAAATTAGTGCAAGACATGAGCTAATCGGCCATATGATTTTAGAGACATTAACAGGCTCAACAAGTGATTTATTTAATAGATTATACGATAAAAATTTGGTAAACGGCACTTTTGGTGGTGAGGTTATGTGTGGTGAAGATTACTTTAGCACTATTTTTTCAGGTGAAACGAGCAAGCCTGATGTATTAGTAAAAGAAATCGAAAAAACAATAACCGAGCTAAAGCAAAGAGGCCTGTCAAACGAAGAGTTTACTATAATTAAAAATTCTTTATATGGAAGTATGATAGTAGACTTTGAAAATGCTGAGGAAATAACAAGTAATATGCTTTCATCACATTTTAAAAATGAAACAGCTTATCATCAAATCGAAACTTTAAAAAGCATAAAGTTAGAAGATGTAAACAATCAGCTAAACGAAATGTTTTGCGATGATATGAAAACAGTTTTTACAATTAAACCTATGGAGGAAGACAAATAATGAACAACATTCAATTCCCAGCTTTGGGTATAGATATAACGATTAATAGAATAGCCTTTACTATATTTGGCCTTGATGTTTATTGGTATGGAATAATTTTAACAACAGCCTTAGTTACTGCTATGCTAATCGCTTTTAAATTAAGTGAGAGATATGATATTGATACAGACAAGCTAATTGATGTATTTATGGTAAGCGGGATAATAGGTATTATAGGTGCAAGAATTTACTATGTAATGTTCGCTCCATTTGAATACGATAGCTTTTGGGATATGATAAATATCCGTGATGGTGGTATTGGTATTTACGGTGGTGTAATCGGCGGAGTCGCCGCTGGTGCATTAATGTGCAAAATTAAAAAACTTGATACATTAAATGTATTGGATGTTACAGCAGTAGGCTTACTGTTAGGCCAAAGTATAGGCAGGTGGGGCAACTTTGTAAACCAAGAAGCCTTTGGAACAAACACAGACTCTATTTTTGGTATGATAAGTGAAAGCACAACACGATACTTACTAAGCATGCAAGACTGGCTTTTAAACTTTGGTGTAACAGTTGATCCGTATGCGCCTGTTCATCCTACCTTCCTTTATGAATCAGTTTGGTGTTTAATAGGCTTTGTATTATTGCTATTTTACTTAGATAAAAGAAAATTCAAAGGTCAAGTATTTACATTAGCATTAATTTGGTACGGAATAGGAAGGTACTTCATCGAAGGCTTAAGGACAGATAGCTTAGCTACTGGCGCTGGAATTAGAACTTCACAAGTAGTAGCCTTAGTTACAATTGTGGTTTCTGTTGTAATAAATATTTATGTATTAACAAAGAAAAAGCCAAATGTTGAAATAGTAACAAGTCAAGAAACAAAAACAACACAAGAGGAAACAGATGGACAATAAAATAATTAGTGGTAAAATCCTTGCAAGCGAAATAAAAGTGCAAGTAAGCCAAGAAGTAGAAAAACTAAAAAAAGAGGGAATAATTCCTAAATTAAGCGTTATTATAGTAGGAAATGATCCAGCGAGTAAAAGATATGTAAAAGGCAAACACAACGACTGTTTAGAATGTGGGATAATTTCAGAAAATATAGAGCTTTTAGATACTGTGAGCGAAGAAGAATTATTAAAACAGATATATAAATTAAATGAAGATACATCAGTTCACGGCATATTAGTTCAACTACCACTACCAAAGCATATAAATGAATATACAGTAATTAACGCTATAAATCCCTTAAAAGATGTAGACGGCTTTTCGGCTATTAATGTAGGAAACTTACATCTATCTAAAGATTGCTTTATCCCCTCAACTCCTCAAGGCTGTATTGATATGTTAAAATCAAAAAACATTAAAATAAGTGGTAAAAATGCAGTTGTGGTAGGTAGAAGCAATATAGTAGGCAGGCCTGTTGCAGAGTTATTACTGCAAAATGATGCCACAGTTACTATTTGCCATTCAAAAACACAAAATATAGATAAAATCTTACAAAATGCAGATATTATTATCTTAGCCATAGGCAAAAAAGGCTACTTAACTGCTGATATGATAAAAGAAGGCGCAGTTGTAATAGATGTAGGAATAAATGTTGATGAAAATGGAAAGCTAACAGGCGATGCAGACTTTAATTCTTGCATTGATAAAGTTTCCTTCATTACCCCTGTTCCTGGTGGAGTAGGCTTAATGACAAGGGCAAACTTATTAAAAAATACCATTAAAAGTGCAAAAACTAATAAAAATAATTAATACACAAGTTATTATATCGTTTTAATAAAAAACTAACATATATTTACAATTATGTAGTTGACAAATGGTATATTATGTGTTATTATATATCAGCCGCATGTAAATGGCTCTTTAAGTTGTATTAAATTACACGCCTGGTTCAGCGAGACTTAATTAATGAGAGGGTATAAAATGAAAGCAGTATTTGTAACTGGTGGAAAACAATATACAGTCAGCGAAGGCGATGTTGTATTCATCGAAAAATTACAAGTCCAAGCAGACGAAAAAGTTACTTTTGAAGAAGTATTATTCGTAGGCGAAGGCGAAAAAGCAAAATTTGGCACACCTGTTGTTGCAGGCGCTAAAGTTGAAGCTAAAGTAGTTAAAAACGGTAAAGGTAAGAAGTTGAACATTATCACTTATAAACCTAAAAAAGGTTCATCAAGAAGAATGGGTCACAGACAACCATATACAAAAATCGAAATCACAAAAATTGTCGGTTAATTCTTAAATAAGGGAGGAAATGAATTATGGCACATAAGAAAGGCGTTGGCTCTACTAAAAATGGTCGTGACAGCGAATCAAAGAGACTCGGTGCTAAAAGAGCAGACGGTCAGTTTGTTAAAGCAGGCAACATTTTAGTTCGTCAAAGAGGAACTCATATTCACCCCGGTGAGAATGTTGGCCGTGGTAGCGATGACACTCTTTTTGCTTTAGTTAGTGGTACAGTTAAGTTTGAAAAACTTGGTCGTGACCGCAAAAAAGTAAGTGTTTACACAAAGTAATATAACAAAACTAACCCGAGCTTATATTTAAGTTCGGGTATTGTTTTATTAAAATTTAGCTATTAAAAGAGGTGATTAAAATGGCTATGCAATTTATTGATTTAACAAAAATAAGTATAAAAGCAGGTAACGGTGGCAATGGCGCTGTTGCCTTTCATAGAGAAAAATATGTAGCCTCAGGTGGCCCAGATGGTGGCGACGGAGGAAAAGGTGGAGATGTCATTTTTAAAGGTGATAGAAATTTATCCACACTATTAGATTTTAGATATAAAAGAAAATATGTAGCAAAAAACGGAGACGATGGCAGAGGTGCAAATCAATTTGGTAAAAGTGCCCCTGATTTAATTATAAAAGTGCCTATAGGTACAGTATTAAAAGATGCGGCTACAGGCTTAGTTGTAGCTGATATTTCAACTGAGGATGAGTATATCATTGCAAAAGGCGGTAAAGGTGGTCTTGGTAACCAGCATTTCGCTACACCAACAAGGCAGATACCAAGATTTGCAAAACCAGGCTTTAAAGGCGAAGAGTTTGAGCTTATTTTAGAGCTTAAGTTAATTGCTGATGTAGGCTTAATTGGCTTTCCTAATGTAGGTAAGTCCACTTTAATTTCTACTATTTCATCAGCAAAGCCTAAGATAGCAAACTATCATTTTACTACACTTTCACCAGTTTTAGGTGTTGTTAGAGTAGATGAGGAGGCTTCGTTTGTAGCAGCTGATATACCTGGTATTATTGAAGGAGCAAGCGATGGCATTGGTTTAGGACATGATTTTTTAAGACATGTTGAAAGATGTAGACTTCTTTTGCATGTTGTTGATGTTTCAGGTAGTGAGGGAAGAAATCCAATAGAAGATTTTAAATTAATTAATTCAGAACTTGTTGGCTTTAGTGAAAGATTATCAAAACTTCCTCAAATAGCAATAGCAAATAAATCAGACATTGCCACAGAGGAACAAATAAAAGAGTTTGAAGATTTTTGTAAAGAAGAGGGAATACATCTTTTTGTTATTTCAGCTGCAACAAGACAGGGATTACAAGCTTTACCAGGCTATGTTTTTAATAAGTTAAAAGAACTTCCGCCGGTAATAGTTTACGAGCCAGAATATATTAAACCTGAAATTGTTATTGATAATTCATCATTTACAATTTTTAGAACAGACGATGGTGCATTTAACATAGACGCACAATGGCTAATTGATATACTTAATAGCTCTAATATGGATGACTATGAGAGCTTACAATACTTCCAAAGGCGCTTAAGGAACAGTGGTATAATTGATAAATTAGAAGAAATGGGCGTAAAAGAAGGCGATACAATAAGAATCGAAGACTTTGAATTTGACTATGTAAATTAGGAGTAGTATGGTAGATATAAAAGAGCAATCTCCATTATCACTTGCTTTTGTAGGTGACGGGGTGTATTCATTAATGATAAGAGAGTATTTAGTAACTCAAAAAAGATATCCTTTAAATATATTAAATAAGTTAAGTGTTTCATATGTAAGTGCTAAAGGGCAGTTTATGGCATCAAACTTAATTATGGATATTCTAACAGATAATGAAATAGCGATATTTAAAAGAGGCAAAAATGCATCAAAAGCTACTGTTTCAAAAAATGCAACAGTAGAAGAATATAGAGCCTCAACTGGGTTTGAGTGCCTTATTGGATATTTAAGGCTGTCTGATAATCAAAAAAGAATAGACGAGCTCGTTCGTTATATAATAGAGAATTTAACCATAAATTAGTTAATAATTTATAGTTTATTCACAAAAAAGTTAATTTTTACAAAATTTTCTATTGATTTTAGGTTGAAAATGTTATATAATTAACAGCAATGAGGACATTTTAAATAACAACAAACTAAAGAAAAGGAAGATTACATGCTATTGTTTTTAAACAAAAAGCAGTCCGAATTTTACAACATAGTAAAAGACTTAATACATTCAAAGCAAGTCCAAGATATGAATAACATTCATCATCATGTTCCAGGAGTGAGCTGTTTAGATCATTCAATCTTTGTTGCGTATATAAGTTATAGGATTGCAAAAAGATTTAACTTAGATTATATTTCTGTTGCAAGAGGTGCATTGCTTCACGATATGCACTTACAAGACTGGCACGAAACTAACAGTACACATAGATTAGTAAGATTAGTTGTTCACCCAGCAATAGCTGCGCAGAACGCTAAGGATTATTTTGAGATTAATAAAATCGAAGAAGAAATCATAGTAACACATATGTGGCCTGTAACTATAACAAAGCTTCCTAAAAAACCAGAAGCAATTGTAGTTAATTTATCAGACAAACTTTGTGCTATATACGAGTTTTCAAGACTATACACAAAAAGTAAAACAAAAAAACAATTAAACAACTTTAATGCCTGCTATGCTCAAATTGATGATGCAGATTATATAAACACATCAATAGCAGCCGACTAATTAAAAATAAAACAGATTGCGTATGCAATCTGTTTTTTTGTTTTAATATTTATTAAAATTTTCTTACCGCTATAAAAGCTGTAAATATTAAAGTATTATTATTCAAAGTAATGGGGAATAGCATCAAACTCATAAAAATAAAGCAAAGTCAATTCTTTTGTATCAGCTAAAAATGACATACTTATAAATTCATTATCTGATAAGCTAATCATAATAGAGTAAAGCGTAACATTATGAGTTTTGCTTGTATCTTCTTCAAAAAGAGGAAAGTAGCCTTTTCTGTATTGGATTTCTTTAGGGGTTGTATTAGGGTATAAAAAACTCAACACTTCATCTAATTCTCTATCAATAATAGCCTGTTCTTCACTATTTACTAATCTTTCATCATCTAATAGTGTATCTGTGTCGCCCTCAAAAAATACAAAACTATCTAAAACTTCCTTATAGCTAATAGAATTCCAAATATGTGTTATTTTTCCAGTGTAAGGATTTAATGTAAGGCGAATATGTTGTGTATGTGTAGGATATTCAAAAGTAGCAGCATAATTTATAGCAAAGTCTGTTTCTTCGTGCATAGAAATATCACTTGCAGTTATGATTGATTGAGTTTGCACATAATCAATATAGGCTGTATTATCTTGCCAGTTTGTATATCCGTAAAATAACTTTATAAACTCTCCGACTAAATTAGCGGCGTCTTGCAAGGGAAAAAATTCGCTTTGCTCAGGGACTATAAAATTTTCCACAGCTTGTGAATAAATAGTTCCCATATTTATAACAGACTCAAAAGGGTAGTCAATAGTAGTTTGTACTTCTAAGTTTGTCGAAGTTTGTGTTTCGATATCGCTTGGTGCTTCTTGCTCGCTTTGCCAAAAATAAGAAGTTGTCTTTGAGAAAATCATAATCCCTATTATTAAAACTGCTGATAAAGCTAAAGTGAAAAGCATCGCTGTTTTTTTATTATTCATAGTATTACCACCTTTCTATTTATAATTTTACATTATAGTAATTATAAACCTATCATTAAGTTATTATAAAGTTGTAAAATCTAAATAGGTGATAGTACCCTCATTAATTTTTGAATGATATTTTAACTCTATATTATATTTATCGCTAATTTCTTTACATAAACTCGCTCCAAGACCAGCTCCACCATTTTTTCTGCTTCGTGACTTATCAGCTCTATAAAAAGGCTTGAATATATTTTCTATTGTCTTATTGTCCATACCAACGCCGTTATCTTTGATGATAATTTTGTTTTTATCTAAAGTAAGGCTAACAAAAGAATTTTTTATATTTAAAGTAGCATTCAGCGAATTATCAATTAAATTGCCTATTAAACTTTCAATTAAAATTTTATTTGCATTTATAGTAAAATTATCATTATATATAAACTTTAAATTTGTATTTTGAGCTTTCGCTTTTATTATATAGCTATTATAAACATCGCTTAGAACAGCTTTAATATCAACAACTTCCTCATCATCTATACCACGAAGACTTGCAAAAGATAAAATACCTTCACTTAAATTTTGCATTCTTTGAATTTGTTTGTTTATGATTTCTAAGGTTTCAAAATACTCTTTATTACTAATAGAGCTTGTTTGCAAGTATTGAACATAGCCTTTTATCGCAGTTAAAGGTGTACGCATTTCATGAGAAATATCATCAATTAGGCGTTGCTTTTCATCGTTTGAAGCCCTTAATAAATCAAATTGCTGAGCTAAATTATCAGCCATAGTATTAAAGTTTTTAGCAGTTTTGCCAAGTTCATCATTTGAAAAATTTACTATCCTAACGCTAAAATCACCCTCGCCAAATTTATTTGTAACTGTTGCTATTTCCTCTAAAGGTTTTGTTAATTTATTTATAGCAAGATATAAAACTAAGGATATAACTAAAGAAAAAGAAAGAGATAGGGCGATTATTATTAAGATAGTGTTATTCCAATCATCAAAAAACCACTGAATAGAATAACCTAAGACAATATTATATGAGCCGATTTCTTCGTCTAATTTTGTAGAAACTAAGAAAGTTTTTTCATCTTCGATTGTAATTATCTTTGATGTTATAGCATCTAAAGAAAAGTCAACATCTTCTAAAATAGTAAAAAAAGATGAAAAGAGCAGGGTGTCGTTTTCATCGCTTACTTGTAGGGTTATATTATTTAATTTTAAGTAGTTTCCTTCTTGTTGAATAATACTGGGAATAGCAGAAGGGCGAGTATCATAAACTAAATTAATATCATCTACAAGGTTTTGAATGATGATATTGCTTTGCTGTATATGAGTTTCTTTTTGCATATTTAGATTTTTTGAGTTTTGTATTGTGGCGATAGTCAGTATACCAACATTAAAAAACACTAAAAACACTAAAAGAATAGAAAAATAAAGTTTTTGTTTATAGCTTAATTTCATTTTATCCCCTTAAAATTCTAAACGATAGCCATATTTATAAACGGTGACAATCTCGTTTTCTAAATCACATTTTTTTCTTAGTTTTTGTATATGAACATCAACTGTGCGAGTATCGCCCATATAATCAATGCCCCAAGCAAGCTCTAAAATCTTTTCCCTTGATAAGGCAAGATTCCTATTTAAAATTAAAACTTCAAGTAAATTAAATTCTTGTAAGGTTAATTGGAGTATCTTATCATTTAATTTAACAAATCTTGCGTTTAAGTCAACCAAGCAGTTGTTTATTCTAAAAAGAGTAGTATTTTTCTTAATCCTTTTTAAGATATTTTCAACTCTTGCAAGTAAAATTAATATATCAAAAGGCTTTGTTATATAATCATCTGCACCTATTGAAAGCCCTGTTAGTTGATCAGTTAACGATTGCTTTGCAGTAACGAAAATAACGGGGGTGTCTTTTATATATTTTTGTTTAATAGAAAATCCGTCAATATCAGGAAGCATTACATCAAGCAAAATTAAATCAAGGCTTTGACTATTAATAATATCAATAGTCTCATTACCTGTAAAACTTTGAAAAACTTTATGACCGAGCATAGTAAGATTTTTTTTGATTAACTCGTTTATTACTTCCTCATCTTCACTAACTAAAATATTTGCCATAACTTACCTCACAATTATATATTTATATCTATTATATCATACTATTATTACCAAGTTGTAAAAAAATAAAAAGCCGACAAGCGGCTTTTTAAAATCAATATTAATCTTCCATAATTAAAGATAAAATTTCTTCAGCAGTAACTGTTGTAATTTCATCATATATTACAGTAGGGCTGTATACTTCCTTAGAAGGTTCTTCAAAAATTATTTTTGCACCCTCTTTAAAGGCGTGGCGAATATCCTCGTGTATATCCTCGCAAATTATAAGTCTGTAAGGGCCTTTAAATAGTATTGCATGCCTACCGCCATCGCAAAATAGGGTGATGTCTTCATTGTCTCCATTCATTACTTTTGGAAGATGTATTACGATATTTTCCTCATCGTCTTGATATATATCGTATCTTCCTAAATAAGTGCTGTATTTTTTTAATTCATCAACTTCACGATACAATAAATTCGCTTTTTGAGAATAATCAGTTTCATCTTTTTCAAAATAGCCTACAAGTTCTAAACTTTTTCTGTATTTTGCTAAGTAAGTATCATTAAATAAATCAAGCCAAATTTTCGTAGAGCTCTGCTTTGCTTTTAACTCGTTTAATTTTGGTATGTTTAATTTTTGCAGTTGAGCTATTTTATAATAGATTTCTGCTACAAGATTTTTTGATTGGTTATCGTTTGTAAGTTTATGTAATTCTTTTGAAAGCTTTAAGGCAGTTAAAAGATGGGTAGTGATAGCGTTTGTATCTTGCATTTTATACGCTTCACTTACTTTTAAAAACTCTTCTTGTATAGTTTGTTTATACTGCTTTATAACTTGTTTATCATTTGAAAGCATACATTTCTCCTTATATACTATATACATTATAATATGTAAATATTTTATCACAAAATCAAATAATTGTAAATGTTAGATATAATAATATATGAAAAAAATTATGGCTATATTCAAAAAAATTAATTTTCACTAAAAATTTCAAGCAAAGTTTTATTTTTAGAGATAATGTTTACTAAAAATAAACCTAAACCAAAACAACTCAATAGCTGGCCAAAGCCTACTAAAGCAGCTTGTGGTATAAATACTAAAAAGTTAAAACTGCCGGCAATTAAAAAAGATAATTCTGCGCCGATTACTACTGCATTAATTATAATAGGGGGAATGACTGCTAAAACAGGTAAGCTTTCAAATTTAATTTTTCTTAAAGAATAAGTTAGTATAGCTGCAGAAAATGTAGCTAAAGTACCAAAGATAACATCAACCGAGCCTAAAATATTAACTCCCATAAAAAAGCCTATTAAATTAGTTAAAAAACAGCCTAAGGTAACTCCTATAATATAAGAAGGGCCAAATACAGGTAAAATAGTTAAAGCCTCGCTTACCCTAATTTGTGCGCCTGAAAAAGAAATAGGTGCTAAAAGTAAACTTAAACCTGTATAGATAGCAGCTACTAAGGCTTGTCTTGCTAAAAATTTTGAATTTTTCATATAATCTCCTAAAATAAAAAAATGTGGTCAGTTTTTGACCACATTTTACGCTTTGTGATTAAAAACTTTGGATAGGCATAGTAAAGGAAAAGTTTAATAAGTCCTTTGCCGATTTACAACCATATAAATGGAAAAAATACTAATCTTAATCATATTTTTTTATGTAAAAATTTAACGAATTATATATTAACACAATTTTTTTTAAAATGCAAGGAAAAGTTTTACCAAGAAAATTTTGTTAGCTGTCCTTCTTCTTCTAAACTTTGAAAATCCCATTGCCTTAACACTTCATAAGTTGCTATGGCAACAGTATTTGATAAATTAAGACTTCTTATAGTTTTTAGCATAGGCATTCTTACACAGCCTTCTTTATTAGAAAATAAAATTTCTTCTTCAATGCCTTTATCTTCTCTACCAAAAATTAAAAAGCAATTATCTAAATAAGCCACTTCATCATATCTGTTTTTTGCCTTTGTTGTAAAAAAGAAAAATTTACCATTTTCATTTTTAGTAAAAAAATCTTCAGTACTATCATAATAGCTGATGTCTAATTTATCCCAGTAATCAAGGCCTGCTCGTTTTAATTGTTTATCATCTATAACAAAACCTAAAGGCCCCACTAAGTGGAGCCTTGCGCCAGTAGCAGCGCAGGTTCTTGCTATATTGCCTGTATTTTGAGGAATTTGAGGTTGGAATAAAACAATATTTATAGTTTTCATAATTTATTTCTCTTCTATTATACCAGCTCTTTTTAAAGCAGGTCGCATAACTTTATACAAAATTACTGAAACGACCATAGCGATAAGAGCATTCACAAGACTCGTTGAGCCCTTTGTCACTAAAACGGCAAAGGTAGTTTCCCACGGTGTTTGTAAAATAAAATGCTGTGTTATGTATGTTTTTGCAAGATATAAGCCTACATAAACAATAGCAGCAGTAACGGCTGCAAAAATTAGCTTTAATGAAACCTTAGTTTCACCTTTAGCAAGAAAGCCTGCTGTAAAGCCCATTGCAAATTTCATTAAAAATGTAATCCAAAACTCAGGTGCCCAAAGAGGGTCAGTTAAATCAACAATCATACTGCCAACACCAGCAGCAAGGCCGCCAGGAAGGCCACCGAATAATAGTCCTGATAATATACATAATACATTGCCTAAATGAATGGCAGTTTTACCTGCTCCGACAGGAATAGGAATACTAAAAAATTTCGTTGTTACAAAAACTAAGGCTGCCATTAAAGAAATGGTGACAAGTTTTGCAGTTTTACTTTTTTGTTGCATAAATTTATTCTCCTTTAAATTATTATAAGTATTTTAACATTGCTTCTACATCGACACCAAATTTAGTGTCAGAGTTAGTTTTGTAAGTTGCAGTTATACATTTTTCTACAAAGTCCGTAGCTTTTTTGCAAGAAAGTTGTAAGTTGTTTGTATTAATTAAATTTGATACTAACACCCCGCCAAATAAATCCCCAGTGCCAGGGTAGGAAACAGGTACATAATTACAAACGATTTCAAAAACACTATCTTCGTTTTTATCATAACCTATACAAAGCATAGTTTCGTTTTTTAACTTAACTCCTGTTATTACAACGCTTGTATTATATCGCTGTTTTAATTGACTTAAGATATCTAAGATTTCATCTTTTTCAAAAACTGTCTTTTGATAATCCATATCAAGTAATATCTGTGCTTCTGTAGGGTTTGGGATAATCACATCACTTAAATGAGCTATACTTTTAAAGCCTTGTATAAGCTGTGGTGTGATAGAAGAATAAATTTTTCCGTTATCAGCCATTACAGGATCGCACACTTTTATAGCATCACTTGCATAAGTAAAAACATCTTTTACTATATCAATTTGTTTAGCGTTTCCTAAATAGCCACTATAAATGCAGTCAAAATTTAATCTCAAACTTTTAAAATGCTCTAAAGTTTCTTTGCAAAACTCAGTTAAGTCTACAAAGGCAGGTTTTCCAAAACCTCCAAAATGAGTTGATAATATAGCAGTTGGCATTGGAACACACTGTATTCCCATACTGCTAATTACAGGAGATATCACTGTAAGGCTACATCTGCCAATACAAGATATATCGTGTATACATAATGCTTTTTTCAAAATAAATTACCTCGTTATTAAAATTCTAAAGCTATTATAACAAATGAAAAAACAAATTTCCATAGATATATTATTAATTGTGAAGGAAAAGAAATATTTTATTAACAAATTGTTCATAATTTAAAAGTATAAATTCACAGATAAAGGATAGAATAATAAAAACTTACATTTTGGAGGTATACAATGGAAAATAAGGCAATGAACGCAGTAAAAAATATGGCTATAGGTTTAGCAGTAGGGGCAGTAGCTACAACTGTCGGCGGAATGTATCTAAATGAAAACAAGCAAAAAGTAAAGCAATCGATAAGAAAAGCCAGAAGAACCACTAATAAAATAGCAAGAAAAGGCGAAGATTTTTTAGATACAATGGAAAGATAGAATAAAAATCAGTATAGGTTTTCTATACTGATTTTTATTAAATCAAAAATAGTTGATTTTAAAAATGTTTTGTGATATTATATGAAAAGTGATATAATATTAAAAAAGGAGTTTTGTTTATGAAAAAAATAATTTTTTTATTCTTATCACTTTGTATTTGTTTTACAGCTTGTCAAAAAGATCAAGAAAAAGATGAAGTAATTGAGGATACAATAGATACAAATAGCAATCAGGTAATAGTGATGATGCCAAATCCTATTATTGAATTAGAAAAACCAGAAGATTTTAATGAAATGAATATATTTATTACTGCACCAAGTGATGCAAGTAGTGTTATGTATTCAAAAATTGAAGAAATCGCACAAGCAATATTTATTATTGATGAAATTGAGTATAATTTAAGAGCAAGCTATATGGATGAAGATTTTTCAGGGATTTATTCTGAGTTTAGTGAAGAATCTCAAGAGACTATTTTAGTAAATGATGATGAAGTAGTAGTAGTAGATATTAAAGCTAATGGTGATAGTGTTGATGGTATTATAGCTTATTGGCAAATAGCTGATTGTAAAATGAATCTATATGCCGATGAAAATTTAGATAAAGAAGATTTTTTAATAGTTATAAATGAGATAATAAATTTATCTTATGAATATTATAAATAATTTTAGGAGAAGAGTATGAGCAATAAACCAAAAGTTGCCTTTGTTTGTGTACATAATTCTTGCAGAAGTCAAATGGCGGAAGCGATGGGCAAATTATTTGCAAACGATGTTTTTGAAAGTTATTCAGCAGGAACACATTTAAAAGCACAAATTAATCAAGATGCAGTGAGGCTGATGAAAGATATTTTCAGTGTAGATATGGAACTTACACAAAGAAACAAACTAATTGAAGAAATACCACCTGTTGATATAGTGGTAACTATGGGCTGTAATGTAGATTGTCCATTTTTGCCATGTAAACATAGGGAAGACTGGGGACTTGATGACCCAAGTGGACTTGGTGATGAAGAATTTATAAAAACAATTAATATAATAAAAGAAAAAATCTTTGATTTATCAAGAAGAATCAAAGAAAAAGAAATAAAATTATAGTAAAAAAACTGCACTAATTATTAGTGCAGTTTTAATTTGTCTGATATATTAAGTTTGTGATTTTAAAATAATTAAGAGTTTTTTTAATAGTAAAAGGGATATGTAGTAAAGAGAAAATATAAATACAAATTTCAAATATGTAATTTGAAATTATTAAATATGCCTGATTGTAACCAATACTTGAAAAGTAAGTGAAAGTAGGCACGGATAAAAAGACAAATATTACTATAAACAAATATATTAACGATGTTGAGTTTTTATTAAGTAAAAATGTTACAGATAATAATATTAATGCTATCACTATTGAAAAATATACGAAGATATAATTATTTATAACTAAAGTGTAGTATTCAATAGAGTATTGATGATTTATATTTAAAGCAAAATAAGAGTATACATCGTTTAAGTATTCAATCCTAATACGGTATACTTGAAAGAAGGTAATAACAATTCCACAAGAAGAAAAAATCAAATATGCAATTAAAGAATGTCTGTTATTTATAAAATACAAGTAAATATACGCAGATATAATTATCATTGCAATAAAAATTTCCATACTAACACTCCTTTTAAAAAATTACTTGCAAAAACAAGTAGGAGCTGCATGAAAATTAAAAAAAATATATTAAGTTAATATTATGTGTATAAAAAACTAATAGGGTAAAATGCTTATTAAATGTAAAAAAATATGCTTTTTGAATTAGATATTAAATATCTCCTTGCATACATAGTAACATAAGTTTACAAATAATTCAACATTTTTTTAAAATTTATTCAATAATTATGTGAAAAAAGGGTGCAAATATAAATAAATATTGTCTTTTTTGAATAAATAGTGTATTATTATTAATATATTTAACAAAAGAAAGGGAATTTTAAAATGAGCATAATTTTCAAGCAAGAAGTCGCGCCAGCAAAAGCAAATATCATAGTTGTAAAACAAGGATATTATAAAGCTGAGTGTGTAAAAGAATTAGTAGACCTTGAACTATTTAAAGCTGATAAAGAAGAAGTTTTCACTAAAACAGAAGTAATAGATAAAAAACTTGTAAAAACAGCTTATGTAGGAATAGGAACAGATGCAACAAATGAAGATTTAAGAAGGTCTTTAGCTAAAGGTATTAAGGCTGTTAAAGATGCAAAAAGTGAAGAGCTATCAGTGCATTTTGACTTAGAAGATACAGATGTTAGCTTGTGTGAAAAAATGTTAGTATTATTTGGTGAAGTGTATGACATGATACATTTTGAATATAAAGGATACAAAACAGACTTACCACCAGCAAAAGAAGTTGCAGTAGCTATTTCTTGCAATGCTAAAGTGAGTCAGCCAGAAGAAAAAATCACTCGTGGACAAAACATTGCAATGGGTGCAAATGTAGCAAGACAAACAGCAAATATGCCAGCAAATTATCTATACCCTGAAACTTTTGCAAACATTGCTTTAGAAAAAGGTAAAGAATTAGGTTTTGAAGTAGAAGTAATTAGCTATGAAAAATTAGTAGAAATGAAAGCTGGATTAATTTTAGCAGTAGGCGCAAGTTCAGAGCATAAGCCTTGTATGGTAGTTATGAAATACAATGGTGATGGTAATACTCCTTACACAGCTTATGTTGGAAAAGGTATAACTTTTGACTCAGGCGGATATTGCTTAAAATCATACCCAGGAATAGCGAGTATGTCAGGTGATATGGCTGGCGGCGGTGCAGCTCTTGGGACAATGTGTGCAGTTGCAGCTAATAAATTAAAAACAAACCTTTATGTTGTTGTGCCACTTGCAGAAAATGTAATAGGCGAAACAGCTATTTTACCAGGTAGTGTTGTTACTTCATTATCAGGTAAAACAGTTGAAATAGCAAATACAGATGCGGAAGGTAGATTAATTTTAGCTGATGCTTTATATTACATAGCTCAAAAAGATGAAGTTGCAAGAATTTATGACTCAGCAACTCTAACAGGTAGCACAGCTATGGCTTTTGGCGGTGTTTGTGCAGGTGTTATGTCTAATAATGATGAAGCGTACGATGCTTTACACGATGCGTCACTAAGAAGTGGTGAACAAATTTGCCGTATGACAATGTTTAAAGAATATGGCGAATCTTTAAAATCTTTACATGCAGATCTTAAAAACTTAAGTGTGTTAAAAGGCGGCGGTGGTATTTCAGCAGCAGCGTTTTTAGAAAAGTTTGTAGAGGGTAAACCTTGGGCACATATAGATGTTGCTGGTATAACAGCAAGTGAAAAAGAAAAACCATACACAGCACCAGGCGCAACAGGCTATGGCGCAAAACTTATATACTACATCTTAGATACAACAATCTAATAAAATTTTAAAAGGTATTATCATATGATAATACCTTTTTTATTGCAATAGTATATAGGCTACTCTTCAAATCTTTTCAAAATTTTTAAAAACTCAGCTTCTTCTCGTAAAAAGTCGTAGTCATTTGAAGTTTTCAATTCATTGAGAATAATGGTTGTGAATTGCTGTGAAAATGGTTTTGATATTTCCTTTGTTATTTGAGTGTAAAAAATTGGGTTTTTAATATTAGTTTCATTTAAAAGTAAGGACTGAATTTTATTTAGAGTTTCTAAAGACATTTTCGTATCTTTTTGCTTTATAAAAAATTCAAGTTGAGCTGTGTAAGCTGTCCATTGTGTATAAGAAAAATTTTTTGTAAATTCTTTGTATGTGTCAGCGAAAAAACTGGCATCATCTATACGATTTTCTTTAATTGCAATATCCATAAAGCTCATTAATATACTCTGAATTTCGCTTACAGATTTTAGCATTTTTAATTGCCATAATTTAAGAGCTTCATTTATTTTTCCTTGCTTTAAATACAAAGAAGCTAAATGTCTTTCTCTATCAAATATCGGCTGAGACATATTGTTTATTAAATCCTCTGCCTCTTTATAATCTTCTTTTTCTATACTTCTATTTATTAGCATAGTAGTAGCTAATTCTTTTATTTGAACAACTTCACTATTTATAAGCTTTTTAAATAATATATCTAATTCTTCTTTATATTTTTCGCTATCTTGCACAGCGTACATATAAATAGCACTATTTAGAAAAGGAGCTACAGAGGCTATTAATTTTTCGCAAGTAGGAAAAGAAGATATTTTTTCCATAGCCATTTCATAGCCTACATCAAATCCTTTCTCGTTTACTACATTCACTAAATTATTTGTAAAGTTTACTATTTCTTCATCTGTTAAATCTTCATTAAAAGAAAGTAACTCATTCAAATCAGTTTTTAAAAGTCTTGCTAAAGTAGGAAGTGTAGTAATATCAGGATAAGAAAAGCCATTTTCCCATTTATTTACTGCTGGCGCTGTGATATTTAATAAATCTGCTAATTGCTCTTGAGTTAAGCCTTGTTCTTTTCTTTTTTTTCTTATTATTTCATTGATTTTCATACAAAACCTCCAATATGTTTGTTAGTAATAGTATATCACTTAAAATTAATTCTTTGTAGTGATTAAAACTTACAAAATGAAATATAAAAATTAACTGTTGGTTAAATTTTTTATAAATAAATTATAAATTTACAAATAACAGACTGATAAACAACTGCTATTAAAAAAACCTACCAATATCGAGTTTGATATTGGTAAGTTTGTTCTATATACAAATTTTATAAGCTATCACATCACTAAAGAAGCTAAAGGATAGCCAATAAAAACAGCGATGAAAGTAGTAATAATCATAAAGATAATTCCGTACTTAAAAATTGTGTTTGCATTTGTCCAACCAGAGCCTGCTGAAATAGCAATATGAGGCATAGCAGGAGGAGTTGCAAAAGCAAAGGCGCCCATCATACCAATTAAGCTAACGCAAGCAGCAGTATTAACACTACTACCAAAGGCAAGTAAAATAGGGATACTAACATTAGTTACAACAGTTACAGTCACCATATTCGATGATAAATTCGTTTGCAAACACGCCCAAGATACAATAATAAACACTAAAATACCCGGCTCTAAATTTGTTAATAAAGGGGATAGGGTATCTATTAAAAAAGTTTTTAAACCAATGGCATCACTTGTTAAAGCACTACCAAGGCCTAAAGTTGCACCTGCCATAATAACACTTGCCCAAGGTACACCTTCCTTCATTCCTTGTGTAAAGCTTAACACCTTTTCACCATCGAAAACTGCTATTGAATACAAGACTATTCCAACAATAGGAGGAAAACTTGAGCCTAAAGATTTTATAAAAACAAGGATAGGAGAAAAAGTAAATATTCCAGGGACTACCCATAAAATAATCACTAAAATAAAAACAGCGACAGTGTATTTTTCTTTTGCACTAATTTTACTAAGCTTAGTTTTTAAAGAAGACATATCAATATTTTCAAGTTTTGATAAATCCGGCTTTAAAATAAATTTAAAAACTAATATTAAGCAAGCAACACTTAATATTCCAACAGGCACCATACTAAACATATAGTCAGCATAGCTTATAGAAATACCTGTAGCACTTTGGTAAAAGCCTATTGCCATAACGCTAAAAACATGTGCGATAGGAGTCATACCAGAAGAAACAGAAACACAAAAAGCAAGGCCTATAATTAACATTTCGCCTACTTTTTCACCTTTTTTAATGTTTAAGATACTAAAGATTTCTTCTAAAATTGGAAGAAAAATAACAAAAATTACAGTAGGTGACATAAAACAGCCAATTAAGATAACAGCGCTAAAAAATGAAATTACAAAAGCCCAAGAACCTTTTTTTGCAAAGGGGCTTGATATAAAATAAATAGCACATCTTTTTAAAAAATCTGTTTTTGATACAGCATAAGTACATAAAAAAGTAAAGACTAAAAAAGCGAAGGTGTCAGTGCCAAAAGAGGATTTTAACACTGTGCCAAGGCCTATTTCCGGTACCATCCCTAAAAGGCCTATACATAAAATACTTGGCCAATCAATAGCCTCAAACATCCAAAGCACTAAACAACCTAAAAATATCCCGATGACACTTAAAGCCCCTTGTGATAGGCCGGGCATAGGAGGGATAAGCCTTGCTCCAGCGATAAATATAAAAGCAGTAATTAAAGTAATAATTCGGCTTTGTTTTTTGTTTTTAATCATTCATATTCTCCTGCTATAAAATTGTCCACTTCAAACTCTGATAATTTTGCGCTTTCATTATCAAAAAAATGATTGTTATTAATGTGTTTTAATTCATGTTTTAGCGCCTGTGTTTGAGCAGTGATGGAAAGGCGTGAATTAACATAAATATTATAATTATTATTTTCATCAGTTACAGTAAATGCCCTAATGCTAAAAGGTAGGTCTTTATACCTTAAAAACACATCATTCATCACTGAACTCCTTAAAACTATCTACTAATTTTATGATTTTATTTATGTCTTCAGTAGAGGCGTTTTTTGTTTTTGAAAAAAGTATTCTCATCCCTGGATTATCCTTTAAGGCTTCTATTATTTCATCGACTTCATCAAACTCAGAAGAACCACCATTTAATAAAAAATCAACGCTCACTCCTAAATAACTTGCAATTTTTTTCAAAGTTGTGCCTGTTAAAGTTTGCTTTCTATTCATTTTCAAATCAGTGATTAAGCCTCTACTAATTCCTATATCGTTACACATTTTGCCTGGCGTGATTTTCTTTTCCTTACAAAGCTCGTTTATTGTATTGTATAAATCGTGCATATTTACTCCTTGTATCATATAAATTAAGTTAGTTAAATAATAGTACATTTATAAGTACTTGTCAAGCTGTTGAATAAAAATATAAAAACATATTAATAATACATATACAGTTAGTGTTTTATAATATAAGGGGTAAAAATGAATAAGTATTTTAAAGGGCATTATTTTAAGCATCAAAAAGACGATTTTGTTTTTAATGTAATAATAGGCAGAAACCACAGAGGAAGTTTTACACAAATAATTACAAATGATTTTTCAACGATAATAATGAACACAGATGGTGTTAAAGTTTGCGATGATTATCTGAGTTTAGATATAAAAACTCAAAAAGGCGATATAAAAGGCAAGATTTGGTATGCAGATAAAACGAAAATTAAATCTCATATTATGGGGCCTTTAAGATTTTTGCCTTTAGAATGTTATCATCATATAGATAGTTTAAAGCATAAATTATACGGAAAAATATCTATAAATAATGTAGAATACGACTTTACAAACGGTATAGGTTATATTGAAGGGGACTATGGTACTTCTTTTCCTAAAGAGTATTTTTGGGTGCAGGCAAATGATTTTAAGGATGATACATCAATTTTCTTAGCAGTTGCTGATGTTCCATTTTTAAAAATGAGTTTTCAAGGCTGTATAGCTGTTGTGCATTATAAGGGCAAGGAGTATCGCTTTGCCACTTATCTCGGAGCTAAAATACAAAGGGCAAATGATACAGAAGTTATATTATCACAAGGAAAATATAAATTAAGAGTGAAAATTTGCAATAAAAATTACAGCTCCTTTGTTTTAAAAGCGCCAAAAGAAGCTGAAATGGTAAAGCTAATTAAAGAATATCCTGTGTGTAAAGCTATATTCTTATTTTTTATTGATGATGAGTTAGTTTTTGATGATGTTAGCTATAATGCAAGTTTTGAGAATTTAAAGTAAAATAATATTTAGTGTTTACAAATATAAAATAAAAATGTATTATATTATCATAATTAAAATATAAAGGGAAAAATATGATAATAAAATTAAAAGAAATGTATAAAAAACACGAGGAAATAATCAATTATATTATAGTAGGAGTTTTAACTACGATTGTTAGTTTAGTTTTTTACTATATATCAACAAGGACTTTTTTAAATCCAAATAACCCGTTTGAGTTGCAAATTGCAAACTTAATTAAATGGATAACTGGTGTGCTTTTTGCATATGTAACTAACAGGATATATGTTTTTAAAAGCAAGAATAAAAATTATTTAAAAGAATTTATCAGTTTTTCATCTGCAAGAGTACTAACCTTATTTTTAGATATGGTTTTAATGGGGATAATGGTAAGTATATTCTTAATGCACGACTTATTAGCTACATTAATTTCAATGGTAGCGACTACTATAGCTAATTATTTTTTAAGTAAGTGGTTTGTCTTTAAAGATAAAAAAGTTTAGTTATTTTTTATACATTGGCGTAGTAAAATCTAAACTTTTACTTATAGGCTTTTTACAAAAGCTACTAAAGGCAGTGAAAGCTCTATGTTCATATTCAGCAATTAAACGACAAGCTTCGTTTTCTTGCTGGATTTTTTTTATTGAATGGGATATAGGCAAAAGCGTAGTTTTAGTAGCTTCTTTAACTATTGTTAAGCCTTCATCACTACTTGCTAATATGCGTATATAAGGCACTGTATTAAAGAAATTATCAAAGACTTCTAAAAAAGCAAAAAGCATAATTCTTCTTAGCCTTGCCTTTGTGTATGTTTTAGTGGGTAGTAGCGAAAATAATTCTTTTACACTAACAGCAGTTTTTAAAGCCTTAAAAAAAGCAAAGCTTAACTCCTCATTACATTCACTCACTTTTTTAAAATACTCAACATCTTTAGTTTTTAAAGTGAATAAAAGACTTTTTTCAAAACTTTTATCAAAGATGAAATACTCTTTGTTTTTAATACAAGACAAAAAGACATCACTTGCATTTTTAGGTATGTAATCTAATATTTCTTTTACATCTTTTATAGCAATGCTATTTCTTATCATAGTAGCAGAAGCTGTGCCATCTTTTCCTTTTAAATCGTTGTATAAAGCGCCTTTTCTTTTTATGGGAATAAAATCGCAGTCCCAATTTAATATTAAAGCAGATTTAATATACTCAATAGCTAAAATATCATTTGATGAAGAAATAATATCCTTACTATTTTTAAATTTTTCTAAAATTGCTTTTTGTCTTGCTTTGGCAAAAGGGAGTTTTTCATTTAAGTATTTTTTTAATAGGTTATTGTATTCATCGCTTAATAGGAATTTTGCTATATCTTTTAATAAGTTAATATTAGCACTTTCACTACCAAAACAAATAGCATCAACGCCTACTTCTTTTAATAAATTAACCCCTGCAAAGCAAAATCCTTCAGCACTTAAAGAGGAATAGGGGAAGGGAATTTCCAAAACTAAATCAGCGCCATTGTTTACAGCAGTTTTTGCTCTATTAAATTTAGAAAACAAAGCAATTTCGCCCCTTTGTGTGCAAGAGCCACTTTGAGCGATAACAATATTACAATCATATAAATTTTTTAAATATTCGATTTGATACAGATGCCCTGAATGAAAGGGGTTGTATTCTGCAACTATGCCGATAGTTTTCATAATATCCTCACTTAAAAATTAAGAGTTTTATTTAATAATAATATTAAAAAAAGGCATTGTCAAATGATATAAATGTAATAAAACGCAAAAAAACAAAAAAATATAAATAAAATTATTGAAAAACCCTCGCTTATGCTATATAATAAAATATAGCTTAAAAAAATGTATTTAACATGGAGGAAGTAATGAAAGTTTTAGTTATTAACTGTGGCTCAAGTTCATTAAAATATCAATTATTGGATATGAGCGATGAAAGTGTTATCTGTAAAGGTAACTGTGAAAGAATTGGTATAGATGGTTCTTTTATCACTCATAAGGCAAATGGTGGCGAATGGGAAGAAAAAATAGATTTTCCATCACACACACAAGCATTCGCAAAAGTTGTTGAAATGATGACAACAGGTGAGGGTGCTGTTATTAAAGACAAATCAGAAATCGATGCTATTGGACACCGTATAGTTCAAGGCGGTGAAAAATTCCAACAGCCTTGCTTAGTTACAGATGAAATCATCAACACTATTGATGAATTATCAGTATTAGCACCAGCGCATAACCCTGCACATGTTCAAGGTTTAAAAGGAGCAAAAGAAATCTTTGGTGAAGATAAGCCAAATGTTGCTGTTTTCGATACAGCTTTCCATGCAACAATGCCTCAAAAAGCATATATGTTTGCAGTTCCTTACAAATTCTATGAAGATCACGCAGTTCGTCGTTACGGCTTCCACGGTACAAGCCATAAGTTTGTATCAAAAACTGCTGCTGAATACTTAGGTAAAAAGCCAGAAGAATTAAAAATAATCACATGTCACTTAGGTAATGGTGCTTCTTTAGCAGCTATTGACGGTGGTAAAGTAGTAGACACATCAATGGGTCTTACTCCTTTAGGTGGTTTCATGATGGGTTCTCGCTCAGGCGACTTAGATCCTTCAGTACCAGCTTATATCTCAAGTTTGACAGGTATTACAGGTAACGATTTAACTAACTACTTAACAAAAGAAGGTGGCTTCTTAGGTATTTCTGGCATTTCAAGTGACTGCCGTGATATTGAAGATGCAGCAGAAACTAACGATAGAGCAAGACTTGCTTTAGATATGTATTTCTATCAATTACAAAAATTCATCGGTAGCTACACAGCTGCAATGGGCGGTTTAGACTGCTTAGTATTCACAGCTGGTATCGGTGAAAATTCACCAACAGTAAGAGCTGGTGTTTGTGATGGCTTATCATACTTCGGCGTTGAAATAGACAAAGAAGAAAACAAAAAACGCGGTCAAGCAGTTATTGATATAACAAAAGCTGGAGCAAAAGTTAAAACATTAATTGTTCAAACAAATGAGGAATTAATGATAGCAAGAGATACAGTTGAAGTTGTAAGTAAATAATAAATTAAAGTGATGATTAAATCATCACTTTTTTTTGCAAAAATAACACAAATATTTGTTATAATATAAAAGAAATAAAGGATTATGGAGGCAATTATGAAAAAATTAACAGCATTAATATTAGCAATGGCATTATCATTCACTCTTTTTACTGCTTGTAGCAGTGAAAGAAAAGTATATGATGAAGAAACTTTAGTTGAAATTTTAACAAACGCAATGCCAGAAGAAGCTCAAGAAGTATTCCCACCAGAAGGTATGACAAGTGAGTTTGTGCAAACATTCTTTTTGAGTCCGGATATGGGTCTATATACTCAAGAAAACTATGAAAGTGGTGCATTTTCTGCATCAGCTATGAACACAAAGGCTCATACAGTTGTAATAATGCAAGCAGCAGAAGGTAAAGAAGAAGAAGCCTTAGAAGAAGTAACTGCACATTATGATATGGTGTATGGCTCTTTTGAAACTTATCTTCCTGACCAATTTGAATTAGCAAAAGCAGGAATAGTAAAAGAAGAAGATAATGGTATAATAATATTAGTAATAGCACAAGATGCACAAGCTATATACGATAGCATTGTAGAACAGCTATAAAATAAGAACAAAATATTAATAATTAGAAAAAAATCAATATATTATATTGATTTTTTTTTGTTTTAAAGGTACAATATATAGTAAGAGAAAATAAAAAATATATTAATGATGATATTTAGTGGGAGTGTATTATGAGCAATAATGTAAAAGCAGTAAAAGCAAAAACTAAAAAGTTATCCTCAAGAATAAATAATTTTTTCACAGTGTTAGTTGTTATAGTTATCCTTTGTTTAATTAGCTATAATTATTTTGCTGTTAGAAGTATCTTATTTGATACTTATGAAACACAAATTTCTTCAGGCGTTGATTTATTAGAGGCGTCTTTAGTAGGTGTGGAAGACTTATTAGAAAATGATTATACTGTATTGGTAGATGCTCTAAAAGAGTCTACTGGTATGGAATTTACGATTTTTAACGGTGATACAAGGGCATATACTACTATTTTTTCAGGTGGTGAAAGAGCAATAGGCTCAACACTATCAGAAGAAATCACGAGTATTGTAATTGATGCAAAAACTCCGTATACAGGTCAAGCTGAAATTTTAGGCGATTTGCATTTATGTACATACATACCTTTTATGAATAGCGCTGGCGATGTGATAGGTGTTTTATTCACAGGTGTAAATATGGTAGATATTAATAATGTGTTATTTACAAATGCTGCAATTTTAGGTGGGATAGCCTTAGCTTTATTAGTAGTAATAGCTTTCTTAGGTACAAACTACATAAATAAATTAGTTTCAAAAAGATTAGAAAAAGTTGTAACAGTAGCTGATAAATTAGCGAACGGAGACTTTGATGTTACTTTATCAAGAACTACGAATGATGAAATAGGCGCATTAACAGATTCATTCCTAAAAATGAAAGCAGATTTAACTGAAATAAATATAGATGTAAGCGACTTTTTCACGAAGGCTTCAGAGGGTAGATTAGATATGCTACCTAAGGGGGAAGAAGTTTATCCAGGTCAATGGAGCGATGTAAGACTTGCTATGATTAAAATGGTAGATATTATAAATGTTGCCTTAAACCAAGTAGCAAAATCTTCACAGCAAATTTCTTTAGATGCATCTTATGTATCAAACGGCGCGCAAAACTTAGCTCAAGGTGCAACAGAGCAATCTGTTTCAATTAGTGAGCTTGCTAATACAATAGATGATTTAGCAAATAATATTAAAATAACAGCATCTGACTCTAAAAACGCTAAAGAGGCAAATGATAAATCTCAATCAGTGCTTGAAGTTGGCAATGCACAAATGCAAGATATGGTCTCATCAATGAAGCGCATTGATGAAAAATCAAAAGAAATTAGTAAGATTATAAAAGTTATTGATGATATAGCCTTCCAAACAAATATATTAGCGCTTAATGCAGCTGTTGAAGCTGCAAGAGCGGGCAGTGCTGGTAAAGGGTTTGCTGTTGTAGCTGATGAAGTAAGAAATCTTGCTATGAAGACAGCTCAATCTGCAAGTGAAACTTCAACTTTAATAGAAGAAACTTTAGAAGCAGTTGAAAAAGGCAATACTATGACTCAAAATGCTATGGGTTCAATGGGCAATGTGTACGATAGTGCAAAAGAGTTAGGCTTATTAGTTGAAAACATCGCAGATATCTGTGCAAAACAAGAAGAAGTGGCAAATAATATTAATTCAGCAGTTGAACAAATTGCAGCAGTTGTACATTTAAACTCTGCAACTTCTGAAGAAAGTGCGGCTGCAAGTAAACAACTTTCAGACCAATCTGATATTATGAATAAACTTGTTTCACAATTTAAGTTAAGAGATAAAATCTAAATTTATAAAAAAAGACTATGTGTACACCACATAGTCTTTTTTATTTATTCTTTTATTACAGTATCTAAAATATTTAATCTTTTTAAAGCTAATATGTATTGGGCTACTATTACAAAATTTTTCAAATCTTTTTCATCTAAGCCACGAACAGCATTTAGCTCATCATATAACAATGTGCTACCTACAACAGTAAAAAAACCACTCACTACATCAATACCTACAAAAATACGAGAAATCTCTCTATCCCAAACATCATAGGGGTCTTTATTTTCTTTTAGGTAAAACTTTTCACCTTTATTTTTATTTTCAAGAAAGAATGCTTTTGGGATAGGCTGGGTATTATCGGGTAGTTTTTCTTTAAAGATATCATTCATAATAATATTGTCAACTATTCGATTTAATGTAGTTTCTTCACTAATTTGCACCAAAACATAATTAGTACTTAAGTACTCTAATAATTCTTTACCGCTAATCCTATTAGGCTTTAATTTATCTATGTATTTTTTGAAAATTAAGCGCCATTCATTTAGAGTTGTTTCATTTACTTCGCTTGTAATCATATTGTTCTCACTTTCATTAGTAATAGATAATGATAGTTTACTTATTAGGGAAAATAGTATCTGCTACAGGAGGAGTGAAAATAGGAAAATCCTCAGCAGAAAGAGTGTTCACTAAAGAAAAATCATAATGGCTTACACTCATCTCACTATCAGTTGCCATTAAATACGTATCATCAAAGCCGGTGTAAGGGTTATCTATCCAAGTAGCATCGATGTGATACCAATTATTATCTACATAAACCATATTCCAAATATGTGCTTCGTATGCACTATAAATCTGACCTCTAATTACAATGGAAACAACCCCTGCTTTTTCAGCTAAAATTTGAAAAGCGTTAGCATATCCGCCACAGATAGCATAATTATTTATTAATGCACCATAAGCGTTAGAGCTTTCAGTTATAATATCATAGTCAACTTCATTAGGAGTATATACAACATTGTCAGCAAGGTATTGTGCAATAAATTTTATTTTTTCATAATCTGTTGCATTTTCAGGAATAAGGCTTACAATTTCGTCTGCTTTTTTGTTTAACTCAGTGAATTGTTCTGCTCTTTGAGCTTCATCAAGGGGGGGATTAGCCATATATCCGATAATTTCTGTGGTACTGTTTTGAGGAAGTATATAATGATAATCATTTGTAAACGAATACAATGTTTCATAATTGCCTTCATACAAAGCTAAAGGAATCATTCCATATACTTGGTCGATAGACTCTTCTAACATGTAAGGCTCATCTGGGCTAATAAGACCATATTTGAACATATCATATATTTCTTGTTGAAATTCATCTAAGCGGTCATAGCCAAAGTCTTTGCCTAAAGTGTAAGAATCTTCAATGGCTTCAGTATCATTATTTGCATTATCTTGATTTTCTGAATTTTCTACAGTTTGTGAATTGTTGTTTGCATCATCTTCGCTATTTAAAGGCTCTCCGCCATTGCAAGCAGTGAAAATAAGCATTATAGCTAAAAGGCTTATTAATAAAATTATATTTTTTTTCATTTTCTTTTTAGATTAAAAACTTAAATCAGTTTCTCCTCTTCCTCTTTCTAAAATTTCTTTTGAGCATCTTTTTGCATTTTCAATTACTGCTTTATAATCAAAATTTAAATTTCCGTTTTCTTTAACAAACTGTCCGTTAACTAAAACATCAGTAATATTTACACTACTTTGGGAAGAGTAAATAATTGCGGCAATAGGGGAGTAAACAGGGGCAGTTAGTACAGTGGTTAAGTCAAAAATATTTAAATCTGCGCTATAACCCTTTTGTATTTTACCGCTATTAAACTTTAAGTAATTATGGCCATTCATAAGTATTTTCCAAATCTCATTTAAAGTAAAGTCTTCGGCGTTATCCTCCCATTTACCAAGTAAGGCAAACATTCTCATCTGCTCTAAAACATCTAAAGAATTACTACTTGCAGCGCCGTCTGTGCCACTTACAATATTAAGGCTATTTTTTAAAGAGAATAAAGAGTCCTTACTCATTCCAAGTTTTGTATAAGTTTTTGGGCTAACAGAGATACAAGTTTTTTCATTTATAAATTTTAAGTCAGCTTTTGTAATATGTAAGCCATGCCCTACAATGCAATCTAAGTTAAAACCGCCACTATCATACACTACTTCAAAAGGTGTTTTATTATACATTTTTAAACTTTGACTTACTTGCTGGGCTGTTTCGCTTATATGTATATGAATTCCACAATTTAAACTTTTTGCTTTTTCATTTATTTCTTTTAATACTTCTAAAGAGCAGATATAAGGTGAATGAGGGCCTAGTCTTGGACGGATTAATTCATCATTTTTAAAGTTGTTGTAAAAGGTTTCAGCTAAAAAAAGCTCTTCCTTTGCATCACCGCCAAAGCCGAAAATTGTATAGGCTATATCAGCTTTTATACCTATTTCTTTAGCAGCTCTTGCTATAATATCACTTTTAAAATAATGGTCAGCAAAAGCAGTGATACCATTATTAATCATTTCACACATTGCGAGTAAAGAGCCATAATAAATATCTTCATCTTGCATCTTACTTTCAAAAGGCCAGAGCTGTTTATTAAACCAGTCATCAATATTAACATCTTCTGCAATACCTTTAAAAATATTCATAGGAGAGTGGGCGTGCATATTAACAAAACCAGGGGTTATAAACTTATCAGTACAATCAACAATTTTAGCATTTTCTCCTGATAAATTATCGCCTACTGCAAGTATAATTTTATCTTGAATTAAAATATCTTTATTGTATTCTATTTTCGCTGAATGGTGTATAATATTTGCATTTTTTAAAAGGATATTCATAAGTATTCCTCCACAAATTTATTTAATTCTTATAAAAATATCTTATCATATCAACAACTTAAAAGCAAACTTTTGAATATATAAATTTATCAAGAATTAAATATATCTTGTAAAAATATCTTTTGGTGATATAATGAAATTATAAAAATTTCTTAAGGAGGATTTTATGCAAATTTATTATGCAACAGACTATAAAGATTTAAGCCGAAAAGCTGCTAATATCATTTCAGCACAAGTTATATTAAAAAGAGATTCGGTTTTAGGCCTTGCAACAGGCTCGTCTCCAGTGGGTGTATATGAGCAATTAATTGATTGGTATAATAAGCAAGATATTGATTTTTCAAAATGCAAAACTGTAAATTTAGATGAGTATTATGGCTTAGCTAAAGAAAATGAGCAGAGTTATTTTTATTTTATGAATGATAAGTTTTTTAAGCATATTAATATAAACTATGATAATATTCATATTCCTAACGGCTTAAATACTAACGAAGATGAAGAATGTGAAAAATATAATAAAATAATTAAAGACCTTGGCGGAATTGATTTACAACTTTTAGGAATAGGCGCTAATGGTCATATAGCTTTTAATGAGCCGGGTGAGGCTTTTGAAAAAGAAACCCATTGCGTTGACTTAAAGCAAGAAACCATAAACTCAAATAAAAAGTTTTTTAAAAGCGGGGAAGAAGTGCCTAAAAAAGCATATACATTAGGAATTAAAAATATAATGAATGCAAAGAAAATTTTATTAATAGCAACAGGACAAGCCAAGGCTGAAATACTGTATAAAGCCTTATGCGGCCCTGTTACTCCTAAGGTACCAGCGAGTATCCTACAGCTTCATAATGATGTTACAATAGTAGCAGATAAGGCAGCGTTGCAAGTGATTTTAGATAAAAAACCTGAGATGATATTATAAAATTTAAAATAGCATTTCTCATACAAGTATATTTTTTAACAATGTATTTCGGCAAAATATATCAAATGCAATAGATATTATTATGAGTATTATCAATATACAACAATAAATCAAGGTGTTATAATAAGTGGTAAGTTAAGTAAATTAATTAACTTACCACTTATTTTTTGCATATACTACTCCACAATATAGTTTGTGCAAATGATGAAAGGAGATTTTTCCGCCGATTTGCGGTGTAGCAGCGTGGGGATTTGCTACAATGTATAGCAAGAGTATTGCTAATACGAGATATTATTATATCAAAATCATTAATATGGCAAATGTAACACTTAAAAAACTTAAAAAGGTATATGACAAAGATGTTGTAGCAGTTCAAGATTTTGATTTAGAAATCAACGATAAAGAGTTTATAGTATTAGTAGGCCCATCTGGATGCGGAAAATCTACTACACTAAGAATGATTGCCGGACTTGAAGATATTTCAGGGGGCGAGTTATACATCGATGGCAATTTAATGAATGATGTTATGCCAAAAGACAGGGATATTGCAATGGTTTTTCAAAACTATGCTTTATATCCTCATCTTTCTGTTTATGAAAATATGGCTTTTGCTTTAAAATTAAGAAAAATTGATAAGGCAATCATCGATGAAAGAGTTAAAACAGCAGCAGAAATTTTAGATATTACAAATCTTTTAGAAAGAAAACCAAAAGCGCTATCAGGCGGCCAAAGACAAAGGGTTGCTATTGGTAGGGCTATAGTTAGAGATCCAAAGGTATTTTTAATGGATGAGCCATTATCAAACCTTGATGCTAAATTAAGAAACCAAATGCGTACAGAAATAATGAAACTAAGACAAAGAATAGATACTACATTTATTTATGTTACTCATGATCAAATAGAAGCTATGACTTTAGGTGATAGAATAGTTATTATGAGAGATGGCTTTGTTCAACAAATAGGTACTCCACAAGAAGTATTTAATCATCCTAAAAATATTTTTGTCGCAGGCTTTATTGGTTCTCCGCAAATGAACTTCTTTGAAGGTGTACTAAACAAAAAAGATTCAAACTACTCAGTAACTTTCTCAAATAAAGAATTTAATCTATGTAAAGAAATGTCAGACCACTTTAATAAAACAGGTGTGGAAAATCAAAATGTAACTATAGGTATAAGACCTGACCATCTATATGTTTCAAATAATGAAGCTGGTATAACAGCATTTTGTGAAGTTGAAGAAATGATGGGTAGTGAAGTTTATGTTCACACTAAATCAGAAAACGATGAAAGCGTAGTTATTAAAATGCCTACGACTAACTGGGAAGAAACTTTAAAAGATCACGAAAAACATAAAAGTGTAACTTTAAGTTTTAATTCTGAGTTAATACATATATTCAGTAAAGAAACACAATTAAATTTAATGAATGAAAATTAAAATATAAGAAGGGTGTGAAAAAATTGCAAAAGAATAATAAAAAAAGTTTGACTATGGAAAAAGTCAAAGAACGCACAGCTTATAAATTCATATTTATTCCCTTGATATATTTTATAGTGGTAAGGTTTATTCCTACTATATTCTCATTTATATTAAGTGTTATGAAATGGGACTTATTAAGCCCTAATAGAAAATTTATAGGATTTGAAAACTATGTAGAGCTTTTTTCAGACAAAGATGTTATGACAGCTCTTGTGAACACTTTTGAATATGTTTTAATCTGTGTTCCTGTTATAGTTGTTTTAAGTGTTATCTTAGGAGTTTTATTAAATCAAATAACTAAAGGCAGAGGCTTTTTTAGGCTAATAGTCTTTATACCATATGTTACAAGTGTTTCAGCCATTTCTTATGTATGGAAATGGATGTTCATGGAGCACGGTGGGGTAATAAACGGCTTATTAATGTCATTAGGCTTTTCACAGCAGCCTTTCTTAAATTCAAATACACAGGCGATTTATGTTATTATGTCAAATGTTATTTGGTCAAGTTTAGGCTTTAATACAATTATAGTTTTAGCAGGCTTAATGCAAATACCAAAAAGCTATTACGAAGCAGCACAAGTTGACGGGGCGAATGCTTGGCAGCAATTCACCAAAATCACTATACCTCAATTAAATCCAACCCTTGCTTATGTAGGTATAATGTCAACTATTAAAACACTACAAGTTTTCACACAAATTTACAACATTGCCGATGTTCAAGGTGGACCTTTGAAATCGACTTCAAGTATAGTGTTAGAAATTTATTTAGCAGCCTTTAAGAGCTATGAAATGGGATATGCAAGTGCAATGACAGTTGTATTATTTATAATAATTATGATTATTACAATATTCCAAATGAAAGTTCTTAATAGAGATATAGACTAAGGAGAATAAGATGAAACAGAAAAAAATATTATCACAAACCGTCGCTTATGTAATCTTAAGTGTATGTGGAATAATTATGTTGTTTCCGTTTTTATGGATGTTTGCTACAAGTTTTAAAACAGGCACTGAAGTTTATTCTCTTAGCTTAATTCCTAATGAATTTTCTTTAGTAAACTATGTAAAAATATTAACAACTTCACCATTTATTAAGTGGTTTGGCAACAGCTTATTAGTTTCAAGTATTGTTACTATTTCAGTATTGATATTTGACCCACTTGTAGGCTATACCTTCGCAAAATATAATTTTAAGTATAAAAATCAAATTTTCTTACTTATATTATCAACTATGATGATACCAACTGAAATGATGATCATTCCTTGGTATTTATCAGTTTCACAATTGGGTATTAGCAATAGTTTAATATCATTATTATTCCCTGGGCTAATAAGTGCTTTTGGTATTTTCTTATTAAGACAGTTTTTTACAAGTATTCCAAGCGATTTATTAGATGCAGGCAGAATAGACGGATTATCTGAATTACAGATATACACAAAAGTCGCACTACCATTAGTAAAACCAGCTTTATCAGCGCTTGCAATTTTTACTTTCTTAGGAACTTGGAACAGCTTTTTATGGCCAGTTATCGTGTTAAGTGATAAAGACTTATATACAATAACAGTCGGTGTTGCACAATTCTCAAGTGAAGTTGCAAATCAATGGGATTTAATAATGACGGGTGCGTCAATAGCAACAATACCTGTATTAATTATATTCTTTATATTCCAAAAACAAATTATAGAAGGTGTACAATTAACAGGTGTTAAAGGTTAAGACCGGAAAGGAATTCGCAATGATTAATGGATTAAGAGTTTTTGACTCACACTTACACTTCATGGTTAAAAATGGAGACATGGGCGCTTATAGAGATAAATCTAAAACAGAAGAAGAACTACAAGCAAGAAAACTTATAAGACAAATGAGTACATATCAAACAGAGCAATGGAAAAAAGCTTGGGGCTTTCCTAAAGCAGATCCTGTGCCAGATACTTTAGAAGAAAGTGTAAAATTATGGCTTGATGATATGGATAAAAAAGGTGTAGACAAACTTTGTTTTGTTACAGCTGGTAGTTTTGAGACAAGTAATGATAACATGGAAAAAATCATAAAACTTGGCGGCGGAAAATTCATAGGCTATGCATATCACGACCCATTTGCAAAAAATAGTGCTGAAATTTTAGAAGATGCTATAGTAAATAAAGGTCTTCGTGGCATTAAGATTTTAGGGCCGGAATTATCAAAACCACTTGATTCAAAAGAACTTTGGCCATTATGGAAAGTTGTAGAAAAATATAATGTTCCTGTATTATTCCACTTTGGAATTATGGGGGCAGCCGGCGGTATATCTCATCATGTGAATATATCTCCTGCAATCATCCACGATGTTGCAAAAGCATTCCCTAAAGTAAAGTTTATTGTACCTCATTTTGGCTGTGGCCAATTAGAAGATACTTTCATGCTTTGCTGGGTTTGCCCAAATGTTTATATAGATACATCAGGCTCAAACCAATGGACAAGATGGATGCCGTATAAAATAACAGTTAAAGATTTATTGCAAAGATACTATGAAACAATAGGCCCAAAAAGAATATTATTTGGTACTGATGGTTCTTGGTTCCCTCGTGGCTTTGTAACTAAATACTATGATTCTCAAGTAAGAGATTGTTTTGAATTAGGTTTCAAAGATGAGGATATAAATGATATATTCTCAAATAACATAGAAAGAATTTGGAACGAATTTAAAGGATAAGAAAAGAGGCTAATTTGGATAAATTTTCAATTAATTCAAGTACAAAACAAGTGCTCTCACTTGTTATAAAAAATCAGCCGATTTCACGAAAAGAAATATCAGATATTACTGGTTTATCAAAACCAGCCGTAACTTACAGTATAAACAGCCTTATCGAAAAAGGGATTGTTATCGAAAGAGGGGATTCGCCCTCCTCATCAAATGGAGGGCCAAGACCCAAAAATCTATTTTTAAATAATAAATATGCTTATGCAATTAGCATACTTTTAAGACCTTCGACAACCATTTTAAAAATTTGCACTTTAGATGGCGAAATGCTAAAGTCTTTTGAATTTGAATCTACAATTTATAACACATTTGAAAAAATGACAAAGGCCGTAGTAAAATGCACTAAAGAAATGATTATTGAACTAAATAAAGACAAAGTAATTGGAGTAAGTGTTTCGATTCCTGCAAATATAAAAGATAATAAAATTATATTTTCACCACTATATGATGTAAATACATTTTGTGTGGAAAAGGAATTTGAAAAAGAAATCGATACTGATGTTTTTTTTGAGAGAGATGTTTATAACATGGCATACGGCGAAAGATGGTTTGGTCAAGCAAAAAAATATACAGATTATTTTTGTATTTGGGCAGGAACTGGTATAGGTGGTGTTGCTGTAGTTAATTCAAAACTTGTAAAGGGTAGTGAGAATTTTGCGGGTGAAATAGGATTTTTAATTACTGATAAAAATGAAATAACTATTGAAAATAACTCCTTAAACTCTTTTGGCAGCTTTGAAAAGCAAGCGAGTATCAGCGTTGTAGAACAAAACTTTGATATGGCATTAGAAGACTTGCTTTTAAATTCAAGCCACAATGAAGCGATAAAAGAAGAAATTATAAAAAAATGCAAAAATTTAGCTTTAGGAATAGCTAATATTGTATTGATATTAAATCCACAAGCAATTATTATTAATGGAAGATTTAGACTACTTAAAAAAATAATTAAACCAATTTTAGAAGACACACTAAAAGCAGTTTGCCCAATTGACTGTAAAGTAGAATATTCTGAAATGGGAAGCAACGCTATAATTTTAGGCGGAGTTTATAATGTAATTAACAAAAGTTTAGGAGTAGAGTTTTAGGGGTATAAAATGATTACAAGACAAGAAATAGAAAAAAAAGACGGAACTACTTTTCCAGCTAAAAGCTTTCAAAAAAGTGTTTTAGCTCCCGTTTTTGACATACAAAAAAAATATTATTTCAAAGCATTTATCGAGATGACAAAAGCCCATGTTGTAATGCTTGAAAAACAAGATTTACTAACAAAAGATGAGGCAAAAACTATACTTGCATCTATGTTAGAAGTAGAAAAAATCGACTTTGAAAACAGGGAATATGACCCAAGATTTGAAGATTTATTCTTTATGTTTGAAAAAACTTTAGAAGAAAAAATAGGCCCTGATTTAGCTGGCAAAGTTCATACTGCAAGAAGCAGAAACGATATTTGCGTAGCTGAATTTAGAATGGCTATGCGTGATAGAAATATAAATGTTTTAAACAGTATACTAAATTTAAAAGATGTATTATTAACTTTAATTAGTGAAAATTTTGAAACAATTATGCCTATGTACACACATACACAGCCAGCACAGCCTTCTACATTATCACATTACTTATTATCAATGTATGATGTGTTATCAAGAGACTACCAAAGATTTTTAGGCGTTGAAAAAGCTGTTAATAAGTCTCCTTTAGGAGCAGCAGCGATAACAACTACAGCTTATAACATAAACAGAGAATATACAGCAGAGCTTTTAGGCTTTGACTGTGTTTTAGAAAATAGTTATGATAGTATCTCTTCAACAGATCATACCTTAGAATTTGCATCATCATTAATGACTTTATCAATAAATCTATCAAGATTTTTAAAAGATTTATTAGATTGGTGTACTAAAGAATTTAACTTTGTATACTTAGCTGATGGCTATGTGCAAAAAAGTAGTATAATGCCACAAAAAAGAAATCCTTCTTCTTTAGAAAGAACAAGACCTTTATTAAGTAGGGTATTATCTCAAGCACAAAGTGCTTTTACAATTATGCACAATACTCCATACGGAGATATAGTTGATAATGAAGAAGAATTACAAGAGCATATTTATTTAGCTTGTGATTATGTAGTAGATGCTATGGACTTAATGGCAAATGTTTTAGGTACGATGACAATTAATAAAGAGTTATTATTCTCTTTATCAAAACAAAACTTTATAACAGTTACAGAACTTGCTGATACCTTAGTTAGAGAAGCTAAGATATCATTTAGACAAGCTCATAGTGTAACTTCAAGAATAGTAAGAGAATTACATTCAAAAAATCTTACAAGTGATGATATTACAGAAGATTTTGTGCAGAAAATAGTTCAAGATGTAGTTAAAGTGAAAACAAATATAACTTCTCAAATGATAAAAACTGCCCTTGATCCTGTAAATTTTGTAAAAGTAAGAAGCATCTTAGGTGGCCCATCTCCAAAAACGGCAATGGGAATGTATAAAAATAGATTACAAAATTATAAATTACAACAAGAAAGTTTAAATAATATTGTTAAAAAATATGCTAATGCCACAAAGCAGTTAGATGCAAAAATACAAGAAATAATAAAAGGATAATATTTATGGTTACAAATCATATAGGCATGGATGTAGGAGGAACTTTCACTAAAATATGCATAGTTGATGATGAATTAAATGTTTTAAAAAAATATAAAGTTCCAACTGATGTTTATGATGGGATTTTGACCTTTTTAAAAAATATAATCGATGATGCTATAAAAGAATACGATGTAAAAACTGTTAGCATAGGTTTTCCAGGAGTAGTAGACTCTAAAAAGGGGACATTGGATACAGCACCTTCCATAATTAAAGGAAGAATGAATGTTAAAGAAGAACTTGAGAAAATCGTAGATGTCAAAATCTATATTGATAATGATGTTACTTGCTGGGCGGCAGCAGAGGGCAAAGTAGGCTCTTGTGTGGGAGTAGAGGATTATGTGCTTTTAACTATAGGTACAGGCATAGGTGCAAGCTTAATTTTAAACTCACAACCATATAAAGGCTTTGATAATGCTGCTGGTGAAATAGGTTATATGGTATTTTTAGAAGATTTAAAGCAAGAGGCAAGAACTCAAGATGAATTCGGCTCCTTTGAATCAAAATCATCAGCTAAAGCTATGATAGAAGATTATAAAAAGCAAGTAAATAAAGATTTATCAGCCGAAGAAATTTTAGATAGTTTTTTTAGTGGCGATGAAGCGGCTAAAGACTTTTTTAGTAAAAGGATGGACTACTTAGCGGTAAGTTTAGCCAATATAATTACTATTTTGCATCCAAAAACAATTGTTATCGGTGGTGGAATAACTGAAAGATGGCAAGAGTTTGAAGGTCTTTTAAAAGAAAAAATACATAGATTAATATGTACGAAAACACAAATTGTAGCATCCACAACAGGAAGCTACGGAGGCGCAATCGGCGCTGTAATATTAGGGCTCGAACACTAAATAGTATAGTGTGAGAATAAATAAAACACAGAAATGAAAGGAAATACTATGAAAAAATTACTTAGTTTACTTCTTGCAATCGCTTTGATGACATCTCTTTTAACAGCATGTTCATCAGGCGGTGACGACCAAACTGCTGAAGACGGTGTTGTTACAATTGAATATTGGCAATATGTGTATGAAGCAAAAGTTAATATTATGGATGATTTAATCGCTGAATTCGAAGCAGCAAATCCAGATATTAAAGTTGAGCACATGACTTTCCCTTATGCTGATTATGAACAAAAATTAGCAGCAGAGATTGCAGCTACTGTAAACTCTTCAGACGGCCCGAATATCATTAACATATTCTACGGCTGGGTGCCAAAATATGTTCAATCAGGCGTATTAGCACCTTTACCAGAAGAAAGTTTCCCAGCTACAATGCTTGATACAGAATTTGCACCTATGGTACAAATCAACAAAATAGAAGGTACATACTACACAATACCAATCGCTGTTAGAACATCAGCTTTATTCTACAATAAAACATTACTAACAGAAGCTGGCTATACAGTTGAAGATGTACCAACAGACTTAATGGAATATGTAGAATTTGCAGAAGGTTTATCAATTTGGGATGGCGAAACATTAGTTAGAGCTGGCCAAACTTGGGAACCAAATGGTCAATACCACTCATGGTTCAGACCTGTGTTAATGGAGCAATTCGGCGCTACACCAATTAGCGAAGATGGTAAAACAGCTAACTGGGAAAGCCAAGAAGCTATTGATGCATTTGAATTCTTTATGTCATTAACAACAGACTACAAATTAGGCGTTGCAGGCTTTTATACAGATGATGTAACAGCATTCTCATCAGGAAACGCAGTTTTCCATGTTGATGGTTCATACAGATTAGGTACATTAGGAACTAATATGACAGAACATGAATGGGGTGTAATGCCTCTTCCAACATACAACGGCGTAAGTGGTTCATTCGGTTCATTCTGGACAAATGGTATCACAGCAAAAACAACTGAAGACGAAGCTAAATTAGCAGCATCAGTTAAATTCTTAGAATTTATCACAAGTGAAGAAGTTATGGTTAGATGGACTAGTGAAGTTGGAGAAATAGGCGCAAGATCAGCAATCACAGAATACGAAGAATTTACAAGTGATCCAAACCTTGCTCCATTCATCGATGCTTTAGAATACGCAACATCTTACTTCTATGTTGATGAAGCAGCTGATAAACAAATCATTATGACAGCAATTGACGAAGTGTTATTAGAAGGAAAAACTCCTGAAGAAGCATTAATTGCAGCTGATGAAAAAGCTCAAGAATTATTAGACGATTACTGGGCTGAATAATTTATAATTTTCATATCATAAATAGTTGTTAAACCAAAAAACACCCATAGTAATGGGTGTTTTTTGTATTTTGGATAAATATTTTAATTATTAATAAATGAAGCATCTGTTAGAATATTAAATAAATATAAAAAGTAAATTTATAATATAAAATAGACTCATTGATACAAATAATAATTAAATTAATTACTAAAAACAAAAAGCTCCTTTTAAAAGGAGCTTTTTGTTTATCATAAAATTTTATTTATAATGTTTGTAATAATTATCCTTTAGCAACCTCACCGTTAACAATAACAGTTTCAGCTTCTGCTAAATAATGGAATGGGTCTGTTGACCAGATAACAATATCAGCATCTTTGCCCACTTCAATAGAGCCAACTCTATCACTAACACCACAAAGTTTTGCAGCGTTTATAGTTAAAGCCTTTAATGTTGTCATATAGCTTAAGCCGTGTTTAATAAAGATTGCAGCCTGTGTTCTCATTTGCTCAATTGGAATAACTGGATGATCAGTCATAATAGCAAATTCAATACCGTTTTCTTCTAAAATTCTACCACTATCAAAAGTCTTTTTAAATACTTCAAGTTTAGATTTGCCGATAAAAGTTGGGCCAATAATAACGCCTTTACCTTTTTCTTTTAATAATTCAGGTATTATGTAGCCTTCTGTACAGTGTTCGATAGTGCCATCTAAATTGAATTCTTCCATAATTTTTAAAGCAGTAACGATATCATTTTGTTGGTGTGCGTGAATTTTTACAGGCAGGCCTGCAAAAACTTTACTTAAACCTTCAAGTTTTGAATCATATGCAACTTCTTTAGCATCTTCTTTACCATCAGCTAAGTCTTTTTCATATTTTTGCTTTTTATCATAATAGCTTTTTGCTTTAGTTAAATTTTCCCTAAGCATAGCAGCAATAGCCATTCTTGTCATAGGCATTTTACCTTTTGAGCCAAAAACTCTTTTTGGATTTTCGCCTAAAGCCATTTTCATAAATGATTCTTCAACTACACACATATCATAAACAGTTTTGCCATGTGTTTTTAAGATACAAAAAGTACCTGCAATTATTTCGCCACTACCAGGACCTGTTGCAACAGTAGTAATACCTGCTTCTAAAGCTGTTCTAAAAGAAGCATCATGAAATTTAACACCATCAATACCTCTTAAATGAGGAACTATTGGATCTGTTAATTCATTAGTGTCATTGCCCATTTCAAGTCCTTCATCTTGAGAAATCCCGATATGACAATGCGACTCAATAAAGCCAGGAGTTACAAGTTTAGACTTAGCATCTATAACTTTTGCATTTGGGAAATCGCCTTCTTTAATTTCGCCGATTTTTGCAATTTTTTTGTTTTCGATAAGTATATCGCAAACTCTTTGTTCATCTTCGCCCTCTGCCATACTTTGCAAAAGAGCATTTTTGATTAATATCATTGTAAACATCCTCCATTTACTTTTTTTAAATATTATACCATTTTACTTATATTTTTTCAATAAAAATCCTACTTATATAAATATAATTTAAAATAAGTAGGATGATTAATTAAAAGCTTAGTAATGAGTTTAAATCTGCCTCAACATAATCGCTAAAATCAGGGAAAGTCATACTAACAGCTTCGTTAAAACTATTAAATATCATTGTAACTTTACCAATTTCAGCACCAGTATCATCAAGAAAATAAGTAGTTTGCTGCTTAATATTTCCTTCGCTGTCTACTGTAATTGAGCCGGTAACATCGCTGTATACTGAAGAATTTAAATCAGTAAGTGAAGTGAATCCAGCCATAGAATCTGCAAAGCCTGTAGAATAACCAAAATTAAATGTTGTCGTTTTGTTTTCTTCATCTACAAAAACACTGACATCTTTAAAGTAATCTTCCGTTACAGCTTGTGAGGGGATAAAAGTAGTATGATCAAGGCCTAAATCAGTATAAGAAGCCGCTTGCTTTATTTTCATCCCAAAGGCATCTATATAAGCGAATTGATCTACATAATAAATATCAAAGCTTAGGGGCATACCTGAAATGGGTATATCCATTTCCATTTGCATTTTTGGATTTTCTAAATCAGAAATATCAGCTATTATAGAAACTTCTGCATTTATTTCATCAGGTTCTTGCATTTGCATTTCTAAAGTCATATCAAAGTATTCAATATCAGCATTTGCAAAGTTTGAGTTGTATATCTCTAATAGGGCGGTTGTAGGGTCTTGTAAAACTTCTTGCATAGGCTCTGTTTCACTACAGGCAGTTAAAGAAAAAAGCATTACAAAACTCATTAAAATAATCGTTAATTTTTTCATAAAATTACTCCTTTAAAAAGTTGAAAATATTTTATTTTTGCATGAATTCATTAAATATTCATGCGAAAAATATAGATATTCGTATATGTAATTATTATATCAGTTTAAAAATATATATGCAAGAAAATCTTACAATTATTCAATATATGTACATACTTATGTTGCAATTATGAAATTTCGGATATTTTTTAATTTTAAACTTTACTTTAATGATATAATATAGTAAAATATATTAAGAATAAATGAAAGATGAGGTGTTTTGCTTTGCCTATACAGTATAAAAGAGTTTTAATAAAACTAAGCGGAGAGGCATTAGCCGGAAACAAGGGTTTTGGACTTGAGTATAATACGGTTATTGATATCTGTAAAAACATTAAACAGGCGCACGATTTAGGAGTAGAAATTGGTATAGTCGTAGGTGGTGGTAATTTCTGGAGAGGCAGAACAAGCGGCGATATGGAAAGAACAAGGGCGGACCAAATAGGTATGCTTGCAACAGTAATGAATGCTCTTTCAGTAGCCGATGCGTTAGAAAGTTTAGGTGTTGAAGTTAGAGTGCAAACAGCCCTGCAAATGCAGCAAGTAGCAGAGCCTTACATAAGAAATAGAGCAACAAGGCATTTAGAAAAAGGAAGAATAGTGATTTTTGCTTGTGGTACAGGTAATCCTTATTTTTCAACAGACACAGCAGCAGCTTTAAGAGCAGCTGAAATAAATGCAGATATTATTTTTAAAGCAACAATGGTAGATGGAGTTTACGATAAAGACCCTAAAACAAATCCTGATGCTAAAAAATATGATACTTTATCTTTTACAAAGGTGCTAAATGATCAATTAAATGTAATGGATATGACAGCAGCAACAATGTGTAGAGATAATAATTTACCAATATTAGTATTTGATTTATCAGATGGAAATATATCAAAAGCTGTAAAAGGCGAAAAAATAGGAACATTAGTTAAGGAGTAAAATAAGATGACTAAAACTTATGAAGAAAGAATGAGTGGCGCAGTAAGACATTTAGAAGGCGAATATGCAGCAATTAGAGCAGGTAGGGCAAATCCTGGTGTTTTAGATAAAGTGACTGTAGAATATTATGGAACACCAACACCGATAAACCAAGTGGCTTCTGTATCAATTTCAGAAGCAAGAACTTTACTTATCCAGCCTTGGGATAAATCATTAACAAGTTTAGTAGTTAAAGCTATCCAAACTTCTGATATAGGTATTAATCCTGTGGATGATGGAACAAGTATAAGATTAAACTTTCCACCACCGACAGAAGAAAGAAGAAAAGCCTTATCAAAAGATATTTCAAAAATGGCAGAAGAAGCAAAAGTTTCAGTAAGAAATATAAGAAGAGATGCCATTGATAAATTCAAAGCACAGAAAAAACAAAGTGAAATTACAGAAGATGCCCTAAAAGATTTAGAAGAGCAAATTCAAAAAATTACTGACAAATTTGTAAAAGAAATTGATGCAGTAGCACAGGCGAAAACAAAAGAAGTAATGGAACTATAAGAAGTGCCAAATAATTAAAAAAAATTAAATTTAAGGGCATTTAAGTGCCCTTAAATTTTTTAAAAAAGAAAAGGCGATAAATTATGGATAATATGATGATACCCAAACACATAGGCATCATAATGGATGGCAATGGAAGATGGGCGAAAAAACGCTTATTACCAAGAAATATGGGGCATAAAAAGGGCGTTGAAGTTTTTCAAGATATAACAAGGTATTGTAATGAGTTAGGGATAAAATCTGTAACTTTTTACACTTTTTCAACTGAAAACTGGAAAAGACCTGTTGAAGAAATTAACGGAATAATGAATTTATTAAAAGATAATTTAATAAATGCCTTCGATTATGAAAAAGAAAATAATAAAGTTTTATTTTTAGGCGATAAAACAGGCTTTAGTGAAGATTTAATAAAATTAATGCTTGAAATAGAAGAAAAAACCAAAGATAGAACTGGGATGATTTTAAATATTGCTTTAAATTACGGCTCAAGGGCTGAAATAATAAAAGCGACAAAAGAAATATCACAAAAAGTAAAAGAAGGCACATTAGATATAGAAGATATTACAGAAGACTTATTCTCAAATCATCTTTATACAAAAGGTCAAGATGAAGTAGATTTTATATTAAGGCCGAGTGGCGAAAAGAGAATTTCTAATTTTTTATTATGGCAAATGGCGTACTCAGAGTTTATTTACATGGATGTATTATGGCCTGATTTTAAAAGAAGTGACTTAGATGAGGCTATAAAAGAATTTAATTTAAGAAACAGACGCTTCGGGGGCGTTTAGTAGAGGGGCTTATGAAAGAAAGAACCATATCATCCTTTATAGGAATGGCAATAGCTTTTGCAGTTTTATCGCAATTTTTTAATATAATTTTTGATATAGCAGCCCTGATTATTTTTTTAATAGCAGTATTTGAATTAGATAATGCTTTTAAAGAAGATAATTATAAAAATTTAAAATACTATTTATCTTTTACAGGTATTTTAGTTTTATCAATACCGTACACTAATTTGCAATCAAGCACTGTATTAAGTTTTGTATTTTTATTAATGGCTGTAGTTACTGTTTTAGGATTTAATAAAAGTAAGTTTAAAACTATTTCGGCAAATATGATGTTTGCCTTATTTGTGTTGTATGGAATTTATACAATAACAGCTTTGAAAACGAAATTACCGTATGGAGTATATGGTTTTGATGCGGGCTTTGTATTTGCTTTTATAGCTGCAATTTCATGGGGTGGTGACACTTCGGCATATTTTGCAGGCTACTTTTTTGGTAAAAGAAAATTAGCACCTAACTTAAGCCCTAAAAAAACTATTGAAGGAGCGATTGGCGGAGTTATAGGCTCGATATTCTTCTCAAACTTATTTTTATTTGCTTATAGCTTATTAAAACCTATGGTTGAAAATTCAAATACTGTATATAACTCTTCAGTTAAAAGTATAGTAATATTTAGTATAATAGCAGGAATTGGATCTGTCGTTGGTATATATGGTGATTTATTTGCCTCAGCTATTAAAAGAGAAGTGAATATAAAAGACTATGGTAAAATTATGCCAGGACATGGCGGAGTTTTAGACAGATTTGATAGCGTTTTATTAGTAACACCTTTTGTGAGTGCAATTATAGTTCCATTAATAATTAAGGCTGGGGGAATATTCAATGTATAAAAATATAATTATTCTTGGCTCAACAGGCTCAATAGGAACACAGGCCTTAGAGGTTTGTAAAAAACATAATATAAATGTAGTGGCTCTATCAGTAAATAAAAATACAGAGCTTTTAGAAACTCAAATTAAAGAATTTTCACCTGAATATGTTTGTATCACAGATGAAAAAGCGGGCAATAATTTTAAAAGTAAAGCAGAAGAATTAAAAGTTAAATTATATATTGGCAAAGAGGGTTTAGTAAAAATTGCTTCTTTAGATGTTGATGCCTTAGTTTTAAATGCAATAGTTGGTATAGCCGGCTTAAAATCTACTATTACAGCAATCGAAACAAAAAAAGATGTAGCCTTAGCAAATAAAGAAAGTTTAGTGACTGCTGGAAAACTCGTAATGCAAAAAGTTAAAGAAAATAATGTAAAACTCTTACCAGTAGACAGTGAACATTCAGCTATTTTTCAATGCTTACAAGATGAGCATTCTAAAAAAAGTGTAAAAAAACTAATTTTAACAGCCTCAGGCGGACCTTTTTTCGGCTTTAGTAAAACTGAGCTTGAAAAAGTGACAAAACAACAGGCTTTAAAGCATCCTAACTGGACGATGGGGCATAAAATAACCATTGATTCTGCTACATTGATGAATAAAGGCTTAGAGTTAATAGAAGCTGTTTGGCTTTTTGATGTAGCGCCAGAAGATATTGAAATAGTAGTTCATAGGCAGAGTATAATCCACTCAGCAGTTGAGTATAGTGATAATAGTGTAATAGCGCAACTCGGAACTCCCAATATGCAAATCCCGATACAATATGCTATTACATATCCAAATAGGTATGAAAGTAATGCAAAAGCCTTAGACTTTTTTAGTATGGGGAATTTAACATTTGATAAGGCGGATAGCGAAACATTTTACTGTCTAAAAGCGGCAATAGAAGCTATTAAAAAAGGTGGGCTTTATCCTTGCTGTGTAAACGGTGCAAACGAAAGAGCAGTTGAGTTATTTTTAGAGGATAAAATCAGTTTTTTACAAATAGGCGAGTTTGTTTTAAAAACAATTTCGCATTTTAATTTTAATGAAGAATATACTTTAGAAGAAGTGTATTTAGTAGATAAACAAGCAAGAGAGTTTGTAGACTCTTTAGTGAATGAATAAGAGGTAATAATGGGAATTTTAGCGGCTATTTTAGTCTTTGGTGTGGTAATTTTTATCCACGAATTAGGACATTTTGTAACTGCCAAAGCAAGTGGCATTCAAGTAAATGAATTCAGCATAGGTATGGGACCAAAGCTTGTTTCTTTTACAAAAGGAGAAACAGTATATTCAATAAGACTTTTACCGATAGGTGGCTTTGTTTCTATGGAAGGTGAAGACGAGGAGAGTTTTAATCCAAGATCTTTTAATAATGCACCTATTTTAAATAGGATAATTGTTTTATCAGCTGGTGCGTTTATGAATTTAGTATTAGGCTTATTAATACTGATATTAATTGTAAATAGTCGTGATGTAATTACAAGTAAGACTGTAAGTAGTTTTTATGAAAATTCATCTACTCAAAACTCAGGGCTAATGGTAGATGATGAGATTATCGCCATTAATGGTAGAAAAACTTATGTAGTTGATGATATTTTTTATGAATTTGCAAGAACTCAAAACGGCGAAGCAGAATTCACTGTTTTAAGAGATGGTCAAGAGGTTGATTTAGATATAGTGTTTGAGACTTATACAACAGAGGACGGTTTTGAGCAAATGGTTGTAGACTTTACAGTTTACCCAATTGAAAAAACTATAATTTCAGTAGCTCAAGAAGCAGTAAATTGGACTATAAGTATAGCAAGGCTTATATTTTTAAGTTTTGTTGACTTAATAACTGGCAATGTAGAAGTAAATCAAATTTCAGGGCCAGTTGGGATAGTGTCAACGATTAGTGAAGCAGTATCCTATGGCTGGTATAATATTTTAATGATAATGGCAATGATAACAATTAATTTAGGAGTATTCAATCTTATTCCATTCCCAGCTTTAGACGGCGGGCGATTAATGTTTTTATTTATAGAATTATTAAGAGGAAAGCCAGTACCGCAAAAATACGAAATTTTTGTAAATGCAGTAGGGTTTGTGGTGCTGATGAGCTTTATGGTATTTGTAACATTTAATGATGTATCAAGATTATTCGGATAAAAGGTAAAATTATGAGAGTGTTAAAAAAACAAATTAAAATAGGAAACACAAAAATCGGTGGGGATAGCCCTATTTTAGTGCAAAGTATGCTTAATGTTAAATCAAGTGATGTAAAAGGCAATGTTTTGCAAGCTATTAAATTAGAAGAAGAAGGCTGTCAAATAGTAAGGGTAAGTGTTCCTACTATAAAAGATGTCGGCTTAATTTATGAATTAAAAAAGGCGATAAGCATACCTGTTGTAGCAGACATTCATTTTGATTACAAAATAGCTATTGAAGCTGTTAATGCTGGGGTTGATAAAGTAAGAATTAACCCGGGCAATATCGGAGCAGATGATAGAGTAAAAGCTGTAGTAAAAGCATGTAAAGAGAAAAACATCCCTATAAGAATAGGGGTGAATTCAGGTAGCTTAGAAAAAGAGATACTTGCAAAATACTCATCTCCTACTCCTGATGCCCTATGTGAAAGTGCTATGTATCACATTAACTTATTAGAGAAATTCGACTTTGAGGATATAGCAGTTTCAATTAAATCTTCAAATGTTGATACTATGATTAAAAGCTATCAAAATTTAAATACTCTTTGCAAATATCCACTACATTTAGGAGTTACAGAAGCTGGCACTTATAGGATGGGGCTTATAAAATCAGCTTTAGGAATAGGCTCTTTATTAAGAGAGGGTATAGGCGATACGATAAGAGTTAGCTTAACTGATGAGCCATATAAAGAAATTCAAGCAGGCTTTGATATAATCAGGGCAGCCGGCATAAAAGTAAAGGGGCCTGAAATTATTTCCTGCCCTACTTGTGGTAGAACAAACCAAGATATAGTAAAAATAGCAAACAGAGTAGAAGAAGCCTTAAAAGGGATAACAAAGGATATAAAAATAGCAGTTATGGGCTGTGCAGTAAACGGGCCAGGAGAAGCAAAAGAAGCTGATATTGGTATAGCTTGCGGTGTTAATAATGCTGTGTTATTCAAAAAAGGTGAAAAAATTAAAGTATTAAACGGAGATTACATTCAAGAATTTATCGATGATATATACTTAGCATTAGAGGAAAATAATGAATAACTTAGTCCTAACACTTTACAAAGAATATAATAATTCTCATAAGTTCGTACACGAATTTTTAGATGCTTTAGTTGTGAGCGTTGATGTACATAAAAAGACAAGAAAAGTTGATATGCTTATCCAATCATCAAAGCTGATTAGTTTTGATGCGCTTATAAATTTTGCAGATTTTTTAAGCAAAAAATATGATAAGTTTTCAATTAATATTATTAATAATTTTGATTATAAAACATTTACCAAAGATGATTTTTTGTCTTTGGTAAAACTTTATTCTCAAACTTTTATGAACATTCCGCCTATATTTTTTAAAGATATTCAAGTAGATATTTATGATAATTCAATAGATTTACATGTAAGTAATGGCTATGGATACCTAACAGAGAATAAAATCAATAAAGCCTTAAGTGAATTTCTTTTAACACTAACTAATCAAGAAATAAAAATAAATATATATAAATTAAATAACCCATTAAAAGAACAACAAAATATAGCCTTAAATAAAGAAAAGCTAAAAACAAAAAAAGTAGTAATTGAAAATAATGCTGTAAAAGATATTGAAATTTCTTCCTTAGATATTAAAAAACAAAGCACAAGACAGATTATAGGAAAATCTTTTGAAGCAAAAGGCCTTATTAGTATAGATGAAGCCTTACAAAAAGGTGGTAGAGTCCTAATTCAAGGTAAGGTGTTTTCTATATCTCAGCATGGTAACTTTGTAAAAATATTAGTTATTTCTTTAAGTGATAAAACAAATTCAATAAACTTAAAAGTTGTATTAGATAAAAATAATATAGGCATGCTTCCTTATTATGAAAAAATAAAAGAGGGCATGCATATAGCTATAAAAGGTGATATCCAATACGATAGATTTGATAATGATAATGTTATTTATGCTAAAGATATAATGTCATTTGAATTAAATAAAAAAATAGATACTGCAGAAAATAAAAGAGTTGAATTACATTTACATACAAAACTATCATCTATGGATGCCTTAATTGCCCCTGATGAAGCTGTAAGATATGCTTATGAAATGGGACATAAGGCAGTAGCTATCACAGATCACGGCGTAGTGCAAGGTTTTCCACAAAGTATGATAGAAGCCGATAAGATACGAAAAATCGATCCTGATTTTAAATTAATTTATGGCTGTGAAGGGTATTTAGCTGATAACTTAGTTAAAATATTTAAAGGTAATAAAACAGGCTTAATTAAAGATGAAGAATATGTTGTTTTCGATATTGAAACAACGGGATTTAATCCTAAAGTAGAGAAAATAACAGAGATAGGTGCAGTAATATATAAAAATGGCGAAATTCTAAAGGAATACCACACCTATGCAAACCCAGAAAAACCTATACCTTTACAAATAACTAATCTAACAGGCATAACAGATGAAATGGTAAAGGATGCCAAAAGCCAAAAACAAGCCTTAATAGAGTTTAAAGAGTTTATAGGCGATAGAATAATCGTTGCCCATAATGCCTTTAATTTTGATGTGAATTTTATAAAAGTTGTAGGGCAAGAAGTAGGGCAAACTTTTAATTATAATGCAATAGATACCCTGCCTTTAGCAAGGGCTGTTTTGCCAAATATTAAAAACCACAAATTAGATACCTTAGCCTCACATTTTGCCTTAGAAGATTTTAATCATCATAGGGCAGTAGATGATGCTAAAATTTTAGTGAAAATATTTGAAAATCTAATAAAAGAATTAGAAAATCAAAACATTAATTCCTTGCAAGAGATAAATGCAAACTTGAGCAGTTTTGCAAAACTGCCAAGAAGAAATAACCATATAATATTATTAGCAAAAACTCAAGAAGGACTAAAAAACTTATACAAATTAATATCTACTTCTCATTTAGATCATTTTTTAAAAGTGCCAAGGATGCCAAAAAGTGAAATTATAAAACATAGAGAAGGCCTGCTTTTAGGTTCTGCTTGTGAAGCAGGGGAGCTTTACAGAGCGATTGTCGATGGAAAAAGTAAGGATGATTTATTAGAAATAGCTTCTTTTTATGATTTTTTAGAAATCCAGCCTGTGCTTAATAATGAGTATATGGTAAGAGATAATACAGTAAATTCAATAGAAGATATTAAAGAGTTCAATAAAATTATCGTCCGGCTTGGAGAGGAGTTATCACTGCCTGTCCTTGCTACTTGTGATGTTCATTTCTTAGATGAGGATGATGAATTTTATAGAAGAATTTTAATGGCTGGCTTTAAAGATGCAGACAATCAGCCACCATTATATTATAGAACAACTCAAGAAATGCTTGATGAATTCAGCTATTTAGGCGAAGAAAAAGCGTATGAAGTGGTAGTAACAAACACTAATTTAATAGCTGATATGATTGATAATTCAATAAGGGCAATACCAAAAGGCACTTTCCCGCCGATGATTGAAGGAGCTGAAGAAGAATTAAGACAAGCAACTTATGATAAATTAGATAGTATTTATGGCAAGAATTTGCCTGATTATATTTTAGAAAGAATAGAAAATGAGTTAAACAGTGTTATTACTCATAACTATGCTGTTTTATATGTTATTGCAAAAAAATTAGTGCAAAACAGTGAAGAAAATGGATATTTAGTTGGCTCAAGGGGCTCAGTAGGCTCATCTGCACTTGCTTTTTTTGCAGGTATATCAGAAGTAAATCCACTTCCTGCTCACTATGTGTGCAAATGCTGTAAATACTGCGATTTTGATGTGGATGAAAAAGTTACTTCTGGCTTTGATTTACCTGATAAAAAATGCCCTGAATGTGGCGGGAATTTATATGGTGATGGAAACGATATTCCTTTTGAAACTTTCTTAGGCTTTAACGGCGATAAAGAACCAGATATTGACTTGAATTTTTCAGGCGAATATCAAGCGAATGCTCATAAGTATACTGAAGAATTATTTGGTAGTGAGTATGTTTTTAAAGCGGGGACTGTTTCAGCCTTGCAAGAAAAAACAGCAGCTGGATATTTAAGAAAATATCTTGAAGAAAGAAATTTAATTTTAAGTAAAGCCGAAGAAAAAAGGCTTATTTTAGGCTGTACAGGAGTTAAAAAGACAACAGGTCAACATCCCGGTGGTATGGTAATAGTGCCAAAAGGCAAGGTCGTTTATGATTTTTGTCCTATTCAGCATCCGGCAGACTCTAAAGAAAAAGGTGTTGTAACTACTCATTTTGAATTTAAATATTTGCACGATACCTTATTAAAACTTGATATTTTAGGCCATGATGCGCCGACAATGTATAAGTATTTTGAAGACTTAACAGGGATTAAAATGGCAGATGTTCCTATGAATGATCCTGATATTTATAAAATGCTTATAAGTACAGAGCCTATAGGAGTTACAAAAGATGATATATTAAATGATAACTCAACTTTTGGTATACCAGAACTTGGAACAGAATTTGTAAGGCAGATGTTAATGGAAGCAAAACCTAAAAACTTTGCTGACTTAATTCAAATATCAGGCTTAAGTCACGGTACAGATGTATGGAATGGTAATGCACAAGATTTAATTAAAAATAAAATTTGCACTATTTCAGATGTTATCGGCACTCGTGATAGCATAATGACAACTTTGATAAAAAAAGGTGTTGATAAGGCTTTAGCTTTTAAAATTATGGAAATAACAAGAAAAGGAAAGGCTGAAAAAGAATTTACAAAAGAAATTATAGATACTCTAAAAGAAAACAATATTGAAGACTGGTATATAGAAAGCTGTAAAAAAATCAAATATATGTTCCCTAAAGCTCACGCAGTAGCTTACTTAATTTCAGCTATTAGATATATGTGGTTTAAAAAATATTATCCAATAGAATTTTATGCAGCATATTTTACTGTTAGGGGTAAAGATATTGATTACAATTCAGCAGTAATGGGAAAAGACACAGCTCTTAAAAATTTAAAAACTCTATCTAAAATAGCAAAGGGTGATGCCTCTGCAAAAGACGGTGAGATGAAAATTGCCTTACAATTAGTTTGTGAAATGTTATCAAGAGGTTATGAATTTTTACCTATTGAGCTTGGAAAAAGTAAGGCGAAAACCTATGTAATTGAAGATGGAAAAATTCGTCTTCCATATTTAGCTTTAAAAGGAGTAGGAGAGACTGCTGCTGAACAGCTTGAGTTAACTTCTCAAAATGGTAGAAAATTCATTTCAGTTGAAGATTTTCACAAAGCAAGTGGCGTCTCAAGTACTGTTATTGAAGAACTTATAAACTGTGGTGCCTTAAACGGCCTACCTAAAACAAATCAAATTTCACTATTTTCTTAAAATTAGGAGGCTAACATGAATTATGGCATCTCAACTGGGTGTTTTTTTCCAAATACACCACTTACAGCGCTTAAGGAAATAGCAAAACTAAAAGTTACACACTGCGAAATTTTCTTTAACACAGAAAGTGAATTAAAAAAACCTTACTTAAATAAATTAAAGAAAATAGCGGATGAAAACAATATTAATATAGTTTCAATTCATCCATACACTTCAGCTATCGAAACATTTTTGTTTTTTTCAAAATACGAAGATAAATTAAAAGATGCTATAAAATATTATGAAAGATATTTTAAAGTGTGTAAGTTTTTAGGAGCAAAATATGTAGTTTTTCATGGCTGTTTTTTAAGAAATATATATATGAGCGATGAAAGATATACAGAGATTTTAAATATCTTAGCTAAAAAAGCAAGAGAATATGATGTTTTTTTATCGCAAGAGAATGTGTTTGATTATAAATGTGGCTATGAAAAAAGCTTAAAATATGTTTTTAGTAATAGTAATGATGACTTGAAATTCACCTTTGATATTAAGCAAGCAGTAAGGGCGAAGCAAGATATTTATAAAATAATTGATATAATGAAAGACAGGCTATCTCATATACACATCAGTGACTTTACAGATAATAAAGATAGTCTGCTACCTTTAGAAGGTAATTTTGATTTTATAAAATTTAATAAATATATAATTGAAAATACAACAGCACAAGCTATGTTAATTGAAGTGTATGAAGACAGGTACGATGATGTCAATATGCTTAAAAATTCACTTAGTTTTTTAACATCTCTATAAAAAAATGTCGATATTTGTCGAAAAAAGTCTAATTTATTTACAATAGATTTTAAACTGTTATAATTTAATCATAAAAGCAATGTTTTTAAATTTAAGATTTGCTAAAGGTGGATTATATGGAATTAGTTGATATTTTATTGTTAAAAGAAGATTTAATTCAAAACAGATATTTGTATAAAATCTATAAACATACAAATTATAATGTAATTATGTACGGAATATCTGTAAAAGATGTTGTAAAAGGTGAAAATTACAGGGTAAATTCGATAACAAGTATTGAAAGTGTTGCACAAAGTATGTATAATATTATAAAGGACAACATCGTGTTGCCAGTGCATTTAGGTGATGTTGTATATAATTTAATTAACGAATACTTAGAGGTGTAATTTATGAAATGCCCATATTGTAAAAATATTGATAGTAAGGTTATTGACTCAAGGCCGACGGAAGATGGCGATAGAATTCGTAGAAGAAGAGAGTGTATAAATTGTCAAAAGAGGTTTACTACTTTTGAAGTTATTGAAATTACTCCTATCGTTGTAATAAAAAAAGATGGCTCTCGCCAAGCTTTTAATAGAGATAAACTTTTGTTAGGAATGATTAAGTCTTGTGAAAAAAGACCTGTTTCAAGACAGGCTCTTGAAGATGCTGTTAATAAAATAGAGTTTGAAATTATGAATAGTTTGAAAAATGAAGTTTACTCTATTGATTTGGGCGAAATGATAATGGAAGAATTAAAAAGGCTGGACGAAGTAGCCTATGTTAGATTTGCTTCAGTTTACAGACAATTCAGTGATGTAAATACATTCTTAGAAGAATTAAATAGCTTACTACAAAAAAAGAAGCCTTAAAAAAAACTAATTAAACTAAACTTTGCTGTATTAATTAATTGCACGATTTCAGTTGAATAAACTTGTATATCAGCATAATTGTTATGTCTTAACATATTGTATAATACATTAATTTTAATTTCGATATCATAAATATGTTCTTTATCCATAGTGATAAGGAGCATATTTTTATTTTTATGAAAAATACTGTATAAATTAGTAATACTCTCATCTAAATCATCATACTCCATAATAGATATTTCATTTGAAACAGTTTTAATTTCATCCAAAGTATTATCAACATAAATATGAAGTGAAAAAGAAAGAATAAAAATAGATATAAAAACAACGACACTTATATAAAAACTTCTCATAATCACACTTCCTTTAAAACAATGTTGTAATTCATATCACCATCTAAAACTAATAATAATACATCTTTTAAATGATATTTATTTTGCAATAATATTCTATCTATATAACTTTTATCAACATTTAATGTTTTTAAATAAAATTCAGAATATTCTCCATCGCTTATTACTGCTAAAGGTGGGAGTTTGCTTTTTTTAATTTCTTCGTTTATTTTTGGATTTTTATAGATATTCACAACGCCTGTAGTTTCAACTATCGCTAAAGAAACTTCTTCTAAATAAAAAATATCCTTACTGCGCATAGCTTCTAAAATATCAGCGATGCAAAAGCGCAATTTATTCATTGTATTTTGATTAATAATTCCGTTTAAAATTAATATCTGAGCGCTACCTTGAGTTAGCTTATAAATTTTTGAGCTTTTTTTGATACAAACTGAAGAAATAACCTCAAAGCACATTACTAATAAAATCGGAATGATTGAATATAATAATGGCAAATTTGGAGTTTCTATAACAAGGGATGTAAAATTTGATATTAAAATTGTAGACACTAAATCGCTCGGCCCAAATTCTCCAAGACTTTTTTTGCCCATAATTCGCATGACTATAATAACTAAAATGAACATAAACGATGTTCTAAAAATAACAGAAAACATAATTTCACCTCAATTTATTATTACTCATTGTCTATAAATTAAACACTTTGAGCATAATAAACAAAAGAGGTGATTTTATATGAAAGAAAACTTATTTTTTGATATAGCAAGAAACAAGGAGTATTTTGATAATTATTTTAATTCATCAGCAGATTATTTTTATAAACCAATAAAGGTATTTAATAAAAATGCCTCAATAGTAATGTGTGAGGCTATGGTTGATAGGCAAAGACTATGGCAGATTTTTTTAGCGCCTATAAACGAGTTAGATGGTGATAAAAATGCTGATGAAATATTTGATTTTATATTAAATGAAACGACTATCCCAGCAAATAGTAGTTTAGTGTATGATTTTGAAACTGCCGTATTCTTTTTAACAGCAGGCTTTAGTTTATTATTAATAGACGGTGCTTCAAAGGCTTTAGTTTTACCAGCTCAAGGTATTCCTTTAAGGGGTGTGAGCGAAAGTACCACCGAGGGGAATTTAAAAGGAAGTAAAGAAAGTTTTACTGATTCTTCAAGGCTTAATATGGCATTAATTAGAAGAAGGGTAAGGGGAGAGAATTTTTCAATAGAAGCTATGCAAATAGGACAAAAAAGTAAAACAGAGGTTTGTTTGTGTTATAACAGCGATTATTGTCCTAAAGAATTAGTAGAAAAAACAAAAGAAAAACTAAATAAAATAAATTTGCCTATGATTTTTGATTCTGGATATATAGCTCCTTTTATAGATGATACAAAATATTCAGCATTTCAAGCAGTGGGTTATACTGAAAGGCCAGATGTATTTTGTGCAAAACTATGCGAGGGGAAAATTGGGCTAATAGTAGATGGAACTCCTTATGCTATTATTTATCCTTACTTTTTCCACGAAAACTTTACTACTTGCGATGACTATTCACAAAGACCTTACTTTGCTTCCTTTATGCGATTATTAAGATATTTTTCTTTCATAATTTCAATAATATTGCCCAGTTTATATGTATCTTTCACACTTCACGCCCCGCAAGTCTTGCCAAAGGAGTTAATATACTTTATTTATTCAGATAAAAATTCTTCTGTTCTTCCCTTATTTTTAGAGGCTATTTTAATTACTATTATTCTTGAAATAATAAAAGAAGCAGGGCTTCGATTGCCAAAACCAATAGGACACGCAGTAACTTTTGTGGCAGCTTTAATAATAGGGGATGCCGCTGTACAAGCAGGTCTTATCGGGGCTGCTGTACTAATAGTATGTGCAATGAGCGTTATTTCTTCATTCGTTATACCGAGTTTTTATGAAAGTATAATAATAATTAGAATAGTTTTGTTATTGCTATCTGGCTTTTTTGGAGTTGTCGGTTTTGGATTTGGGATAGTGCTTGTGTTAATGAATATGATAAGTGTAAATGCAGCAGGGTATGACTATTTATTTTTAATTGATAACTCAAAACTATTTTTAAAAGATGGGATATTTAAAAATAGCTGGCGAAATAAAAAAGACAATTTTAGCTTAAAAGGAGATGACTATGCCCAAAATTAAAAGTAATGCCTTAGTGTATCTCTGTTTTTGTTATTCGATTTTTAGTTTTGCTACTACAATTTTAGATAAAACAATATACACTAAAGAATGGATAGTCTATATTATAATAAATAGTGCTTTAACATTAATAGTTAGTATTTTATTAATTAACATTAAAGAATATAATTTTTTTCAAGATTTAATTTTAGTATCTTTTATTATTTTCTCAATAACAAAACACATTAAAAACTTTAGTGAGTATATAAATATTACTCATAATGATTACTCTTTATTTAATATTCTTTTTTTATCAGGGATAGTGATAATATATCTGTTTAGCTTTCATTCTGAGAGTTTAAGAAGGATTTCGCCAATAGTTTTTAATATGATAATTTTTATGTTAATAATTACTTTTGCTTTAAATATAAATAAAATTGTAGCTGTTAATATATACACACAACCACAAAATTATTATTTAAGTCTTAGATACATTCAAGTTTTTGATTGGGTAATACCTCTATGTATTTTATATGATGAGAAAAAAGAAGATAAAAAAAAGATTTTCACTTTTATAATTATAAACGCTTTAGCACTTATAACAATAAGCATATTAACAGGCTTAATCTTAAGAGGGGATATACTGTATAGCTTATCACCTTTACACTCTTTATTTACAATTTCAAAAGGCGTGATAATTCAAAGATATGATTATTTATTTACAGTGTTCTTAATTATAGCTTTTTTCTGCGTTTTACTACTAAATATAGGAAGTGTAAACAAAATAAGAAACAGACAAGAAAAAATAAAGCTTATTTTATTTGTTAAAATGATACCACTTGTTTTACTTTTTGAGTATATCCATATCTTTATAGTGAATTTTATGATTATTTTTGTTGTTATAGCAGTGCTGATTTTAAATAGAATGGAGAAAACAAATGAAAAAGTTTAAAATAATTTTTTTTGTAATTTTGAGTTTTTTATTCTCAGCTTGTCAAAGTAGCGATGTTCCTATTATGGTAAAAGCTATAAATATATATTATTCTGAAGAAGGCTTAAACCTTAGCTTTATCTCATATGATTTAGAAAAAGATGATGAGAGCTATATAAGTTTTGATTACAATGAAAACAGTTTATCAAACTCTTTTATAAAAGCAGTTAATGAAAATAATTTTAATTTAAGTGTATGTGAATATGTGTTTTTAAATATAAATACTTTAAATGAAGGGACTCTAACTGCTATTGTAGATAATTTAATTGATTTTAATATAAATAAAGATGTAAGTTTATTAGTTTTTAATGATGTAACAGTTGATAATATAGGCGATATCAATTTTGAAAATACCCATATTAATCCGTTATATGGTATGCAAATGGATGATAATGTAATCAGCACACTTTTACCTGTTTTAGATGAAAAATTAAATATTAGTGATGCTTTAATAATAAGTAAAAATAAACTCATCACTATGATAAATAAAGATGAATTAAATTTAGTATTATCCCTGTTGTCAAATAATAAAAATTATAAATATACATTTAACTCACAAGATTATATAGCAAAAATTAAAAAAAGTTATGCAAACTTTGATATTGATAAAGGAGTTTTAAATTTATCTGTCTTTATACAGATAGAGGAGAGAATAGGTATAAACGATACACAGCTATCAAAAGATGTCTTTGATTTAAAACTTAGCTATGATATTCAAAACAAAATTTATGGACTTTATAATGATAATATTTTAATAGAGCTATTATATTTAGATTGGATAGAAACACAAGCTAATGAAGAAATTGAAGATTTAATTGTAAAAGTGAATATTATATAATAAGGATATATATAGAACATAACATAAATAAAATTGCTAAATATTTAAGAATTATATATAAATAGATGCTAAAATTAGCATCTATTTTATTTTAAATTACAAAATTAATAGAAAAATTTATATAAAATTTACAATAAAAATTGATAAACACATAACTAAAACTATTAATAAAGACATATTTTACTAAAAAAATGTAATTAGGTATTGATTAATAAAATAGAATTGTATATAATTGATATAAATTGTTTTATTTATAGGAGGATAAAATTTTGGAATTAGATTTAATGTTATTTGCCTTAGTTGGTGCAGTTGCAGCTTTAGGCTATGCAGCGTTCCTTGCAAAAAGAGTTTCTAAGTACTCAGAAGGTACAGACGAAATGGTAAAGCTTGCAGCAGCAATCAGAGAAGGTGCTAATACATACCTTAAAAGACAATATAGAACGGTTGGTGCATTCTTTGCAGTAATGTTCGTAGTGTTATTAGGTTTAAGCTTAACAGGTTTTATGGATATTATGCTACCATTTGCCTTTGTTACAGGTGGTATATTTTCAGCACTTGCCGGTTTCTTCGGTATGAAAATTGCTACTTCTTCAAATGCAAGAACAGCATGGGCTGCTAAAGAAAGTTTAAACGAAGGTTTAAAAGTTGCTTTTTCAGCAGGTTCAGTAATGGGCTTTATAGTAGTTGGGTTAGGTTTATTAGACCTAACAATTTGGTACTATGTATTAATGTTTAGAACAGGTGGCGACATTCAAATGGTTGCTTCATCACTTCTAACATTCGGTATGGGTGCTTCATCAATGGCGTTATTCGCTCGTGTTGGCGGTGGTATATTCACTAAAGCTGCCGATGTTGGCGCTGACTTAGTTGGTAAAGTTGAAGCTGGTATCCCAGAAGATGACCCAAGGAACCCAGCGGTTATAGCTGATAATGTTGGCGACAATGTTGGTGATGTTGCAGGTATGGGTGCTGACTTATACGAATCATACTTTGGTGCTCGTGTTTCTGCTGTTGCTTTAGCTGTTTCAGCTGGCTACGGTTTAGCGGGTATGCAATTACCTATGGTATTAGCTGCTTTAGGTGTTTTCGCATCAATTTTCGGCTCATTCTTTGTTAAAACAGGTGAGTCATTAGACCAAAAAGAATTATTAAAAGCATTAAGAAAAGGTACTTATGTATCAACAGCGATTGTTTTCATAGGTGCATACTTCTTAACAGGTTATATGCTACCAGAAGGTGCTTCACTTGGTATATTTATCGCTATCGTTTCTGGTCTTTTAGCTGGTAACTTAATTGGTTATTTCACAGAGTACTACACATCTGATACATACAAGCCTACACAAAACTTAGCTCAAACAGGTACAACTGGTTCAGCTACAGTTATCATAGGTGGTTTATCACTTGGTATGCTTTCAACTTTTGCACCTACAATCATAGTAGGTATATCAGTTATGGTATCATTCGTTGCAGCTAACGGCTTAAATAATTTTGCTGAAGGCTTATACGGTGTTGGTATCTCAGCTGTAGGTATGCTTTCAACTTTAGGTATCACTTTAGCTACTGACGCTTATGGTCCTGTTGCGGATAACGCAGGCGGTATCGCTGAAATGGCAGGTCTTGGCGAAGAAGTTAGAGAAAGAACAGATGCTCTTGACTCATTAGGTAACACAACAGCTGCTACAGGTAAAGGCTTTGCTATCGGCTCAGCTGCACTTACAGCTTTAGCTTTAGTTGTTGCTTTCGTTCAAGAAGTTAATGTTATTGACCCAGAATTTGTTCTTGATTTATCAATAACAAATCCTACAGTACTAATCGGTTTATTAATCGGTTGTATGCTACCTTTCTTATTCTCAGCATTCACTATGGAAGCAGTTGGTAAAAGTGCTCAATCAATAGTTGTTGAAGTAAGAAGACAATTCAAAGAAATCCCTGGCTTAATGGAAGGTACAGGCAAACCTGACTATGCATCTTGCGTTGACTTATGTACAAAAGCTGCTTTAAAAGAAATGGTTGGCCCTGCTATTATAGCTGTTGCAGCTCCAATAGTTGTAGGTATAGTTTTAGGTGTTAATGGTGTTGCAGGTATGCTTGCAGGCGCAACAATGGCTGGATTTGTTCTTGCTGTTATGATGTCAAATGCTGGCGGTGCTTGGGATAATGCTAAAAAGCACATTGAAGCAACAGGTGGTAAAGGTTCAGATTTACACAAAGCTGCTGTTGTTGGTGATACAGTAGGTGACCCGTTCAAAGATACATCAGGCCCTGCTATCAATATCTTAATTAAACTATTATCAACAGTTGCGATTGTTTTCGTAGCAGTTATTATGCAATTCTCAATATTCTAATAATTAATATATTCAAAAAATACGATGTTTTCACATCGTATTTTTTTGATTTAAGTGTTGACATTTTTTTTTAGATATGCTAACATTATATTGTTATTTAATTATCAATAAAAAAATACTTATTAACGAAAGGGGATTTAAAATGATTAAAAAACTTATTTCAATGCTTTTAGTAGCAGCTTTAGCAATCTCATTAGTAGCTTGCTCAACTCAAGACGAAGCAGTAGAAGATCAAACAGATGAAGACACTACTTCAGACACACAAGAGGTAGATTACTCAGGACTTACAATTGGTAAATCTGACTATGCAGCACACGGCGAATATGCTTTTGCAGCAACAACTGCAGTTTTAGCAGGCGATACAATAGTAGCAGTTTACATTGATGAATATCAGTATTTATCAAACACAGACTATGTAGGTGTTCCAAACAGTGATAAAACTTTTGGTGAAGCAGCTGCATTAAATGATCTTGCTTTAGCTTCAAAAAGAGATAATGTTGAAGCATACAGCGCAAACATGACAGAAAAAGGTGGCGCAACTCAAACTTTAGATACATCTTGGATGGCTATTGAAGAATTCTGTGTTGGTAAAACAATTACAGAACTTGAAGAATGGGCAGGCACAGCAGAAGGTGCTGATGTTATTGCTGGTTCTACTTTAGTAGACACAGTTGGCTATGTAATGGCTGTAGTAGAAGCTGCAAAAAATGCTCCTACAAGCACAGCTGACCCTGCAACTTTTGCAGATGTTGATGTAAAAATCGCACATGTAAGTTACGCAGCACACGGCGAATACTGCTTTACATTAGCATCAGCTGCAGTTATTGACGATGTTGTTGTTGCAGCATATGTTGATGAATATCAATACCTATCAAATGAAACTTATGTAGGCGTTCCAAACAGCGATGCATCTTTTGGTGAAAAAGCTGCAGAAGGTATGGTATTAGCATCTAAAAAAGAAAACATTGAAGCATACAGCGCAAACATGACAGAAAAAGGTGGCGCAACTCAAACTTTAGATACATCTTGGATGGCTATTGAAGAGTACTGTGTTGGTAAAACAATTACAGAACTTGAAGACTGGGCAGGCACAGCAGAAGGTGCTGATGTTATAGCTGGTTCTACTTTAGTAGATACAGTTGGCTATGTAATGGCAATAACTGAAGCTGCAAAATTAGCTAAATAATCAAGTGCAATAAATAAAAAAGAAAACAAAGTTTTATACTTTGTTTTCTTTTTTTAGCGGATTTATACTAATCGCTCAATTAGTGATATAATTAAAAAATATAATCTTATAAGCCTTATTATAAAATATTTAAAATAGCAGTATCTTTTGATACTGCTATTTTTATAAAATTAATTATTTTTTATAAGCTATGTCTAACCAGTAGGGAAGATTTTTATTCATTGACCTTGTTTTAAAATTATCATCACAATATTTAGCTAATATTTCTCTATTAATATTAGTAGATAAATCTTTAACTAATTCTTCTGGTAGTGTATGTGAAAAAGGACAAGAACTCATACATATACCACAGTCAGAGCCAAAATGTTGCCACATGGATATACATAACTCGTCATCAAAATCCTCTAAATTATCCTTTATAGCCTTTGGTGGGCAGTTATTTTTACAGCGATTACATAATGAGCAAAACTCTTTTATATAAAGCTTTTCTGTCTTATCTTCAATTAAAGGCAAATTAGTACTCACCATACCAAGACGGATACGAGCCCCGTATTCTTTAGTAATTACAAGTCCGTTCATACCTACTTCTCCTATACCTGCATCTTCAAATATTTTAGGTAGGGGGAAAAGATAGTTGCCATCCATATTATTTCTTGCTTCAAAGCCTAAGTTTCTAATATAGTAAGATAAGACCATACCTATAATAGCTGCATCAACATAGCCCTTTGTTACAGCCACAGATTGAGTTACATTCGGTGCTGTATCAATTAAGCCTTCATCCATTTCAACATAGAAGGTAATGCCAAATTCATAACTTGGTAAAATTTCATTGCCATATTCAGCATCAGGTCTTCCTTTATGTGAGTAATAATGCTCATCTTTTAATTTTGTTATTTTTACATCCTTTGCTCCGTAATATCTACAAAGCCCTTTTATCATTTGAGTATATTCTTCACTCGTTGCCACAATTTTATTTTCTGCAACATCACCATCACTAAAGCCTTTAATCATTGCTAAAAAATCAAAGCAAGCAAAGGGAATAGAAGACACCAATGGATTATACATAACAGAATTTTCATCACCTAAAATTGATCTCTCTCTTAGTTTTTCATCGAAAGCTAATTTTTGAGGATTTCTTTTATAGTAGTCGTTGTAACTGCGACTATTTTTTTTATATCCTGCTCTTGCAAATAAAATATCTCTTTCATCTTTCCTTTTCATAAATACTCCTCATCCTCTCACTAAAAAATATAGTACAATATTACAAGGCTAATGTCAATAATTATGTATTATGTAAAAATATTAAGATATATAGGTAAATAATAAAAAAATAGTTGAATTTAGTATGAAATATAGATATAATAGTATTATATGAGAATTTATCGAATAAGAGGAGAACAAATTGAACAAACAAATTAAAATTTACTTTACATCAGACACACATGGTTTTTTGTATCCGACAAATTATCAAAATAATCAAGAGATGCCTATGGGCGTAATGAAAATCATTAATGATTATAAAAAAGATGAAAATTCTTTAGTAATAGATGTAGGCGACACAATACAAGGCTCACCATTTACAAATTATATGTGGAGAGAAGTAGGCGAATGCCTCGTTGGACAAATATTTAATGCAGGAAAATATGATTACTACACTTTAGGAAATCATGATTTTAATTATGGCTATGATGTACTATCAAAGTACATAAATAGTATGAATGCAAAATGTATAATAGCAAATATAAAAGATAAGACCAATAAATTAAATCTTGCTCCATACGATATAAAGACTTTAGAAAATGGTTTAAAGGTTGGAATAGTTGGAATAACAAGCGACTATGTAACAGTATGGGAAAAACCAGAGCACTTATCCAAATTAGAAGTATTAGATGCCTTTACACAGGCAAAAAACACCTTAGAAGAAATTAAAGATAAATGCGATTACACAATTTGTATTTATCACGGTGGCTATGAAGCTAATTTAGTAACAGGCGAAGCTTATTTAAGAGGCAATGAAAATATAGGTTATAAAATATGTCAAAATTTAGATTTTGATTTACTTCTAACAGCACATCAACATATGCCAACAAACCTTGTAAATGTAAACAATACACACACAATGCAATTAGGCGCTTATGGGATGAGTTATGGTGAAATAATAGTAGATTTTGAAAATGATAAGGTTGTAAAGCATACAGGGACAATGATAGTGCCAACAGCAAAACCGAACGAAGAAATGTATAACAACCTATTAGAGATAGAAGAAAAAGTACAAAAATACTTAGATACAAAAATAGGCTTATTAAGTGAGAATATCCCTGCTGTATCAAAACTTGAAATGGGCAAAAACGGCTCAAGACTTGCCGATTTAGTAAATCAAATATCTTTAGAGCACACTGGTGCAGATATTGCCTGTGTAGGTCTTGGTAATGTAGAGATAGGCTTAGATGAAGAAATAAGTGTAAGGCAAGTATTAATAGCTTTTCCTTATTCAAACAATATAAAAGTATTAAAAGTAACTGGTGAAAAATTAAAAATAGCGTTAGAAAGATGCGCTGCATACTTTGATGTAGAAAATGAAGAAATAAAAATTTCAAATAGATTTTTAATTCCTAAAGTAGAGCATTACAACTATGATTTTTTCGCCGGTATTAGTTATGTCTTTGACATTACAAAACCATTAGGCAAAAGAGTAGTTAGCATAAAATTTAAAGGCGAAGAAATAAAGCCTACTGATACATTTAAAGTAGCTATGAGTGATTACAGAGCTACAGGCACAGGTGGCTATAGCTGCTATAAAGACTGCGAAGAGTTAAAACATTATGGTGAAGATACACAGCAGTTAATCTTAGATTACATTATAAAGCAAGAAAAAGTAGAGATATATATTAAATCTGATTATTCAATAATTAAATAGAGGTGGATTATGGTAAAAATTACAAATCTTCGCAAAGTGTTTGACAATAAGTTTGAGGCGTTAAAAAGCATCAACTTAGAAGTAGAAAAAGGTGACTTAGTTTGTCTTTTAGGACCTAGTGGTTGTGGTAAAACTACTATATTAAATTTAATCGCAGGCTTATTAGATCCAACAGATGGAGATATACTTTTTGATGGTGAGTCAGTTATTCAAAAACATCCAAAAGATAGAAATATCGGCTTAGTTTTTCAAAATTATGCCTTATATCCTCATATGACAGTGCTTGAAAATATAATGTTTCCTTTAACAGTAGGAAACAATAAATTACCTAAAGAAGAAGCAAAGGCTATAGCTTTAGAGTATATGAAGATAACAAGCATTGAAGATTTAACAGAAAAAAAACCAGGGCAGATGTCGGGCGGTCAGCAACAAAGGGTTGCTATAACAAGGGCGCTTGTACAAAATCCTAAGGTATTATTATTAGACGAGCCTTTAAGTAATTTAGACGCAAGACTTCGTTTAAAAATTAGAGAAGAAATCAGAAGATTAGTAAAAGAAATTGGAATTACTACAATTTTTGTAACACATGACCAAGAAGAAGCTTTATCAATAAGTGATAAAATCATCTTAATGGATCAAGGTGTTGTAATGCAAAGTGATGTGCCACAAAACCTATACTTAGAGCCTGCTAATTTATTTGTAGCAAAATTTATGGGTAATCCTACTATTAACATATTTGAAATGAAAAAAGAAGGCGATTTATTAGTAGGTGAAGATTTTAATATTGATTTAACTAAGTTAGTAAAAGACAGAATTAAGGGCGATTTAAACAAAGATGAATTAATAGTCGGTGTAAGGCCTGAATACTTTACAGTATGCGATGGCGGCGAAGATTTAACTGTGGATGTTGAATCAGTTGAGTTAATCGGTAAAGACTGTATTATTAACTTTGTAGTTAATGGTATATTTGCAAAAGTATTAACAGATACGCAAGAAAAATTATATAATGAAAAAACCTTAAAACTTAAAGTAGATTATAGTGGTATATATATATTTACTAAAGAAGGGGAAAGGGTATATTAATGAAAAAAAGATTTAAGTACAGTGCTGAAAATTCACCGCACGCTTGGCTTTTTTTAGCACCTGCATTAATTGCAATTGCAATATTCAGTGTCTACCCGTTAATTAGAACATTTATCTTATCTTTTCAAACAGGTTCTTTATCAAGATTAAAGTTTTCAGGACTTGTAAACTTTAAGTTTGTTTTAAATGATACTAAATTTCATGCAGCACTTATTAATACATCAATTTTTGCATTTGTAGTTGTTCCTGTTTGTTTAATTATTTCAATATTAATAGCTCTTGCAATCTTTGATTATATTAAAAATAAAGATATTTTTGAAACAATTTTCTTTATCCCGTATTTAACGAGTATTATAGCAGTCGGTGTTGTGTTTAGATTTTTATTTAATGGACAATACGGCTTTATTAACTACATCCTATCCTTTATAGGAGTTGGGCCATTTGACTTTTTAAATAATCCAAATTTAAATATGACAACATTAATCATCTTTGGTATTTGGTCTGGACTTGCATTTAATATTATTATATTATTATCAGGGCTTCGCTCAATTAATAAAGATTATTATAAAATCGCAGATATGTTTGGGGCTACTAAAACAGAGCAGTTTTTTAAAATTACTCTGCCTCAATTAACACCTATAATTACATTTTTAATGATAGTTAATTTCATATCTTCATTTAAAGTGTACGGACAAGTTTATGCACTATTTAATGGTAAGGCTGGTATAGCCGATAGTGCAGTTACAGCAGTTTTCTATATCTTTAATAAATTCTATGTTGAAAATAGATATGGTCAGGGTATGGCAGCAGCAGTTATACTGTTTTTCTTAATATTAATTTTTACAATGATTCAAAACTATGTTTTGAAAAAGATAGCAGAGTAGGTGAATAATATGAGTAAAATTTTAATCACACTGCTAAAAATATTTGTTTTAATAATGGCGATAGTAACAGTATTTCCATTTATTTATATGCTTTTAGCAAGTTTAATGACATTTTCTGAGGCTACGAGTGTGCCTCCTACATTTATCCCAAGCGAACTTCAATTTCATAACTATATTGAAGCCTTAGAACACGCTCCTTTTGCAAGGTATTTTGTTAATACTGTTTTCGTGTCTTTATGCACTACTTTAGGAACGCTTGCAACTTCTATATTAGCAGCTTTTGCCTTTGTTAAATTAGAATTTAAAAATAAAAATATATTATTATTATTTTTAATTTCATTAATGATGGTACCTTATGAAGTTTTAGTTTTTACAAATTATCAAACAATAATTGACTTAAACTTAATAGACTCTTATGCAGCTTTAATTATTCCTCATTTAGCGAGTGTATTTTATATATTCTATTTAAAAGAATACCTAACAAACATTCCTATCTCTTATTATAAAGCAGCAAAGGTTGATGGGTGTACAGATTTAGAATTTATTATAAGAATTTTAATTCCTATATCAAAGCCAGCATTATTCACAGTGGGCTTATTAAGCTTTATCAGTGGCTGGAACTCATTCTTATGGCCAGTACTTGTTACAAACTCAAAAGAATTAAGATTATTAAGTAATGGTCTAAGTGCTTTCTCAACAGAGCTTGGCTCAGAAGTGCATTTACAAATGGCAGCTTCAGCGATTACAATAGTGCCAATATTAATTTTGTACTTTATATTTAGAAAACAAATTATTAGAGGGGTGGTAAAAAGTGGTGTTAAAGGATAAAAAAACAAAAATAGTATTCCACAACGGACTTCGTACAATCGGTGGAACAATTATAGAAATTATTTATGAAGATAGTCATATATTCTTTGATTTTGGTAGTGAATATAATCCGGCAGCGCCAGTACAACCAACTGACTTACAAGGCTTACTCGATTATAAATTAGTTCCTTTTGTAGACAATGTTTTTGATAAAAATATTAAATTAGATGGATACACTTCAAAAGAAAACGAATTTAAAAATACAGCAGTATTTTTGTCTCACATACATCTTGATCATTCAAAAATAGTCAACTATTTAGATGAGAGCATACCTTTATATGCCTTAAAGGGAACACAGTCTTTATTAAATACTTTAAATGTTAATGATGATTTCTTATTCCCTCGATTTGGTGAACATGAAGAAAATACAAGAAAAGTAATCGGCGTTAAAGATAATGAAACTATCACCGTTGGTAAAATAAAAGTAAAAATGATGCCAGTAGACCACGACGCCTATGGTGCTTGTGGTATGAAGATACAAACTGAAGATTTAACTATTACTTATACAGGTGACATTCGCTTTCACGGTTATAGAGAAAACGATACATTAGCATTCTGTAAAGAAAATGAAAATACTGATGTTTTAATTATGGAAGGCGTTAGCGTGTCTTTTGATGATGTACCTAATAAAGATGATGTAAAACCTGAAGATATAATTAAAAGCGAAATTGAGTTAGTTGAAAAAATAAAAAAAGTTATTAAAGAAAACCCCGATAAACAATTAACTTTTAATTATTATATTTCTAATATTGAGAGAATTCAAAAAATAATAGAGTCATCACAAAGAAAGGTAGTTTTAGATGCTTACTATGCCTATGTTGTAAAAGAAGCTACTGGATATGACTGTTATTATTATAATTTAGGTGATACTGATTATAAATTAGATAAATCTAAAGAATTAAAATTTGAAGACTTACTAAATGATAATAAAGAATATCTTTTCCAATTAGCTGATGATGCTCTTGATTTTGTAAGTAAATTAAAAAAAGATGGAATTTATATTCACTCAAATGCGACACCTTTATTTGAAGGTGACCCTGCTTATAAGCCGTTTATGGATGGCTTTGCAGAAGCTGGTGTAAAAGTAGAATTACTTTCTTGCTCAGGACATGCCTTTGCACCAGACTTATTTAAGCTAATTGACTTAGTAAAACCTAAGTTATTAGTCCCTATACATTCTTTTAAACCAGAAGTTTTAACGAATGCGTGGGGAGATAGATTATTGCCTGAAAAAGGCCAAAAAATTTAACGGAGGAAACTATGAAACTAAAAAGACTATTAGCACTTACCTTAGCTACTGCACTGCTATTTACAGCTTGCTCAAGTGGCGATGATGCAGACACAACTGGCGAAGACACTATGGAGGCTATTGTTACAGAAATAACAGAGCCTGTAGAAATCACATTCTGGCACGCGATGAACGGTGCACAAGAAGAAGCACTAACAAAAATGACAGATGACTTCATGGCAGCAAATCCAAATATCACTGTTACTTTACAAAACCAATCAAGCTACGGTGATTTATCAACAAAGCTTACATCAACAATGCAAAGTCCTGAAGACTTACCAACATTAACACAAGCATATCCAGGTTGGGTATATTATCCAATGGAAGATGGCTTAGTAGTTGACTTAAAACCTTACATTGAACATGAAACAATCGGTTTTGATAACTACGATGATGTTTTAGAAGGTTTTAGAACAGCTGTTGACTACGATGGCAAAATCTATGCAATGCCTTTTAACAAATCAACAGAATTACTATGGTATAACAAAACAGTTATCGTTGATGAATTAGGCTTAGATGTTCCTACAACTTATGAAGAGTTAATGGAAGTTTCAAAAGAAGTTTATGCACAAAAAGGTATGGCTGGCGTAAGTTTTGACTCATTATCAAACTACTACACAACATACTTAGCAAACAATGCTACAGAATATACACCAGAATTTGATGTAACAAGCGAATTATCACAAGAAGCTGTTAACTACTACTTAGATGGTGTTAAAGAAGGCTACTTTAGAATCGCAGGCGTTGACAGATACAATTCAGTACCATTCGGCGCAGAAACTTTAGCAATGTACATCGGCTCAAGTGCTGGTGAAACATATGTTAGAGATGGCGCAGAAGGCAAATTTGAATTTGGTGTAGCTCCAGCTCCATACGAAACAGTTGTACAACAAGGTACAGATGTTTATATGTTTACAAGTGCATCACCAGAACAAAGAACAGCTGCTTTTGAATACCTAAAACACCTAACAACAACAGAAAATCAAATTTACTGGGCAGTTAACACAGGTTACATTCCTGTAAGAAGTTCTGCATTACAATCTGATGAGTACCTAAATTCAGGTGCTGCAGTTCCTACAGTTATCGAAGAAGCAACAATGTCTGTATTCTCAACACCTTTATATGAAGGCTCAGATGCAGCTTACAATGAAATCGAAACAGTACTTGAAGGCTTATTAGCACTTCCAGAAGAAGCTGATGTACCAACAGCTTTAGATAACTTCAAAGCTATCTTAGAAACAACTTGGTAATCATAACTTATTAATTTATAATAAGAAAATATTAAACAGACAGCAAAATTTGCTGTCTGTTTTTGTATTTATAATTAAATTAAAAAAAAGAGCCCTTTATTATTTAGGACTCTTTTTATCTATATTTTCAATTGCTCTATTTTGAATAATAGTTTTAACTTGATTTTTTAATAAAGATAATTTTTGTTGCATTCTAAATTGATTTACAATTAAAATAAATATTATTCCTAAATACAATAGATTTGTCGGATCATCTAAGTTTAATAAATTCGAAAAATAAAAAACAATAGAAGGGAAGAGGCTGAGTAGTAGTATGGATATTGAAAACAATATCCAAAAAACAGTATCTTCAATTTGCATTTTTGATTTTTTCACTTTTGATATTATATAAAACAGCGTTGAAAGAGAAACAGTGGTTAGCATTAATCTAAAAAAAATACTCATAAATCCTCCTTATCTAAACTTATGTAATATAAAAATTGAAATCGACATTCGAAGCATATATTTTATGCTATTGTAAAAATTTAAGTAGCTACTGCCATTTAATCTTTCTTTCATATCGACTTGAACTTCATTGAGTTTAAAGCCTTCTTTTAAAAGATAAGCTATGGTATCAGGCTCAGGGCCTAAATTAATATTATTAACCATTTTATTTATAATATTTTTATTAAATAAACGCATACCGCTCGTTGGGTCTGTTAATAAATAACCTGAAACTAAATAAATTGATAAAGTGATAAAACGAGAGCCTAACATTCTAAAAGTATAAGGCTTTTTTTCTTTAGCAAATCGAGAGCCTATAACGATATCTGAATTAGTACTAATAGCACAAGCTAATAAATCATCTAAATAGTTTGCTAAATGCTGACCATCAGCATCAAACTGGGCGATATAGTCGTAATTATGCTTATGCGCATAAAGAACCCCAGTCTCAAAAGCGCCAGCTAAGCCTAAGTTTGCATCTAAATTTAATACATTAAAGTTATTGTCAATACAAACTTGCAGGGTGTTATCATAAGAGCCATCATTTACAATAACATAATCCCAGCTATGAGCATTTGTTGTTATATCATGAATAGTACTTATAATGTTTGCTTCTTCATTAAAAGCAGGTATAATTAATAATTTTTTCATTTTAAGCCTCAAAATTCATTTCTAAAATTTGATTTGCAGTTATATGCCATAAAAAGTTTTCAAGAACTCTTTGTTTTGCATTATCGATTTTTTGATTAAAATTTTCATCTGTAAGAGCTGTCATTAAAGCCTTTTTAATTGAATCAACACTGTTATCTTCCATTAAAATTCCGTGTTCTGAGTCTAATATAATCTCAGTTGCCCCACCACTTTGCATAGTAGTAGCGACAATACAGCCACAAAGGCATGCCTCCAATACAGTAGTAGGAAAACCTTCGGAAATTGTAGGTAGGCAAAAAATATCACTTTGTTTATAAAGGCTAATAGCTTGTCGATAGGCTATTTGTCCTAATAAAAAAGTATTTTCATTTTTATTATTATATAAATAATTATAAGAAGCACCTTCACCTGCGAAAAGTAAAACAGTATTCTCTAAGTTTAATTCATTAAAAGCTTTTAATAAATTCTCCACACCTTTTTCAGGAACTAATCGACCTACATAACATATCTTCTTGCTATTAGCATCTATGTTATATGGTGAAAGGTCTAATTCGTGTTTATCAATATTATAGATATAGTCAGCACTTATTGCGTTATATAAAATACCCTTAGCTTTTACATTAAAATGCTTAAGCCACTTACAGCAAGCTTTTGATACTCCGTAAAAGTTTTTACAATTCATATAGATTAATTTTATTAAAATATGCTCATAAATTCTAATAAAAACATCTAAAAATTTATTATTTAAACTTAAATAATTTGAGCCATGCTCGATTACTATACAAGGTAATTTATGTTTTTTTGCAAAAGCACTACATAATAAAGATAAAAGGTATATTCTGGTATTAATGATGAAATGGATGTTTTCATTTTCTAAAACAGTATTAAGTAAAGAGATATTTTCTTTGCTAAAAAATGCAATAGGAAGTCTTCCGTTTACTAAAGAAAGACCCTTTAAACGAAGTATTTTAATTCCCTCAGGAGTTGTTTCAATTTTGGGTGTGTTCTTAACAGAACTTGTGATAACTATGCAATTATGACCTTTTTTAATTAATTCTTTTGCTAAATTAAATGTATAAGTTTCAACGCCACCAACAGTAGGAAAATACTGAGCTGAAACAATGCAGTATGTTTTTTTCATTAGGTTTCACCACCTTTTTTAGTAAGTATTTTTAATATATCATTTATAAGTAATATTGCAGAAAATAGGATAATAGGAACAGTAATAAGATTAAACAAATCTTGTGTAGTAAAAGAGTTTATTGTATCAAATGTTCTTTTATTAATTGTGAGTTCTTCAAATTTAATGGTATTTGAGGCAGTTACACCTAAATCAAATCTTATTTTTTTAGTATTAAAAGGAAGTGTAAATGAGTAATAACCATTTTCAATTTATGTTATTTGCTAAAGCACTTGCATTAATGTTCAAAATGAAAATACGTCCCAAAAACTAAATTAGGGACGATTAATACTATAAATAATTTAAAAATAAGCCATTTAAAACTCCACCAATATAAACAAAGGCTATAAAAGAGAATAACCCGATTAAGAATGAAGATATAGGTGTAGTCTTCAGATATCTATAAAATACAAATCCTATAAAATGAATAAGCAAAAAAGCTAAAAAAATAGGCATTATTTCTCCTTATATATATAATACTTTATTAATAATGATAACATAACTTGTACACAATATCAAGGAAAACATTAAAATTCGACAATCAATAGAGTGTCGAATATTTAATTAATACAACCAATAAATTATAAGAAAGGATATCTTTATTAAAAATTATTTAAACATTTTAAATTCGTATTATTTATTAATAAATTATGTATAAATTGTAATAAAACATTGTAAATTAGCAAAAAATTAGGTATAATTAAATTAATTTAAAAAAAATTATTTTTAATGCAATAAAAACACTTACTTATGTATTATTATAGTGAATGGAGGAAATTATGTTTTTATTATTAATGGCTGTTTTAAATGATGAAACTCCAGCCGAATTAGTAGTTCCTGATGAGCTTATATATAAAATAGCTCAAAAAGACTCAAAAGCTTTGGAGGAACTGTACCAAAAAACCAACAAAGCAGTTTATGGTTTTGCGTATTCAATACTTAAAAATTCATACGACGCACAGGATGTGTTGCAAGATGTTTTTGTAAAAGTATATACTGCAGCACATACTTATAAAGGTCAGGGAAAACCTATGGCTTGGATATTTACAATAACAAGGAATTTAGCTTTATTGAAAATAAGACAAGAAAAAAGGACAGGAGTAATCGACACCCAAGAAACACAAGTAGAGGATACATATCAGCAAGACGGTGATATTGAAAATAAACTTTTACTTGAAATGCTATTAAATACACTTTCTGATGAAGACAGACAGATTGTTGTATTGCATGCATTTAGTGGTATGAAGCATAAAGAAATAGCTCAAATAATGCAATTGAACTTATCAACAGTTCTTTCAAAACATAATCGAGCACTAAAGAAAATGCGAAATATTTTACAGGAGGACAGTGGCGATGACAGATAAACAATTAGAATTAAAAATACAAAAAGCTATCTTAGCAACAAAACCAAAAGATGATTTTAATGCTATCATGAAAGCTTGCCTTGAAAGCGATAATAATACAGATACTATTAAAGAAGATAAAAAAGCCATTCCTTTTAAAAGGTATATAATGGCTGTAGCCGCAAGTTTTGCTATAATTTTTACAAGTATATTTATGTATGGTATATTAGGAGATTCAACAGCCTATGTTATAAATATGGATGTTAACCCTAGCATATCAATACAAGTAAATAAAGATGAAGAAATAAAAGAAGTTACAGCTTTAAATGGTGATGCGGTAATAGTTTTAGGTGATATGAATTTAGAAGGCCTTGACTTAGAACTTGCAATGAATGCTATAGTTGGCTCAATGGTAAAACACGGATATATTGACCAAATAAGCAATACAATACTTTTATCAGTAGAAGGTGATGAACTTACAGATGAATTAAAAAATACTTTATTAGATAAAGTAAGTATGATTCTATCTGAAAATTCAGTAACAGGCTCAGTAGTATATAGAGAAATGACAGTTACAAGTGCAATAGAAGATTTAGCAAATGAATACGATATATCAATAGGTAAAGCAAACTTAATTAATGATATATTAATGCTAAACACATATTTTGATATAAATGATTTAATAGGTTTTAAAACATCAGAATTAGTCCTTATATTACAAGGCTTACAAGAAACAACAGATATTGTAGGCGAAGTATATAAAGGTGATTACATTGGCGAACAAAATGCCTTAAACATAGCCTTAACACATGCAGGCGTTCAAGCTCCTAACAATGTAGACATTGAATATGATAGTTATAACTCAAGATTAGCATATGAGATAGAATTTGACTTTAATGGTAATGATTATGAATATCATATAGATGTAAAAACAGGAGATATCTTAAGTAGTGAATTAGATGTAGATGATGATTTTGATGACGACGATGATGAAGATGAAGACGAATTAGAAGACGAATTAGAAGATGAATTAGAAGATGAATTGGAAGATGAATTGGAAGACGAGTTAGAAGATGAATTTGAAGATGAATTGGAAGATGAGTTAGAAGATAATAATGACAATAACGCCGACAATGTCGGTGATAGTGTCAATACACAAACTCAACCTGAGCCACAAGCGCCACAAGCCCCTCCGTCAAATGATAATGACAATGACGACGGTGATGAAGAAGAGGAAGAAGATGAAGACGAAGAAGAGGATAATGATTAAATAAAAACATAATTTTAAAAGCGATGCTAAAACATCGCTTTTATTTTTTTATATTAAATAAATAGTAGTAAACTTAGAGCCATTATTAACATACCAAAAACTGCCCAATAATCACAAAAAGGAGAGCTTGAATATTTTTTACTTGAAGGCAAGAGTTCTGCTATGCTTATATATACCATAACACCACTTACAAACGAAAAGATAAAACCAAACATACCATCATTAAATATACCTGATAATAATACATACCCAATAACACCTCCTATAGGCTCGGCTACGCCCGATAGAAGGGATATAAAAAGAGCCTTAGATTTGCTTTTAGTAGCAAAATAAATAGGAACAGCAACAGCAACACCCTCAGGTATATTATGTATTGCAATGGCAAGTGCAATAGGAAAGCCTAAAGAAGGATCTTTTATTGCAGCTGTAAAAGTGGCAAGACCTTCAGGGAAATTATGAATAGCAATAGCAAGGGCAGTGAAAATACCCATTCTAAGTAAGTTTTCATCAGTTGAAGTGTTATTAGTGATATCTTTAATATCCGGAATTAATTTATCAATTAAAATAATGAGTAATATCCCTAAAAAGAAGCTGATAATTGAATATAAATTACCTTGTTTTTCACCGTAAAATAATATAAGTGAATTCTTGCCCTTAATTAATATTTCAGCGAATGAAACATAGAGCATTACACCACCAGCAAAGCCTAAACTAATTGATAGTATGTCATTATTAATTTTTTTACCTTTTAAAACAATTAAACTTCCTATACAAGTTGATAGTCCTGCAAATATTGTCAGCCCTAAGGCAAATAAAAAATTATTTTGGTTCATAATAAATCTCCATAAAATAAAAGCGCTTATATTATTATATAAAAAATTACAGTTTTAAGTTAAAAAATAATTATCTTAATTAGCTTTTTATATAAAAGAGTAGGGGAATAAAAAAATAAGCTACTATAAAGTAGCTTATTTTCTATTTAATATATTAGTAATTAAATGTATTTTATTCTTTTGCAAGCTCTGCTGCTTTTACAACAGCATTAACTATGCGTTGTGAAGTTAAAGTTGCATCAGCAATCATATCCACATTTACGCTGTTACTATCAACGATTGCATTAGGTATTGCATCTAAAGCAGGTTGTGCTATTGATAAAGTTTCGCCGTGGCTTACAATTTCAACATTTGTGATTACTTCGCCTTCAAAGCTAACTTCAACAGTCATAAGATTTCCATCTTGGCCATCAACTTCAACACTGTAAGTGCCATCTTTAACGCCTTCTAAAGATAATTCAACACCAGCTGTTGCTGTTTCTTTTTCAAATAAATCAGCTGAAAGAATATTTGTAGCCTCTTTTACTTCATAGCCTGTTTGTAATTCTTGTGTTAATACTTGTTCTGCTGCATAATCACCGAATACGATAGGACCCATTACACCTACACCAGATGAAATGTATCTACCCCAAACACCGCCTAAAGTTTCGCCAGCGGCATATAGACCAGGAATAACATTGCCTTCTTCATCTAATACTTGTAAGTTGTTATTAACTTCAACACCACCCATAGTAACAATAGCTAAAGGTTTAATTGCAACTGCATAGAATTTTTCACCTTCAATTTTGTTTATTGCTACATTGAAAGGAGAAGAAGTTTCATCATAAACGCGGCCGAATTCATCAGTTGTTTGTGAGTCAACGCTTGCGTTATAATCTGCAACTGTTTGTAGGAATGTATCAGTTGGTATATCTAATTTTTCGCTAAGTTCTTCTAAAGAAGAAGCTGTTACTACATAATCAGCAAAAGCAGGTGTCATAAAGAAGTATTGTAAAAATGCACCTTGACCAGATGCGATTAAATCTTCACCGATTTTATCAGTATAGATTTCGTATTGAATACCTTCTGGTTGATGTTCTAAAGCAACTTCTCTTGCAACATTATCAGCATCAGTTTCATTTACAAATCTTTCGCCGTTAACATTTACTAAGATACCGCCTGCGTATTGTGTTTTTGTTGTTGCTATTCTACCTGTACCAGGGATTTCTAAGCTTTCAAGGCCCATTGGATAAGTTGGAATCCAGCCCATTGATTCTTCATTTAAAGCTGCACCAACTGTTTGCATTAATCTTAAGCCATTACCATCAGCACTTGGAAGACCACCAGTGATAACAACATCGCCATAGTCACTGAATTCGCCCATTAAATCAGGGTTGCCTGAGTATCCACCTGTTGCCATAATAATACCGTAATTTGCAGTATATATAGCTTCTTGTCCTTCAAAAGTAGCAACAGCTGAAAGTACTTGACCTTCTTCATTAGCTTTTAAAGCTGTAACTTCTGTATTAAGTAAAACTGTGATTTTTTCTTCTTGTGCAACTAATTCATCTAATAATTCATGAGCTGATGATTTATACTTTTCTGCATCATGAGGTTTTGCTTTATATGAACGAGGGTATGAGTATAAAGTATGCTCTGGAGCATAAACTGATTTATTACCATCTGCATCTGTTGTAAATTCGTTGTCGCTTAAACCAGCTTCCCACATGAAATCAATCATGGTTGTAGCGCCTTCAACATAAATGTCTACTAAAGCTTCATTAGGCTCACCTCCTAATTTTTCGCCTTCAGTAATGATGTCATTTTTATAAGATTCAAGTGAGTCTTCTGTTAAACCGTCTAATTCTTGAATAATTGTATTAGCTCCTGACATAGTACCGCTTGTTGTGTTTAAAGAACCACCAGTCATAGGCATTCTTTCTAAAACAACAACGCTTTGAGCGCCATTTCTTACTGCTGATAATGCAGCTGATAAGCCACCACCGCCAGCACCAACGATAACTACATCGTAAACTGTTTCAGTAAGTGAGTCTGTTTGTGAGTCTTGAGTGTCTTTAGTAGAGCAAGATACTAATAATGATAATAATAAAGCACTACTTAAAATAATTGCTAAAAGTTTTTTCATAATTTCCTCCTAATGTATGATTGTTAAAAATAAGATAATATTGACATTTCTTATCGATAATATTATACTGAATATAGTTGCGGTATAATTATACAAATAATGAACAAAATTACATAAAAGGTGACAATAGTGAAAAATAAAATAAAAGAATACATGTATAGAATAAAAGAAGATAAAATATCGAATTTCCTTAATTTGATGCATTTTAATGTATCAGGCTGCGGGATAAGGGTATTTAGTGAGAAAACAAAATTAAATAAAATTACTTTAAATCAAAACAGAATAATTTATATTAAAAAGGGAAGTACAAATATCTTTGTAAATAATGTTGAGTTTGAATTATCAGTAGGGGATATGCTATTTACAAGAGCGTATTCAGTTTTAGAAGCGACTACCTTTGAAGGAGAATGCGAAATATACTATATTTATTTCGATATCTTACCACATCATTTAGAAAAAATATTTTTAGAAGATATATTTTTCTCTAAAAATTTATTTACATTTAAAAAAGATGCTAACTTATTAAATATGCTTTTTAGTGAAATAATAAGTAATGCTGATGAGCAAAGAGATTCTTCTTATTATATTTCACAAAGTTATTTTTCAATATTAATAGCATTAATTTATCAAAATGAAGTCAAAAATAATAAAGATAAAGAAGTAACCAAATTCTTTAATAATGACAAAGAAAAATATTTAAACTTAGCTACAGAATATATTCAAAAGCATATAGAACAAAATATAAAATTAGAAGATATAGCAAAAGAAATAGGTATTACCTCAAATTATATATATAAAATTTTTATTGAACTGTTAAAAGTATCGCCAAAAGAATATATCTTAGAAAGGCGACTTGAATTAGTAGCAAAATTATTAGTATCAACAAATTTATCAATTAATGAAATAGCTTTTAATCTTGATTTTTCTTCTCAAGCTCATTTAACGAAATTATTTAAACAATTTTACAATATAGCGCCTAATAAGTATAGAAAAGACTTAATGAATTAAGATAACTTGTATAATTTTTTTAAATCTGTATTAAATAGAAATAGGGGAGAACGGTTTGTATAAGAATGATTTCTAAGTAAAATATTAAAATTAATGCGATAGATTTAAAATGTTAATAAAAGAATTTATTAAAAAATATTTATTGGAAAAATAAAATAATTTTAAATAAGATAATAGAAAATACTAAATATTTTTTTTAAAATTACGATTAAGAAAAGAGGAGTATTTAAATTCTTTCATAAAAAATAATACAAGCATAAAAAATAATATATATCATTTCGCTAAATAAAAATTTAGCGAAATGAAGGGAAGAAGAAATACAATATTTTTATTATGTATAGTAATAATATACTTCATAAGCTTTCTTCAGCTTTCTTTAAAATTATTTAAGCTTTTATCCAATATTTTGTTTTAGTATAAGATAAGTATTTATCTAATGCAGTTTATTTTATATGTAAGTTTTACTTTAATGTAATTTCTTTTATAATTTATTACAGCATTATTTTTTGTGTTTTTTGCAAATTATAAATTTTAATATTTCAAGCTCTTGTTTGTAGCAATTTATTTTTTTGTTTACTTATCTTTATATGTTTTGAATATTATTATTTTATATAAAATTTTCTTTTTTAATGATTTTACATTTTAATATACTATTTAGTGATTGCATAAAAATATATTTTAAATTTGATTATTAAATTTTTAATGATTAAACAAATATGAGCTAAATAAAATAATTATAAATTGCTTATTGATATTTATATAGTTTTCTGTTAAAATTAGTTTATTATAACTAATTTTATAGTTTTAGGTGTAATTTATTTTAAATCTTTTAAACCCCTTAGCTTGGAGTAAAATTTTAAATGATTGATAAAGAAAAAGAAAAACAAATAATAAATTTAATGATTTCTTTATACTGCAAAAAAAATTGCAATCAAGATGATTTATGTACTGATTGTTTAGAATTATTAAATTATGCTAATAAACGCATAGACAACTGCTCTAAAAATAAAACTTTTTGCTCTGTCTGCCCTTCCCCTTGCTACCAAAAAGAAAAAAGAGATAAAATAAAGGCTGTTATGAAATTTTCAGGGCCTAAAATGATATTTTATCATCCTATTATAGCTATAAAACATATAATAAATACTATTAAATATAAAGCGAAAATTAAGGAAAATTAAAAATGAAGAAAATTATTTACTTAAGTTTGGGAATGATAGGCTTAGCTTTAGGTGCTATTGGAGCTGCTGTTCCCCTCTTACCATCGTTTCCATTTTTACTATTAGCAGCATTTGGATTTGCAAAAAGTAGTGAGAAATTAGATACTTGGTTCAAATCAACAAAATTATATAAAAACAACTTAGAAACATACATAAATGGCGAAGGTATGACAAAGCAAACAAAAATTAAAGTAATGTCTTTAGTTAGTCTATTATTAGGATTTGGATTTTTTATGATGGGCGCTGTTCCTGTTGGTAGGATAATAATTGTTTTTGTATGGCTGTTTCATATGGTTTACTTTATTTATGGTGTTAAGACTGTTAATAAGGAATAAATTTAAAATAAAGTGTCAATATCGATTTTTAATTGGTGTTGACACTTTTTTAATTTTCTTTATTGCTTATCTTACTTCAAGAGCCTTAAAATTAAAGCACGATATAGCAGCACCAGCTGGAATGATTGGCGCATCAAACTTCTTTGAGCTTGCAGTAGCTGTTGCCATATCCCTTTTTGGAACAGATAGCCCTGTAGCCTTAGCTACAATCGTAGGTGTTTTAGTAGAAGTACCTGTTATGCTAATATTAGTAAAAATAGCAAATAGTACAAAGCATTGGTTTAATAAAATCGCTTAAATAAAGCTAATTCATTAAGCTTTACTATAACAATATCACTGCAAAGTGAAATTGCTTTACAACAACAAATAGTAGATCATAAATTATTTTTTTGAAAAATTATCTAATTTATGATATACTATTTTTATATTATTAAGGAGGTTATTTATGGCTAATACAAAGATAAAATTATACTCAGATTTTTCTGACAGCCCTTCGTTTTTAAGAGAATTTTTGTATTATATGCAGACAATTCGCAGCCTTTCTATAAAAACGGTAGAAGCATATTATATAGATTTAAAGCTCTTTTTTAGATTTGTAATACAAAAAAGAGATAATAAAATAGATAATCTTAGTATTGATGAAGTGGATATTAAAGATTTAGACATTAATTTTATTAAATCCATATCTCAGTCAGATATTTTAGAGTTTTTATATTTTGTTACAAATGAAAGAAACAACTCTACCTCTGCAAGAGCGAGAAAATTAAGCAGTATTAGAAGTTTTTTTAAATACTGTGTGAATAAAGTACATATAGTTAAAGATAACCCGAGTGAGCATATTGAATTGCCAAGTAATAAAAAGCGACTGCCAAAATACTTAAGTTTAGAGCAAGCGATTGAATTGTTATCATCAATAAATACAAAGTTTACTAAAAGAGATTATTGTATGATAGTTTTATTATTAAATTGTGGAATGCGTTTAAGTGAGCTTGTAGGAATTGATGTAAATGATATAAACAATGATACATTAAGAATAATAGGCAAAGGTAATAAAGAAAGGATAGTTTATTTAAACGATAGCTGTATAAATGCTATAGAAGATTATTTAATTGAAAGAAATAAACTTATATCCCCCACTGTTGAGAGTGCATTATTTATTTCTACAACAAGGAAAACTCGCCTATCTGCAAGAAGAGTACAACAAATCATTGAAGATTGCTTAAGGTTATCAGGGCTTTCTAATATGGGCTTTTCAACTCATAAATTAAGGCATACAGCAGCCACTTTACTATATCGCTCAGGCAATGCCGATATGCTTGCTTTAAAAGAAATTTTAGGCCATGAACATGTTTCTACTACTGAAATATATACGCATATCTCAGACGAAGCCTTAAAAAAAGCAGCGAAGTCCTCCCCTTTATCAAAATATAAAAGAAAATCAGAAGAAGAATAGCTGTTTTAATGATACATCAATTATATGTATAAAAAAAATAGCTGCACAAAAAGCTGAGAAAATTTTAATATCAGCTTTAAAATTATTCTTTTGATTTATTATTTCTTTTAAAATATTAGCAGTATAAATAATTAATAAAAAAGCAATAGCTGTATCTTTAATTATATAGACAATTAAAATATTTAAAATATCAATATCTAAAATTATTGCCGCTGAATAAATAGCGGCATTTTTTATTGCGAAAATTAATGGGATACAGCTATTTAAAATTTTCAAAACACCTGAATATTTTAAAGTTATAATTAAAATAAAAAAAAGAAAATCATTTACTAAATTAAGAAAAAAGCTGAACAAACTTATATTGTTATTAAAAGCATTTAAAACTATATTTTTAAAAATCACTATTAAAAAATTTGAATTCTCATCGCTTGCAAAAAATAAAATGCAACCTAAAATCATCCCTAAAAAATATAATGAGCAAACAAATATAAAAATATAATCTTTATTTTTATTAATCCTTTTAATTTTACTACGCATATTTAAAACTCCTAAATTTATTTAGATTATAACACCTAAAAGTCCACCTAAAGCACCGGCGAGCATTATAGCAAAAAATTTTGTAAAAAATAAACTCGAAAAGCTAAAAGTTTGCATACTAAAAGCGCAAACTAATAAAATCACAACAAAAACAAAGCCTGTTAATAAGCCGATTAATAGTCCGTTTTCTTTAAAAATTTTTGCCAATAAAAAACTATCAATAAAGCTTGCAAAAGTAAGTATACCAGTAGTTATAGGAATTAAAATATATTGTGGGGTATCAACTCTGATAATAATTAAACTTAAAACACAAATAAAAAAACCAAATGTTGCAAAACTAACAATAAGACCAATAATGCTTTTTGTTATAAATTTTTGCAAGTTTGTTTGAGCCATCATAATTCTTTGTAACAAAAAAACACCTCCTTTTGATAGTAAATTCTATTCAAAAGAAAGTGTTTTTATTACTTTTAATTAATCCATATTTAATTTTTCTACATCTGCTACTGCCCATCTTTTAATGCGAAGTTTTGAGGATGAGCTTTCGATAACAAGTGTATCTTCTTTCATGCTTACAACTCTGCCGATGATGCCTGCGTTTGTAGTAATGCTGTCGCCTATTTCAATTGAGCTAACTTTTTCTTTAAGTGCTTTATCTCTTTTTTGTTGTGGTCTAAATACCATGAGGTATAAAACACCAAACATTAAAACGATAGGCACAACTGTGCTTAGTAAACTTTCTGTTAGAGTAGGTGTTGCGGTTTGTAATAGTAAATACATTTTTAATTCCTCCAATTAATAACTAATTAATATAATAGCATATATTAAAGCATATTTCAAGTTAAATTCTTGTATCCAAAATAAGTGTATATTTTTTATAAAATTCATCAAAAGTATCCAAAGTTATATGCTCTCTTATTTTCTCCATAAGAGTATTATAAAAATACAAATTATGCATAACGCAAAGCCTCATAGCAAGCATTTCATTAGCTTTAAATAAATGCCTGATATATGCCCTTGAATAAGTTTTACATACAGGGCAATCACATTCTTCATCTAAAGGCTGAGTATCAAGACTGTGTTTTGCATTTTTAATGTTTATTATGCCAGACCAAGTATTAATATGTCCGTGCCTTGCGTTTCTTGATGGCATAACACAGTCAAATATATCTACTCCCCTTTTTACAGCTTGTAGGATGTTACCGGGTGTTCCAACACCCATTAAGTAGCGAATTTTATCTTTTGGCATATGTTCTTCTACTACTGATATAACATGATACATTTCTTCTTTAGTCTCGCCTACAGCAAGGCCACCAATAGCATAGCCATCTAAGTTTAATTCACTTATCTCTTTCATATGATGAACTCTTAAATTATCATTAACACAGCCTTGATTTATACCAAATAGCATTTGTTTTTTGTTTATAGTTTCTTCTTTAGAGTTTAGTTTATCCATTTCATTTTTGCAGCGTATAAGCCATCTTGTAGTCCTATCGCAAGACCGTTTTGCATAGCTTATATCAGCCCTTGCATCAATACATTCATCAAAAGCCATTGCTATTGTAGAAGCAAGTTTTGATTGTATTTGCATGCTTTCTTCAGGCCCCATAAATATTTTCTTACCATCAATATGAGAAGAAAAATAAACACCTTCTTCTTTAATTGTGCGAAGTTTTGCAAGTGAAAAAACTTGAAAACCACCACTGTCTGTTAAAATAGGTTTTTGCCAGTTAGTAAATTTATGTAAACCACCGAGTTTATAAACTACATCATCTGTAGGCCTTAGGTGTAAATGATAAGTATTGCAAAGCATTACTTGACACTTAATATCTTCTAAGTCCTTTGTTGATAAAGCGCCTTTTATAGCAGCGGCAGTCGCTACATTCATAAAAGCTGGGGTTTTTATAGTCCCGTGTGGTGTTACAAATTCGCCTAAACGGGCAGTATTATTCGTTTTAATTAATGTATACATATTTTCTCCTAATAAATAAACATAGCATCGCCAAAGCTATAAAATCTATATTTATTCTCTACTGCATGCTCATAAGCCTTCATACAGTTTTCATAGCCACAAAGTGCGCTTACAAGCATTATTAATGTGCTTTGTGGTAAATGAAAGTTTGTGATTAAAGCATCAACGATATTAAACTTATATCCTGGGTAAATAAAAATATCTGTATCCATTTCACAAGGTATTATTTTTTGATGTTTTTTATAGCAAGATTCTAAAGTTCTAATACTTGTTGTTCCTACTGCTACTACTTTGTTATTGTTTTCTTTTGCAAAATTTATATTATCTGCTGTTTGTTTTGGTATACTAAACCATTCGCTGTGCATTTCGTGATCTAAAATGTTATCCACTTTTACAGGTCTAAAAGTGCCAAGGCCGACATGTAGGGTTATATAGCATATTTTAACGCCTTTTTCTTCAAGCTGGGCTAATAGCTCTTTTGTAAAATGTAAGCCCGCAGTAGGTGCAGCAGCAGAGCCTAAAGTTTTAGCATATTCTGTTTGGTATAAGCTATTATCAACTAACTCAGTAGTTATATAATGAGGTAAAGGTAGTTTTCCTACTATATCTAAAGCCTCATAAATTGTTTGTGTTTTATAAAAAAACTTAATTAGCTTATTTTTATTTTCTAAAGTTTTAATTACTTTAGCAGATAATACATCACTATCAAAAACAATCTCAGAATCATCTTTTAGTTTTTTGCCCGGTTTTGCTAAGCATTCCCACTCATCTGGTGCTACTTGCTTTAATAAAACTATCTCACATTTTGCCCCAGTTGTTTTTTGTCCGTATAATCGAGCTGGCAATACTTTAGAATTATTTAAAACTAAGACATCACCTTTATTTAGCATATCTTTAATATTTTTAAAAATTTTATCTTCAAACTCAAAATTATCATCATGCTTTTTTAAACATAATAATTTACATTCATCTCTTGGGATTGTAGGAGTTTGTGCTATTAATTCTTCAGGTAAAAAGAAAGAATAGTCGCTTTTATTTAGTTTTTGTTGCATTATATTACTCCTTTATTTTACAGTACACTAAATTATAATAGAAAATACGAAAAAAAACAAGTAAATATTGAAATAAAGTATATTAAATGTTATGATAAATTGTAAATAAAAAATATATTTTGTATTTTTTAGCATATAAAAATTATTTGGAGATTAAAATGAAAAAAATTATATCGTTATTATTGTGTATCTGTTTATTTACTGCTTGCTCTAATCAAGAAGTAATTACCCCTACCCCATCTCCTTCGCCGACTATAAGACCTGTTGATACAGTAAAATTTATAGCGGCCGGTGATAATTTAATACATGGCTCTATCTATTTGCAAGCCGAAAGAAGAAGTGATGAGAATACAGACTACAATTTTGACTTTGCTTATGAAAATATAGAATACTATTTTGATGATTTTGATGTTAAATTTATAAATCAAGAAACTATGGTAACTCCTTTTACCCCGGCTACCTACCCTATGTTTTCAAGCCCTTTAGCCTTGGGCGATAAGGTTGTTGATATGGGCTTTAATGTAATAGGAATGAGTAATAACCATTCTTACGATAAGGGCGGCGAAGGTGTTTTAGCTTCTTTAGAGTATTGGAACACAAAAGATGTTGTAAATGTAGGATTTTATACTGGCGATAATGAAAAAGATATAAAATATTTAACGGAAAATGATATCACTATGGCTTTTTTAGCTTATACATTTAGTACTAATGGCTTAAATATAGACACAACTCAGTATCCTTATGTTATAAAACCAGATGAATTAGAGATAATAAAAGAACAAGTAAACTTAGCAAAAGAAAATTCAGATATTATTATCGCTTCCATTCACTGGGGTACAGAAAACTCAAATATCGTAAATTCTTACCAGCAAGAGATAGTAAAGGCTTTTAATGCTATGGGAGTAGATGTTATTATAGGCACTCATCCCCATGTAGTACAGACTGTAGAAACTTATGTAAATGAACAAACAGGCTATAAAACTTTAGTCGCCTACTCTTTAGGCAACTTTATTTCAGCTCAATCAGTATCAAACAATTTAATAGGTGGCTTATTTCAATTTGATATAAATAAAACCTATGATATTAATGGCGATTTTACAATAGATGTTACTAACCCTTATTTTGTGCCTATTGTCACTCATTATGATTATAATTATTCAAATATTAGAAACTATCTTTTAAAAGATTATAATGAAGATTTAGCAGCGATGCACGGAGTATCGGCGATGAGCACTACTTTTAGCTTAGACTATATAAATAGTGTGATAAACGAATATGTACCGAGTGAGTATTTATTAAAATAAATCTTAAATTATTAAATGAAGATTATTTACTTTACAATTAATTGACTTTTATATTTTTAAAAAGTTTTTTTATCTAAGCCTTATATATTTTTTAATAAAATAATTTAAAATCTTGCAGAAAAAGCTCTGCAAGATTTTTTATTTAATATAATACTGCGCTTGTGCATTCCATAGTTCTTGATATTTTTTGCCTTTTTCTAAAATTAATGTTTCGTGATTTCCTTTTTGAATTATTTCTCCATCATTAAAAACCACTATTTCGTCGCAGAATTTACAACTTGAAAGTCTGTGTGATATATAAATTGTTGTTTTATCTTTAACTAATTCATTAAAATTTGAGTAAATTTCATACTCCATAATAGGATCTAAGGCTGCCGTTGGCTCATCTAAAATTATAAAAGGAGCTTTTTTATATAAAGCTCTTGCAAATGCTATTTTTTGAGCTTCTCCTCCCGAAATTTCAACTCCATCTTCTTTGAAATCTTTATATAAATGAGTTTCTATTTTATTATCCATCTCATTTACTCTTTCTATCATAGAGATATCAGATAATGTATTATTCACCATTTCCTCGTTATAGTTAACACTTCCTGCAACATTTTGAGCAATATTAAATGAAAACAATTTAAAATCTTGAAAAACCACAGCAAAAATACTCATATATTCTTCATAATCGTATTTTTTAATATTAACTCCATTTAAAGTTATTTCGCCCTCTGTTGGATCATATAGTCTACACAATAATTTTATTAAAGTTGTTTTTCCACTACCGTTCATTCCAACTACTGCTAATTTTTTGCCTATATTAATTTTTAAATTAATATTTTTTAAAGCAAAATTTTCACTTTTTGGATACTTAAAACTAACATTTTTAAATTCTACTTCGTATTCATTATCGCTATCATCACAAAAAACTCTTTTTTCAACTGGGAGTGTACCATTATATTTTACATTAGGTTTGTCTAAAAATTCAAACAATGTTTTTAATGGAGGTGCGTTAGTGTCGATAAAAGAAAATATAGTTGTAAATTTTGAAATTCCTTCATTAAACTGAATTAAAATTCCCACATACTGAACTATAGTGCCTATTGAAAATGCACCAAACAAAGCCTTTAAGCCAACATACATATAAAATATAGCCGTAACAATAGTGTTTACTATACTAACTTTCAATCCAATTTTAGATTGATGAATAGCTAAGGTTTTTGAAAAATAAATTGTTAAATCTTCTATTTTACTAAGCTCTTTAATTATTGATTTATCCAAATTATTTAGCTTAATGTCTTTTAATGCATTATAAGTTAAAACATTATTAAAATAGTAATGATATATTTGATTTATAGGCGCTATTTCTTCATTAACTAAATACATTTTTTCTGCATTATTTTTTTGACTTCTAATTAAAACAACTGTGTTTACTATAACTAAACCTATTATACCTATTGTGGTAAATGGAGAAAATATAAATTCAAAATTCCCTGCATCAATTAAATGATGAGAAGTAAAAATCGAGCCTATTAAAACTACCGAATATATTATTTTAAAAACACTATCCAAACTATTACAAACATATACAAGCTTTTTAAGTCCTGCACCCAAAGAATCATTATACATACGTATTTTTTCAACCTCTAAGTGAGTGTCTTTATCTTCTATTAATTCATAATCTAGCACTTTTAGTTTGTCTTTAATCAGCTTATTATATAATATTGTAGATTTACTTTCATTATATTCAAACCACTTTTGAAGTAAACTAGAAATAATAGCTATTAAAACATTTAAAACGGCTGTTAATATAGCTAAAAACATTATATGATTAAAATCATCACTTTTTGCTATTGCATTTATAATATTTGCAGACATTATTATATTTACAAAAGGTAGTGCGGCACGAAATATTCCTAATAAAATAGCTGCGGGGATTAAATTTGGAATTAATTTATATATAAGTTTATAACCTCTAATAGTGAGCTTTAATTTTTCAGTATAATTCATATTAATAATCATTCCTTTCTAAAATTTCCGCTTTTTCACTTTGATTATTTTTATAATAATGGCTTTGCACCTCATACATGTATGCATATTTTCCATTTTTATTAATTAAAAAATCGTGTGAGCCTTCTTCTATTATTTTCCCGCCTTCTATCATTAAAATTCTATCGCAAAATCTTGTGCTTGCTAATCTATGTGAAATGAAAATTGAGGTATGATTTTTACTCATTTTATTATAATCATTGTATATTTGACTTTCAGCAATAGGGTCAAGTGCTGCCGTTGGCTCATCTAAAATAAGTGCTTTTCCATTTTTATATAAAGCTCTTGATAGTGCAAGTTTTTGTATTTCACCACCTGATAGTTCAATTCCATCACT
>CAYJFZ010000002.1:250702-253383 GCA_964369975.1 uncultured Oscillospiraceae bacterium
GTATTTATACTATTTTTTAATGAATATACTTTTTCTTTTAGTCCTGATAATTCTATTGCCTTTATGAGATTTTCATCGTTTACATTTTCTAAATCTGGAACTATATTTTCTTTTATTGAGCAAGGAAGCAAAACTATATCTTGAAACACAACTGAAAATAAACTTAAATATTCTTTTAAATCAAATTTATTGATGTTAATTCCATTTATTAAAATTTCTCCGCTTGTAGGGGTGTATAATCTACAAATTAGTTTAACAATAGTAGTTTTTCCGGCTCCGTTAATTCCAACAATAGCTAATTTCTCGCCCTTTTCTATTTTGAAACTTAAATTTTTAATAGTATCCTCATCACTACCTTTATGTTTATAATAAACATTTTTAAATTCAATAGAAAATGTTTCATTAGGAACATCTTCACTTTTTATATTATCTATAATTTTATAATCAAAGTATTCTCTAACTTCTTTTATATTTAAGCTATATCCATACAATTTATTAAACTCATTCATTATATTAGATAAAAAGGCTGAAAAACCACCAATTATACCAAAATAAAAAATAAAATCTGATGCTTTTAAATTATTTTGTATTAAAACATATACTAAAATCCCATATGATACAACATCTCTTATTAATGAAATTATTGCTACTAAAAATTCATTTTTAAAGTTGTATAATTTTTCTTTTTTAATCCAATTAAGCCTTTCTGTAAAGCTTATATTAAACATATCTTGTAGCCACTCAAATAGCCCATAAATCCTCAAATCCTTAGCATATGAAAAATCGCCCATCACTTTAAAAATATATTTAATTTTCCTATCTGCTGTTTGCCAATTATCTTTATTTTCATACAGCCAATTTGCTGATTTTTTTAATATAAAATATGATATAAAAGTGGTAACACTTATAATAAACACTATATTTATATTAAAATTATAAAGAATAACCGTGTATGAAATAACTCCTATTATGTTCGTTAGTATATCAGCTATATTTTTTCCTATTTTCCTTGTTGCGCTTGAATCACTTCCAGTATTCGAAAGTGCTTTTATAAACATATCTAAGCCTTTTTTACTTTCGGCTAATTCATAATCTTTATAAATAAATTCCTTTATAATTTCATTACCCAGCTGTATATCAACAACAAGCATAAACCCTTCTATAAAAACAGTTAATACTAGCTGAATAATTTTAACTGCTATAATAGTAAAGCTTATATAGCCTATTATTTTTATAAGTTCATTTCCAGCGCTATTATTCTCTATTAATAAAACAACTTCACTTGATAAGTAAATTGATAAAAACGATGCTAGCACTGTAATTGGTGGCAAAATTAAAATTGCTAGAATATTTATTTTATTTTCTCTTAATATTCTTTTTTGCATAAAATTAATATTACTAAATAAGGAATATTTTTTGTTTTCGTTCACTAATTTCACCTGCTTTCTAATAAAAATATAACATAAATAAAATTATCTATGTTATATTTTGAATGAATGGTATTAAAATTTACACGAGTGGTAATAAAATTTCAGTAACAAAGAAATCTTCTTCATTTTGCCTGTTTGTATATCCATTATATTTTTCTACAATTTTATCAACTCTTAAAATACCAAATCCGTGATTTGTTTTATTTTTAGTTGAGATGTATTTAGTTCCTTCTTTTATAATATTGTTAGAGGTAGAATTCGCTATTGATATGTATAATTGATTTTTTAACACTCCAATATATACCCGAATTATCCTATCTTCTTTATTAAGATTTAAAGAGGCAGTTATAGCATTATCAATTAAATTTCCAATTATAACGCATAAATCAATATCTAAAATTTTAATATTTTGAGGAACATTTGCCTTTGCATTAATCAGAATTTCCTTTGATGAAGCAAGAGAAATCTTACTATTTAATATAGCATCAACCATAATATTGCCTGTTTTTAAAATATAGTCAACATTTGTTAAATCATCGTTTAAGTTTAAAAGGTATTTTTTTATTTCAATGTTGTTTTCACCAGCTAATGCAATTAGAGCCTGAATATGATTATGATAATCATGCCTCCAGCCTCTCATTTGGTTATATATATTTTCTACTTCATTATAATGATTTTCAATTAAAGAATTTTGATATTCTGCTATTTTTCTATCAACCATTTTTTGAAATATTTTATCTAAAATACTCATTTTAAACTATCCTTTTTTAAAAAATAAGAAATGAATGCTTTATGAGAAGCATTATATAAGTTTCTTGATATAGGTATTTCTTTATCGTTATCAAAAATTATATTTGTTTTACTTATTTTTTTAATATTTTTAATTGATGCAATATATGAGCGATGGCATTTTATAAATTCTACCCCTAAAATATTTTCAAGATTTGAAATTTTTTCATTAACAGTTATTATTTCTTCACTTATTAAATTTATCTGTGAGTTATGAGCCATTGCCTCTATGAATAAAATATCATTTTTATTTATTAAAACACTTTCGTTGCCTACTTTAAATATTAAAGGAGTTTCAGTTTTATCTATTAAATTTATAGCTTTATTTAAAACATTAAAAAACTTTTGTTTTTGAACTGGCTTTAAAAGGTAATGAAGTGCATTGACTTCATATCCCTCAGCTATAAAATCATAAAATCCTGTTATAAAAACTATTTGAATATTTTCATTTTCTTTTCTTAT
>CAYJFZ010000003.1:0-230268 GCA_964369975.1 uncultured Oscillospiraceae bacterium
ACCTGTGACCCTCTGCTTGTAAGGCAGATGCTCTCCCAGCTGAGCTATGCTCCCAGACTGTTTCGGTGACGACTTATATCTTACCATAAGAAATATGATATGTCAACACTTTTTTGCAATTTTTTTAAGAATTTAAAGATATTCAAAATGGTAAAATATTGATATGATAATTTAAGTGTTTTTTATTTAAAATTCAATAAAATTACTTTATAAAAACGTTAAAATATAAAGCTATTTTAAAAATAATTTATTTTAATTTACACTTATTTTTTGTATTAATTTGCTTAAATCATTTTTTGTGAAAATGTATTTTTCATCGCAGTATTGACAACCAAGTTCAATGCTATCTTCTTCATCACGAAGCTCTGTTAAATCTTTTAAGCCAATACTTATTAATGCTTTTTCAACTTTTTGTTTTGAGCAATCGCATTTATAACCCACTTCAACAACATCTAAAATTTGAGGCTCAAAACCTTTTAATACAGCATTTATAATATCTTCTTCTGTATTATTATCATCTAAAAACTTTGTAATGCTTGGAAAATTTCTTAGATTTTCTTCTATCATTTGGATTTCTTCTTCAGTTGCCCCGGGTAATAATTGAAGTAAAAAGCCTCCAGCTTTTTTAATAGTTAAATCAGGATTTACTAAAACACCTAAACTACATACAGTAGGAATTTGCTCTGAATAGGCATAGTAGCCTGTTATATCTTCTGCTATTTCTCCGCTTTCTAAAGGTATACTGCCAACATAAGGCTCTTTTAGGCCTAAATCTTTTACTACATATAAACTACCATTTTTACCTACTGCACTACCAACATCTAATTTGCCATCACTTCTTAAAGGAAGTTCTACTATATTATTTTCAACATAGCCTTTACATTCCCCTTTCGCATTGCAAGCAACAGTTAAAAGACCAATAGGTCCATCAGCTTTAATTCTTAAAGTTACACTATCATTTTCGTTTTTTAATGTAGATGCCATTAGTTGTGACGCTGTTAACAGCCTACCAAAAGCTGCTGAAACAACAGCACTTGTTGTATGAATATTTTCCATTTTTGCTACAATTTCAGTTGAGTCTATAACACTAATTACTATTCCGCCCATCTCTGATATCGCCCTTGTCATCTTTGCCATTTATATCTCCTTTTTTACCACAAACAAAGCTCTTTGGCTCGTTGGGCTAATTCCTTCGAATACTTCCCCGTCTATGGTTTTAATTATTTTTAATTTTGAGTTTTTTAGTAGTTCTTCTATTTCTTTAAATGAGTAATAATTCTCAAAAAATTCTTCATTAAATTCTACATTATTTTCTTTATCAAAGATTGATATTGAAATTTTAGTATTTTTATTAATTTTATCCAAACTGTTTTTCCATATACATTTTGCCTGTTCTTCATCAAAAATAAATTCTTCATTTTTTAATATATTTTCATGCTTATATTCTGTATTCATATCAAAGAAGAATATACCTTCTGGATGCATAAATAATGAAACTTTATCAAAAAGTGTTTGTACATCTTTTTTGGAATGCAGATGATTAACAGTATCAAAAGTGCAGGTAAAAACATCTACTGTGCCATATAAATCAAGTTTTGTTATATCTTGATTTAAAATAAGAAGACTATCATAGCCTTTTTCATATTTTTTATCATATATGACATTTAGCATATCTTCTGAATTATCAATAGCAATTACATCAAAGCCTTTATCTACAAACCTAAACGAAAGCTCTCCTGTACCACAGCCTAAATCACAAACTATACTACCTTTTTTTACACCCAATAAGGCTATCTCACTTTCAATGAAGTGAAATAGCCTATCGTAATCGGCATTATAATTAAAATAATCGTAAAAATAACTAAATTCTTTGTAAGCCATACTCTACCCTTTTTATTTTCTTAAAGGCTGTCCCTTTGTGTAGTATCTATAAGGGTTTATTGTTGTGAAATTAACAGTTAATGCGCCGAAATTTTTCTCATTGAATAAGTCTGTTAATTGCTTTGCTGTATTGTCATAATTTTCTTGTGGTTTTGCCCCACCGTCATGCACTTCCATATAAGGAGGTGAAGAAATAACTTTTCCATCTCTAATTTCAATTAAAGGATTAATAAAAAATCTTAATGAATTTGGTTTAAACTCACAAACTTTTTCAAAAATGTTTTTGATTGCTTGTTCTTCGCTTATAAAATTTTCTTCACTAAGACCTGTAATAAATATATTTGGCATTATTATCTCCTAATCTTTATTTAAAAATTCTTCTACTTTATCTAATAAATCTTGTATACCATCGCCTTTTTCAGCACTCGTTAAGATAATATCACTAAAGCTAAAATCTTTGCAATACTCTTTAAATGTGTCAACAGCTTCATTTTGCTGCGATTTTTTTAATTTATCCGCCTTTGTTAGAGCTATAATAAACGGAATGTTATTAAAAGTTAAGTATTCAAGCATTAAGTAATCATCATTTGATGGCTTATGCCTTACATCAATTAATTGAATTACAACAGATAATTTACCACTGCGATTATTAAAGTAGCCATTAATTAGTTTATCCCAGCGTTTTCTTTCGCTATGGCTAACTTTTGCAAAGCCATAACCAGGCAAATCTACTAAGTAAAAATCATTTACTAAATAATAATTTATTGTAGCAGTTTTACCGGGCTGTGAGCTTACTCTCGCAAGACTTTTTCTATTGCAAATTTTGTTTATTATACTTGATTTACCTACATTACTCCTGCCTGAAATAACAACTTCTTTTGTGTCATATTCCGGTAATTGGCTTTGAAGGCCGTAGGAAATTTTAAACTCTGCTGATTTTATTACCATAAACCCTCCACTATTTAAAAGGAGTAACTAAATTTGCATTTAGTGCATCATCAACATTTTTAACAGGTAAAAATGTGATTTTTTCTTTAACTATGCTATCTACATCATATAAATTCGGCTCATTATCATAAGGAATGATAACTGTTTTAATGCCTTCTCTATATGCTGCCATAGCCTTTTCTTTTATGCCGCCAATAGGTAGAACCCTACCTTGTAAAGTAACTTCGCCTGTCATAGCTACATCGCCTTTTACAGCCCTTTGTGTGAGCATTGATACTAAGGCAGTAGTAAGTGTTATACCAGCAGAAGGTCCATCTTTTGGAACTGCTCCTTCAGGGGCATGTATATGAATATCAATTTTATTAAAATCAGTTTTAATATCGTATCTTTGTGCGTTACTTTTAATATAACTTAAAGCAATTTTACAAGATTCTTTCATAACATCACCGAGTGAGCCGGTTAATTCTAATTTACCATTACCATTTGGAATTTGAGTAACTTCTATAGGTAGCATCTCACCACCTACTGATGTCCACGCAAGTCCATTTGCCACACCTACTCTATCTTTTAAATCAAGGCCTGTAGTCTTGAATTTTTCAGGGCCAAGTAGTTGGGTAACTTTTGCTTTTGTGATAGTTACTTTTTCTTCTTCTTTAGTCGCTAATACTTTAGCTGATTTTCTTAAAAGGCTGATGATAGTCCTCTCTAAAGTTCTAACACCTGCTTCTTTTGTATAACCATCTATAATTTCGTATATTGCGCTATCATTAAATTTTACTAATTTTTTAACACCATTTTTTGCAAGTTGTTTTGGTATTAAATGCTTTTTAGCTATATGGAATTTTTCTTCCCTTGTATAACTTGATAATTCAATTATGTCCATTCTATCAAGTAAAGGTTTTGGAATTGAATTATAATTATTTGCTGTTGCTATAAAAAATACATTGCTTAAATCTAAAGGAAGGTCAACATAATGGTCTTTAAAGTTTGTATTTTGCTCAGAATCAAGCACCTCAAGCAAGGCAGAAGCAGGGTCGCCCCTAAAATCGCCTACCATTTTATCAACTTCATCTAAAAGTAATACAGGATTGTTTGATTTTGCTTGAATTAAAGAATTCACTATTTTGCCTGGCATAGCGCCTACATAAGTCCTTCTATGTCCTCTGATTTCACTTTCATCTCTAACGCCACCTAAAGATACTCTTACATAGTTTCTATTTAAACACTCGGCTATTGAGGTAGCTATACTTGTCTTACCAACACCAGGAGGACCTACTAAACAAATAATTTGCCCTTTTACATCTTTGCTTAATTGATTTACTGATAATATTTCAAGTACCTTTTCTTTAACTTGTAATAAGCCATAATGTTTTTTATTTAATATTTTTTCAGCCTCAATTATATCAACTCTCTCTTTGCTTTCAATATGCCAAGGAATTTCTAAACAAGTATCTAAATATGTTCTTATAACTCCTGCTTCTTGTGAGCTTTGTGACATTCTTTCTAAACGAGCTACTTCTTTTAAAAGTTTTAATTGAGAATCACCGTCAAGGTTTAATTCTAAGATTTTATCCCTGTAATCATCCATTTCAGAAACACCATCTTCTGAAATATCAAGTTCTTGTGAAATTGTCTTGATTTGCTGGCGAAGGTAATATTCTTTTTGATTTTTTTCAAGCTCATATTGAACCTTTGATTTAATATCTTCTTCAATTTTCAATACATTGTATTCGCTTATTAAAAAATTAAGTATAAATTTTAATCTCTTTTCAACAGAGTTCTCATTTTGAATATATATTTTATCTTCAATTTTAAACATAACATTTGATGCTATATACTCACATAAAGCATTAGGCGCTTCTATTGCAAAAGTATTGTATATTACTTCTTTTGACATTTTGGGCGCAACTGAAGTATACATCTCAAAAGATTCTTTAATACTTCTTAATAAGGCCTCTATTGTCTCTTGCTTTTTCTCAGGTATTTTACTCATTGGATAAGGAGTAACAAGTGCGTGAATCATTTTTTCATCAACACTAAAGCTATCAGCTTTTGCTCTATATAAAGCATCAACTAATACTTTCATTACACCTTCATTCAATTTTATAATTTGTTTTATTTGCGCTACTACACCCACTTTATGTAATTCATCGTCTGCTGGGTCTTCTATATCAGCATCTATTTGAGTGGATATAAAGATTAATCTATTGCTATCCATAGCTTCATTTAATGCGTTTATGGATTTTTCTCTACCGATATCAAAATGTATCAGGCTTTCAGGGAATAACACCATACCTCTTAAGGCTATTACTGGAAGGTATTTATAATCATTTTTATTATCGACTTTAACTTTAACTTTTGTTGCCATATTCCCTCCTCATTTATTAAAAAAATAAATCTATTTGGTTAATTGCTTACACTTAATTATACCAAAGTTGTCAAGCTTTATCAAGCGAACAAGTGCAGATATATTAATATAAAGAACTATATGTAAGCAAAAGAGGTGCAAAGCACCTCTTAAATTGCAATTTTGTTATCTTTTGAATACCTTTGTGTTTTCTCGCCGTATTCATAATCAGCTTTACCAGTAGTTACAGAATCTTTTGTGATTATTACTTTATTAATAGTTTCATCACTCGGCACTGTATACATAGCATCTTTTAAGCTGTCTTCTACTATTGAGCGTAACGCCCTTGCTCCACTTTTTCTTAAAATAGCCTTGTTTGCTATTTCATCTAAAGCTTCATCTGTAATATCAAGACCTACATTATCAAGAGCTAATAAAGCTGTGTATTGTTTTAAAATAGAGTTTTTAGGCTCTTTTAAGATTTGAATTAACGCTTCTTTATCTAAAGAAGATAAAACAGAAACAACAGGTAGTCTGCCAATTAATTCTGGAATAATACCAAAATGAACTAAATCATCCGGCTCTACTTTTTTTAGTAGTGTTATTAATTCTTTTTCTTCTTTTTTAGCGAGCGGACTATTAAAGCCTACCACACTTCCTGCTGTAGTTCTCTTTTCGATGTGTTTTTCAAGACCATCAAAAGCACCACCACAAATAAATAATACATTTTTAGTATCGATTTGGATAAACTCTTGATGCGGATGTTTTCTTCCACCTTGTGGAGGAACACTCGCCGTTGTACCCTCGATAATTTTTAATAACGCTTGTTGCACACCCTCACCACCAACATCTCTTGTCGTGGAAGGATTTTCACTTTTTCTTGTTATTTTATCAATTTCATCGATATAAATTATACCCATTTGAGCTTTTTCAATATTGTAATCAGCTGCTTGAATTAATTTTAATAAGATATTCTCAACATCTTCACCTACATAACCCGCTTCGGTTAAAGTAGTAGCATCTGCTATTGCAAAAGGAACATCAAGCATTTTAGCAAGTGTTTGTGCAAGTAGAGTTTTACCTGTACCTGATGGGCCTAAAAGCAAGATATTACTTTTTTGTATTTCTACACCATCAACTTGATTATTTTTACTTAAAATCCTTTTGTAATGATTATAAACAGCAACGCTAAGAGCAATTTTTGCATCTTCTTGCCCTATTACATATTCATCTAATTTTTTCTTTATATCCTTAGGTGGATAAATAGTCACATCATTGCTAGGCGTAGCTTCTCTTTTTCTTTTATCGTCCCTACCTGTACGACTAACTGGTGAGACAACACCCTCGTCTTGTAAAATTTCATAACAAAGCTGTACGCATTCATTACAAATATTTATGCCTGGGCCAATTATTATTCTTTCAACTTCTGTAGAAGTTTTCCCACAGAAGTTGCATGTAAGAACTTTATCTTTACCTGCCATAATTCTCCCTTTATCTAACTATATGTTATTGCTTATTGTCTTTTATTATTCGCTGTCTTGTGCTGCACCACGGTGGTCGATAACTTTATCAATTAAACCGTATTCCTGCGCTTCTTGTGCACTTAAAAAATTGTCTCTATCAGTATCAATAGTGATTTTTTCTATTGGTTGACCTGTTTGGTCTGCCATAATTTTATTAAGTTTTTCACGAATTTTAATTATCCAGTCAGCGTGAATTTTTATATCACTTGCTTGACCTCTTGTGCCACCTAAAGGTTGGTGTATCATTATTTCGCTATTAGGTAGTGCAAATCTTTTACCTTTTGCACCTGAATTTAATAAAAAAGCACCCATTGAAGCTGCAAGTCCTATACAAATTGTAGAAACATCGCATTTGATGTAGTTCATAGTATCATATATAGCCATACCAGCAGTTACAGAACCACCAGGGCTGTTGATATATAAACTAATATCTTTATCTGGATCTTGACTTTCAAGATATAAAAGCTGTGCTACTACTAAACTTGCTGTTACATCATTAACCTCATCACAAAGCATAATGATTCTATCATTTAGTAAGCGAGAGTAAATATCATAAGATCTTTCCCCTCTATTTGTTTGTTCTACGACCATTGGGACTAATGCCATAATAGTACACCTCCATTAATTATAATATTAATTTTTGCCAATTTTTCCTATTTTATGCATTTGTTATTTTTGCATTTTCTTTTATGAAATCAATAGCTTTTTGAATAGCTAAATCTTTTTTAACTTCTTCATGAGGAACCATTGTTGTCACTGTTTCAAGTGGAATGTTATATAATTCACTAATTCTTTCTAATTCTTTTTCAAACTCTTCATCTGTTGCAACAATGTTTTCTAATTGCGCTACTTTTTCAAGAGCTAAGCGAATTTTAACTTGCTTTTCAGCTTGTTCTGCAAAAGATTTTCTAAATGAGTCCATATCCATTTGAGTGTATTGTAAGTATAATTCTAATTTTAAGCCTTGTTGTTGAAGTCTGCCATCAAAATCTCTTACCATTTCATCAATTCTTGCTTCATTCATTTCTTGTGGAATGTTTGCTGTCATTGAATCAACTACTTGTTGCACTAATTTATCTTCTAAATCAAGCTCTGCTGCTTGTTTTGCTTCTGTTTCTTTAGCTGTTCTTAAATCATTTTTTAATTCTTCTAAAGTATCAAATTCACTTACATCTTTCGCGAATTCATCATCTAAAGTTGGTAATTCTTTAATTTTAACATCATTTAGTTTTGTTTTAAATACTGCTTCTTTACCAGCTAAGTCTTTTGAGCCGTAGTCTTCTGGGAAAGTTACTACTACATCGAATTCATCGCCTGCTTTATGTGAAACAATTTGTGCTTCAAAACCAGGGATAAATTGGCCTGAGCCTAATTGTAAGTCAAACCCTTCACCTTTACCGCCTTCAAATGCAACACCATCAAGGAAGCCTTCAAAATCTATGTTCGCTGTGTCTGTTAATTCAGCTTCTTTTCCTTCTACTGTTACTATTCTTGCATTTCTTTCTAATAGTAATTGTAACTCATCATCAATAACGCCATCTATCACAGGGATTTCTGTTCTTTGAGCTTCTAAGTTTTTATATTTTGCCACTGTAACTTCTGGGTATACTGTGATTACTGCTTTAATTACTACACCATCTTCTTTTGTACAAGATGTTACTTCTATTTTAGGAGGTGCAACAGGCTCAATATCAGCTTGTTTTACAACTTCTTCATAAGCTTGAGGCAGTAATTCGTCTATTGCATCGTTAAAGAAAACTTCTTCACCATACATTTTTTCAACAACATTACGAGGGGCTTTACCTTTTCTAAATCCTGGCACTGTCATTTCTGCACTTGTTTTTCTAAACACCTTTGAAATAGCGCTGTTAAAATCAGCAGCACTTATTTTAAATTCAACCTCAACTGTGTTTTCTTGTGTTTTTTCATTTTTTAATAATTCCATTATTTTAAAACTCCTTAAATAGTCTTTTTTATAAATTTAGTCTGTTGAATATTATACCACATCTTTTTTAATTAATCAATCAATACAGGGGTAAAATATACACTATCTGCTGAAATAAGTTTAAATTTTATTCCCTCATAATGAGAGTTAAATGCAAAATCAATAGTTTTGCCGTGTAAATGCGCATAATAACATCTTTTAACATTATATTCTTTTAATGTGTTTAATATTTGAGTAGACTTTAAATCTTGATAAATTGGAGGATAATGCAATATAGCAATTTTCTCTTTGTCAGATTTTATATACTCTAAAGAGGTCTTTAATCTCTGCGCTTCACGAAGGATAATTTTTTCATTATGTTCTTCAGTATCATCAAATATCCAGCCTCTTGTTCCACAGATAATTTTATCTTCTACTTCATAACTATTGTTATGTAAAAAACTAATTGTATCAAAATTATTATCTTGCAAAAATTCACATAGTTTTTTATTTGTTTGCCACCAGTAATCGTGGTTTCCTTTTGATATTATTTTTTTGCCGTTTAATTCATTTATAAATTTAAAATCGCTAACAGCATCTTTAATATCTAAGGCCCAAGAAATATCTCCTGCTAAAATTACAGTATCTTCTGGGTTAATTAGTCTTTGCCAATTTGTTTTTATTCTTTGCGTGTAGTTTTCCCAGCCTTTGAAAACATCCATAGGCTTTCCTGAAGAAAAAGATAGATGCAAATCTCCAATTACAAAAATAGCCACTTTCTCCCCCCTTATATTCAAAATCAACCTATTTTACCACAAAAACTATATTCAGTAAAGCAAAATATATATTATTAACTTTAAATTTTTTATTATTTTCACAAAATAAAAAAGGGATTGCTCCCTTTAATACTTTTAATTAAATTTCAACTTTTAAAAATGTCTTTTTACCTTTTTTAATTATAAATAATTCATTGAAATCTTTTTTATCAAAACTTGTGTTAATATCTTCGATTTTAATATCTTTAATGATAATTCCACCTTGTAGTACTAATCTTCTTGCCTCGGATTTGCTCGGCGCTAATTTTGTAACAACTAATAAGTCTAAAACTGCGATTTTTTCATCTATGAAGTCTTCATCACTTAATTTTGCATTCGGCATATTTTCACTATCTGCAGCACCACTAAATAAGTCTTGAGCCGTTTTTAAAGCTTTGTCAGCATCTTCTTTTGAGTGAACAAGCTCTGTTAAAGTGTAAGCTAATAATTCTTTAGCTTTATTTAAAGCAGCTCCGCCTTCTTCTTCAAACGCTTTTATTTCTTCAAGCGGTACTAATGTAAGCATTTTTAAGCAGTTCGCAACATCGTTATCGCCAATGTTTCTCCAGTAGTGGAAAAATTCATACGGTGTTGTTTTTTCAGGGTCAAGCCATACAGCACCTTTAACTGTTTTACCCATTTTTGTACCATCAGAAGTAGTAAGTAAATTAAATGTCATACCAAAGGCATCTTTTCTTGCTTTTTTTCTTATTAACTCTGTACCGGCTAAAATATTAGACCACTGGTCATTACCGCCTAATTGCATAGTACAATTAACTTCGTTAAACATATGGTAAAAATCATAACCTTGCATTAACATGTAGTTAAATTCAGTAAAAGATAAGCCTTTTTCTAAACGAATTTTAAATGCCTCTGCTGTAAGCATTTTATTTACTGAAAAATGAAAACCTACATCTCTTAAAAAGTCAACATAGTTTAAATCTAAAAGCCAGTCAGCGTTATTAAGCATCAATGCCTTACCTTCTGAAAAATCTATAAATTTTCTCATTGTAACTTTAAACTTTTCACCGTTTGCATCGATTTCTTCTTTTGTCATTACTCTTCTCATATCGCTTTTGCCACTCGGGTCACCTATCATACAAGTACCGCCACCGATTAAAGCGATAGGTATATGACCTGCTTCTTGCATATGACGCATAACCATTAATTGTAGAAAATGACCTACATGTAAGCTATCTGCTGTTGGGTCAAAGCCTATATAAAATGTCACTTTCTCTTTTCCTAATAAATCTCTAACAACTTCTTTGTCAGTAGCTTGAGCTATTAATCCTCTTTCCTCAAGCAAATCAAAAACATTTTTCTTCATAATTCTCCTCCTAAAAATAAAAAATCCCCCTGCCAAAAAATTGGCAGAGGGCGTTAGTAACGCGGTACCACCTCTGTTCGCAAATAAATTTGCCTCACAAAGTATAAAACTTTAATACTATAACGGGTACACCCGTCAAACCCTACTTATTTTCAAGTTTGCCACTCCAAAGTGTATTCATATAAAAACCTTAGTCTTTCTTGCACATAACCGAAAGCTCTCTTTACTGTATTTTTAAATTACTTGTCTTTTTCACTGTGTTTTGTTTAATTTGAATTTAGCTTATCACAAAAAATAAAACTTGTCAAGTATTAAGTAAAATTTTATTTTTAACTGTTTTGAGCAGTAATAATCATCTCTTTTGCATTTTCTAAAGAAGTTTTTGTGATGTTATCTCCTGATATTATTCTTGCAATTTCCATTTCTTTTTCTTCTTGTGAAAGGGCTGTAATGTTTGTATATGTAGCTTTATCATCGGCAGTCTTTTTAATTAATAAATGATTGTCTGAAAAAGCTGCTATTTGTGATGAATGAGTAACACACAATACTTGCTTTCCTTTAGCTGTCTGTTTTAATAATTTACCTATTTTAAAAGCAGCAGAGCCAGAAACTCCTGCGTCTATCTCATCAAAAATTAAAGTCTTAGTATCATCTTTTTCAGCTAAAACGCTTTTAATGCTGAGCATTATTCTTGATAATTCACCACCTGAGGCTATTTTAGATAGAGGCTTTGGATTTTCTCCTTTATTTGTAACGATTAAAAACTCAATTTCGTCTTTACCTTTCAGTGTATAGTCTTTTTCCTTTACACTTAAGAATATTTCTACTGAAGGCATATTTAAAAACTCTAAAGCTGAGTTTATTTCTTTTGCAAATTGATTAAATACACTTAACCTATTATTAGATAATTTATCACTTGCTACTTTAATTTTTTCATCTAAAACAGTTAATTTATTATTCAATAATTCTAATTCTTCCTCTAAAAATGTAATAGTTTTTACTTCTTTTTGTATTTTTTCACAGTAAGCTAAAACATCATCAGTTGTATTGCCATATTTATTTTTAAGTTTATAGTAAATATCTAAGCGCTCTTCGATTTCATCGATTGTATAATCAGTAATTTCTATATCCTCTAAATATCTTTTTAACTCAAATAAACTTTCTTGAGTTATATTAAAAGCATCGTTTACCTTACTAAAAACATCTTGCAAAGCTTCATCATAATCTACGGTATTTTCTAATTCATCACAAGCTTTATCTAAGCTTGCAAGGGCGCCTAAAAATTCATCTTCTCCAGCTAATAATACATAGGCAGAATTTAAGTATTTTAATAGTTTCTCAGAATCTTGAATTTTCTTTTTTTGTTTTGCTAAGTCTTCTTCTTCTTCTTTTGATAAGTCTGCTGTTAAGATTTCATTAATTTGATATGTGTATAAATCTATTGTATCACTATTATTTTTATCTAAAGAAGTTAATCTTTTTATCTCTTTAATAGTATTTGAGTATTCTTTATAAACTTCTAAGTATTCATTTTTTATATTTATATCAGTGCCAAAGGTATCTAAAATGTCTATATGTTTTGCAGGGTTTAATAAGCTTTGATTGTCGTGCTGACCGTGAATAGTAAGTATATCAGAAAACAAATCTTTTATAACATTAACAGCAACAGGTAAAGAATTTATCCTCGCTGAGCTTTTTCCTGTATCGGTTGTCTGTCTTGTTACTATACATTCATTAGATAAATCAATTTCGTATTCATCAAGAGCTTTTTTAATAAGTTTTTCATCTAAATTTTCAAACACAGCTGTAATAGTAGCTTTTTGAGCTCCTGCCCTAACTATATTTTTTGAAATTCTTTCACCTAAAATTATATTAATTGAATCAACAATAATAGACTTACCCGCCCCAGTCTCACCCGTAAGGCATGTAAATCCATTAGTAAATATAATGTTCGCTTTTTCAATAACTGCTACATTTTCAATTATAAGCTCGCAAAGCATAAGTAAACCACCATAAATTATTTAATATATTCTCTTAATTGTTTTGTTAGAGTTTCTGCATTTTTTTCTGTTTTTGTAACTATGAAAATAGTGTTTTCACCAGCTAAAGTGCCTACGACACCTTCCCAAACTAAGCTATCAAACACTTCACAAGCCGCTTGCGCCATAGCTGTTCTGCATTTTATTACAACAGTGTTAATAGCATAATCAACAGTTATTATTGACTCTGAAAAAATGAAATCAAATCTATTGGAAGATTCTTTTGTGTCTTGCACAATTACATTTTGCGCATACTTATAACCACCATTAGAAGATACTATTTTTACTAAGTTTAATTCTTTAATATCTCTTGAAACAGTAGCTTGAGTTACATCAAAACCTTCATCTTTTAAATATTCCAGCAAGATTTCTTGTCTGTCTATGCTTTTTTCTTTAATTAGTGAAAGAATTTTTTTATGTCTTAACTTCTTCATAAACTTACCTCATTCTTAATTTATTGTCTACTTTTATAAATTGACTCGCTGCACCTTGTGAAAAAATCTTCAAATACTTCTTTGAAGATTTTACTAATATTACATCATTTTCATTTACTTTTGTGTGATTTGTGCCATCAAAAGCAATGTATGCTGAATGCTCTTTAGTATTCTTAATCTTTATTTTTAATTTTTTATCTTTAGCTAAAACTAAGGGCACACTATTTAAATTATGCGGTGCAATAGCGCTGACAATTAATGCCTTAATATCTGTATCAACAACAGGTCCACCTACTGATAATGAATAAGCAGTAGACCCTGAAGGTGTTGCTATTACTACCCCATCGCCTTCGATTTTAAAAATTAATTCATTATCAACTTTTACATCGAGTGAAATTGTATTAATAAACATATTTTTCAAAATAGCTATATCATTTAAACAATAAACCCAAGGAGTATCATTAATTTTTGCTTTAAGTAAATTATGTTTACTTACCTTGAAGAAATCTTCTTTTCCTAAATTTTTTAATAAGTCTAATTGATTTCTTTCTATCGTAGTTAAAAAACCTAAATTACCGCAGTTAATGCCAAATATCGGCTTATCATACTCGCAAGCGATAGTTCCTACTGATAAAATAGTTCCATCACCACCTATTGTGATAACCACATCACACCAGTTTATACCCTCTAAAATACTTTTAGTTGGATAATTGTAGGTATCAAGATTTTCTTCATCACTAATTGCGATTTCAAAATTGTTTTCACTTAAAATTTCTAAGGTTTTTATGAAAACTGAATTAAAGTTTTCTTTTGAAGTATTTACTTTTATAAAAGCTTTCATTTACTCTCCTAAAAAGGTTTTCGCCTCGTTTACTACATTTTGTACATCTTCAATGTTTATTATTTGATCTTCTTCATTTTTAGTAACTAAAATTAAAAACTCAATATTACCCTTTGGCCCTTTAATTGGCGAAAAAGTAAGCTCTTTTATAAAAAAGCCGGCTTCATTAGCTAAATTTATAATTTTATTAATTACATCAAAATGTACTTTACTATCTCTAACTACACCATTTTTGCCTACATTTTCCCTACCGGCTTCAAATTGAGGCTTTATTAAGCATACACCATATACATTTTCATTTGAAACATTAAAAGCTACAGGAAAAATATGCTTTAAAGAGATAAAAGAAACATCTACACTGAAAAAATCAATCTTTTCACCTAAGGTATCTAAGGTTACATTTCTTATATTTGTTTTTTCTAAATTTATAATTCTTTCATCTGTTCTTAATTTCCAAGCGAGTTGCCCATAGCCAACATCAACACAGAAAACTTTTTTTGCGCCACTTTGAAGCATACAATCTGAAAAACCACCAGTAGAAGCCCCTATATCCATGCAAACCTTATCTTCTAAATCTAAATTATATTCTAAAATAGCTTTTTCAAGTTTTAATCCGCCCCTACTCACATATTTTAAGGTGCTACCTCTTACTTCTACAACATCGCCTTCTTTAACTGTAAATCCTGCTTTATCAGCCTTTTGATTATTTACAAAAACAACACCTGACATAATAAGGCCTTGAGCTTTTTGTCTTGAGTCAGTATAGCCCTCATTTAAAATATATTGGTCTAACCTTTGTTTCATTTACACACCTTTAATATCGTCTACTATTGATTGATAGTCTAACTTGTTCATTTGCATTAATTGATTTACATTTGCATGCGTTAGCGTTGAATTATCAACACATCTATAAGAAAATTCACCTTTAAATTTTGCGCTTAGTAATTTTTGCGCTATTTTTAAAGAAACTGAACCATTTTCAACTTGTTCTTCATACACAAACACTTTTTTATATTTTAATAATATATCAAATACTTCTTGCGGTATTGGTTTTATCACATTTAATTTTAAAATATCAAATGAAGTATTATCTTTATTCAATACTTCTTTCGCTTTTAAAACTTGAGAAAAATGCCTACCATAACACACCACTACTGTATCTTGATTATCGCTTATTACATCAAAAGCTTTTTTAGTACATAGATAGTTTTTTGTATTTTCATCTTGAGGGCCACGAGGATATCTTATCACTTTTGGGCCTGCTACTTCATTAATTAAGTATTCTTGCCAATAAATTAATTCTTCATAATTTGATGGAGATACAATAATCGTATTATCAAAATTTGAAAAAATGCCTACATCATAAACGCCTTGATGAGTCTCTCCATCTCCAGGCACTAAGCCCGCCCTATCTATTGCAAATAATACATTTGCTCCCATTAACATTACATCGTGTAAATATTGGTCTAAGGCTCTTTGCATAAAAGTTGAATAAAGACAGACTACGGGCTGTGCGCCACCTACTGCAAGCGCTGCTGCAAAAGAAACTGCGTGTTCTTCTGCCATCCCTACATCATAGAATCTTTCTTTATGATTTTTATAAAAGAATTGAAGCCCTGTTCCATATTTCATAGCAGCAGTAATAGCGCATAGTTTATCATTTGTATAAGCTAAATCACTCAATTTTTCACCAAAAACTACTGAATATGAATCGCTCGGCGCTATATCAGGGTCAGGAATATTATCTACATCAAAAGCTCCTACACCGTGGAAAGCGCCCGGATTTGCTTCTGCTGGTGTAAAGCCTTTTCCCTTTACTGTCATCGCGTGTATAAAAGTTGCAGCCTTTGCCCTTGTTGCAGCTTTTAGTGCCATACATAATTCTTCTATATCATTGCCATCTTCTACTTTATGATAAATTAATCCCATATCTTCAAAAAAAGTATTCTTAAATAATATTCTACGAATAAATGATTTAGAAGATACCATAGTTTTCATTATCATCTTACCTACAATAGGGGTTTTTGTTAGGGTTTTAGATACTACTTCTTTAACATCAAGATATTCTTTATTTCTTCTTAAGCCTGATAAATATCTTGACATAGCTCCTACATTTTTTGATATTGACATCTTATTATCATTTAAAATTATAATTAAATTATCTAAAGAATCATCTATGTTATTTAGCCCTTCATAAATCATACCACCCGTAAAAGCGCCATCACCTACTACTGCTATAACAAAGCCTGCTTCATTGTTTAATTTTTTTGCTTTTGCAAGTCCGATAGCGACTGAAAGTGAGGTGCTACCGTGACCCGAAATAAAGCTATCCTCATTAGTTTCCTTTGGAGAAGGAAACCCTGAAAGACCGCCTAATTGCCTTAAAGAAATGAATTCATTTTTTCTTCCTGTTAAGATTTTATGTGTATAACTTTGATGGCCTACATCAAAGACAAACTTATCTACTTTAGAAGAAAACACTTTATGTAAGGCGATATTAATTTCAACTGTACCTAAATTAGCGGATAAATGTCCACCTGTTTTTGATACCTCATTTATTAAAAATTCTCTTATTTCCTGTGCTAAAATATTTAATTGGTTATAATTTAAAGCTGATACATCATCGCTTTTTTGAATTTTATTTAATAATTTCTCTTGCACAAACTCACCTCTTTAAACTATCATTCCTACTATTATCCCCACTAAAGCCCCGCCTAATACTTCTAACGGAGTGTGTCCTAATAATTCTTTTAGTTTTTTATCTTCTATATTAATTGATTCTTTGTTCTTTATTTGTTCAAACCATTCTTCGGCTATTTTATTTAATAATTTAGCTTGTTCTCCTGCTGCTCTTCTAACTCCCATTGCATCATACATAACAATTGCAGCAAAGGCTACAGCTAAGGCAAATTCAGGTGATGAAAATCCACAAACTTCAGAAGTTTTCATAACAAGTGCGCAGACGACAGCCGAGTGAGAACTTGGCATACCACCTGAACCTATTAATCGTTCACTATCCCATTTTTTTGTATCAAAAAAATTAATTATTGTTTTTAGTACCTGAGCTGTGACCCAGCCAAAAAAAACAGCATTCAAAATAGGATTTGAGCCTATAACTTCAAAAAATTTCATACGAATTTCCTTTATTTTTCTCTGTTTAGTAAATACTGTGTGTATTTAACTAAACTATCTGAATTTTGTCCAAAAGAATTATTAAGTGAGCTAATGGCATTTTGAGTTAACTCATTTGCTATTTCTTTTGCTTTATTTAAACCATAAATCGTGATAAAAGTCGATTTATTGTTACTAACATCACTATTGGCTGGTTTTCCTAATTCTTGAGTTGTTTTTTCAACATCTAATATATCATCTACTATTTGAAAAACTAAACCTATATTTTTAAAGAAAATAGTTATATTTTCTTTTTCTTTAATTGTTAAATTATGAATTTTAAAAATACATAAGGCACAAAATAAAATTAACTTGCCTGTTTTGTTTTCGTGTATTTTATTTAAAGTTTCTTTATCTATTTCTGTATTTTCAAACTCTAAATCAAGTTCTTGACCATAAATCATTCCTTTAGGACCAATTGTTTGATATAGCGTATTAATTAGCTCGCATTTTTCTTTATCTGTATAAATATTATTATCTAAAATCAACTGTGCGCTAACACTGATTAATGAATCACCTGCTAAAAGAGCCGTATCTTCTCCAAAAGCTATATGGCAAGCGGGTTTTCCCCTTCTTATATCATCATCATCCATACAAGGCAAGTCATCGTGAATTAAAGAGTAGCAATGCACCATTTCAATGCTCATAGCTATTGGTAATATTTTTTCTAAATCAATATTTAGCATTTCAGATAATAGATACACCAAAACAGCCCTTGTTCTTTTCCCTGCGTTTAATAAAGAATATTGAACGGCTTTTTTCACCTTGCTATCATCGATATAATATTCATTCGTCATTTTAAGTAAAGCATTTTCTAATTTACTCAAAAAATTATTTATATTTTCATTATTCATCTTTATCTAAACCTTCAATATCCACTTCGCTTATAATTAAGTCTGCTTCATTTAATTTATCATTGCAAAATTTTAACAACTTAACACCTTGAGTGTATAATTTTATCCCCTCATCAAGTGAAATAGTATCAGCAGATAATTTTTTTGAAATTTCTTCTAATTCACTCATTGCTTTTTCAAAAGTTTGTTTCATCACTTCACCTTTTAACTTCCTTAATATCTACTACTTTACAATATAAATCTTTTTTACTTGTAAGAATTTTAATATCATCATTTACATTTACATCATTAATATTTGCGTATTCATCATCTTTATATATTAGTGAATACCCTTGTTTTAATATATTAAGTGGATTTTGCTTTTCTAATATATCATAATGAAAAGATAAGGCTTTTTTATTGATATTAATATTATTTTTAAATTTATTTTTTATATCATTATTTAGATATTTTAATTTTTCTTCATTTAATTTTTTAAAATTCTGTATTTTATAAAAACCTTGAGAATTTAAAATGAATTTTAATTTACTTTTATAATGTTCTATTTTTGTATAAAGGGTATTTCTAATATCTTCTTCAATTGTTAATAACTGCATATTTAAAGCATTTATATCAGGAAAAACTATTTCAGCTGCAGCACTCGGAGTAGCAGCTCTTACATCACAAACAAAATCTAAAATAGAAAAATCTATCTCATGACCAACTGCACTAACAGTCGGTTTTTTACATTTAAATGCACATCTTGCAATATCTTCATCATTAAAAATGAATAAATCTTCCTGACTGCCTCCACCTCGTGTTATGATAATTACTTCTATATCTTCAATACTATCTAAATGATTAATAGCCTTTATTATGCTATCTTTTGCACTTTCACCTTGGACTGCACAAGGAGCTAAAACAACTTGAGCTTTTGGAAATCTTCTTTGTGTAACGCTGATTATATCTTTAAAAGCAGCGCCTGTTTTAGAAGTAGCAACACCTATTTTAAACGGAACTTTAGGTAATGCTTTTTTATGTTTTTCATCAAAAAGCCCTTCTTTTTGAAGTTTAATTTTTAATTGTTCTAAGGCTATGTGTTTTGCACCCTCACCACTTAAAAACATATCAGTTACATATAATTGATATTTGCCAGTAGCTTCATATAAAGATACTTTACCTCGTAAAATAACCTTCATTCCGTTTTTAGGCAAAAAAGTAAGTTTTTTATTTTCAAATTTAAACATAACTGCGCTAATTATAGCTTTTTCATCTTTTAAATTAAAATAAAAATGACCTGAGCTGTGTTTTACAAAGTCTGAAATTTCACCTTCTACGGCTACATCAGTTAAATTCTTATCACTCTCTAATATTGATTTTACATAAACATTTAATGAGTTTACGCTTAAAATTTTATCCATTAATCGCCTCTTTATATGCTTTTCTTGCTGCACCTATAGCATTATCACTTGAAAAAACTTCCTTGCAAAACAATATACTATCATCTTCATCTCTCATTATTTTTCTAATAACAGAAGAAGACATAACCCCACCTACACAAATAATAGGTGTATCCTTATATTCGCTTTTAATATTTTTAATTACATTTAAAAAAGTACTCGCAATAAAGCTAAGGCAGAACTTGCAAACATATTCTTTGCTTTTGCCCTCGCTTAAAAGTTGGTTGCATTTATTTTCAAGACCAGATAAATTAAAATCATAGCCTTTTACATTTGTTTTTATTTGTATGTTTTCATCGCAGTCAGAAGCTAAGCGGGAAATATATACACCACTTGGAAAGGGATAGCCTAATTTTACCCCTAATCTATCAATTGCTTGTCCTGCATATAAATCTTGGCTTTTGCCAATAGTTTTTACTACTTCGCCGTTTTTTACATATAATATATCGCTCGTGCCACCTGAGACATGCAAAAACACGCATTCATCTGTATATAAATTATCTAAGTTTAAATCAAATAAACAGCTGTATATATGATTTATTTGATGAGACAACTCTACTACTTTAATATTTTTAGACGCTGCGAAAGCATAAGCTACTAATTTGCCTACTAAAAAGCAAGGCATATAGGAAGCTTCATCTCTTGTCGGCTTTGTGCTAACTCCAATACAAGAAATATCCCATTTAGAAAAATCTTCACTATTTAATACTTCTGTAAGTGTTTTTATATGAGAAAACACAGCTTCTTGCTGTCTTAGGCCAGTTTGACCTTCTTTAATAGGCAAGAAAACCTTCTTGTTTAGTAATATTTCATTTTTATCATTATCAATTACACTAATTGATGTAGCATAATTGCTTGTATCAATACCTAAGGTAATCATAAATTATTTAGGATGTATCTGTTTTGAAACAGCACCTAAGATGCCATTGATAAATTGATAATCCTTTTCTCCTGCAAATCTTTTTGATATTTCTACAGCTTCATTTATAACAACGCTATCCATATCTTCATCGCTATACATCATTTCAGCCACACTCAATCTTAAAATAGCACTGCTTACTCTTGAAAGCCTGTCCTGTTTCCAATTAATTAGTTTTGATTGTATCATATCGTTAACTTCATCGCAGTTATCATAATATAAGTTCATTAATTTTAGTGCAAACTCATCTAATCTATATTCTTCATACTCTGGTAGTTCTTGTGTAACTGCCAAAATATCTTCAATATCATTTGAGCTAAAGCTTGCTTCAAATAAAGCTATAAATGCATTTTCTCGAGATTTTCTTCTTGTAATCATAATTTTTGCTTCCTTTTAATAATCAAGATTACCCTCCGTATAAAATAATTACAGGAGGGTTATACATATTAGTCTTGAGGCTGTATTGCATCAACGCCAACTAAAACAACATTGACTTTTGATACTGTAATATTGGTCATAGTTTGAATGCTGTTTTTCACTGATTCTTGAACAGCGCTAACAACATTAGCTACTTTATAACCATACTTTAATATAAGATGCACTTTAATATCAGCTACACCTTCATATAAATTTACTTCAACTGCCTTTGGCAGATTAGTTTTTGCAAATATTCCTTTAACGCCTGAGTTTGCTATTGATACATCGCTAACTCCCTCAACTTCTAAACTTGCAAGTTTAGATATTTTTTCAATAACGCTAACGGATATAAACAAATCACCATTTTGTTGATTATAATCTTTCAATTCCATGAATATTACCTCCTATTAATGTATATTATATCATTAATTTATGAATATAACAACACTAATTTACTTCAACTACAACAATATTTTGTGCAGTAACGGAAGTTTTTGACAAAACGACATCTCTAATTTTAACTACATCTTGTTCTGTTAGCTCACCTTGATTAGATTGAACAGCTACACTAACCTTTTCATCTGAAATAGTAACCACACAATCAACAAAGCCTTTTGCCTTAATTGAGTTTTCAATATCTGTTTGAATTGTTATAGACTCAACTATTTTAGTTAAACTTTCAGTAGCTTTTAATTTTTCAGCATCGGTTAATTTTGAATCATCCAAAGTATCTTGTAAGACATCTAAGGCTTCATCCCTGCTTTTTTCTCTTGAAAGCCTTGTTTGCTCAAAAAACTTTTGTGTATCAGTTTGATTAGTCGCTACAAGTTGTGCATCTCCATAATTTTCAGTATCATAATCTTCCATAGTTACAAGTAGGTCATCTTCTGATATTACTCCATCACCTTGAGTTTCTAAACTTTGTGTTTGGAAGTAGCTATCTTGTGTTCCTTGAGAGTATTCCCAGTTTAAATAAACAGCTATCACTAAAGCAAAACTTAAGGCTATAAGAGTCACTTTCCTTTGTTTGTTTAAATTTTTCATAAATTTTCTCCTTTTTGTATTTATTGCATTTTTATTACGCATATTCTATTACTCGCCACATCTAAAGCAACTTTTGCAGCATTTGTTAAGTTGCTTATTACAGATATGTCTTCTGCTCCTTTACTAACAATTATTACACCTTGTATCTTAGGTTGTAATTTCATTTCAACAAGGCCAGTCTCCTCGCTTCCATCTTGCACTAAAACATAGGTGTCCTCAAAAGTAGATTTTTGTATTTCTTCGCTCGTTGCTTGGTGTGTTTTAACTTGAGTATCATCTAAGGATTTTTCTTGCTTTACATAAATAGTTTGCCAAGATGACTCAAAAGTTATCATTACTTCTACTTCTCCTGCACCATTCACCTTTGATAGTATATTCTTTAAATCAATTTCTAATTCTGTTCTATATTCTTCTAAAGTATCTGCAGTTTCATCTAAAACTTCTGGTGTGTTTTCTTTGCTACTCGTATTTAAAGATAAAAAAAGTATACCTAAAAATCCAATTATGATAAAAATATTGCTTTTGCCATTTTCAAAAAGTTGTTTTACTATTTTACTTTCTTTTAATTTATCCATTTACTCCTCCGAAAGTTATACATTCTTTTGGCGCTATATCTTCTAAAGTGTTAATAATTTCTGTTTTGTGTAATTCCTCGCTTCCATATATTTCTATTTCTTGTATGATAAAACTATCATTTTGTTTATATATATGCACAAAAACATCAGTATAGGATAAATTTTTTGATTTTAGTTTAGTTTTAATATTTTCTATTAATATATTCGTTGCATTTTCTATAATAAACTCCTCATTATTTTTTAAATCTTCATCGTTAATACTAAATTCTTCAAAATAAAATATTTCTTCATAATTAAAACTTAAATTGTTAGAAAAAACATTCACAATTAAAAAGCAGGCTAAAACTGTTTGTATAATTTTATTTGTGTGCTCTATTTTTATTAAGTTTAATATTATACCAACTAAATACACTAAAATACATACTGCACCAATTACAGAAAAAACATTATCCATTTTACACTCCTTGTGTTAAAACAACCATTATCGTAATAGAGAACACTAATAAGACAAAAATCAAAAACACAATAGATAAACTCAGCTCAATGAAATTTTTAAACCCATCTAAAAGTTTTTTTGAAAATTTTGTATTAAATAAATCACTTACAATAATCAATGCATTAATAATAAACCAGTAAATAAACAATAGTATAATGGATGGCAAAAATATGCTGCTCACAGCCCCTACTCCTACAAAGCCTGCAAAACTTTTTATTACTTCCATACTTGCGTACACGCTACTAACTGCATCTTGAAGGCCTGAGCCAATAACAGGAATTAGACCACTAACGGACTCCCCTAAAGTTACCGCTAACCTATCTTGACTTTGAGTTATAACTGTTTGCAAACTCAAGGCAAAACAAACAATTGATACACTGCCTTTTAAAAACCATTTAACAACACTAATATAAAATTTAATTAAGCTGTCTAATCTCATCTCTTCAACTAAGGCGCTCGTTACACTAACAGCTAAAAATATATTTAAGCTTGGCAAAATTACACTTACACAGATATTTGATATAAAAGCAAAGCCTGTTAAAAATAGCCCTGTATATACTCCGGCTGTTATTATTTCACCACTTGCCATTGAAATCCCTGCAAAAATAGGCAAAAAAGATAGCATAAAGTTTTTTATATCAAATAAATTTTGCCAAACTATATCAATAATATTACTAAAAGATGGCATTAAACTAACAAAAATAACTAAAACACATACTGTATCTATAACTTTATTTATACTTTCAAAACTCTTTTGTTCAAATAATTTTAGTATACCTGCTAAAATAATAATGCTTAAAATTCTATAAAATAGTCTTAAAGGCTCGTTTAAGTTTTCTTTTAACATATCCATTAAAAAATTAAAAATGTTTTCAAGGCTAATTTCATCTTGAGCATCAATGTTTATATTATATTCATTTTGTAAATCATCAAGGTTTTGTGTATATGTATTTTCTTGGGCATAACAAAAAATATTCATTGAAAAAAATAATACAACACTTAATAAAGTTCGGCTAATTTTTTTCATGTTATCAACATCCTTATTACATCTAAAACTTGCATAAAAATAGGTAAAGCCGTTAATATTATAGCTACTCTGCCTAAAAATATCATTTGATTGCTAAGTGCCTTATTATTGTTATCTAAGCAAATATCTGAAATAAACTGCGTAATTAAGCCTATACCAATAGCTTTAAGTATAATATCAATACCATCAAAACTAACTTGTCCTAAAAGGAGTTTAATTTCTTCTATAGCTGGGATGATTTCATTAGTTGTATATAATAAAACTAATATACTGCAAGCAATAGCAATTAAACTTTGAATTTGTTTATTAAATGTTGGTAGTGATGAAATTAAAATAACTACTAATAAAATTAAAGCTGCAATTTTAAAAATATCCATTAAAATCCAAATAGATACTTAATTGTATCAAAAAGCTCTTGAACTTGTGTAATAACCATAGTTAACACAACAATTAAGCCCATCAAAGTAGTAAGCATGGCTTGATCTTCTCTGCCACTCCTTACTAAGACTTGATTTAATACTGAAACAATTATTCCAATTGCAGCTATTTGAAAAATTGAATCTACATCCATAGTTTTTACTCCTTTAAATTATTACAAGCGAAATTATTAATCCTATACAAATACCTAAAACACTGTTTATCTTTTTCTCTTGGTTATACTCTTTTCTTATTTCATCAATATGAAAATTAACTAATTTTAAAATTGAATGAATAAAGTCGTATTCGCTTTCTTTATCGTATTTGCCTATATTATTAAAAAAATTCTCAGCTAATTTAATCGCTTTAATGCTAATTGTTTTATTCTGTGTAATATTAGCTAAAAATTCATCTTTTTCTAAAAAACTAAAATCTTTAAAATAGCTTGTTTTTTCTAAATCTATTTCTCTAAAAACTTTTATGTAAGTGTAATTCAAGTTATGAATTATTCTGATTTGATTAATAATATATTGTAAATCTTCTAAGAATTTTATTGTATACAGCCTATCAAAATCTTTTTTCGTAGTAATTAATATACAAGAACTTACTACTAAAACTACTCCTATAATTTTAAACATCTATAATCTCCTTTACTAAAAAAGAATTGTCATGTAATATAATAATTTTATTAAAAACTCTGTTTTGTAATAATAAATTAATATTGGGTCTATTTTTAATCTCTTTTAAGGACTTTGCGTGAGCAGTACATATAAATTTTACTCCAGTATTTAAAGAACTTAACATTTGTTTCGCTTCATTTTCGCTGCCTATTTCATCACAAACAATAATATCTGGATTTAAAGTCCTTGTTGCCATTTCAATAGCGGATGTTTTATCTATACCTGATATAAAGTCTGCATTAATATCATTTATATATAATTCTTCTCTTTCATCGCAAATACAGATATTATTATCGTTGCATAAATGTTTAGATATTGTTTTTATCAAGGTAGTTTTTCCGCTATGAGGAGGCCCTACTATTAAAACACCTTTAAAATCATTAATATCACTCATATTAAAATTAAATATTTCATCATATAAAATTCTTATATTTAAAGAAGTGAGCTGTTTTAAGATTTTTATATTATCTTTATTATATGTAAATTGTCCGCCTATACCTACTCGACAGCCTTCTTTAATAGTTATAAACCCATGTGAAATTTGATTTTCAAAAGTATTTTTTGAATAATCACATATTTTATAAAAAATATCATCGAGGATGTTTTGAGAAATTTTAAGACCTTTTATACTCTTAATTTTCGAGTTTGAAAGATAAGATATCTCTTGATTTAATCTTAATTTAATTTCAGTAGGTTTGTCTTTTACTAAGTCAGTTTTTAAAATAATTTCTAATACATCTTTAGAAAAATACGATAAAATTTTAAATATTTTCTTGTCCATATAATCACCTTTATTAACTATTGTATGCTTAAATTTAAAAAAAAGAACTAAGTTGTAAACATTGACCGATATATATTTATTGTGATATAATAAATACATAACTAAAGAAAGCGGGTGTTACTATGAAGTCAAAAGAAATTTTAACAGTTGTATTAATTACTATATTTATTTTAATAAGTTTAGCCTCTTATTTAATGCTATTTTTTATTGAGCCAATGCCGTTTATATTAAGGGCTATAATAGCAACTGTTATTACATTTTTTAGTTTCACAGCTATTAAAGTTTTAAGACAAAGAATTAAAGAAATTAGGAGTGATTACACAGATGATATTAGTAAATATTGATTACTTACCGGGCAAGGAATTTGATGTATTAGGGATAGTTAAAGGCTCTACTATTCAAACAAAACATATGGGAAAAGATATTTCTCAGGCATTCAAAACTTTAGTAGGTGGCGAATTAGAATCTTATACTGAAATGATGAATGAAGCAAGGGCTATTGCTACAAAAAGAATGGTTGAAGAAGCTACTTCCTTAGGCGCTGATGCTATATTAAATATTAGGTACGCATCTTCTGCTGTTATGCAAGGCGCAGCTGAAGTTATAGCTTATGGAACAGCTGTGAAAACTAAATAATAAAAAACTCAATAAAAATAGCGAGTGATTAAAATATTAATCATTCGCTATTTTTTTATTTAATACAATCTCTCATTCAGCACTTTTCTTATATTTTTATAATCTGGTATATACTCGCTAACTAAATTATAAAAGTCTTTTGAATGGTTTGCGTATATAAAATGGCAAAATTCATGTACTACTACATAGGCAATACATTCAATAGGCGCTTCTATGAGTTTTTTATTTAATGTTATCGTTTTAGTTTTAATATTGCAAGAGCCCCATCTCGCCTTCATTAATCTAATCTTTAATTCTGGCTTTTGTATCCCTTTTTTTATAAAAACCCTGCCTACATTATCTATAAAATACTCAAAAGTTTCTTTACTTTTTTCATCATAAAATTTATTAACTATTTTTTCTTTTTTTAGAGTATCGTAATCTGAATTTTTAATTTCTAAAATCATATTATCGTTTTGTAAATAAACTTTATCTTTATCTCCTTTAATTACTATAAGTGTATATTTTTTTCCTAAATAATAAAAAACATCGCCATCTTCATAGTTTTTAATTATATTTTCATATTTGTTTATTTTATTAAACTTATTCTGCGCTTTTAGAATGAAATCCATTTTTGATAAAACAAAATCATCTATATATTTTTTTGATATACTCCCTTTTGCGCAGACCATTACTTCCCCTGTTAATTTAACAGTTAAATTTATGTTTTTAACTTTTTTAGTTATTAAATTATAATTTATTTGCACATCGCCTTTTTTTACGCTTCTTGTTTCTGATTTCATTTATACCTGCTTTATATAAGAAAAGACGGATAATTATCCGTCTTACTTTTATTTTTTACACTTTTATTTCTGCTGTAATACCTAATACATCTTTGTTTTCTTCTAATAGAGGGTTTACTACAGTTTCTAAAAACTTTTCTACTTGCTGTTTTGAACGACCAGTATAGTTTTCTGGATTTATAAATTCTTCGAGCTTTTCTAAGGTAGTATCAAAAGCTTCTTCATTTGCTATTAATTCTAATAGGTTGTTTTCTTTACCTAAAACTTTAACATTGTGACTTGCCTTCATTGATAATTCTCTTATCTTTTCGTGCAATTCTTGCCTGTCTGCTCCTCTTTTAACTGCGTCCATCATTATATTTTCAGTCATCATAAATGGCAATTCGCTCATTAATCGTTTTAAGATAACTTTATCATAAACAACTAAGCCATCTACAACATTTAAAGATAAATCTAAAATACCATCAGTTGCTAAAAATGCTTCTGGTATAGAAATTCTCTTATTTGCAGAATCATCAAGAGTTCTCTCAAACCATTGAGTTGCAGAAGTGATAGCTGGATTTAAAGCATCTATCATTACATATCTACTTAAAGATGCTATTCTTTCACTCCTCATAGGATTTCTTTTATAGGCCATAGCAGATGAGCCTATTTGATTTTTTTCAAAAGGTTCTTCTATCTCTTTTAAATGTTGTAATAATCTAATGTCATTACTCATTTTATGAGCAGTTGCTGCTATTCCTGCTAAAACATTTGCTACTTTTGTATCAATTTTTCTTGAATATGTTTGCCCTGTTACGGTGTAGCAGTCTTTAAAGCCCATTTTTTGAGCTATCATTGGGTCGATTTTTTCAATTTTTTCATCATCACCATCAAAAAGTTCAACGAAAGATGCTTGAGTGCCTGTTGTACCTTTTGAGCCTAAAAGTTTTAAATTATTTAATACATAATCAACATCTTCTAAGTCAAGTAAAAATTCTTGTAGCCATAAAGTTGCTCTTTTTCCTACTGTTGTAGGTTGGGCTGGCTGGAAATGAGTAAAAGCAAGGGTTGGTAATGCTTTGTATTCATTTGAAAAATCTCTTAACTTTGCTATAACATTTAATAATTTAGCCCTTGTTAATATTAAAGCTTCCTTCATTAAAATAATATCTGTATTATCGCCAACATAGCAAGAAGTCGCACCTAAATGAATAATCCCTTTTGCTTTTGGACATTGCTGACCATAAGCAAAAACATGACTCATAACATCATGCCTTACTTCTTTTTCTCTTTTCTCGGCTACTTCAAAATTAATATCATCTTGGTATTGCTTTAATTCATCAATTTGCTCTTGAGTTATAGGAAGACCTAAGTCTTTTTCAACTTCTGCTAAAGCTATCCATAATTTTCTCCAAGTCCTAAACTTTTTAAGTGGAGAAAAAATAAATTGCATTTCTTTGCTTGCATACCTTTGCGAAAGCGGGCTTGTATAAATATCATTAGACATTAAAATATCTCCTAAATTTTATTCTTCATATTCGCCACGAATATCATCTTCTGGCGGTGCAAACACATATTTGCCTGTAAAACATCCATCGCAAATGCCGATGTGTCCTACCATATCTTTTAATCTTTCAAGTTTTAAATACTGCAGAGAATCTGCATTAATTATTTCATTTATTTCACTTAAAGATCTATTATATGCTACTAATTGCTCTCTATTAGGTATATCAGTACCAAAATAGCAAGGCCATAAGAAAGGAGGTGCACTTACTCTCATATGTACTTCCTTCGCACCAGCTTTTTTAAGCATTGTTATAATTTGATTAGAGGTTGTCCCTCTAACAATCGAGTCGTCAATTAAAATAACTTTTTTATCTTTTACTACTTCTTTTAAAACATTTAATTTAACTTGTACACTTTCAGCACGAGTCTTTTGCTTTGGCTTTATAAATGTTCTGCCTACATAAGTATTTTTTACAAAGGCATTTCTATACGGAATACCACTTTCAAGAGAATATCCCATAGCAGCAGCTATCCCACTTTCAGGAACACCTATAACAATATCCGCATCCACAAAAGAATCTTTAGCTAAGTATTTTCCAGCTAAAATACGAGCATTGTAAACGCTTACGCCATCTATATTGGAATCAGGGCGAGCAAAATAAATGTATTCAAAAATACAAATTGCTCTTTTTTCTTTTTCTATACAGTTGCTTCTATCAGAAATTATCTCTCCCCTTGATGTAATCGTTACGATTTCACCGGGTTCAACATCTCTTATAAAATCTGCTTTTAGAGTATCTAAAACGCAAGATTCAGAGGCAAAATAAAATGTACCATCTTTTTTGCCAAGACATAGAGGCCTTATACCATAAGGATCTCTTACACCTATTAATTTCCTTGGTGATTTTACAACTAAAGAATAAGAGCCTTCAATCTCTTTCATTGCTTTTGATATTGCCTTTTCAACACTTTCTTCGCTCGCTCTATATCTTGCAATTAAGTGAACTATCATTTCAGTGTCAGTAGTAGACTGAAAAACTGCACCTGTTCTTGCAAGGTTTTCCCTTATTTTTTTAGCATTCACTAAGTTTCCGTTATGTGCTAAGGCTAAAGAGCCTTTTAAATAAGTTATAGCAAAGGGTTGTGAATTTTCAATAGTAGAAGCTCCTGCAGTTGAATATCTTACATGGCCTATACCTAAATTCCCTTTTAATGAAGCTATTTTTTCTTCATTAAAAATTTCATTAGTAAGTCCCATTTCTTTAATTGTAGTAATTGAGTTTGGCCCTTTTGCAGTATCCGTTACAGTTATGCCACTACTTTCTTGACCTCTGTGTTGTAGTGTAAGGAGTGAATAATATATCTCAGGGGCAACATCGCCTCCATTAGTATCATAAATACCAACAACGCCACATTCTTCCCCTAATTTATCATCGTAATTTTTGCATAAATTTTCTGTCATTATTTTTCTAACCCCAGACGAGCGAACACTTCTTTATAAGCGCCTTCTACATTTCCTAAGTCTCTGCGGAAACGGTCTTTATCTAATTTTTCGTTTGTTTTAACATCCCATAAACGGCAAGTGTCAGGACTTGTTTCATCAGCTAAGATGATTTGTCCGTTGTATCTGCCAAATTCTATTTTAAAGTCAATTAATTTAATATCAGCTTTTAAGAAGTAAGCTTTTAAAACTTCATTTACTTTAAATGCATATTTTTTAATTTGTTCAATTTCTTCCCATGTACAAAGCTCTAAAGCAATTGCAAAATAATCATTGATTAATGGATCGCCCAGTTCATCTTTTTTATATGAGAATTCAATAGTTGGAGATTTAAATTCGATACCCTCAGGTACGCCTAAACGCTTTGAAAAACTACCTGCTGATACATTTCTTATTATTACTTCTAAAGGTACGATTTCTACTTTTTTTACTAAAGTTTCGCTATCGTTTAATTCTTCGATGTAGTGAGTTGGTACGCCTTCTTTTTCTAAGATTCTAAACACGGCATTTGTAATTCTGTTATTAATTACACCTTTGCCCATGATAGTGCCTCTTTTTTCGCCATTAAATGCTGTTGCATCATCTTTGTATGATACGATAACGCTATTTGCATCTTTTGTTGAGTAAACTTTTTTCGCTTTGCCTTCATAAATCATTTCTAATTTTTCCATAACAATCTCCTTAAATATGTGGTTACTTACGATATAAAAATTATAAGATAAAACAGCCTTAAAATCAACCGTAGAAAATTGGAATTTACATTTAAAATAAAATAGCTTATAAAAACTATCTTTATTATAGTAGTTTTTCTTCTATTAGTCTTTTTTCGATATATAAATCATCTAAATTTAAGAATGCTTTAAACTTTTTAAACTCTTCGAATTCCTTATTATTAAAGCCTTGTTTTTTCACAGCTTTAATAGCAATATTTTTAGGTGTATGCTCTGTTTGTATAAACTCCATAACGACTACTTCATAGCCTAAACTTTTTAATAACTGCGCTCTTATTGAGTCAGTAGCCAAAGCTGAAAACCTCTCTTTGATTAAGCCAAATTGTAGCATTGAATCTAAGCTTGTGTTGCTAACTTTATTAAATAACTCATGTTGACAGCACGGCACTGAAATAATAACTTTTGAATTGAATTTTAAACTTTGTATTATGCCCTCATCAGTAGCATTATCACAGGCGTGAAGCATGATAACCATATCTACATCTTTATTTTGGTCATAATCTTTAATATCGCCTTTTTTAAACTGCAAGTTATCATAACTTAAATCATCTTTAACTTTATTACAAAAATCAATTACATCTTCTTTTAAATCAAGGCCTGTTACAACAGCCTTCCTGTTTAAAATTTTAGTTAAATAATAATACAAGGCAAAGGTCAAATAAGCCTTGCCACAACCAAAATCCACAATGTTTAACACAGAATCTTTTGGTAAAGAATCTATTGAAGAAGTTAGTAGCTCTAAGTATTTATTAATTTGGCGAAATTTATTGTATTTTGCTTTTAGCACTTTACCTTCATTATTCATAATACCTAAGTACTTTAAAAAATCAATGTCTTCATACTCATTTAAAATATATTCTTTTTTTCTGTTATGCTCATTTAATTTTAATTTTGAACTCGATGCTTTTTTCTTTATTTGCAACTTATCTTTAAAGCAGTTAATATGATAGTCATTTTCATCGCCAACTATAACACATTGAATAAAAATATTGCTTAAAAAATCTTCTAAATATAAGGCTAATTCATCCTTTTTAATATTTTTATGTAGTACTTGATTATTTTTAAAATACTCAATTTGATATACGACTTCTTCATTTTTTAAAAAAGGTGTAATTACTATTTTTTTATATTCAGTTTTTACAGCTTTTTTAACTGCACTTAAAGTTATTTTTGAGATATTTTGCTCTATTATTTTTTGTAATTGTTCTTTCATACTTTATTCTTCTATAAATAATGGTAAAAATTCTTGTTTTCTTACATCAACAAGACCTAAATCGCTATATTTTACTTCTGGGATAACAATTAAAGACAAGCCTACAATACGAAGTAGTGGATTTGGTAAATCAAGGCCTGATTTTCTTAAAGTAGTCTTCATCGCTATTACTTCTTTTGCTAAATCATCAATATTTTTACTACTCATTAAGCCTGCAACATTTAATTCTATTGATGATAATACTTTTCCATTTTGAGCAAAAGCCATACCACCGCCTGATTGTTGTATTTGTTCAAAGGCTGCAAAAGCATCTTCTGGCTTTTTAAAAACTATACATAAATTATGTGAATCATGAGAAACAGTTGAAGCTAAAGCTCCATCAAAATCAGCAAAACCTTTTACTAAGCCTAAGGTCATATTACCTGAGCCGTATCTATTAATTATCGCAGCAAACTGAACATCTGGATATTTTGAAATATCTACAACGCCATCTTTTACATCAAAATCTAACTGGATTAGTTGTGTAAATGGATTTTTCATAGTAACAAACTGCATTAAGTTCATTTTAACTGTTTTAGCATCTTTTTTTGGTGCTTTTAATATTAACTTATCGAGTGTAAAGTCCTTTATGTTTACAGAGTTAATTTTTTCGATTTCATCAGGTATATCCTTAATTTCTACTAATAGTTTTCCATCTTGAGCTACTAATTTACCTTGTGAAATAACATGAGAAGGACTTAAGTCAATTAATGATGGGATTATAAGCATATCAGCAACATAGCCTGCTGCAATAGCCCCTACATTAGTTAAGCCCACTTCCATAGCATTGTTTAATGTAGCACTTTTAATAGCTACTATTGGGTCTAAGCCATATTTTATTGCATCTCTTACAGCATCATTAATATGTCCATACTCCATGATTTCATCTACTTCTCTATCATCTGTACAAACAGTTAATCTATCATAGAATTTTACGCCTTGTATGCCCTCTACTACTTGTTTTAAATTTTTTGAAATTGAAGATGAACGAGCATCAACATACATACCATTTCTTAATTTTGGCTTTACTTCCATAGCTGTTTTGCTTTCATGACAAGTTGTAGGCCCGCCAATTAAATAACTACTTAACATTCTACCAGTAAGCCCCGGTGCATGTCCTTGAATATATCTTCCATCTTTTTCAAAAACTTTAATAATATTCATCATTCTATCGCTTGCATTTGCAACGCCTACAAAGTCCATAACTTCTGCAAGTCCCATAATATTAGATAAGTTAAGCATTTTTTCAATTTCTTTATCTGTAAATGTTGCCCCATTGCCTTCAAATTCTGGCACTGAAGGAACGCAAGAAGGAATATTAATATACATTCTCATCGGTAAATCTTCGCTCATTTTTGCCATATATTCAACGCCTTTTATCCCGAAAACATTTGCAATTTCATGTGGGTCTGTCACTACCATAGTAGTACCATGTGGTAGAACAGTTTTAGCAAAGTTTCGTGGAGTCATTAAAGAGCTTTCTATGTGAACATGCGCATCTATAAAGCCCGGTGTTAAGAAATTTTCTTGTGCATCTATTACCTCTTTTGCATTTACTGTATCAAAATCCTCTGTTTCTACATGGGCAATAAAGCCATCATAAATAAAAACATTCGCTTTATACACTTCACCTGTGAATGTATTTACAAGCCTTGCATTTATAACTGCTAAATCAGCTGGCGCCTTACCTAAGGCTACCATCATTAAACCTTTTTTGTCTTTTGGGAAAATCTTCATACTATACTCCTTATTCATATTCATTTATAAATTAATTCTTATAATTCAAAAATCATAGAGAAATTCTCTATGATTTTTAAGTTTTATCCTTCGATAGCTTTGATAACCATTTCTCTTAAAATATTCGGATTACCTTGGCCTTTACTTTCTTTCATACACTGGCCAACTAAGAAACCTAAAACATTTGTTTTACCGTTATTATAATCAGTTACAGCTTTTTCATTGCTCGCTAAAACTTTATCAACGATAGAAGCTAAAGCAGATGAATCACTAATTTGACCTAAGCCTTTTTCATCAACTACTGCCTGTGCTGATTTGTTTTCATCAATAATAACTTCAAGAACAGATTTTGCTGCTGTATTAGAGATAACTCCTTTTTCAATTAAGGCTATCATATCAGTTAAATTTTCAGCTGATAAGGCAATATCAGTAATTTCTACTCTTCTTTCATTTAATATTTTAGAAATATCACCTAAAATCCAGTTAGAAATATTTTTAGTTTCGCATTTATTCAACGCTATACAGTTTTCAAAGAATAATGCTCTGTCTTTATTTAAAGCTAATAATTGAGCGTCAGGTTTTGAAAGTTTGTAGTCGCTTATATATCTTATTGTTTTTGCAACAGGAAGCTCTGGTAAGCTATCCTTTAATTCTTGTATTCTTTCATCACTTACAACAAAAGTTAATAAGTCAGGATCTGGGAAGTATCTATAATCTTGTGCATCTTCTTTTGAGCGAAGAAGGATGTTTTTGCCTAAATTATCATCCCATTTTCTTGTTTCTTGAGTTATTGTTTCACCGTGTGATAAAGCTTCAATTTGTCTTTTTGCTTCATAGTTTATAGCTCTGTGAGCTGCAGAAAAACTATTTACATTTTTCATTTCAACTCTTGTATTAAATTCAGTTGCACCTTTTAAGCGAACTGATACATTTACATCACATCTAACACTACCTTCTTGCATTTTAGCATCACTGATACCTAAGTATAATAAAGTAGTGTGAATTGTATCAAGATAAGCTTTAGCCTCATCAGCTGAGCGAATATCAGGCTCTGAAACTATTTCAATTAATGGCACACCACAACGGTTATAGTCAGCTAAAGAGCCACCAAATTCATCATCGTGAATTAGTTTGCCTGCATCTTCTTCAATGTGTATTCTTGTAATGCCTATTCTTTTTGTTTCATCACCTACTAAAATATCAAGATGTCCATTTTCACAAATTGGAATATCAAATTGAGAAATTTGATAAGATTTTGGCAAGTCAGGATAGAAATAGTTTTTTCTATCTTGCTTTGTAACACCGTTGATTTTACAATTTAAAGCATGTCCCATTTTAACAGCATAATCAACTACCTCTTCATTTAAAACAGGCAGTGTACCAGGCAAGCCCATACAAACAGGACAAACATGTGTATTTACTTCTGCGCCAAATTCATTTTTACAGCCACAGAATATTTTTGTTTTTGTTGAAAGCTCAGCGTGAACTTCTAAGCCAACAATTATTTCATAATTACTCATCATAATAAATTAAAACTCCTTCACTTTAAATTTGCCAACAGCATTTTCATAGCATTTTGCTACTGTAAGCATTTTAGTCTCGCTAAATTTTGAGCCGATAATTTGAAAACCTATTGGCAAGTTATTACTATCAAAACCGCAAGGAACATTCATTCCAGGAAGACCTGCAATATTTAATGTAACTGTACAAATATCAGCTGCATACATAGCAACAGGATCATTACTTTTTTCGCCGATTTTGAAAGCTGTTGTCGGACTCATAGGAGTTATAATTATATCACATTTTGAAAAAGCATCTGTAAATTCTTGAGCTATTTGTTGTTGTAATACTTTTGCTCTTTTGTAGTAAGCATCATAATATCCTGATGATAATACGTAAGTTCCAAGCATAATTCTTCTTTTAACTTCATCGCCAAAGCCTTCACTTCTTGAAGATTCGTATAAATCGATTAAGTTGCCTCTTTTTGAGCCTGTATAACCGTATTTTACACCATCGAATCTGCCTAAGTTTGATGAAGCTTCTGCTGATGAAATTATATAGTAAGCTGAAAGTGCATAATCTGTAGATGGTAAGGATACTTCTACTACATCAGCGCCTTGTTTTTTAAGTACTTCGATAGCTTCATATACTTTTTCTTTTACTTCTTTTGAAATACCATCGCCAAAATACTGTGATGGAATACCAATTTTTAACCCTTTTACGCTGTCTGAATGAGGATTAAATGTAGATGCTTTACTTGTTGCATCTCTTTTATCGTGCCCTTGAATTGCCTTATATAATAAAGCTGTATCATCAACTGTTCTTGCCATAGGGCCAATTTGATCTAAAGATGAGCCGAAAGCAACAAGACCATATCTTGATACTGCACCATAAGTAGGCTTTAGCCCAACTATACCACAAAGCCCAGCAGGTTGACGGATACTGCCACCTGTATCAGAGCCCAGTGATAAAGGCACTTGACTTGCCGCTACTGTTGCAGTACTTCCTGATGATGAGCCACCTGGTACTCTTTGAGTGTCCCAAGGGTTAGTAGTAATGCCATAAGATGAGTTTTCACCAGATGAGCCCATTGCGAATTCATCCATGTTTGTCTTACCTATGATAATAGCGTTTTCATTTATTAATTTTTCAACAACTGTTGCGTTGTAAGGAGGGATGAAATTACCTAACATTTTAGAAGCACAAGTAGTTAGTAAATCTTTTGTACATATGTTATCTTTAACAGCCACAGGTATGCCTGCTAATTCACCTAATTTTTCCCCTTTTTGTCTTTTTTCATCGATTTCTTTTGCTGTTTTTCTTGCATCATCAAAGTTGTATGTGATGTATGCTTTTATTTCTTTATCTGTTTTTTCAATTCTATCTATAACTGAGTTTGTAATTTCTAAAGCTGAAACTTCTTTTTTTTCTAAAAGTTCTTTCATTTCAATAGCAGTAAGGCTATATAACTTGTCCATTTCTTTTTTTCTCCTTAATTTAATCTACAATTTTAGGCAACATTATGCAACCTGCTGCTGTGTACGGTGCATTTTTTAGCATTTCATCTCTTGGAAAAGATTTTTCCACTTCATCTTTGCGTAGCTGCATTAAATTATCTTTATCAATTAAAGCCCCACCAGCTGGTAATTCTGGTAAATTTTCTACCATTTCAATTATTCCGCTCATTTCCTTTTCAAACTTTGCAATTTTTTCTTCTTCAATTGAAAGTCTTGCAAGTTTTGCGATGTGTTTAATATCAATTTGCATATATATTCTCCTTTTAATTATTTATCATTTTAAAAAATTGTTCTTGCGTAATTACTTCTACATTTAATTTTTGTGCCTTTTCTAATTTTGAGCCTGCTTTTTCGCCTGCTAAAACAAAATTAGTATTCTTTGATACTGATGATGAAACTTTGCCTCCATTATCAGTTATCATTTTTTCAGCTTCTTGTCTTGATAAGCCATCCAAAGAGCCAGTAACTACAAAAATTTTATCTTTTAAACTTTGGCTAATTGCACTGCTAATATACTCAGTATTAACATTTGCATTTTTTAATTTTTCTATAATATTTAAAACATGCTCTTGTTTAAAGTAATCTACTGTATTTTGTGCGCCTATTTCTCCAAAGCCATCAATGTCTATTATACTGTTTATATCGGCATTTATCAAGTCTTGTAAGCTTAAAAATTTTTCAGCTAAAAGTCTTGCAGCTTTTTCTCCTACATTTCTAATACCAAAGGCAAAAATTAACTTATCAAGATTTTGAGTTTTAGACTCATTTATTGCTTTTATTAAGTTATTCGCTGATTTTTCTTTAAAGCTTTCTAAGGAAAGAGCATCTCTCAAAGTAAGGTAATATAAATCTGCAACATCTTTAATTAAGCCTTTATTTATTAGCTGTAAAACAATGCTTTCACCTAAGCCGTCAATATTCATAGCATTGCGTGAAACAAAGTGAATAATATTTCTTTCTAACTGCTCTGGGCAGTCTGGATTAATACATCTTAAGGCTGATTCTTCTGTTTTTTCAACAGCTTGTTTGCATGAAGGACATACTAAAGGGATTTTATAACTATCTTTTGAGTTTTTCTTTTCTACTTTTACAACTTCTGGGATAATGTCCCCTGCTTTTCTAACTATTATTTCATCGCCTATATTTATATTTTTTTCATCTATATAATCTTGATTATGAAGTACAGCCCTTGAAACGCTTGTCCCTGCCAAACTAATTGTTTTAAAAATTGCAGTAGGAGTTAATACTCCTGTTCTACCAACTGAAATTTCTATTTCTTGTAATATTGTTTTCTTTTCTTGTGCTGGGTATTTATAAGCTATGGCCCATTTAGGGTACTTATTAGTACTACCAAGTTCTATTCTTTTATCAAAATCATTAACTTTTATTACAGCCCCATCAATTTCATAGCTTAAACTGTCTTTATTTTCTCCAATATCAATAACCTCTTTTATGACCATTTCAATGTCATTAAATAAGTTATATCTTGGTGAAACTTTAAACCCATAATCTTTTAATAAATCCAGCGACTGTTTATGACTTGTAATTTCTACTTCATTACTTATTTGCTGAATATTAAAAATAAATATATCTAAATTTCTCATTTTAGTTATATTAAAATCTTTTTGTCTAACTGAGCCTGAGGCTGCGTTTCTTGGATTTTTAAACGGTTGTTTTCCCTGTTGTATCTGCTCATTGACTAAGGTATTAAACACTTCTTTTGACATATACACTTCGCCTCTTACAATTAAAGAAGCCGGAGCATTATTAATTGTTTTTGGGATGTTTGCTATCGTGGCAAGATTTTGTGTTACATCTTCGCCTACTACACCATCGCCTCTTGTTGCCCCTCTTATAAAAACACCGTTTTCATATTCTAAGCTAATAGATAAGCCATCTATTTTAGTTTCTACTGCATATTCAACATCTTCTACTGTCTGCTTAATTCTACTGTCAAACTCCCTTAATTCATCAAAGGAAAAAGCATCTTGTAAGCTATCCATTTTTACAGCATGCCTTACTTTTTCAAAATTTTGAGAAGCAAGGCCTTGAATTTTTTGAGTAGGTGAATTTTTAGTAATAAGTTCTGGGTATTGTTTTTCAATACTTTTAATTTCATTCATTAAAGCATCGTATTCAAAATCACTTATTTCAGTAATATTTTCTTCATAATAAAGTTTTGAATGATACAAAACTTGTTTTTTTAATTCTCTTAAATTTTTTCTTGCAACTTTTATATCCATTTTTTCACCTCATTTTTATATTATATCAAAAAAAACTAATTCTTACAAGAATAAAAAGCTATTATTCAAAGCTTCCTTCGCTTAACATTAAGCTGTTACTTCCTATATTATTAGGCACTTTGCCAACAATTATAGTTTCTGCTACACAAACCTTAGTTTTAATATTAATATTGGTTGAATAATTTGATATTAAAGCATCTGAACTTACATCAAAAGTTAAAAAAATTCTATGATTTACTTGGTTTATTCCTGTGTTTTCAAATTCTGTTTCAATATCAACTTCCACATAGGTTATCGGGGTTATTTTAAATTTTAGTGTAGGGCCTTTATTTTGAAATAAATCAAAGCTTGTAATATTACCTATAGGGATATGGATGTAGGAAGAAGGTATTTTATCAGTATCGCTTAACACAGCGCTTGTCATTAAGGCTTTTAATCTATTCATCTGTAAAGAATCGTATGAAAGGCTGATTATCTCTCCATCATTATCTTTTTGTAAGATAACTAAATCTTCATACGAAATTTCTAAATTTTCAATTTGTGTAGTTATAGTATTATTAATAGTTTGAGTTACTATACTTTGAGTTCTCGTTTGCGCTACTTTTTGTACTACTGGCCTTAAGCTAACATCTACAAATATTAAAAGAGCAGTTATAAAAAAAGGTATAAAAAAAACAAAAATTTTAAAATAATCTTTAAATTTAAATCTCCTTCTAACCTTTTTACGCATATATGCTCCTTAAATACAATAATTAGTGTTTAATATTTAATTATATTAAGAATTTTAAATTAAAATACATAATAAAAAGACGCAGTAATTTTACTGCGTCAAAATTTTATATTGATATTGCCTCTGCAATTTCTAATAAATATTCATCTAATTCTTTACTCATTGATAAAGCTTTCTCTATATCGTAATCAATTACTTTATCATCCTTTAGGCAAACTACTCTATTTTCGCCACCATCATTTATTATTTCAATAGCTCTATAAGCCATTTGAGAAGCTACTACTCTATCTCTTAAACTTGGTGAGCCACCTCTTTGAACATGGCCTAAGATAGTAGCCCTTGTTTCAATGCCTGTTACTTCTTGTATTTCTTGAGCTATCTGTGATACTTGACCTATGCCCTCAGCTACTAAAACTAAAAAGTTTTTCTTACCCTCATTTTGAGTTTTTTTGATTCTATCTAAGACATCCTTTTGTAAATCAAATGGATGCTCTGGGATTAAAATAGATAAAGCACCTGTTGCTATACCTGTATTAATAGCAAGGTAGCCTGAATTTCTACCCATAACTTCTACAACGCTACATCTCTCATGACTCTGTGTTGTATCCCTTAATTTATCTATCATTTCCATAGCTGTATTTAGGGCTGTATCATAGCCTATTGTGTAATCACTACAAGCTATATCATTATCAATAGTACCCGGTATACCTATGCAATTAATGCCTAATTTAGAAAATGCAAGACAGCCTCTAAAAGAGCCATCACCACCGATAACTATAAGTGCATCAATTCCATGTTTTTTACAGTTTTCATAAGCTGTTTGTCTGCCTTCTTCTGTCATGAATTCTTTTGAGCGAGCAGTATATAACATAGTGCCGCCTCTGTGAATAATCTCTGAAACACTTCTTAAATTTAAGTCAACAATGTCGCCCTCAATTAAGCCACTGTAACCATGCTTTACACCCTTTACTTTATATCCATGATATATCGCAGATCTTACAACAGCTCTAATAGCAGGGTTCATCCCTGGTGCGTCTCCACCACTTGTTAATACTCCAATTGTTTTAACTTTTTTCATAATATCCTCCTATTTTTTGAAAACTACATTTTCTTGACCTAAGATAAAATTTAATTGATTAATTGTAGACCAATCACTATGAGCCCACATTGTTTTAGGTGCTTTTAAATACTCTTTTGTATCATTGAAATAAACAAATACAGGAACACTTCCTTGTAAGGTGGTAAGATAAGTTTTTATTTCTCTATATTTTAAACTGTCTTTACTATCCATCCTTAAATAAATTCCGTAATTTGGATTTACATTTGTATTGTTTAAATTTTCAGCTTCATGAGAATCAATATTCATTATATCTTGTGCTATAAAGCTAACTTCATCTTCTTTTAGCGATACTCGCCCTTTTACTATCACTGCTACATTTTCAGCTATATATAAACTTTTCTTTTCTAATAATTTAGGAAAGGCTATCATGTCCATTGACGCAGTTAAGTCTTCAATAGTGAAAAAGCCCATTATTTCATTTTTCTTTGTAGTGTGATAACGATGCTTTGTAATTATAACAACGATTGTCTGTTCTGTATTATCGTACACCTCATTACCCTCATTAGTCAATTGCTGAATGTTGCAAGTTGATATATTTTTGGAATATTCTATATGTTTTTCCAAAGGGTGACCTGTGATATAAATACCTGCTAAAGTTTTTTCAAAATTTAATAATTCATAGTCTAAGTATTCACTGCAATCAGGATAGCTAAACTCATCTTTGAAAGTGAACTCACTTTGCTGAGCTGCGTTTGAAATAGAAAATAAATCAATTTGCCCTTGAACATTGTTTTTCATTTCTTGATTTATACTTTTTAATACCATTTCTAAAGAATTCATCAGCTGTCTTCTTTTGTATTTGAAAGAATCAAAGGCACCAACTTTTATTAAGCTTTCAATAGCTCTTTTACTAAATTCTTTATCAGCTAATCTTCTGCATAAGTCAAACAAGCCTTTAAACTGCCCATTTCTATCTCTTTCTTTTACTAAACTTTGCACGAAGTGAGAGCCAACATTCTTAATTGCTGATAGCCCATATCTAATATTATCGCCCTCAACTGTAAAATTAGAATAACTTTTTTGTATATCAGGTGGTAATATTTTTATATTTAATCGTTCACACTCTTGGGTGTACTCTAAAATTTTAGAAGTATTTTCAAAAACATTTGTAAGCATTGAAGCTAAAAATTCTTTAGGAAAATGTGCTTTTAAATACGCCGTTTGATAAGCTATTAGAGCATATGCTGCAGCGTGAGATTTATTAAAGGCGTATGAAGCAAAGCTTAGCATTTCATTAAAAATTGAGTTTGAAATGTTTTCAGAAATACCATTCGCCTTACAACCTGTTATGAAATGTTCTCTTTCTTTTTCCATAACATCGGCTTTTTTCTTACTCATAGCCCTTCTTACTAAGTCAGCTTGACCATAGGTATAGTCTGCAAGTTCTCTAAATATTTGCATTACTTGCTCTTGGTATACTATGCAACCATTAGTAACATTTAATATGTTTTCTAAAGATGGATGAGCATATTTAATTTTCTGTGGGTTATGTCTATTTTCAATAAATTTTGGAATAGAGTCCATAGGGCCTGGTCTGTATAAGGAAATAACCGCTATTAAATCTTCAATATCTAAAGGTTTTAAGCCCATTAAAGCGCTTCGCATACCAGCTGATTCAAATTGGAATACTCCTGATACTTCGCCTAATGTAAGCATTTTAAATACTTTTTCATCATCTAAAGGAATTTTACTTGCACTAAAATCATTATGATTTAATCTAATCATATCCTCACATTGTTTTATCACTGTAAGTGTTCTAAGTCCCAAAAAGTCCATTTTTAAAAGACCTAATTCTTCAATAGTGGTCATTGGAAACTGCGTTACTATCTGTCCATCATTACTTTGTAATGGCACATATTCATCACAAGCTAAATCAGTTATAACAACACCTGCTGCGTGAGTTGAGGCATGCCTTGGCATACCTTCTACCTTCATAGCAAGGTCTACTAATTCTTTTACTTGTGGGTCTTGATTATAAAGCTGTTTTAACTCACTTGATATTTTAAGTGCTTTTTCAATAGTTATTTTTAATTCATTAGGTATTGATTTTGCAACCTTATCTGCTAAAGAGTATGGCACATCTAACACCCTTGCTATATCTCTTATTGCATTCCTTGCCGCCATAGTACCAAAGGTGATGATTTGTGCAACATGGCTTTCACCATATTTTTCTACTACATAATCAATAACTTCCCCTCTTTTTTCATAGCAAAAGTCTATATCAAAGTCGGGCATACTTATCCTATCAGGATTTAAAAATCTTTCAAAAAGAAGATTGTATTTTATAGGGTCTATATCTGTTATCCCACAGCAATAAGCAGTTAAACTACCTGCACCACTGCCCCTACCAGGGCCTACTGGGATATCGTTTGTTTTTGCAAAATTTATAAAATCATAAACAATTAAATAATAATCAACAAATCCCATATTAGAAATTATTCCAATTTCATATTCTAATCTATCTGTTAATTCTTTTGTTATTTCTTTATATCTTTCTTTTAATCCGTCATAGCATAATTGTACAAAGAAGTCATAATTTGTTAGATTATTAGGTGCTGTAAATGTAGGAAGTTTTGTTACACCAAATTCATAATCAAAGTTGCATTTCTCCATAACTTCAAGGGTGTTATAGCAAGCATCTTGTACATAAGAAAATAATTCATACATCTCCTCTGTACTTTTTACATAGAATTCATCTGTTTCAAATTCTAAAGTATCAGGGTCTGATAAGGATTTATTCGTTTGAACACAAATAAGTGCGTATTGCATTTTTGCATCTTCTTTATTTATGTAATGGCAGTCATTTGAAGCAATTAATTTTATATCTAATTCTCTTGCTAAAGATATTAATTGTGGCAGTATTCTTTGCTGGTCACTTATTCCGTGGTCTTGGATTTCTATGTAGTAATCATCTTTAAATATATTCTTATAAAAAAGGGCTGCTTCTTTTGCCCCTTCATAATCTGAATTCATTAAATATCTTGGTATTTCACCTGCAAGACAAGCCGAAAGGCAAATTAAGCCTTCGCTATATTTTTCTAATACTTCTTTATCTATTCTCGGCTTTGAATAAAAGCCATCTATAAAACCTATCGAAACGAGTTTTGATAAGTTTTTATATCCTATTTCATTTTTACAAAGCAAAACTAAGTGATGGTTATAATCTAATTTATGCACTTTATCAAATCTTGTACGATTAGCTACATAAACTTCGCAACCGATAATAGGTTTTATCCCCTCACTCTTTGCTTTTTTATAAAAGTCAACACAGCCATACATTACACCGTGGTCAGTAATTGCAACTGCTGGCTGATTTAATTCTTTAACATGATTAATAAGCTTATCTATCCTGCAAGCGCCATCAAGTAAGCTGTATTCAGTATGCAAATGTAAGTGCACAAAGTTTTTTTCCATTTATTTTTCCTCGTTATATGCTATCTCGTATATCTTTGTAAGTCTTCTATTTAATGAAGATTTAGTAAGTGGTGGCGATAAAATTTCGCCTAATTCTGCTAAAGAAAGTTCTGGATTTTCCAGTTTATAATTTGCAATTTCTTTTAATTCTTCACTTAAAGAATGAAATCTATCCGTTTCTATTAACTTATTTATAGCATCTGTATGTTTTTTACTCGCCTTTGTTATTTTATCAATATTGGCACTATCGCAATTTACTAATCTATTGCTTTTATTAACTATATCCCTATAAACCTTGCCAGACATTATCTCTAAACAAGCATTTTGCGCCCTTACTAAGGCTAATACATCTTCAATAACTTCACTTTGTTTTGTATAAACTACAAATTGATTTCTTCTTTTAGTAAGTTTAAAATTAAAGTCTAAGTTTTGCAATTTATCTAAAATGATTTTTGCCTTAGCTTCATTTTTAAAAACAAACTCTAAACTATAACCTTTTTCGGGGTTTGTTAATATAGCTTTTGCTATAAATAGGCCTGTGATGAATTTTGTTGTGCAGTTTTGGCAAGGAGTAAGTACTGCTTTATTTATTAACTCATTTAGTTTATCTAAATTTAGGATTTCTAAATCAAAATGCGAATTAGCTGTATTTATTAAATTTGCTTGAATATCATATCTCTGTAGTAATTTTTTAATTGATTTTAGAGGTTTTTCTAAGTCTTGCACAATAATATTATTTTCAAAACTAAACACTGCCCCATATAAAAAATGAAGATTACAACAATCATTTTTTGAAAACTTAAAGTTATCAAGGGCTTCAATTCTTGCTGTTTTTGAAAAACTGAGTTTGTCCATTATTTGCTCCTAAATTCATCTCTGTGATGAAAATTCACCTGATAGTCTTTATTTTTTAACTCATCATATAATTTATTTGCAAAAGTTACTGAGCGATGTTTACCACCTGTGCAGCCATAGGCTATAGTTAAATGACTTTTTCCCTCTTTAATATATAAAGGCAAAGAAAAATTAACTAATCCTGATTGATAATTATATAAATCAAGCGCTTCTTTTTGAGATAGAACAAAGTCTCTTACTTCTTTATCATTTCCTGTTAAATTTCTTAATTCTTTTACATAGTATGGATTTAATAAACAACGCACATCAAATAATAAATCAATGTCAGAAGGTACTCCATATTTAAAACCAAAAGAAATTATATCAATACTCATAACCTTTTTTTCATCGCCTAAGATATAAGATAACACCCTATCTTTTAACTGAGAAGTTGAAAAAAGCGAAGTATCTAATACTAAATCTGCCCTTTCGTACCAAGGACTTAAAATTTCTTTTTCACGATTTACAGCCTGCTCTAATGATAAATCTAAATTAAACATTAAAGGATGTTTTCTTCTTGTTTCCTTATATCTATTAACTAAAACATTTTCATTTGCATCTAAAAATATTATTTTAGCCATTCTTTGTTCTTGCAGTGGTTTAATTAAATTAATTAAAAACTCACTATCTTCACCATTTCTAATATCTACTACACAGGCAATTTTAGGATTTTTAGGTAGTATGGTTTCTTTTTCTTCAATTAGTTTTTGAATTAATGCAGTAGGCATATTATCAATGCAAAAGTAGCCTACATCTTCTAAAGATTTTACTGCTAAAGTTTTACCTGCGCCTGACATACCTGTAATAATAACAAAACTATATTCCATACTAAGCTCTCCTATACTATAATCATCTCTTTTTCTATCATAACTCCTGTTTTTTCATAAACAATATCTTCTACTTTTTTAGCAAGTGTTATAATATCCTCACAAGTCGCCCCGCCAATATTCACTATAAAGCCGGCGTGCTTTTCGCTAACTTGCGCGCCTCCAACTGTTAAGCCTTTTAGCCCACATTCATCAATTAAGGCTGCTGCAAAGTATCCTTTTGGTCTTTTAAAAGAACTGCCTGCACTGGGCTTATCTAAAGGCTGTTTATCTATTCTTTTATTCATTATATCTTGCATAAATTTTTTCATTGTGCTTTTATCGGCTGTTTTTAATTTAAAAGTTGCATTAATTATAAATAAATTTTCTTCTTGAAAAATTGAATGTCTATAAGAAAACCTTGCTTGTTCTTTTGTAATTACTTTTATATTTCCTTTTGAGTCCATACACTCAATACTTTGTAAGCAATCACTTATTTCCCCACCATAAGCACCAGCGTTCATATATAAGCTACCTCCTATATTACCTGGTATACCGTAGCAAAATTCAAGGCCAGATAAAGAGTTGTCTAATAGCTCTTTACAAAATAAAGTTAATTGATAACCACTACCTACTGTTGCTGTATCTTTTTCTATTTTTAAATCGGTGAAGTTTGAGGATTTTATTACCACTCCTTCAAAAATTGAATCTTTAAAAATAACATTCGAGCCTTTACCTAAATAAAAATGCTTTATATTTTCTTTATTTAAAAAAAGGATAAGCTGTTTTAATTGCTCTTTGCTATTTGGATAAACAACAAAATTTGCCATACCACCTACTTTAAAGGTCGTATGGTTTTTCATACTTTCATTTTCAGTAAAATTTATTGAATTTTTTATAAAAAATTCTTTAAGCATTGTATTTAACTCCAAGTAAGGCCGCTCCTATTATCCCAGCATCGTTTCTAAACTTTGCTCTTTTTATTATTGTTCTTGTATTAATGTTTCTTGCAAAGTCTTCTGCATCAATTTTAACTTGAATTCTTTGCAATAAAATTTCTTCTTCGTTTGATACTCCTCCGCCAATACAAATTACTTCAGGCTGAAAAATATTTATTAAATTAGTAATTCCACAACTTAAATAATGAATATAATCATCTATTAGTTTCATCGCTGTACTATCGCCTTTTTTAGCAGCATCAAAGCAAGTTTTTGCATTGACATCATCTATATTAGGCGATAATGTCCAAAGCAATGAATCTTTATTTTCTTGCATTGCATTTTTAGTATCTTGAGTTAAGGCAGAAGCTGCAGCATATTTTTCAAAACAGCCTTTTCTTCCACAATTACATTGCCTACCATCTATTTCTATTACCATATGGCCAACTTCTCCGCCTGAAAAATTAACACCGCCATATACTTTAGAATTAATTAGTATTCCACCGCCTACTCCAGTGCCTAAGGTAAGGGCTATAGCATTTTCACAGCCCTTAGCATTACCTGCTAAACTTTCAGCTATAATAGCCGTTTTGGCATCGTTCTCAATAAATACTCTTAAATTAAATAATTTTTCTAAACTTTCTTTAACTTTCCAGTTTTCAAAACCAAAATTTGCATTTAAGGCTACTATCCCTTGAGTATTATTAACACTTCCAGGAGTGCCTAAGCCTACAGAAATAATTTCTTTATTAATATCTATTTTATTTTCAATGCAGAGATTCTTACTTAATAAATATATATCTTCTTCTATTTCTTGCATAGATTTTGGCAAATTTGTTTTTTGTTGCTTTTTATATAGAATTTCTCCATCTTTATTAACAATACCTACTTTTAAATTAGTACCACCTAAATCTATACCTAAAAAATACTTTCCCATAAATTAATCCTTTATAAATTTTGTTATTTCTTTGTTTCTTGATATTAAATGCTCTTTTAAATTTTCAAAACTCTCATTGATGATTAAATGTTTTGGGAAATCTAATTCTTTTAACATAGGAAATAGTCCGCTTACTTCTCCAACTGTATACATAGCATGTGCATCACTACTAAGGCTGACTTTACAGTTATATTTCTTACAAGCAATGGCGATTTTTTTCATATTTTCAATACCATCAGCTCTAATATTTAAGCTGTTAGCGTTTAATTCTACTACTTTATTGTTATCAGCGAAGGCTTTAATTACCCTATCTATATCAAAAGGGTGAATTATCTGCTCGCAATGCCCAATCATATCGACTAACTCATTTTTAGCAATAGTAAGCCAAATATTAGTAGCTTGCTCAAAAGTTAATTTTTCAAGATGCTCTTTATGGATTGAAACTATTACCCAGTCAAGCTCTTTTATCATTCTATTAGGTAAATCAACATTGCCTAATAAATCAATAACATTAAGCTCTACTCCATAAAGCACCAAAACTCCATTTATAACTTTTGGTATATGTATTGAATTTATAAAATGTAGCATATGGCCTGTATCCGGCATCTCTGGACCGTGGTCAGTTATAGCTATCGCTTTTAAGTTTTTCTCTTTAGCTGCTATTACCATTTCATTAACAGTGCTGTAAGCATGAGCTGAGTAGAGTGTGTGCGTGTGCAAGTCTGCTACTATTTTCATAATTTATCCTATTCTTCTATTCCTAATTGCTGTAATAATTCTCTTGCTGGGTAGTAGCCCATTTTCTTTTGTCTGTTTGTAAGGGCTGCTGTTTCAATTATTACTGATAAATTCCTACCAGGTCTTACAGGTATAACTGTTTTAACAACGCTATTACCTAAAATATCGGTATATTCTTCTTGTAAGCCTGTTGTACTGTAGCTTTTTTCAGGATTCCAATTTTCAAGCTCTATAACCATATCTATTTCTTGGCTACCTTTTACAGCACCAGAGCCGTAAGCTCTTGCTATATTTACCATACCAACTCCACGAAGCTCCATAAAATGCTGGATATTAGCAGGAGATTGGCCTATTAATACTCTGTCTGAAACTCTTCTAATTTCAACAGCATCATCTGCAATAAGTCTATGACCTCTTTTTACAAGTTCAATAGCTGTCTCACTTTTACCAACGCCGCTATCGCCTACAATTAAAACGCCTTCACCATAAACCTCAACCAAAACACCGTGCCTTGTAATTCTCTTTGCAAGTTCAGTGTTTAAGAAAGTTATAGTCCCAGACATAAAAGTTGAAGTGATTTCACTTGCTCTTAGTAAAGGCACTTTGTATTTTTTAGCTATCTCGATAATTTGACTTGATATTAGCATATTCCTTGTCACGATAACAGCGGGAACATTTTTTGAAAATAAATTTTCAAGTCTTTCTATTTTCACTGCATAATCTAAGCTATCAAGATAGCTCATTTCCATTCTACCTAAGATTTGTATCCTCGTTGGGTCAAAATATTCATTATAGCCTGTAAGAAGTAAGCCTGGTCGATTTACTTCTGTACTTGTAATTTTGATATCATTTAACTCACAAGGAACAAATAGGACTTCTAATGCTAATTGACTGACTAATTTTTCTAATGTTACATGAAATTTCATTTTATAGCTCCTATTTATTTAATATTAATATACTACTATATATAATACTAAAAATTTTATATAAAAACAATATATTTATACAAATTGCCATCTACTTTTTTTAAAAAAGTATGGTTTTTCTTAAGTTTATATAAAAAACAACTAACTTTGCAATAAAAGTCAGTTGTTTTTTTATATTAATAATAATTTGCGAATTCTTCTTTTATATCTCTTTTAAATAAGTTATTTAAAACCTCTTTTGAGTCTTTTTTATTATACACAACATCGTATACTGCCATAGAAATTGGCATTTGCACAGAATGCTTATTTGCAAGGTTAATTAAGGCTTTAACTGTCGAAGCGCCTTCTGCAAGTTTTGTATAGCCTGTTTGTCTTATAATACTTTCACCAAACATTCTATTTTGGCTATGTTGTGAGAATAGTGTAGCCTCATAATCACCTAAATGGCTAAGACCATAGGCTGATAATTCATTACCACCCATAGCAACTATTAATCTTGCTACTTCTCTTGCGCCTCTTGCCATTAAAGCACCTTTTAAGCTTGAGAGATTAGCCCCATCTAAAAGCCCTGCTGCTATTCCTATAACATTTTTTGCAGCAGCACCTATCTCAGTGCCTATAATATCGTCTCCGATGTAAAGCCTGATTAAGTCTTTTGAAAATATTTCGACTACCTTTTTTGTAACTTCTTTATCACTGCTATCAATTACCATGCAATTTGGAATTTCATTCATAAAATCTTGAACATGTCCAGGGCCTACCCACACACACACATTTATATCTTGATTTATCTCTTGATTAATTACTTGTGTAAGCCTTAGTCCTGTATCAGCTTCAATGCCCTTCATACATAAAATGAAAGTTTTTCCTTTTACATCATATTGATTTATTCTTTTAGCAAATTGTCTTAGGTTTTGAGCACTAATTGAAATTACTATATAATCAGAAAAATTTAATGCTTTTTCTAAATCTTTTTCTAAAATTAATTTGTCAGGTAGTTGTAAATAGTCATTTTTTCTATTTTTTTCTAAGTTTTTAAAACTTTCGCTCTCGCTTCTGCCCCAAAGGCAAACAGTATAACTTCTTGAGTGGTAAACACTTAAGAATGTTCCCCATCTACCACTTCCTAAAACAGTAATATTCATTTATTTCTCCCTAAAATATTTTTCAACACTAAAATTATTCAGTTGCTTCGTCCCCATCACCTTCAACTGGATCTGGTGTCGGTACATCTGTCGGTGCGTCTGTTGGTGTATCTGTCGGTTCATCCGTTGGTGTATCCGTCGGTGTATCTGTCGGTGTATCTGTCGGTGCATCTGTCGGTGCATCTGTCGCTGTTGTTGCTGGTTCACTTGATAAGCTTTGTGAGCTTGAAGCACTTGATGACGAAGAAGATGAGCTCGATGATGAAGATGATGAACTACTTGATGAAGAAGATATAGATGAGCTTTGTGAAGATGAAGAAGATGAGCTTTGTGAAGATGATGAGCTAATTGAAATTGAGCTACTTTCAGCTTCATAAGGTGGATTTCTTCTTGTTGGAATAGCACTTAAAGCAGGTCTTGTATCTTCTGTTTCATACTTATGTGTAGAAACATATTCTAAAAACGCTTCTAAGCCTTCTTTACTTAAATGTAAGCCATCGCTTGATGCATATTCTTCTACTAAGAAGCCTGTGTCGGCATCTTTAAGCATTTCAACAGAATTTAAGAACATATAGCCATCTTCTAAACACATTTGGGCTAAGGCTAAATTAAATTCATCTATTTCTTGCATTGTAATATCTGGATAAGCTCTTTTTTGAGCTACTGGGAATATTGAGTTTACTATAATATTTGTATATGGATAAGCATTTTCAATGCTTTCTAAGGCATCTGTATATTCCTTTATAAATTCTTCGGAGGTCATACCGCCTATATTATTTGTACCAAAAGTTATAATAATTGTTCTTGGTTGCATCATTTTAATGGCTTGCGGCATTGTGTATGGAGTTTCATACCCTACAAACCATATACACTCAAAACTCGGTACAGACTGTATGCCCATTGAAGTAACACCTAAAACTTGTTGAAGTGAAACATGGCCATAAGTTGCAAGTGCTTCTGTGTTAGAGTCACCTACAAACAAAATATCTCTATTATATGAAGATGAAGCTTGTGTGTTTTGAGGAATGATAGCATCGCTAAATTCTTCTAAAGCGAGTGCGTATTCATCAATTTCATAATCTTTATCAGCTTCAATATCATCAACTATGCTATTTTCTTGCTGTTGTGAAATTTCTTCATTGTTGTTTTTGCCTAAGCCTAAAATAGTAATTACTACAAATGATACAATTAAAACTACTATAGCTACTACTAATAGTATCTGTACTTTTGAAAGTGTATCGAGCTTACTAAACTTCTTTGTGAAAATTTTAATTCTTTGTGAAAATGTAATATTATTTTTGTTGTTCTTATCCATTTTTACTCCTACTATATATACTTTTTTATTTCTCTTATATTATTTATTAATGCAATACTTTTTAAGTTTTCTAATTCTTCTAAGCTTCCATAACCATAAAGCACCCCTATTGCATCCATGTTTAATTCTTGCGCTGACACTAAGTCGTATTTTCTATCGCCTACCATTAGTACATCTTCTGCATTTATTTTAGCTTTATCTAATACATATTTTATAACTTTGGTTTTTTCACTTCTTGTTGAGTCAAGGCTTGCCCCACCCATATACTCAAAATATATATCTATTTTAAAATGCTCTAATATTTGTTGCACATAGATTTCTGGCTTACTACTGGCTGTAAAAAGTCTGTACCCTTTTTCTTTTAAGTATTTTAATACATCTTCTATACCCTCATACAATTCGTTTTCAAACATACCTTTTCCTTGTACAAATCTTTCTCTGTAAAGGGTAATTGCATTTTGTGCATTTTTCTCGCCTATCAAACTTTTAAAAGTATCAAATAATGGCGGGCCTATGTACTTGTCCATATTTAAATTAGAATAATCATAATTATAATAATCAAGTGCATATTTTATAGAATTATGTATTCCTTCTTTAGGATCTGAGAGTGTACCGTCTAAGTCAAAAAATATTGCTTTATATTTCATATAATACCTCTAAATATATTCAAAACGCTTAACTGGTATTATATCACTTTTTTTTATTTCTAACAAGTATTTTTTTATAAGTTAAATATTTGTAACGAATTTTAAAAAATAAACATACATTATTATTAAAGCCAATTATAAAGGAGTTTTTTTATGACAAACAATGATTTGAAAAGTTTTTTAAATTCAAACAAAGATAAATTCGGATTAAGTGAAAATGTTCCTACAAAAACATATCTTGATATCTGTGCAAAGAATGTTAAATGTATGACAACAATAGATGTAAAAGAGATTATCCCACTTCCAAGTATCAACAGCATAATGAATAACTGTAGTGGTATTTTAGATTTTCCTAGTGAAATAGATACTTCTTTTGCGCATTTTAGAGTTACAAATGCTACTGAATATTTAGTAGACTGCCATACGGATAACCCTGGTGTTAGAATTCTAATCGAAGGGCAAATTGTCGTAAGAACTATGCCTATACAAGGCTGTCCTTCTTATATAGCTATCCCTATAACTGTAGTTGATACTGTTTTATACGACTTTTATTCTACTAAAGATGGCTCTTTAGTTTGCAATTTAAAAGAGCTGCTTAATTATATTGAAGGTTCTTGTATGGTAGTGCAACTAAAATGCAAAATTAAAAAAGAAGTCCTGCCTACTTACACAAGATATGTAGCTATAATTAAAGGCTGTGTTACTGATAAATTATGGAGAAATGATAATATATGGATTGAGGGCTTCTGTTCTTATTCTGATAATTCGTTAATATACTGCGATACATTTTTAGATGATACTAATGTTATTATGCAAGATTCATTATTAAATTCATCTGCGGATATTACAGTAAAAAGTGATGATGCTAAGACACATCACCACAAAACTTTCACTCAATTAGTAGTAGAAGAAAAGGATAAAACATAAAAATTATACATTAAATATTTTAACCAATACTTCATTTAACTCACCCAGCTTATTGTTTATTTCAGTAAGCTGGGTATTTATTTTTTCTAAATCTTTGCTTTTGATATTAAAATCATCATCTTTTAGCCAAGTGTTATTATATGTATACTCTTCTTCTATTTCATTTTCATCAAAATCTATTTTAAAGCCTTGAATTAAATCATCTTGTTCAAAAATATCTTCTTCTTCAAAAATATCTTCTTTTAGATATTCTTCATCAAAACTTACAGTTTTATCTAAGTCTAAATCAAAATCTTTATTTAGAAAATAATCTCTCATTTCGCCCAAAAATTCTTCGCTTTCATCACTAAAAATACTATCATCTTCAAAAACTACATTGCTTTCAATATTAAAAGGATGACCTTTTTTACTTACAGCAGATTTAAAATCCCAATTAGTATTTTCTATATTTTGATTTTCATTATACGAATTAATATCATCCACCACCTTTATATCGTTTTCTTGATTTTCTATTTTTTCATCAATTAAATTATCATCTATTATCTTATTATCATCGCTGTGTAAAAAATCATTCTTTTGATATAAGTCTTCATTAATTTCTTCATCTTCATTAATAAATTCTTCCTCATATTCTACTACTTCATATCTTGAAAAATCGGGTACAGAATTTTTTACTCCATCATCATTCATACTAAAAATAAATCTATCTTTCATTACTTACTCCTTTATTTTACTTTATATAAGTATATGCATATTTTTTATAAAATATTATTAGATTTATTCTCTTGACAATGATTAATACATTTGTTAAAATTGATTTATACAATTTGGGGGCTTAGCTCACCTGGGAGAGCGCTACAATGGCATTGTAGAGGTAGTCGGTTCGAGTCCGATAGTCTCCACCAAAAATAAAAAAAGCCAGTATTTAACTGGCTTTTTTATTTGCGTAATATTAAATCCCTTAATATATAGATTATTTAGGTATTTTTTCTTTGTTTGACTCTGATATTTCTTTTAATTCATCTTTTATTAACTCGAATATGCTATTAGTATAAATAAAAACAGTGTGAATAGTCCACACTGTTTTTGTTTTTTATTAAAATCTGCCACCCCTGCCGCCTCTTGAAGAGCCAGAAGATGAAAAACCTCTACTTCCTCCACCGGAAGATGAGCTTGAAGACTGCACTTTTTTAGTTCTTACTGTATTTTCATATAAGAATCTATCTTTTCTATGATTTATTTTAAAACTGCCAGGAGTTACATAATGCTGTGCATGCTCTTTTGCAACTGCTGTATTCATTTGGTTTATAAGAGTCTTTCTATAAGCAAACATTCCTATAAGGCCAAACAGTGCTGCCATTCCTAATACCACCATTAACTCTGTTGAAGAAACATAAAATGGAACTTCATAAGCTTCGCCTGAGTTATAAGCTATTATAGCATTTTCTGTAATATTGATATACTGCATGAAAAATTCGTAATATTCACCAGCTGCAAGATGCTCTGCTGCTATTGAATCAACATTATCAAGTGCATAAGATGAAAAATATCCTATTCCACCATTTCTTGTTGAAGTATCATAACCTCTTGAATAGCCATAGTTCCACTCATCCATACTTATGATACAAACAGCGCCATCTCTATCTTCATTTATTAATGGAAAGTCATTATTGAATTGAGCTAAAGTTTCTAATAAATCATCGGATGCGCCTACATCTGTAAAAATAGCAAAGGTTAAATCAAAATTATAAGTATCTTTTATATACTTAATCCCTGCTTCAATTTCTTTTTCTTCTTCATCTGTTAAGTAATTACCATAGTCAAGTAAAACTCTAAAGCTATCAGTATCAAGACTTTGAGTTAAGTCCATCATTATTGAATGAATAATGCCTACATAATCATTAGAATTGTTGTATTTTATAATTGTTTCATTATAATTTGTCTGAAAATCTTCAGTTATTATATCAAGAGCATCACCAGAATATGTAGCATAATGATTTAAGCCGTTTTCAGTAAAATCAAGAAAGAAAAACAAAGTATCTTGTGCCAGAAAATCATCTAACACACCATTATCTATATAGACATCAATATACTCTTCCATTGATAACTCAGCATGAATACCTGTTGTATCTTTTAATAAGAACACCATATTTATACCGAGCTCTTGTCTTATTATTTTTATCTCATTATTTAGCATATCAATTTCAATATCGCTCATTGAAAGAGTATCATCACCTATAAAGGTAAAGTTTTTAAAATCATCCCAAGAGGTAGTAGCAAAAATTGATACACTTAAAGCTAAGAAGGTTAAAATAACAAAAGTAAATTTAATTAATTTCTTCATTTTTCCTCCTAAAATAATATAACAAAGGCTGCAATAGCGCCTGTTATTAAAGCAGTAATTGAAAATGAAGATAGGCTGTATAAAAATAATTTTGTCTTATCTATTGGCAATCTACCAGACACTTTCCCTGTTTGCCCATTGATGGCAAATTCAAAAATTTCGCCCTTATATTTTGTATTTAACATCCATACTGGAAGTAGAGCATATTTAATATCTTCTCCAACCATCTGCACATTTTTTCTTTCGCAATTAACTGATGAATACCCATTTACAGTAGATTTTAAGGCTTCTACTACTGACATCATTACCCTATCATTAATTATAGGTGTGCTTTCATCTACTCCTACATCAAATTTATCAGCAAAATATCCAGCCATATAATTTGGCGAAAACTCTCTTGCTGCACCATAATCGTAAGGCTCTAAACCGCCCATATAATTATCATCCATCTTACTTGAAGCATCTGTTGGAATTTTTACAAAGTCCATTTCCCCTTCTCTTTCGATTTCATATGTTTTAGTTTGAGTATATTTGTATCTTGAATCACTCCAGCTTCTTACTTTTGTAGCTTTAAAGCGAGCCCTGCCATCACCTGTGCAAGAAAATAGCCAAAAAGGAACATACATCCCTGTAATTTTTGATACATGGTTTTGATTTTTAAATTCATTAGGTAATAACTTTTTATTAGCATAAAAACCATATAGTATTTTTTCTGCTTCTTCTTTTGTTATTTTAAAAGGAACAACCATATCAGGCTTTAGTAAGCCACTTACATTTTCAGCTAAGACAACAGGATTTTTACAATAAACGCATTCTGTTGCAACAGTATTGCCATCTGAAAGTATTTGAGCGCCACAAGAAGTACAGCTATAAGCTACTTGATTTTCTAATACTTCTTTATTTTGCATTAAGCCTTCAATTCTCCAGTTAATATCTTCTTCTGTATCTTTAAAGTCTAATTCTTTTATATCAATATCGCCTGAGGAAAGCTCAGAAAATTCACTATCGCAAGAATTACAGATAAGCATCTGTTTTTCAGGAGAGAATTCTAAAGGTGCACCGCAGGACGGACACTGATATTTAATTACTGTATCACTCATATTTTTCCTTTCTAAGTTTAAAGTATATTATATTTTACGCCTTAGGTTTTCCGCATTCAGTACAGAATTTTCCTGTATTTGTAGCACCACACACACATACCCAGCCTTGGTTTACCTGTGGCTTTGCACTACCGCATTGGGCACAAAAATTACCAGTATTTTGATTGAATGAGCATTTTGGACAAGTCCAAGTGTTTTGAGCAGTTTGGGTATTATTTGCAGTTTGATTTTGCATACCATAGAGGTTTTGCGCATTAGCCCCGCCTGTATTTTGAGCCATGTTCATACCCATAAAGCCAGTGAATGCCCCACCCTCATTTTTTGCAGCATTTTGCATAGCTTCTGCCTGTGCGCCTACTAAATGAGCTGCAGCCATATTAGGATTTCTAAATGTTGCATTTCTTTGTAGTTCTTTTATCATATCCTCATCTTCTTTTGAAGCTGTAACAGAAGAAACTGCAAAAGATGAGATTTTTATACCACGAATTTCGCCCCATTTTTTAGATAATACTTCATCTAATACATTCGCTAATTCCATAGTATGCATAGGTAATTCGCTATATCTAATACCCATACTTGAAATTTTAGCAAAAGCAGGTTGTAGGGCTGTTAATAATTCGCTTTTTAGTTGTGAGTCTATTTCTTCTTTTGAGTATTCAAAAGAAACATTGCCACAAACATTTGTATAAAATAACATAGGATCAATAATTTTATATGAATATTCACCGTGACAACGAATAGCTACATCAACATCTAAGCCTATGTTAGTATCTACTACTCTAAAAGGTACAGGACTTGCTGTTCCATATTTATTTGATAATATTTCTTTAGTATTAAAATAATATATTCTTTGGTCAGTAGCCGGTTGGCCGCCAAAAGTAAATCTTTTGCCGATATTTACAAAAGTGTCTCTTACCGCATCACCTAAGTCGCCTACAAAAATCGATGGCTCTAATTTTGAATCATAGCTATATTCGCCTGGCTCTGCACAAATTTCACTTACCTTGCCATTTTCAACTATAATCATACATTGTCCATCAGCTACAGCTATGACTGAGCCTTCTGAAATTATATTTTCCTCACCCTTACTATTTGAAGATCTACCACTTGTTCTTTTTTGTCCTTTTACAACTAAAATATCATTTTCAATAGCATCACAGTAAAAATATTCTTTCCACTGATCAGCGAAAACTCCACCTGTTGCTCCAACTATTGCTTTAATTAAACCCATAATACACTAACCTTTCTTTTTAATTATAATTATTTTAATTATATCATAGATTTATATATTTTACTATACAAAAACAAAAAAAGAAACGGAAAATTCCGTTTCTTTAAATTCATATTTCTGTTCTGCCTTGTAAAGCTCTAAAAAGCGTTACTTCATCTGCAAATTCTAAACTTGCCCCGACAGGTAAACCATAGGCAAGCCTTGTCACCTTTATCCCTAATGGCTTAATTAATCTTGATAAATACATAGCAGTAGCTTCACCCTCAACAGTAGGACTCATAGCCATAATAAGCTCTTTTACTTCTTGACTATCTATTCTATTTAAAAGCTCTTTTATTGTCAATTGCTCTGCTCCTATACCCTCTAAAGGAGAAATTAATCCGTGCAGTACATGATATAAGCCTTTATACTCCCTTGTTTTTTCAAAGGTAGTAATGTCACGAGGATTTTCAACAACACAAATTATATCTTGAGTCCTTGAATTTTGTGAGCAGATAGGACAAAGTTCTTTATCGGTAAAGTTTTGGCATTTAGGGCATCTGTGTATACTTGTGTGCACAGATAAAATAGCCTCGCTAAACTCTTTAGCTTCATCTTTAGACATAGATAATACTTGATAAGCCATCCTTGTTGCACCTTTTCTGCCTACCCCATTTAATTTAGAAAAATTATCAATCAACTTCTCTAAAGGTTTTGCATTAAATTCTGACATTCTACATCATCCCCGGAACATTTAATCCGTCTGTAATTTTTGCCATTTCTGTTTCGCTTTCAAGCCTTGCTTTAGTTATTGCATCATTAACAGCTGCTGCTATTAAATCCTCAAGCATTTCTAAATCATCAACATCCACTGCATCGGGTGAAATTTTAACACTTACAATGTCGTGCTTTCCTGTAGCTGTAACTTTTACAAGTCCTGAACCGCTTACACCTTCATATTCTGTTTCATCTAATTTTTCTTGCAATACTTTCATGTCATCTTGCATTTTTTGTGCTTGACGCATAATTTGATTCATATTTTGTGGGCCGCCGCCCATTCCTTTAGGTAATCTTGCTTTCATTGTGTATCTCCTTATTATTCCTTAATATTTACTTGCACGCCATTTTCGTTTAAATTTTGTATTTCTTGTAGCTGTGCTTGTTCTTTTTCATTTTTATCGCCTATATCAAATAAATGTTCTATATTTCTAAAGCCACCAATGTTATATTTTAATCCAGTGACTGTATTAATAGCTTTTTTTACTACTGCCGCATTGTCTTTATACTCTCTTAAATGGACATACAAGCCCTCGCTACCATCAATATAAACTATACCGTTGTAAATCCAAGCCTTAGAATCTGCAATAAATCCATGTAAGGGTACACTAAGTTTTTTTATTTCATTTATAACTTCTTTCCACTTAGTGAATTCTTCTGGCGGACTTATAACTTCTTCTTTAATTTCTTCTTTTACTTTTGCTATATCTTCTTTAACTTCTTCTATTTTAGTAGTTTTAGTTTTTGTTGGTATTACAATTTCTTCATCGTTTATTCTGCAAATTTTAAACACTGCTAAATCTAAGGCGATTTTTGCATTTTGCCCTGCTGCTAACTGCTCCAAAGTCTTCATTAAAATTGCTAATGAATAAGAATAAAAATCTTGAGTTTGTTTTTTTGCCTGCTCTTTTAATTTTTCAAATTTTTCATCTGAAACATTTAACATTTCAGCTTTTGTATGCTCGATATTTGCTAAAAGTAAGTTTTTAAAATGTGTAATTAACTCCTCACACAGCCTTTTTAAGTCAATACTATTTTTTTCTAAATCTAAAAGTAGTTGTAAACTAAGTGTTGAGTTATATTCCATTAAAGCCTGTGCAAAATTAAATATTTCATCATCTTTTGAAACACCTACTATATTAGACACTACTTCGCTTGTTATATTACTCTGAGTAGCTATACAAGTCTCTAAAATTGATAAGGCATCCCTCATTGCACCATCTGCTAAGGAAGCTATTATTTTAGCTGCACTTAAATCTAAGTTTACATTCTCTTTTGTAGCTATTGTTATTAAGCTTTCACCAATTTCCTCAAGTGATAATTTAGAAAAATCATACCTTTGGCATCTTGATAATATTGTAGCTGGCACTTTATGAACTTCAGTTGTTGCTAAAATGAATATAACATGGGCTGGCGGTTCTTCTAAAGTTTTTAGTAAGGCATTAAAAGCAGGAGTTGAGAGCATATGAACTTCATCTATAATATACACTCGATACTTTGCCATAACAGGCAAATACGCTACTTCTTCAAGCACTTCTCTAACATCTTCAACAGAGTTATTTGAAGCTGCGTCCATTTCGGTAACATCAAAGATACTCTCATTTTCAATTCCTTTACAAATATCACACTCTAAGCAAGGCTCACCCGCTTTTGAATCAAGGCAATTTATTGCTTTTGCAAAGATTTTAGCACAAGAAGTTTTACCTGTCCCCCTTGTTCCTGTAAATAAAAAAGCGTGACCTATTTTATCATTTGCAATTTGATTTTTTAAAGCCTGTGTTATATATCTTTGCCCTATAATATCCATAAAAATCTTAGGTCTATATTTTCTGTATAAAGCTGTATGCAAATTCTTCACCCTTTCTTTAAAAAAAGACAATACCCCTCGCTGACACATATACAAAGAGAGCTTAAGTATCGCAAAGCCAAATCCGCTTAATGCTGCTTGGTCTCCCATCTGACATGGTTCACGGCAGGCTCTCGTACGGCTCTCTTTGTATATCTGGCAACGCTGTAAGCACTGTCTTATAAAACTATTTTATTATAACATACGAATTTATAAATTTCAACTAAAAAATAGTGAGATGATATCACATCATCTCACTTATAAATTATTTAACTATTTCACCTTGTGAAACGCCACCGCAAGCATTTGATTCATCTGTATCAATGTGCATTGCTGTTGCATATGAAGCGCTTACTCTAATAACAACATCATCAAAAATTAAGCTTCTTTCATCTGAATTAATTTTCACTTTTACGATTTCTTTATCTGAAACGCCAAAGCTTTGAGCATCTTCAGGAGTAATGTGGATATGTCTTTTTGCTACTATAAGACCTTCTGTTAATTCCACTTCACCATTAGGTCCTACTAATTTACAGCCTGGTGAGCCTGCTAAGTCGCCTGATTCTCTAATACAGATAGGTGCACCTATGCTACGAGCATCAGTAGCTGAAATTTCAACTTGTGAAGCTGGTCTAACTGGACCTAAGATTGATACATTAGCTAATTGCCTTTTTGGGCCTACAAGAGTTACTCTTTCTTCGCAAGCAAATTGGCCTGGTTGTGATAAATCTTTTTTATGTGTTAGTTGATGTCCTTTACCAAAAAGAATTTCAACATGCTCTTGAGTTAAGTGTATATGTCTTGCAGATGTTTCTACTAATATTTTTGCCATTATGTATTTCCTCCATTATTAAGTTAATTTTTTTACATTTATATGATACATTAATTTAAAGAATTTTACAAGCATTTATGTCTAATTATCATCATTTTTTCAAAATATACAAAAAAAGCTCGCTTATTATAATTTTTTTACACAAAGTAACAACAATTTGTTAATATTCATAAACTATATTATCTTATGTTTTGAGGTGATTTTATGCTTTGTGATAATTTATGTAAAAAAGAAAAACTAATTTTAGCTACAAAAACTATCTATGATATTAATTTTTTTCATTATAAAAATCTATTTTTTAAAGAAAAGTGCGATTCTTTTATTACAGCTATGCTTAATTTTAAAAATAAGTATTTTTTATTATATGATGAAATGGGCGCTTGCGAAGATTATATTTTAAAAGAAATTAGTGATAAAAAAATAAGCGATACAATCATTTTTAAAATTTACTCTGATTTTCACAGTGAAAAACTATGCGCTGTATACTTATATGAAAAAGATTCATTTATTTTTTCAAATTTTAACTACTGCAAAGCCTGTATAGACTTGTCTTGCTTATATTATCCAATAAATAATGAAAAACATCTTTACTATAAAAAAATTGGTGATGAATTTTGCAATTCTACTTTTGTATTTTAAATTTACTGATGCTTCATAAATGAAATTATAAATAGCTTATCAAGCTTTAGTCTGTATTTGATTATAATCATTAGCTTAAGTAATATTTTTATTACCTATTGAAATTTATAAATTTATGTGATAGCATAGCAATAAGGATTATTATTTTAGGAGGATTGTAAGATGAATTTTACAAAAACAAATGTTGTATTTTTTAGTGCAACACAGGTAAGCAAAAAATATGCTATGGCTATGGCAGAAACTTTCGGCAATGAAACTGTTGTTTATGACATTACTTTACCACAAAACAGAGATGCTAAAAATGCACCTTCATTTAAAAGTGATGAATTAGTTATCGTTTCTTTACCAATTTACGGTGGTAGAATTCCTTTAGTGTGTGATGAGTATATCAATGCATTAAAAGGAGACAATACACCTTGTATTGTAATAGGTACATATGGTAATCGCCATTATGATGATGCTGTAGTTGAAATGGAAGATATTTTAAAATCAAAAGGCTTTAAAATCGTAGGCGGCGCAGCTCCTGTTGGAAGGCACTCATTTACTGATAATTTAGCAGGTGATAGACCAAGCGCTCAAGACCTTGATTCAATAAAAGAATTTGCTAAAAAAATTATAGCAAACGATTTTAAAGAAATTCCACAAGGCACAATTTTAGGCGCAAGACCATACAAAGAAAGAGGCGCAGGTGGCCAAGTTATCGCACCTGAAACTACTGATGATTGTGTAAACTGCAAAATATGTGCTAAAAAATGTCCAATGGGCATAATTAGTTTAGAAGAACCTAAAGATTTTGCAAAAGATGCAGGCTTATGTATAAAATGTAATTCTTGTGTAGTTTACTGCCCAAAACAAGCAAAAAAATTCACAAGCGAAGGCTATTTAAAAATAGTTCAATACTTAGAAACTAACTTTTCACAGCCTGATAGAGAAAACGAATACTTTATCTAATACAATAAAAAAAGAAGCTTTATATAGCTTCTTTTTTTATATAATAATTTAAAATTTTTATTATTTACCTTTATAGCCTGTCCACATGCACATAAACATTGCAAAAACAGCTATATAAGACCAAAATTTATGTTGTTTCATCTTCTATTACCTCTGTAAGTGTTAGTATTTCATCTTTTTTAATCATAGGGCTTGTTGAATTTAGGGTTAATAGCATTGTTGATGCATTATGCATTAAAGCTGAGGTATTTGTTGTAATTATCCCTAAAATACCTAAAATAATCAATGCTGTGTTAAACGATACTATAAATCCATACTGGTTGTGGATTTTTTGCATTAGTTTTTTGCTAAGTCTTCTTGCTATAATTATTTTACTCAATTCATCTGAAATTACTGAAATATCCGCTACTTCTTTAGCTATATCAGAGCATCCATTTAAAGTAAGTGAAACATCTGCCATACTTAAAGCTGGGGTATCATTAATTCCATCCCCTACCATAAGTATCGTTTTACCTTTAGCTTTTAATTCCTCTACTATCTCAGCTTTTCCATCTGGTAAAACAGCAGCATAATAATTATCTATTCCTATTAATTCACAGGTTCTTTTTGCGTTATTTAGTGCATCGCCTGTAATCATATAAATATCTTTTATACCTTCTCTTTTTAAAGCATCTATCGTTGCTTTTGCATCAGCTCTTGGTGGATCATCTACACAAATCAAGCCTATTAATTCACCATCAACTGCTAAATAAACAGCACTATCTGTACCAATTTCCTTTTCTAATTCTATTTGTAATTCATAACTAAAAGGCACTTTCTCATCTTCAAAAACAAAGTGTTTGCTACCTATTATGGTGTGTTTTCCATTGTATATACTTGCAATACCGTGAGCTACTATATACTCAACTTTTTCGTGTTCTTCAGGATGAAGGACCTCTTTTTGTTTTGCATAATTTACTATCGCATTTGCTACACTATGTGGAAAATGTTCCTCTAAGCAAGCGGCTATTTTTAAAACTTCATCTTGTGAATAATCATTATGAACAGATATTACCTTAGACACCTTTGGAACAGCATTAGTTAAAGTGCCTGTTTTATCAAAAACAACCGTATCAACTTTTGATAAAACTTCAAGGTATTTACCACCTTTAACTAAAATATCGTGGTTTACACCCTCTTTTAATGCTGAAATTATCGTTATCGGTGTTGTCAATTTAATAGCACATGAAAAGTCTACCATTAATACAGATATCGCCCTTGATAAGCTCCTTGTCAAAAGTAAAGTTAAAAAGAACAGTCCAAAACTTACAGGAACAATATCATCGGCAAGCCTCTCTGCCTTTCCTTGAACTGATGCCTTTTCTTTTTCGCCAGTGTCTATTAATTCAATAATTTTAGCTATACGAGAATCATTTTGTAAGCTATTAACTCTAATATTAATTTCACCATCTTCTAAAACAGTCCCTGCAAAAACAGAAGAATTAATTGTTTTATAAACAGCTATCGCTTCACCTGTCATAGTTGCTTCATTAATTAATGCATCACCAAAAACGATGGTGCCATCAACTGGTATCAAACTGCCTTTTCTTATTTTAATTACATCATCTATATTTATATCTTCTTGTAAAATTTCAATTTCTTTATCATCTTTAATTAACCATACTTTATCTACTGTTATTTTCAAACTTTGAGCTAAGGCGTTCTTTGCTCGCATATTTGAATATTCAAGTAATAAATCAGATAATTTTAATAAAAACATAGTTGAAGATGCTGTTGAATAAGTTTTGTAGAAAATAGAAGCACCTACTGCTGTTGCATCTAAAACCTCAACACTGATTTTTTTATCAGCTAAGGCTAGTAATCCTTCTTTAATATAAGGTAGGGCACGAAAAACTGTATACACATCTCTTAAGTAAACAGGTAAAAACAATCTTTTTAGAAAATGACATGAACAATGCATTGCTATTTTCTTTTTCATCTCAGCTTCTAATTCTTGTGCTTTTTGTTCTTGAGTTAATATTGCAATAGGAATTTGTTTAAAAGAAAGCTCTTTAATTGTTTTTAGTACAGCAAATTTTGTATCTTTCTTTTCGTATTCGATAAGCACTGAGCCGTTTATATGATTTGCATTTACAGTTTTTACTCCATCTAAAGAAAGGAGCAGTTCGGATAATCCGTAGCACTGCTCCTTTGTTAATACATACTTACCAAAACGCACTCTTAAACGATTAGGCTTATCACAAATAATGTGATATTTCATAAACTACTCCTTAAACTAACAGTCGCAGCTCTCATCGCAATTACATTCATTTTTTGCTACTGTTTTTGCTTCGCAAACAATATCCTGAGCTTCTTCTTTAATGTTTGCTACATTTTCAAGCACTACATCTTTAAGTAAAATTGTATTAGCGACACTTTTTACTGCAAGATTGCGAGCCTTTTCTGTTTTTAAAAATCCTAAAACAGCAACTGCTGTAGCAGCACCAGCTGCAAAAATACATTTATGCTGGTTTGTTATATTTCTAAACATAATTTTCCTCCATTTAATAAGCATTTAATCATAACTTTGTGCACTCAGTATAGCTTTTTTGTTTGTTTTTCTCTACTCCAAAACCGCAATTTTTGCGATATTCGGATGGAGTGCAGCCAAATTGTTCTTTAAATGCTTTAGAAAATTTACTAGTATTTATATATCCTATACTATAAGCTATTTCGCTCACTGATTTGTTAGTTATCCTTAACAGCGTCTGCGCTTTTTTTATTTTAACTTTTCTTATATACTTTTTAGGCGGTAAATTAAAGTTTTTATTATATAAATCTCTTAAAGTCGTTTCTGAAATATACAATATTTTTGCAATTTGCTTTTCTGTGTAAAGAGTATCAAGGAGTAGGTGTCTTGATACATTTAGTATGTATTTTTTTTGTTTGTTCATTCTCACCTCTAAAGAAAAAACTCTAAGATTTAATCTTAGAGTTTTAAAGTTATGCTAATTTTTCACCTAAAGCTTTGCATGTCGCCTCAGCTTGTGCATCTGGTGTTTCGTTACACATATATGATTCTAAGGTTTTTGCTGTTGTTTCAGCTTCCCAAATTCTCATCCATTCGCCGTCACCCCAGCCATATGAGCCGAATAATACTACATTTTTATCAGCTAAAGAATCTTTAACATCATCCCACATTGGTTGGAATTCTGTTTCTTCTAAAACTTCATCACCCATTGATGGGCAGCCAAAAGCAATACTGTCGTAATTTGCTACTAAATCCTTTGTAAATTTATCTGAAGTTAATACATCAACTTCTGCACCTTTTGATTTAGCACCCTCAGCTATACAATTTGCCATAACCTCTGTATTACCTGTACCACTCCAGTACACAACTGCAACTTTGCTCATAATAAAAATCTCCTTGTTATTTTAAAATTATTTAATATATATTAAGCAACTATCCGTTTTTTAACGGTTAATTGCATAACATCTCTTCCCTCTTGCCATAGTTTTTTGTAAATTAATTTGCATTTATCATATTTTGCAAACTTCTTTAAAGCCTCATTTAAATCATCATAAACTTTCCAATATCCACAAAAACTACAGTTTTTGCCCTTATGGCAAATAAAACCCTCTACATCTTTAGGTGGGTAGCCTAAAAATAAGCCTATTTCATGGGGAAAATTATCATCAGCTATTAACTTATTTTTCAAAAAATTTATAGAATTTTCTATATTATCAGTATCATAGCCATGTTCTTCCATTATTTTTTTAGATATAGGATTATTGAAATCTTTTTTTAATGCTTCTTCTCTGTACACATAAATTAATGCAGAATTTAATCTTTCTTTTAATAAAACAATCTTTATTCCTATGTTTAAAAATTCATTGTTCCAAAATTTTATACTCTTTATTAATTCATCTTTACATAAAAACTTAACATTAAATAAATTTGCTGTTTTTAATCCTGAAAGTGTAGGAGAGCATTGTTCGATTAATATTTTATCATTTAACATATAAATTCCCCTGACTTTCATTTTTTTAAGCTGGTGTTTGCATAGACTCTAAAATATTTTTTAAAGCTGTTAAAGAGCTTGAATGAGATCTTTCTACTCTTGCCTTACATCTTTTAGCTTCGCAGTTTGCGCAAGCTATTAATTTATGTGATACAGTTCCTGTAAAAAGAATTATTGTATCAGGAGAGCCAAATTTGCCTCTTACATCGCCTTTCATTTTAGTAAAAACTTTCGCTTTATATCCATATTGCTTGCATGTATCTATATATCGTCTTTCCATGCACTCATTACCGCCTACTATAACAACGCTCATATTATCACCTCATATTAAAAGGTTAGTTAAAACTAACTTATCTATTAAAAAAAATGTTTACTATATATCTGCTAATTTTTCGTTAGTCTTAACTAACTGTATTTAAGTATATACTACAAACAAAAAAAAGTCAAGAAAAAAACTTGACAAATTTGTGTAATTTTAGTAACATTGTTATTAATAGTAACAATGTTATGTGAGGTGTGTTTTTTGAGTTATTCATCAAAGCAAACAAAATCAAGAATTATCCTTATAGCAAAAACTGAATTTCTAAATAATAGCTTTCTTAATGCTAATCTAAGAGAAATTGCAAAAAAAGCTAATGTAACTACTGGTGCTTTATATAATCATTTTGGTAATAAAGAAATGCTTTTTGAAGCTATAGTAGGAGAATTTGCTGATGAGTTATATGAAGTTTTCTTAGATGAGCATAATAGGATACCGAGTCGAGATGTCTTTACTCAAGTTGAGCAAAAAGATAATATGGCAAACGGAAGTTTTAAAATTTTAAGATTTATTTATGATAATTTAGATGAGGCAAAATTACTTTTCTTTCATTCTAATGGCACAAAGTATGAGTATTTCATAGATAAATTAATTAAAATAGAGGAAGATTCTTCTATTAGAGCTTTAGAAATGGTAAACTTTGATATGAACAATGTAAATAAACTTTTTGTACATATCATGGCAACTTCCGGAGTAAAAAATATGATTGAAGTTGTAAGACATGATTTAGAAATAGATGATGCACTTGACTATTTAGGAAAAATTCAGCTATTTTATTACGCTGGCGTAAAAGAAATATTAGGGCGTTAGTCCTTATATTTTTATAATTTATGTTAGTTTAAACTAACTAATCATAATTGTTACATAAATTTTAAGGAGAAAAAATATGCAAAAAAAAGAATCACTTTTAAAGCGTTTGTTCGCTTTTGCCGGTAGCTATAAAATCTTTACCATCTTAGGTATGATTTTTTCAGCTATTAGCTCAATAATAGCCCTATTCCCTATTATATTTATTCAAAGATTAGTCATTGAAATAGTAACTGCTTATCCTGCCATTACCTTAACTGATAGCATTACTAATAATGCAAAGCTTGTTGTAATTTCAGCGATTGGTACAATAGTAATTTACACCTTAGCTTTAATGTTTACACATTTTGCATCTTTTAGAATAGCTAAAAACATGAGAAAAGCCGCTTTAAATCATATTATAACTCTACCTTTAGGCTTCTTTTCAAGCAATAGCAGCGGTAAACTTCGCAGAATTATAAATGATAGTGCTTTTGCAACAGAGTCATATCTTGCTCACCAACTACCAGACTTAATTGGAGCTTTTACTACACCTTTAGTTGTTTTAGTAATATTATTCGCTTATGATTGGCGTTTAGGTTTGATTAGCTTAATTCCACTAATATTTGCTGTTGTAGCGATGATGTCTGGTATGGGAAAAGACCAGCCTGAAAGAATTAAGCAATATCAAACAGCCTTAGAAAACATGAATAGTGAGGCTACTGAATATGTTCGTGGTATTCCTGTTGTAAAAACATTTAATCAAAGTGTTTTCTCTTTTGAACGCTTTTACAACATCATTCAAACATATAAACAATATGTTTCAGCTTATTCATATAGAATGAGAATGCCTATGACATTATTTCAAGTTTTTCTTGCAAGCACACCTGTGTTTTTAGTATTGAGCTCGATATTAATAATAACAGGACAAAGTGATATGAGAAACTTCTTTTTAAACTTTTTCTTTTATTTAATATTTACCCCTATTAGCTCAATGATGATAATGAAAATAATGTGGGTAAGTCAGCATTCTATGCTTGCATCTGATGCAATTACTCGTATTGAAAACTTACTCAGTGAAAAACCACTTATAGCCCCTGAAAATCCTCAAGCTATAACTGATACTACTATAACTATGGACAATATTTCTTTCACATATCCAAATACTGAAAAAATGGCTGTTACTAATGTTAGTATTAGTATTAATAAGGGGCAAACTGTCGCTTTTGTAGGTCCATCTGGTGGTGGTAAAACTACTCTTGCTACTTTAATTCCAAGGTTCTGGGATGTTGATGAAGGTAGTGTAAAAATTGGAGGAGTTGATGTTCGCAATATCAGCGAAGAAGAATTAATGAAAAATATTTCTTTTGTTTTTCAAAACACTAATCTTTATAAAGCAAGCATTTTAGATAACTTAAAAGAAGGAAAACCCGATGCTACAACTCAAGAAATAACAGCAGCTTTAAAAGCGGCAAGATGTGATGACATCATCGCAAAGCTCCCCTTTGGTCTTGATACAGTTTACGGCACAAAAGGCGTTTACTTATCTGGTGGCGAGGCTCAAAGAATAGCCCTTGCAAGAGCTATTTTAAAAGATGCTCCTATCGTTTTACTTGATGAAGCTACAGCTTTTGCTGATCCTGAAAATGAGCATGAAATCCAATTAGCTTTTAATGAATTAACAAAAAACAAGACTGTTTTAATAATAGCTCACCGATTATCAACTATTAGAAATGCAGATTTAATCTATGTCGTTTCAGAAGGAAAAATCGTAGAGCAAGGAACTCACGATGAGCTTGTAAATAAAAAGCAAATGTATAGCGATATGTGGACTGAGTATCAAAGAGCATTTGTTTGGAAAGAAAATGAGGTAAAAGCATAATGAGAAAATATTTACAAAAAACTTTTGCGCTAACAGAATTTGGTGCAAATGAATTATATAAAGCAAGTGCGATTACCGTATTAATTAACTTAGTAATAATGGCAGTAAGTGGTATTTCTTATTACTTCTTGCAAGATACATTAATGCCTGTTTTAGAAGGCGCAAACCCTGTTTATAGTATAATATTTTATATAGTATATTCTATATTTATTTTAGCAATGCTGTGTATACTATATTATTTTCAATATAATTATTGTTATATTTCAGCTTATAACGAAAGTGCAAATATGAGAATTTCACTCGCTGAAACTTTAAGAAAACTGCCTTTATCTTTCTTTGGTAAAAGAGATATTTCAGATTTAACATCAACTTTATTAGGTGATGTATCTATGATGGAAAATGCATTTTCTCACTTTATTCCTGGTTTTATCGGCTCAATTATTTCAACTATAATTATGGGTGTTGGTATGTTTATCTTTGATTATAGATTAGCCTTATCTTTAACTTGGGTAATTCCTTTATCTTTCTTATTATGCTTTGCAAGTAAGAAACTGCAAGGATATTTCACTTTAAAAACAAAAACAATCCAATTAACTTATCTTGATAAAATCCAAGAATGCCTTGAAAATGTAAAAGATATAAAAGCAAACAATAGACAAAAGGCTCACTTGAATGTGATGAATAAACATTTTGATGATTATGAAAAAGCAAATGGTAAAGCTGAATTAATTATGGGCACATTCGTTAATTTATCTCAAATGATATTAAAATTAGGTATGGGTACAACTATAATTACAGGCGCTACTTTACTGAGTTTAGGTGAAGTGGATATTCTAACATTTTTAATTTTCTTAATGATTGCTTCAAGAATTTATGACCCTCTCGCTGGCGCATTAATCAATCTTGCAGCAATATTTATCTCACTAAAAAGTGTCGATAGAATGAAGGATTTTCAAAATACTAAAATACAAGAAGGTAAAGAAGAAATAAATTTATCAAACCATGATATTCTTTTTGAAGATGTGCATTTTAGTTACGACACAAGCGAAACTGTTTTAAATGGTATTAGTTTCACTGCAAAACAAGGAGAAATCACAGCCTTTGTAGGGCCTTCTGGTGGTGGTAAATCTACAGCAATGAAATTAGCTGCAAGGTTTTGGGATATTGATAAGGGCCTAATTAAAATAGGTGATGAAGATGTATCAAAAGTAGACCCTGAAACTTTACTAAAAGAAATTTCTATAGTTTTTCAAGATGTAACTTTATTCGATAACACAGTAATGGAAAATATCAGAATAGGCAAAAAAGGTGCAAGTGATGAAGATGTAATCTCAGCTTCTAAAAATGCTATGGCTCACGACTTTATTATGCAGCTGCCTAACGGATACGATACTTTAATCGGTGAAAACGGCTCAAAACTTTCAGGTGGCGAAAGACAAAGGATGTCAATAGCAAGGGCTTTATTAAAAGATGCACCTATCGTATTATTAGATGAAGCTACTTCATCTCTTGATATTCAAAATGAAAGCAAAGTTCAAAACGCTATTGCTAAATTAACAAAAGATAAAACAGTTATAGTGATAGCTCATAGAATGAGAACAATAGCTGGTGCTGATAAAATTGTCTTACTTAAAGATGGTATTGTAAGTGCTCAAGGCACTCATTCACAGCTTTTAGAGAAATCTAAAGATTATTCAAAAATGATTAAACTTCAAACAGAAAGTGCAAACTGGACTTTAGTTTAACATCAAAAAAGGTAGTGCTGAGCGCTACCTTTTTTATTAAAATTTTATAAACATACTACTTTTCCACACATCTCCTAAAGTGCTATTCATCTATAAATCTTGAAATATGGTTTTTTTATGCTACAATGATTATATAAGAAGTTTTTAGGAGGAATTATGAAAAGAATTATAGCATTTTTATTATCTTTATCTTTATTATTTACAGCTTGCTCAAATACAAGCGAAAATGATACTAACAAAGATACCCCCACTAATTCATCTAATGAGCAAACAATAGCAGATGAAGTAAACTATAGCTTATACTCAAATGTAATTGATGCTTATAGACAAAACTATAACGAAATGCAAGTTGAGCCTTTAAGCGATTTAGGCTTAGAGCGAAGCAGAATAACTGGTCTTTCTTATGCTAATTTAATTGACCTTGATAAAAATGGAGTGCTTGAATTAATTTTATTTGCAACTCCAGAAAGTATTAATAATCAAACAAGCTATTCTTACATTGATGCAAATTTAGAATATCCTAATTTTTTAAAAATTTATACAATAATCGATAATGAATTAAAATTTTTAGACTCTTTACCTTTTAGTTATTTTCATATTGATGATGATACTCACTTAGGTATACAACTAATACATAATGAAGCTTCAACTTCTTTTTTCATTACCGTAATGGGAGATAACGATTTTTTAAATTATTCAATAGTAGACTTTAATGGCGATGAGCTAATAACGAGCACAGAAATTACTTTTGAATATGATGAATCATATGAAGTTATAGCTTTTGTTAATGGTGAATTAACAGATTTTGAAAAAGCAAATGCAGAAGTTATAGCATTACAGGAAATGAGCGAAAAAATCCCTATTTCTACAATTTTTGATGAACAATTAGATACTTTAAAAGAAATTAACTCCCTTACTTTTGACTTTTTGGCTGACTATCCTGTAATAAATTTCGAGAATGATTTTTCAGCTAAAAATAATGATTTATTTTATTATTTTGAAGATATGCCAGTATTAGCACAAGAGCTTGTAATAGCAGATTATTATCACTGTTTAACTATGAATGATTATGATAGTTTATTAAATATTTTTAGCGATGAAGATGATGTTACTGCTCTTAAAAATGCTCGCAATACTTCTTTATATACAACAGGTCACATCCTTTCCTGTTTAACACAGCTTGAATTAGATGAATTTATGATGGAACATGCAAGCCTTGCACATTTTTACTATCCTTATATCGAAGATTTAAAAGAAAATAAGAACATTTCAATTTTTGCTTTAAATGTAGATGAGGTATTAAACCCTGATAAATCAGTTGGCACTCCTCAAGAAGGCGGAGGCAATTATAGGACATACTTTATTTTGTCCCAAGAAAAAAACTCGCAAGATGAATGGAAAATTGAATACATAGATGATGGCAAGTTTTCATCTCAAAAAAATATTTTTGAAGTTCAGTATTTAGGAACTAAAGATGATTTTAATAATGGTGTGTCAATTATAACGAAATTGTATGAAGAAATTAATGCATACATTGATTCATCAACAGAGCAAGTGAGTGAAATTCAATTTTTTGATGAAGATTATAGTAGCACACAAACTGAATTTTATTTATTAAGATTTAATAGTTTAATCGATATTGAAAAAGTAGAGATATATAGAGTAGTTGATAATGGAAATGATAGCTTTACTAGAGGCGAGCTTTTACAAGAGTATCAAGACTATAATACCCACACCTTACTTTTTTCAACAGATTCAAGTCTTGATGAATTAAAAAATATAGAAATCGTTTGCACTACTTCTATAGGTTTAGAATTTAGTTATTATCCAATGCAAGATGTATCAAATTATCAAGCACAGGCTGTATATAATGGATATTCCTCATCCTTTAGCGAATTTTATCAAAGATATTAAAACACAAAACACACCCTTAAAATAAGGGTGTGTTTTTGTTTTAAATATTTAGTTTATTATTATAAAATTATATATATTTTTTCTATATAACATAATAAGAGTATTAAATATCAAGATTTATCTTTAATTTCTTATTTATTAAAGCAATGATTTTATTTCTGTAAATAAACATTAAAATAGCTACTAATGTAACAAATTCACAAAATCTATAAATTAGCGTTGATTCAAATTTTACTGTGACTTGCCCTTGCTCTAAAGTCGGCTCAAAGCCTACTTTTGCATCTGCATTTTTATAAATCTCAATAGGCTGATTATTAACTTTGACAGTATATCCCGGAATGTAAGTGAATGGTATTAGGATATCATTTGAAGAACTTTCGCTAAAATCAATAGAATAATCAAAACTCATAGTAGTACCATATTGCTTATAGTTTGAAACTTTAAGTGTTTCATTATCAGAAACTACAACTGAGGCACTTTCAATCATAATATTCGCATCAGCTCCCCCAACTAAGTATTCACCTTGTCCGATTGATGTGTGGTTATCAAAGTTGTTGTTGTAGCTGTATTTTGATGTGTATGAAGGCTCATTATACTGAAAATAATTGTTCTCATAAAATAAAGAAGTTGTAAATATACAAAAAGCAATAATAGCAAAACAAGCTATAATTCTATGCTCTTTTGCTTTGAAAACAAACATAGTAATTGGAATAATTAATAGCGCCATAGCTATACCTGCCATGCTAAGTAATCTATAAGGAAACTGAATAGCATCTAAGTATGAGCCTATTAAAGGTATCGTGTGAATGTTTTCCCACGGGAAGTATGCCGTTGTTGCAACAAGGGCAGTGATTGCAATTATTATAGTGGCATCAAATAATTTTAAAAATTGTTTATCTATTGTGTTTTTATCGAGAATAATTCTAATCAAAATATATAATCCTATGGAAAATATCCCTACCCACCCAATAGGATGAGGGCCAACATGGTCTAAAGAATAAGTTGCAAATAATTTTTCAATATTAAATATTGCGTATTTTTCCGGAAGCTGAACTCTTGTGAAAACCGATAAATTAGCTTGATACATTGTAGCGAGCATAGGGCCTATAAACCACGAATTTAAACCTATGATAAATGCAGCTGAAACAGCTAAAGGAATGATTCTTTTTTCCTTGCCAAAAATATTTTTAATTGAAAATAAACCTATGAACGCACAGAATATAATTACTATTTCAGTCGTTAAAATATGTGCTTGAAGAACTCCGGAAGCACCTACAACAAGTGCCCACCAATCTTTTTTATTTTTAAGTAAAACAGCGTAAAGTCCATAAGCTAATAAAGGCAGCCAAATCATAGCAGTGAATTCGCCTACAGCTGACCTATAATAAATACATATTAAACGATACGGATTCAATAAATATACAATCGCAGCAGTAAGCGCAACTGGCCTGCTTTTAGAAATTTTATTAAAGGCATAATATGCTACACAAACTGTTAATACATTAACCATAATTATATAAAATTTATACGCTGTTATTGTATGTACACCAAGTGTTATTAAAAAGGCTGGAACATATAAAAGAAATTCTGGATACATTAAAGAATTAGGATAGCCGTATCCATTTAATGTCCCACCATGAACTCTTATTGGGAATTGTCCGCTTTCAAGCGCTCTTTCCATACCTGTTAAACGAGCTAAATGGAAAAGTAAATCATGCCCGACATCTATTCCAGTTTGAAATACAGGAATTGAAGCTATAAAAACACCACAAAATAAAATAAAACAAGTTGAAATAAACACTTTTTTAGGACTGATATAAGTTTGTGATAAATTAGCAGCCTGTACTTTTTTAGGGTTAAGATTTAGTAAAAGAAAAATAAGTAATGAAGTTGCTAAAATCATAACTGTATAAAAAACAGAGTCATTATTGACACTACCGAATGAGCTTATAGATACATGGTTTATTGAAAACGCCCTATCCATTGTTTGTACATTAAGCATAATATTATCAATATCTTGCTCTAATGTAAAGCTGGCTCTAACAGCAGTTCCCTCTTTAAGAATTGGCTCTGATACTAAGAGTTTACCATTTGTGTTATCTTCATTTACATAATCAGTAGAAAACATATTCAAAACCGATGAATCATCAAAAGCTGTGTATTGTAAAATAATTTCATATTCTCCGGCTTTTAGGCTAAGAGGACCATTAACTAATATTTTTACAGCTTCATCGCTTTCACTATAATAATTTAAGTGAGTAGTTTCTTCGTTTGTGTAATCATGAAGATATCGAGTATAGAAGTTATCTGCCGCAAGCTCAGAATAATACCTATCCGACACTGATGGATTATAGCATATAATGCTTAAAATAATACCTAATAATAATATTATATACCCTTTATAACTTTTAAAGTTCATAAAACAATTAACTCCTTAATTTAGTTTGTATAGTAGTTATATTCGTGTTCAGTTGCAAAACTTACACTATGGATAATCTCATCATTAAACTCATCATAAATGACAACATTAAACCCTTGTCTATTTTTTGAATACTCTTCACCATTAAAAATAATACTTGAAGAAGTTTGCAAAACGGTTACGGATATATTAGAAATTTCTTCTAATTTATTTTCGGTGATTTTTTCAGTGTCGTTAAAAATATATACTTCACTTGCATTTTCATTTTTTAAAATATCTTCATTTATACTAAATATATCTAAGGCTTTTAGAATATGATCACCTTCTGCTTTAGTTAAGTCCCCATGAGCAGTTATTATATATACATAATCCTCTTTAACTGAGACTAAAGAAGCAAGCTCATTAAAAGTAGGAGCAAGTTTTAAGTCGTAATTGTCAATGTCTCTTTGTTCAATAGCACTTTGTGTATTCCAACTATTAATAGTTTCTTCATCATATGCTATCGCTTTAAGATAGTTTTCTTTTATAAAATCTCCCATATGAGATGAAAGTTTTTTTGCACCTAAATAATTTACATGAGCATACTCAGCCATATCTGTTTGATAACTAAACCCTGTCTCATACATTAAGTCTTCACTTAAATAGTTTAAAAACGGAACTTCGTTTTCAAGGCAGATTTCGGCTATTTCATCTATATATCCCCTATCTTGAGGATTCATAATATATGGGGTTTTTGTCAAAATAAGTTGCACATCATTATCTTTACAAAGCTTAATTAATTTTAAAAGATACTCCTTACTTGAATCAACAAGCGCAGTTTCATCGCCTATATCAATATAATTATATTCTTCAAAAACTTCAGTAGTAAAAATAGGACCAAAGCCTTTATTGGATGAATAATAACTTTTAAAAATATTATCATATAGCTCTGTGGATTCAATGTCTGTCCATCTTGAGTGATACCTTACAAAAGGTATCATCTCAGACAATGAAAGTGGTAAAACTTGATGCTTTCTCATCGCCAAAGAAAGCTGTAATCTATTCAAAGAAGGCGGAATTGAAAGAGCAAATTCATTTGAAGTTTCATCAGATGTTTGTGCTGGAAGGTAGCTTTGGTCATAGGAAAAAGAAAACGCTTCTACAACCAACACATCAATATCTTGCTGATTTATCGCTTCCACTGAATAATGATATGCAGTCCAAGGGTTTTGACTCCATGAATATATATTATAAGAAGTAAACTGATTCTCAAGCCACATTTGTGTAGGAGAAAAGGCTGCCATTCCATGACTTCCCCCAACAAAGGCAACATCTATTGTATCTTTGGGTTCTTCATAAAACCCACTAAAGGTTGAATTATTAGGTGCTAAGGCTTCTTCAACAGCAAATAAAGTAATAATAATACTAAAAAATAATAATATTATTACTGCTAAGTTTTTTATTATAGATTTATTCTTAATCAAAATAAAAATCCTTTCAAATATAAGGTTAGAATTGGAAATATATAAACGGTGCTGCTACATAGTCAACTCCATAAACACCAAAAACTAAAGTTAGTATAACAAGGATATATATTAAAAAATAGCGTTTATAGCCTGTTTTTGGCAATGTTACTCCTTTTGTATACAAGTAATCGTGTATAAACAAAATTACTAAACAAAATAATGCAACATATAACTCTCTTGAATTAAGGCCAAGTGTATTTATTAAAGATAAATCGCTCGCATTAAAATCAAAAAATATCTTTGTTAATATTTCAAATGCAACTAAGACACTGTCGCTTCTAAAAAAGATATAGGAAATACAAACGATAAAAAAGGTGAATACAATCAATAGCGATTTATGTATAGCGCTATCTGTATTTATTTTCAAGCTTTTATTTAATTTTTTGCGAGATTTTTTAGAAATTATTTCCACAGCTCTATAAAAGCCATGTAAAAATCCCCATATAATAAAAGTCCAGCTTGCCCCATGCCATAGTCCGCTAATTATAAATACAATAAATATACTTGTTAATATCGGCGGCTTTGAAAAAAATTTACCTATTAAGGGGATTTTGCTAAAAGGATTATTCCACACTAAAGGTGTATAGATATAATCTTGAAACCAGCCAGATAGTGAAATATGCCATCTTTGCCAAAAGGCACTAATTGAAGTAGAGAGATACGGAGCTTTAAAGTTTTCCATTAAATTTATACCTAAAACTTTTGCTGAGCCGACTGCTATAGTTGAATAAGAGTAAAAATCACAATAAACTTGAAATGAGAAAAGTATAGTTGATATTAATAATATTGACCCACTATACATAGTATGATTTGAATAAACTGTATTCACTACCACCGCAAGCCTGTCCGCTATAACAAGTTTTAAGAAAAAACCCCAACTCATTATAAGAACACCATTTATAATGTTATTATAATTTATATTTCGAGGCGAATTTATTTGAGGTAATAAATTAGAAGAACGCTCTATTGGTCCTGCTACAAGTTGTGGAAAAAATGATACAAAAAGAGCATACTTTAAAATATTTCTTTCAGCATTTATATTTTTTCTATAGACATCAATAGTATATCCAATAGCTTGAAAGGTATAAAAACTTATTCCTACTGGTAAAGCTATTCTTAAAAAATTAAAATTTGCGCCAGAAATGATGTTAATATTTTCTAAGAAAAAATTATAGTATTTAAAAACGAATAAAATACCTAAATTAATTAATAAACATATATTAAGAGTGAGTTTTGGGGATAATTTAATTTTAAAAATAGATATCACCTCATCATTTTTATACGAGTTATCTATTATTATTGAACAAAAATAAGTAACTAATATTGATATGACTATTAGTGATAAATATTTAACATCCCAGCTCGCATAAAAAATAAAACTTGCAATTAACAGTACTATATACGCCTTATTTTTAGGAGCTATAAAATACAATGCAGTTACTATTGGATAAAATATTAAAAAATTTATTGAATTAAATAGCATAGACACTCCTTTTAATAAATTAGGTATAAAAACACTTTTTTTATTTTTTAAGTGTTTTTATTATAGCATATTCAGCTATGCTTTTTAGATTAAGATTATTAATTTCACTAAATTATATGTTGCAAAAAATATAGTATCAATTAAAACATAGGATATAATTAAAAAGCTTAAGATTATAAAATATTGAATATTTTATAATCTTTTATAGTTTTGTATTTATTGTTTATTTTGAGTTTTTGTTAGGTTTGTCTCTTTTGTAATATATATAGGTCTATTTTTTGTCTCAAGGTAAGATTTTGACATATACTGTCCTAAAATACCGATGCTTAATAATTGTATTCCACCTAAAAATAATATTATAGAAATTGTCGAAGGATAGCCATCAACAGGGTCGCCATATAAAAGCGTTTTAGCTACAAAAAATACCATCATACCAACAGCTATCACACAGCAAAAAATCCCCATTAAGCTTGATATAATAAGCGGGGTTGTTGAAAAGGCTACTATCCCATCTATTGAATATAATAGTAGTGAGAAAAAGTTCCATTTTGTTTGCCCTGCTACTCTTTCAACATTTTCATAATCAAGCCACAATGTATCAAATCCAACCCAAGATAATATGCCTTTTGAAAATCTATTATACTCTTTTAATTCTAAAATTGCATCTACCATTTGCCTTGTCATCATCCTGAAATCTCTTGCTCCATTAACAATTTCAGTTTTTGAAATTTTATTTATCAATTTATAAAACATTTTCGCAAAAAAACTTCTGATAACAGGCTCACCTTTCCTCGTTGAGCGTTTAGTTGCAACACAGTCGTAATTATTTTCTTCTATTTCTTGTATCATTCTAGGTAAAAGACTTGGTGGATCTTGTAAATCAGCATCCATTAAAACAACATAATCACCTTTTGAATTTTCAATTCCTGCATACATCGCACTCTCTTTGCCAAAATTCCTTGAAAAAGAGATATATTTTACTCGCTCATCTTTTTTAGATAATTCTTTTAAAATACTGAGTGTTCTATCTTTAGAACCATCATTAATGAATAAAATTTCGTAATCTATATTTTGTATATTTTTTAAAGTTTCACTTAACTCATTATAAAAAATCTCAACCATTTCTTCTTCATTAAAACATGGTACAGCAATGCTAAGTAATTTATTCATATTTACATAACCTCGTAATTTAAGTATAATATTTAAATTATATAATTTATCTATTTAGTTTACCATATATTTAGCTGTTGTGTCAATGATGAATGAAGTTAAATCTATGCTGTATACTGTATATTTTAACATAATTTATCTTACATTGTTCTGCAACATAATAAACAAAACTAAAACCCATAAGCGACTATCTGCCTATGGGTTTTTATATAATTCGAGTATTATATAATATCATTATTTTTTATTTTCATCCTTAAGGTCGATTTCCCCCTGGTCTATTATTAGGCTGAGCCATTCCACCACCAAAACCACCAGGACCATTTGTATTCTGTGATACCTCATTGCCATTTTCATCGGTTACACTACCGCCAGAAATAGTATATGCTCCACTTACATCTAATTCACTATCACCACCTGAATAAATAGCATCTACATCAATGACTATATCACCGCCTTCGATGATTAAATCTCCGTTTGAGTCAATACCATCACCTTGTGATTTTAAATAAATTGTACCACCTGTAATTTTTATAAAGCCTGTATCGCTATTTGCATTCATGGCATCATCTAAAACTGTGATATTTATATTTCCACCGTTAATTGTCACCGTTTCTCCTTCAATTCCTTCATAGCCATTTTCTACTAAAATTTCAGCTGAATTAATAATTAAATCTGTGTCAGCATGAATCGCATCATCTCCTGAAATAATATTAAACACACCATCATTTATTACTAACACACCGTTTGCGTGAATAGTATCCTCGTATGAATTAAGCAAAAATACACCACCGTTTATTGTGATATTAGTGCCTTTTAGCGAGCGCATACTATCTTCAAGTAAGTCTGTTGCTGAAATAGTATCGCCTGAGCCCTCTCCCTTAGTAATTTCATTTAGCACTTCTACAAAGCCACCGCCTGTTGTAATATCAAAAGTACCACCTTCTATTTGTAATAAATTTTCAGCTGCAATACCGTCATGTAATGTATTAATAACAAAATTGCCACTATTGATTATTAGATTGCCTTTTTCTAAGTCTTCATCATTAGATGTTCTAAGCCCATCTCTATTAGAAGTAACATTTATATTAGAATTATCTATAGCAAGTAAGTCTTTACCTTCTATCCCGTGTTCTATTGCATTCACAGTAATATTTGTGTTTTGGATTATAAGGTCATCACGACTATTAATTCCATCTTTATAAAGCGTATTAACAATCAAACTTCCTTCTCCAGTTATAAGAGTATCAGCGTTTGAATGTACAGCACCTGATAAAAATTCTTCATCGACAGTTTCAATTTTACCTTGATTTACAGTATTTTCGCCGATGAGTATAATAACAACATCCTCAGCTTCAGTAATATTTAATGGTGTATCTGTATCACTTGCAGCGCTTACCTCATTTAATACAAGATAAACTGTGCCTGAATCGGTAGTTTTATCAACATTTACAGTGATACTCGAATAATCTCCTGCAAACTCATATGCTCCACTTTCAGTAATTAAAACTGCATCTTCGTTTTCAATTTTAATAGCTGAGTTTATTTTGTCTTGATAATCTAAGTGCGTAAAATCAACAATATCACTATTAATGTTATTTGTATTTTCAACTATAATATCTTCATTTGTGTTTAAATCACTACCCTGACTGCATCCAACAAATACCAATGTCATAAATGATAACGCTATTATTAGTATCTTTTTCATATTTTATCTCCTTTTATTAAAAAATTTAATTTATCCTTATTATATAAGACATACCTTAAATATACTTTAAATTTATATTAAATTTATTATTGGTTATTTTAATTGATATTATCTTGTAAATGCTATTTAATACGAAATAAAAAACACAATCCTAAGATTGTGTTTTTTTGGTGCGGATAAAGAGACTTGAACTCTTACGGTCTCCCACTAGAGCCTAAATCTAGCGCGTCTGCCAATTCCGCCATATCCGCATATAGCCACTGAAATAATCAGCTTTTATATTATACTCTGCGTAAGTTAATTTGTCAAGACATTTTTATTTACTTTTTTATTAAATTTTCGTTTATTTTTTGTGCTGATAATAATATCGCTACTCTTGCCATTTCAAAGCTTGGTCCACCTTGCATATACGCTATAAAAGGCTCTCTTATCGGAGCATCACAAGATAGTTCTAATGAGCCACCCATAATAAATGTACCTGCTGCCATTATAACTTCACTATCATAACCTGGCATAGCCCAAGGCTCTGGGGTAACATAGCTATCAATTGGAGATAAATGCTGTATAGCTTGGGCAATTGCTATTACATTTTCTTTAGTTTTAGCAACAATTGAAGTTACTATATCATTTCTTTCTTGCGTATATCTTGGCTGTGTTTCAAAGCCTAATTGCTCATATATGCAAGAAGAGTATATACTTGATTTAATTGCATTTTCAACTGTCATCGGTGCAAAATAAAGCCCTAAGTATAACTGCCTTAATACATCAAGAGAACAACCCACTTCTGCTCCTGTTCCTGGACTTGATAGCCTATGTGCGCAAAGCTCTACTAAGTCTTTTCTGCCTGCAATGTATCCTCCTGTTGGAGCTATTGCACCACCCGGATTTTTAATTAATGAGCCTATAATTAAATCAGCGCCTACCTGTGTAGGTTCTTTATAAGAAGTAAACTCGCCATAGCAATTATCAACCATAACTATAACTTCACTATTCACTTTTTTAACTTCGATTACTACTTCCTCTATATCTTTAATGCTTAATGCTTTTCTTTTTGCATACCCTCTACTTCTTTGTATGTAGCAAACTTTAGCGTTTTTTACTTTTTCTTTTACAAGGTCTATATCTATTTTTTCACCGTCTATTAAATCGCATTGCTCATAATTTACGCCAAATTCTTTTAAGCTTCCATATTTTGAATCATTGATGCCGATAACACTGTGAATAGTATCATAAGGAGTGCCTGTTATGCAAAGCATTGTATCATTAGGGCGAAGTATTCCAAAAAGTGCAACTGATAAAGCGTGTGTGCCTGACATGAAATTATGTCTACAAATTGCATCTTGCGCCCCTACTATTCTTGCAAAAAGTTTATCTAAGCCGTCTCTGCCTTTATCATCATAGCCATAGCCTGTAGTTCCAACTAAATGCTGTGCTGATATTTTCTCTTTTGTAAAGGCATTTAGCACTTTTAATTGATTATATTTAGAAATATCTTCTACTTTTTCAAAGTACTCTTTACAAAGTCCCATTACTTTTTCATCTAAAATTAAACTTTCTTTTTTTATATCAAAAAAATTATCTATCATATCTTTATATCTTAATTTTTACTTCAGCTGATTTACCAGTGATTTAAAATGTTCCCCTCTTTTTTCAAAATTTTCATACATATCAAAACTTGCACTCGCACTTGAAAGCATAGCTATATCACCATCTTGTGTATTTTCATACATTAGTTTTACTGCTTGCTCCATACTATCTGCTTTTAATATTTTTATTTTACTTTCATCAAAATCCTTATTATTTTTTAAGGCTTCATATATCATAGGCCCTGTTTGCCCCATCAATACTAATAATTTTACTCTATTTATAATATGAGGTACTAAAGGCTCAAAAGATATTTTTTTATCATAGCCACCAGCTATTAAAGATATTTTTTGATTAAAGCTGTTAAGACCTGCTATTGTTCTTGTGGGAGATGTTCCTATTGAGTCGTTATACCATCTCACTCCATTTAACTCTCTAACTGGCTCAATTCTATGCTCAACACCTTTAAATGTTTTAGCTACTTCTTTCATCACATCAATAGACACATCATCTTTTACAGCACAAAAGGCAGCTAATAAATTTTCTAAATTATGCTCACCTCTTAAGGCTACATCGTCCTTATTTATTACCTCTTTATCATCTAACATTAAAAATCCGCTTTTATTTATATATCCACCTTTTAAAAGTTCAGTTTTTCTTGAAAAATATACACCCTCTCCCACTACTTCATCCATAAAGTTTTTAGTAGTTTCGTTTTCATAGCCTAAAACAGTTAAAGAATCTTTTTCTTGATATAAGAATAAATTTTTCTTAGCTAAAATGTATTCCTGCATTGTTTTGTGTACATCTAAGTGATTTGGAGTAACATTAGTTACCACGCATACATCTACTTTATTTTTCATAGAAATTAGTTGAAAACTTGATAATTCTAACACAGCCACATCATCTTTATTAATTTCTTCAATCATAGGTAGTAAGGCTTTGCCGATGTTTCCACCTAAATGGGTAGTCTTGCCTGATTTTCTAAGCATCTGTGCAATAAGGCTTGTTGTAGTAGTTTTTCCATCTGAGCCTGTTACTGCAAAAGTTTTACAAGGACAAAGAAGTAAAAACAGCTCTGTTTCACTGGTTACTAAAGTGCCATTTTTAATTTCTTGTTGTAATAAATCATTATAAAAGTAAAAGCCGGGGGTACGCATTATCATATCTTGATTTTTAATACCTTTTAAATTATCTTCTCCTAATGATAAATTTATATTTAGTTTTAATAATTCATCTTTATACTCTTTAAAATCATCTAAGTTCTTCTTATCACATAAGGTCACTATTGCACCTTTTTTTACAAATATTTCAATAAGCTGTCTGTGGCTAACTCCTGCCCCTATAAAGCAGACTTTTTTGCCCTCTAACCAGTTATAAAATTCTTCCCTATTATTAAACATAACTCACCTCGTTTGCAAAATTATAAATTAAATTTATATACCTATTATAATATTATGCGCAAAATTAATCAACTATATATGCAAAGTGTAATAATTTAATTATTTTCTTAATTTTTTATTGATAGAAATATATCTTTGTGTTATAATTCATAAATAAGTTACAAATTGGTAACTTAAAATAAAAATATTAAAACAGGAGGGATTTTAAAATGGCAATATTCACAGATGATTTTGGTAAAAAAGTATTTACCGACAAATTAATGAGGGAGCGATTATCTAATAATACTTATGAATCATTAAGAAAAGTTATTGATGAAGGTATGATCTGGGATCCTGCTGTTGCAGATGAAGTGGCAAATGCAATTAGAACATGGGCTATGGAACTCGGTGCTTCACATTTCGTGCATTGGTTCTCACCACTGACAGGCACAAACAGCGGCAGACATGATAGTTTTTTAGATGGCGTAGACAGTGAAGGAAAGCCGATAATAAATTTCTCCGGAAAATTATTATCTAAAGGTGAAAGTGATGCTTCAAGTTTTCCATCAGGAGGCTTAAGATCTACTTTTGAAGCAAGAGGATATACAATCTGGGATGTTACAAGTCCTTGTTTTGTAGTTGGTACAACGCTTTATATACCTACTGCTTTCGCAGCATTTACGGGTGAAGCTCTTGACCATAAAACTCCACTACTTCGTACAACTCAAGCTGTTAATAAGCAATCATTAAGAGTTTTCCATGCTTTAGGTTATAAAGATTTTAAATGGGTAAAGCCTACAATGGGCGCTGAGCAAGAATACTTCTTAGTCGACAAAAACTTATTTGATAAAAGACTTGATTTAAAAATTGCTGGCAGAACGATTTTCGGTGCGCAACCGCCAAAAGGTCAAGAACTTGAAGACCATTATTATGGTAGCACAAAAGAAAAAGTAAGAGAGTTTATGCGCGATGTTGATAAGCAATTGTGGGAACTTGGCGTTCCTTCTAAAACAGAGCATAACGAAGTTGCTCCAGGGCAGTTTGAAGTGGCTTGTGTTTATTCAACAGCTAACATAGCTTGTGATCACAACCAAATAGTTATGGATGTTTTAAGAAAAACTGCTTTAAGACACGATATGACTTGTCTATTAAACGAAAAACCTTTTGCAGGTGTAAATGGTAGTGGTAAACACAATAACTATTCTCTTGCAACAAGCACAGGAATTAACTTACTAAACCCAGGCAAAAACCCAACAAATAATATATTATTCTTAATTACTTTAGCAGCATTTATAAAAGGTGTTGATGAACACGCTGACTTATTAAGATTATCTGCAACAGTTGCGACTAATGATTATCGTTTAGGAGCAGCAGAAGCACCACCTGCTATTATTTCAATGTACTTAGGTAGTGAGTTAGTAAATGTATTAGAAAATATAGGTAAAGACTTAGACACTCCTTCTAAAGACCTTTTATTAGGTGCAAAAAGCCTTCCATTGCTAACTTTAGATGAAAATGATAGAAACCGTACTTCTCCTTTTGCTTTCACAGGCTCAAAATTTGAATTTAGAATGATGGGTTCTACTCAATCTTTAGGCTTTACAAACACTATTATTAACGCTTTAGTAGCTGTTAGTATGCGTGACTTTGCAAGAGAACTTGAAGTAGCAGAAGATCCAACTAAAAAAGCATATGAAATAGTATCTAAGGTATATGAAGATCATAAACGCATTATCTTTAACGGCAATGGATATACTCAAGAATGGGTTGAAGAAGCACAAAGAAGAGGCCTTCCAAACCTTGACTGTACTGTAAAAGCTATTCCTGCTATTATCAAACCTGAAAATATAGCATTCCTAAAAAAAGCAAAAGCTTTAACAGAAATCGAATGTCACTCAAGATATGAAGTTTTCTTTGAAACATATATAAAAACTATTAATATAGAATTAAATGTTGCTGCTGAAATGGTAGAACAACAAATATTACCTTCTGCTATTAAGCATTTAGGCGAAATTGCAAAAGCTAACTATTATGCACAACAAACTAATTGTACAATTTCATCAAGTGTTGAAAAACAAAAAGACTTAACAGCACTTATCGAAGAAATAAACACAAAATGCCAAGAGCTAAAAACAAATCATAAAAAAGCTTTAACAGCACAAGGTGTTAAAGAAGAAGCTGAAGCCTTATATGAAGTTTCTAAAACTAACCTTGCATCACTAAGAGTGAGCGTTGACACTTTAGAAAGAGCTTTACCAAAAGATGTTTGGCCAATGCCAAGCTATACAGAATTATTATTTAACTTATAATAAATAAGATTTATAAATATCTAAATTGAATTAAGACGGATAGTTATTACTATCCGTCTTTTTATTGTTTTAAAACCAAAATCCAATCAAAGGATTTTTTACTACTTAAATTATACTTTTTGTCTTATCTAACTTTCTACTTTTTTTAGCATTAACTCGTGCATTACACACATCACTATTAATACTATCGCTATAAAAATAGGATATAAATTAAAGCTGATACTCCTTCCTATTACACCGAATAAAGCTGGTATTATTAAAGTGCCTGTGTAAGCGCTTGCCATAAGAACTCCTATAATTCCTTGAGAATTTTCTTTGCCAAAATTAAAGGGAGTTGAATGGATGATACAAGGAAAAACCGGAGCAGAGCCAAGACCTATTAAGCTAAGTCCTACAAAAGCAAATGTTTTGTCTAAAGGTAAAATTAAAACACTTACCCCTATTATCATAATTACACTTCCCGCTCGAATCATCTGCTTATCATTAAATTTCATAGCTATAAAGCCACAAATACCTCTGCCTATCGTTATCCCAAGATAAAATAAAGCTGCAAACCCTGCTGCAATTTCAGGTGCTACTCCCCTACTATAAACAAGATAGCTACTTGCCCATAGACCCGTAGTTTGTTCAATAGCGCAAAAGCAAAAAAATGCTACTGCTATCTCTTTTACACCTTTAATTTTAAAAATTTGAATTACTGATAAATCTCTTTTAATTTCTTCTTTTGGTACTTCTTCTTTCTTTTCATTTTTTAGCTTCCAAATTGGACTACTTATAAAAACTATAAAAGCTAAAATAATTTGAATAGCAAATAATATAATATACCCTGTTTTATAACTTAGGTTATTAGTTAAAGCTGTTCCCATGATATAAGGACCGAGAGTTGCCCCAATTCCCCACATGCAATGAAGCCAGCTCATGTGCTTACTTTCAAAATTGACAGCTACATAATTGTTTAAGGCTGTATCAACACCACCTGCGCCTAAGCCATATGGAATTGCCCAAAAGCATAAAACTATAAAAGACGGACTACTTGAAAAACCAAAAAGCGAAATTGCTGTTATTAATATACTAAAAGCTGTAACCTTGTGCACACCTAATTTATTTATAATTTTGGCACTATTTAAACTTGATATAACTGTTCCAAGTGAAATTATTATAGTAACCATACCCATATTGGATATAGGGACACCGAATTCATCACTTATAACAGGCCAAGCTGAGCCTAATACAGCATCTGGCAGACCAAGGCTTATAAAAGATATGTAGATGAGTGCTAATAATAAACTTACCATATTGTCTCCTTTAATTGTTTATGATATAATTATATCGCAAAATAAAAACTAAATCTATGAAAATATAGTATAATTATGTGATTATTTCACCAAAAAGGAGAAATTTATGCACAAAACAACTTGTGATAGCATCTTAGATGAATCTTTTAAAGAGCTAAGTAGTAAAGGGACTTCTTTATTTCCAATAGCTATTTTTAACGATGATTTAAAAGATAACCCTGTCGCTTACCATTGGCACGAAGAGCTTGAGTTAATCGCTGTTATAAAAGGCGAGATGGAAATCGTCATTGGCTTTGAAAAACACATTGTTAAGTCAGGGGAAGGAATTTTTATAAACGCCAGTAGATTACATTCTTGCATAAATTTTGATAGTAGCGACTGCATTATTAAATCTATTGTTTTTCATCCTAAATTTATATATGGAGATACTGACAGTGCTTTATATATAAATTATTTTAAAAACTTTTTAGATGAAAATTCTATTAGCACGCAAAAACTAAATAAAAAAGACTGCGAAGAACTACTTTACGCATATAATCTTTTTATTAACGCAAACTTTGGATTTGAGTTTATTATTAGAGAAACCCTTTCAAAAATATTAATCTCAATTTTTAGTGTGAATGAAAATTTAACAACTACAACGAACATAAAAAAACAAAAGCAATTAAATAGATGCAAAATAATGATGCAATTTATACACGAAAACTATAATAAGGAAATATCCCTCATAGAAATAGCAAGTAGCGCTAATGTAAAACAAAGCGAGGCTTTAAGATGTTTTAAATTAGTTTTAAATACCTCCCCGATTAAATATTTAAAAAACTATCGTATTGAACAATCAGCCCGTTTATTAAAAACTACAACTGAATACATAATAGATATAGCTTTAAAATGTGGCTTTAATGAAATGAGTTATTTTTCAAAAAGTTTTAAAGAAGTTTACAACTATACTCCTACCGAATATAGAAAACAATATTTTTTACAATAATCTTTATATCTTCGATATATATTTAAATGCACTATTAATTTGTAATAAAATAATAGTGCATTTTTATTTTTTTTATGGTATAATTTAGAATTATTAAATGAAGGGCAATTTCCAAAATATGAAAAAACTATTTTCCTTAATAATTTTATCTTTACTCACTTTATTGAGTGCTTGCTCATCTTCAGGTGAAATTTCAACTTACACTATCCCTTTTTCAAGTATGCCAAAAAATTTAGACCCGCAAGTAGCGAGTGCGGATAGTGAATTGTTTATTATTTCTAATACCTATGATGGCTTATTTGAAGTTGTGAATAATGCTATTGTAAATAATTTAGTAGAAGATTACACAATCTCAGAAGATGGCAAAGTATACACCCTTACTTTAAAAGATGACAGTGTTTATTATTATCCTTATGATGATGATACAAGTTTTAATAACCAAAAGGTAGTAGCTGATGATTTTGTATTCACTTTTCAAAGAATATTAGATAAGTCTACTTCTTCTATTTATACTAAAGATTTTATGAATATAAAAAATGCACAAGCTGTTTATGATGAAAACTTGCCTGTTTCCTCTTTAGGTGTCTATTCTTTAAATGATACAACTTTAGTAATAGAGCTTGAAAATTCTGATTATAATTTTATCTCAAAGCTAACTTTACCCGGTATAGTCCCTTGTAATGAAGAATTTTTTGAATACACTGCCGGCGCTTATGGCCTTAGTGTTTATGACATATTGTCTAACGGACCTTTTAGAGTGAATTATTTAAGTGCTGATGAAGAAGCTGTGACAATACTAAGAACAAGAGAAGATTTTCAAAATCCTATAGATAGAATTCGTTTTACTATTTTAAACCAAGATGAATTTTATTCAGCTTATATAAATGACAATATTAGCGGGTATTTTGCCTTTGATTTTCTTGATGATAGCCTTGAAAACAGCGAAAGTATTGCAATATCATCATCAAATTCAAGTTTATTCTTTAATTTAGAAAACGAAACAATGGCAAACGAAAATATAAGGCAAGCTCTAAGTTATTACGCCTATGCACATCAAAATACACAGGCAAATTTAGATATAGTCTCCCCTGCTTTTAGTATTTTTCCTGCAGATATGATTTTTTATGATGATTATATTAAAAATCAATTAGCAGATGTAATTCCCTCTTATCTATCAAGTAATCCTAAAACTTTACTATCGAATGGATATTCTAATTTAGGTATACAAAATATGCCTCAAATAACAGTTTTAATCCCTTCTGATAGTGAATATACTTTAATTTATGAAAATATCAATCAGCTTTGGCAAGAAGAATTAGGTGTGTTTTTCAATGTTGAATTATTACCAATGGCTCAAATTATTCAAAGAGTTAAAAATAATGATTATACTATAGCAATTGGTTTATTAACTCCGAATGAAAATAATCCTTTATCAGTAATAAGCGAATTTTCAAGTTATAATGATGAAGTTAATAACTTACTTATATTTTCTTTAGATTCTTCAAATGAAGATATTGTATTAAACAATATCAAAAAAGCTCAAGAAATAATAATAAATTCAAGCTATGTAACTCCTATCGGCTATGAATACACTTATTTTTATCATAAAAATTATTTTGATAATATTATAGTAAACCCTTTTGGATATATTATTAATTTAAAATACGCAACAGCAGACTAAAAAATATCCACTTAAAAAAACTTTAAGTGGATATTTTTTTCACTTGACAATATACCCCCATAAGGTATATAATTAGATTAGTCTAACCAGACAAAATTAAAGGAGATGATATTTATGAGTCATGATTGTAAAGTAGATGAAAAAGTTCTTACGCGCTTTTCAAGATTAGAAGGTCAAGTAAGGGGTGTAAAAGAAATGTGTGCGCAAGGCAGAGACTGTATTGATATCCTAACGCAGATTTCAGCCATTCAAAGTGCTTTAACCCAAGCTTCAAAACTGGTAATGCTAAGCCATATAGAGCATATTCTAAATGATGCAACAGATATTTCTAAAGATGAGTCTTTAGAAGAAATCAAAGATATCATCAACAGATTTTCAAAAACAAAATAAAAGGAGAAAACTTATGAACCAAAATTCAAAAGCACATACTAACTGCGGTTGTAAAGATCATTCACACCACGAACATAGCTGTAGTTGTAACACTCAAAACACTCAAGCACAAGTAGCCACAAACACTGATCCTTGCACTGCTGACTCTTGCAATTGCTCATCTAATGAAAACAATTCAAAAGATACTTCTGATTCTCAAAATGAGGATCCCGAACCTAATCATCACTCAAAGCACACTACTAAAAAGCTCACTGATAGTATAGCTTGTGGTTGTGGACATGACCACGATGAACATTCAGGGCATGATGAAAAACACAATCATAATCACTCAAAGCACACTACTAAAAAGCTCACTGATAGTATAGCTTGTGGTTGTGGACATGACCACGATGAACATTCAGGGCATGATGAAAAACACAATCATAATCACTCAAACCATAGTTTAACTGAAGGTATTGCCTGTGGTTGTGGTGGCTGTGATGATGAGCATGCAGGACACGATGATGACCACGGACATAGCCATGATAAAAAAATTACTGCAAAAGAATTATTAAATCTTTCTATAGGCTTAGTAGTTTTAGGTTTTGCAATTTACACTCAATCTTTTTGGTTATTTTTAGCCTCTTATTTAATCATCGGCAAAGATGTATTAAAAAGTGCTGTTATTAATATCTCAAAAGGTCGTATCTTTGATGAAAACTTCCTTATGATTATTGCAACCTTTGGTGCTTTTTTAATAGGAGAGTACTTAGAAGCTGTAATGGTTATGATATTTTATAATATAGGCGAAATGTTGCAATCACTCGCCATAAACAAAAGCAAGAAAAATATTGAAAGCTTAATGAATATCCGCCCTGATTATGCAAATTTAATCACCGAGGGGGATAAAAGCGTAAAAGTAAGTCCGTATGATGTTAAAATAGATGATGTTATTTTAATTAAACCGGGCGAAACAGTACCACTTGATGGTATTGTAATAAGTGGTGAAACAGAAATCGACTCATCATCTTTAACTGGTGAGAGCTTGCCTGTTGCTATTAGCGAAAACTCAAGAGTTTTATCTGGTAGTATTAATATCACCTCATCAATTTATGTTAAAGTAAGTGATTTGTATGAAAATTCAACTGTACAAAAAATCTTATCTTTAGTATTAAATGCTTCTGAAAAGAAAGCAAAGAGCGAAAGGTTTATAACAAGATTTGCAAAATACTACACTCCTGCTGTTATGGTAATAGCTGCTTTAATAGCCTTTTTACCTACCCTATTATTTGGCGCTGATTTTTCCGAATGGGTATATAAAGGCTTAGTATTCTTAGTTGTTTCCTGCCCTTGCGCCTTGATTATTTCAATACCTATCACCTTTTTAGGCGGTATTGGTAATGCTTCAAAAAATGGTATTTTAGTAAAAGGCGGAAATATCTTAGAACAGTTTGAAAAAGTAGCTTCAATCACTTTTGATAAAACAGGAACTTTAACAAAAGGCAAATTCGGTGTAGAAGAAATAGATATAAAAGAAGGTATAACTAAAGAAGATTTTACCTTCGCAGTCCTTTTAGCAGAAAGCCACTCAAATCATCCAATAGCTTTATCAATAAAAAATCATTTTGATAAAGATAATACATTCTCACTTCCACTGCAAGCGCAGTTTGAAAATGTATCTGGCAAAGGTGTAATCTGCTCATATAACGGCAAAAAATACTGTGTGGGCAATAAAAAATTAATGGATTTATTAGGTATAGATGTTCCTATTTACGAAAAATTAGGTAGCGTTTCTTATGTAAGTGTTGATGATGAATACATAGGCAAAATCATTGTAAACGATTCATTAAAAGACAACATAAGCACTGATATTGCTAATTTGAAAAAATTAGGTGTTAAAAAAGTTTATATGCTTACTGGTGATAACGAAAACACAGCTAAAGAAGTAAGCAAGGCTGTTGGAATAGACTCTTATAAAGCTAACTTATTACCTGATGAAAAAGTAAAAGAATATGAAAATTTAATAAAAGAAAATGACGGTGTAAATATTTATGTTGGCGATGGTATCAACGATGCTCCTATCTTAGCAAGGAGTGATTTAGGTATTGCTATGGGCGCTATCGGCTCAGATGCTGCTATAAATGCAAGTGATGCTGTATTAATGACAGATGATATAAATCAGTTAACAAAGGCAATTAAAATTTCAAAATATACAAAGCGAGTAGCTTATGAAAATGTTATTTTCTCACTCGGTGTTAAATTTTTAGTTATGATTTTAGCCTTTATAGGCCATACTCCTATGATACTTGCAATTTTTGCAGATGTAGGCGTTTCCGTTTTAGCTATCCTTAATGCAACTAAAACTTTGAATTTTAAGCCTTGAAATTAATTCATATGTATAGTACAATTATAATATTATAAATATATAAGGAGGCTATCATATGAAAAAACCAATAGTAGCATTATCAGGACAAATTGAAAACCGTATTATAGGCGAGTGGAAAATTCCACTTTATGCAACAACGGGCTTTAATGTAGAATCATTAAAAGAAGCTAACTTCATCCCTTTAATATCACCCTTTTTAGACCAAGCCTTTGCAGATGAGCTTGTAGAAAAAATGGATGGTGTTATCCTTACAGGTGGCGCTGATGTACATCCAAATTTATATAATGAAGAAGTAAAAGAATACTGTCAAGCCACTCAACCTGATAGAGATGAATCTGACTTAATACTTTTAAAAGCAGCATTAAAACATAAAAAACCTATTTTATGTATTTGTAGAGGCAGTCAAATAGCAAATGTTTATTTTGGTGGCACTTTATACCAAGATATTAACAAAGACACTAATAGTACAATTAATCATGCAGCTTACACAGAGTTTAACAAGGAAATAAGCCATAAAATTACGATAGAAAAAAACACCCCTTTACATAATATTTTAAATGTTGATGAAATAGGAATAAACAGCTTGCATCATCAAGCAGTTAAAGATTTAGGGAAAGGTGTAAAAGTTATGGCAAAATCTTCTGAGGATAACATAATCGAAAGTTGGTATTATGAAGAAGATAGCCAATGGATAAGAGCTTATCAATGGCATCCTGAAATGCAAGATGCTAACCCAAGAAAAGAAAGCATCTACAAAGAATTTTATAACGAATGTATAAAAAGAAGAAAATAAATAAAAAAATCCACTTATTTTAAGTGGATTTTTTATTTATAAATTATTTTGTAGGTATCTATGATAGTATTTTAATTTTGCATATTTTAATATCTTTTGTAAGAAAAGTCCATCATATCCCCCACCTAAAATTCCAATTACAGGAAGACCTTGAACAAACTTTGAAAACAATAATTTCTGTGATAAAATTTTTGAAGTTCCATTTATTTCTGTAGTTAAATCATAGTTTAACAATTCTTTTTCATTTAAAATAATTTTATCGATTTGCATATTATTTTTAATTATACTATCATCATCTAAAAGTGCTGTTTTGATAATTTTTAGTATAAATATTTTTTCTTTTTCATCGCTATAATCATAGCCATAAGAAAGTGAAATTTCATACATAGCTTTTAGTATCTGTCCTACAAATACCGGTATATCCATAGGTCCGATACCTAAAAGACCAAGTCCTGCACCTTTAATAGTTCCTATTGCTAAATTAAGGTTTGTTTTTTTATGTTGTGTTTTTTGTATTTCATTTAAAGATTTTTTATCTTCGTTAACTAACAATGCTTCATTTTTATAAAATTCGTCTTTTAATTTTTGTTTAGAGTAAGTTTTTTCTATAACTTTGTCTCCATTTAAAAATATTTTATTAAAAGCTGTTAAAAACATTTTTTCTAAAGTTTCATTTAATTTATCTGGAATTTTTTCTTTTAAATTATCAATAGCTTTTATTTTTATCGGCTTTTTTGCATTTTTAATATACTTATTTTCTTCTTGTATAACTCTTATAAGTTTTCTTTGTTTTAAAATACTCATATTATACCTATTACATTAAAATGAATTGATATAGATAGAATAACACGAATGATGCAATAGATAAAATTGGTAGTAGTTTTAAATGTTCTTTATATACAGGGCTGTGACCATTAATACACATACTTTGCACCGTTAAAATTTGACATAAATGTAGTGGTGAGTAGTAGTAACCGATAAATGACCAAGCAAAAATAAATACAGTATAATTTAAAATCATTGCATTTGAAATTGGCAGCATTGCTATCATAGGAAGTAATATACCCATAGGAACATAGCTTAAGCCTGTTGTTAACCCGAATAATAAACTTGCTGCAACTATTACTAATAATACTACGATACCAGATGAATTCATAAATAAATCTTGGAATGTAGCCATAACTTCGCTTAAGTTTTTAATAATGTTTTGTACAAAATAAACTCCTATAAGCATTGATACAGTACTAAAACTTACACCTTTTAAGCAAATTTTTAGATAATCTTTTTTATCACTTATAAAAAATACAATTACTATACTAAATGCTGCTGAAATATAAATCGGCAGACCTAAGCCAACATTTAATATAACTATCATATATATTGGTGAAAAATATTTTAATAGTTTTAAAACTGCTTTACCTTTATTTAATTCTTGTACTTCTTGTTTTTTTATAGGTTTTGCGTTATGTATATACAGAAAATATCCACTTATCATTAATACTGCAATAAAGCATATATTAAATAGTATAAAATCATAAAGCCCTAATGATGGCACTGAGGCTACTACGAAAATTACAGTAGTTGAAAATGGTAATAAATACATAATTGAGTGTCTAAAAACTAAATTAATAGCTGCTCTTTTAGGCGGTGCAATGTTTAAGTCTTCACCTAATGAATCTGCAAAAGGTGCTGATAAATAAGCTCCTCCTGGTACTGCTAATAGTCCTAAAACGGCTGGTAGTATGGCTATTAACATTTTTTTGCTTGGGATTAATACTTGAAGTGCCTCTACTATTTTATCAAGTATGTTATAGTGCTTTAATAATGTACCTAATATTCCAATTACAAATACAACTAAGATTGTTTGTAAACTCGAAGTTGAAGTAAATACTAAGATAAAGCTATCTAAAATTGTTTGTGGCATAATTCCAGCTATTAAACTTAAAATTAAACCTGTTATCATCATAACTGCGCCAAAAGGTAGTTTCTTTTTTAATAAAATTGGCATAATACTAAAGGCTACAGCTATTGCTAAAAATTCACGCATATTTTTCTCCTTTATTAAATTAATACAATAAATTATACTATATAAGTATAATTTAGTCAATTGAAAAAGCGATATAAATAATATCGCTTTTTCATTAGTATAACACCTTACTTAAAAATTCTTTAGTCCTTGGATTTTTTGGATTTTGAAAAATATCTTCTGGTGAGCCACTTTCAGCAATTAAGCCCTCATCCATAAATAATACTCTATCTGCTACTTCTCTTGCAAAGCCCATTTCATGAGTTACAATTACAGCTGTTATCCCATCATTTACTAAGGTTCTTATAACTTGTAAAACTTCCCCTACCATCTCAGGATCAAGAGCAGAAGTAGGCTCATCAAAAAGCATTACATCTGGCTCCATTGCAAGAGCTCTTACTATTGCAAGTCTTTGTTTTTGACCACCTGAAAGTTTTCTTGGGTATTCATGTTTTTTATCAAATAAGCCAACTTTTGTTAATAATTCATCAGCTAAAGCCTCAGCTTTTTCGTGTGGCATCTTTTTTAGTAGCTTTGGTGCCATTATTATATTTTCAAGTACAGTCATATGCGGAAAAACATTGAAATGCTGAAAAACCATACCCATTTTTTGTCTGTGTTTATCAAGGTTTGTTTTTTCTTTTATAATATCAATGCCCTCAAAAATTATAGTGCCACTATTAGGCTCTTCTAATAAGTTTAAGCATCTTAAAAAAGTACTTTTACCACTACCTGAAGGACCGATTACACAAACTACCTCGCCTTTTTGTATATGTTCGCTAACACCTTTTAAAACTTTTAAATCACCAAAGTTTTTTTCTAAATTCGTTACTTTAATCACTTTCGCCCATTCTCCTTTCAATATATGATACCACTTTACTTAATGTAAATGTTAAGCAGAAGTAAATTGCTGCTATAATCATAAGTGGCTCTAAAACTAAGTACTCAACTGAGCTTATTGTTCTATATTGAGTCATAATTTCACCGATAAAGAAAGTTGATGCTAAAGAAGTTTCTTTAATCATCATAATGAATTCATTACATAAAGCAGGCAAAACATTTTTTACTGCCTGTGGCATAATTACTTTCATCATTGCTTGTCTGCTGCTTAAGCCTAAACAGCGAGCAGCTTCCATTTGTCCTGGATCAACTGATTCTATACCAGAACGGAATATTTCAGCTACATAAGCTGCTGAATTACAAATGAGCGCAAGACAGATAGCCTGTGTATCCGATAATTCTACTCCTGGAATAGCTTCCGCTAAGAAAAAGTAGAAAAAGTATAGATGTAATAATATAGGTGTTCCTCTTAATACTTCTATATAAGCTGTTGCTAAAAAAGAGAATAACTTACCAATGCCTTTATTCGCCCTTTTCATAAATGTGAGTATCATACCAAAGAATACACCGCCACATAGTGCTATCGCTGAAAATTGCAAAGTCATTATTGTACCATTAATAAATAAGGCACTATACTTTGTAATTATCATATAAATGTTTTCAAACATATAAATTTTTCCTCCAAGAACATACATATTCTCTTAAAATTCTCGCCTAAATAGGCGAGAATTTTATTTGTATTTTTTTAATTTATTCGCCTAATTCTTCAGCTAAGGCTTCAGCTTCTTCAAACCATTTTGTCATTAAGCCTTCTTCGTCTGCTTTTGTTAGGATTTTGTTGATTTCTTCCATTAAGTGTGTTTCGCCTTTTGTTCCTAAGATTACTGTACCTTCTTCTTCATCGAATTCAAATTCAAAATCAGGAATTAACATTATATCATCATTTGTTTTAACATACTCTTCTGCTGTTGTTAGTGCTGAAACCACAGCTTCAACTTTATTAGTTGTAAGCATTAATATAGCATCGCCCATACTACCTACTGCTTGATATGCTACATCTGTTGGCATTTGATTTTTTACAAAGCCTTCTTGAATCGAGCCACTTTGAGCTGCTACTGCAAGACCTGCAAAATCTTCTGGTGAAGTATATTTATCTGAATTTTCTTTTAAGATTAGTATACCATGTCCATCATCAGCATCTGACCAGTCATATCCTTGTGATAATTCCATATTTGCCGCTCTTTCTTCTGTTGCAGCATAACTTGAAATTGAAATATCTACTTTACCTGTTGATACAGCTGCTTGACAAGAAGAAAAGTCCATTTGTTCAATTACTAATTCTACTCCAAGTTCGCTCGCTATGTATCTTGCAAGTTCTGCATCACAGCCTACTACTGCATCTTGACCTGTTTTAGTTACATCTAAAAATTCATAAGGTGCAAAGTCAGGGCTGATTGCCACTACTAATTCACCAGCTTCAATAACTGCTTCATAAGAATTTAATTCTACTACTTCATCAGTTCCTTCTTCTTCACTTTGACAAGCCGTTAGGCTTAATAACATTGTTGCACTAAGTGCTATAGCTAATAGTTTTTTCATTTTTTTATTCTCCTTAAAAGTTGTTTTATTTTTTCTATGTTGTGAATTATAGCACAAACAAATGTATAAATCAACATAATTTTTGCATAAATATAAAAATATATTGCATAAAATATTGTGTATTTTTACTAAAAATATACAAAAAAATATAAATATACAGAAAATTAATGTATATTTACTGTATATTTATAAGTTTTCAATTGCATATTTTTTATTATTTTTGTATTTTTATTACTTACAAGCAGTACTGCCTTATCATTTCCTCTATAACACTTACTTCTTCTTTAAATATCCTTGAGGATACCCTAAGTGCACCGTGGCCTAAAATTATCATTTGTTGCAATGCATCAGAAGTTACAACTCTCACCTTTTTATTTTTTGCTATTTTTTTAGTTGTTTTTTCAATGTACATATCCGCAGTTTCTGCTTCTTTAGTATATACTACATTAATATTATGGTATTTTTCTATTTTTTCTTTACCACCTTTAACTTTATAAGCATCAAAAACAACTACGACCTCACACGAGCGAAAACCTTGATAATTACATAATATATCCAAAAGTTTATTTCTTGCACTTTCTATATTATCTTTTGCAAGTTCACTTAACTCCTCCCAAGCAAAAATCAAATTATAGCCATCCACTAATAAATATTCTGTTGAGTTTATAATACCTATATTATCTATTGGATTAGTCACTTTTACAGGATTAAAAGCTAAGAGCTTATCTGTTTTAATTTTGCCATAAGTTCTTTCAAATATTTTTAATAACTCTTTGTCTTGTTCTAAAGTGTTTTGATACGTTTTTGCATTTTGGATAAATACTCTTTGTTCTTCCTCTTTTATTTTTTCTTTTAGAAAACTTTGAGTATGTGCGTATTGTTCTACTTTATCAAAGGGCACAATAAAACCACTACCATTTTCAAAAAATACTGAATCAGGGTTTGCTAAAGGGTAGTCAGTGTAATCAAATTTTTCTTTTTTAATTACTTCTGCTTGGTTATGGCAAGGGATGTAACCATGAAAACTTAACGCCATACTACCTCTTGCCTTTGTATATGCTATTAATTCTTTATTATAATCAATTATATTTGTGCAAGGAATTATCCCTTCTAAAATAGCTGTATCATTTTCTATTGTGGCAGGAGAAAAATCTGCTGATAATTTTTGCATATCAGACATTAAGCGACCTAAATTTTCAAAAGGTAGCTTAATTGTAAATTTGTATGCCGGCTCTAATAGTACATTCTCCGCCTTTCTTAAAGCTTGTTGCAAGGCTCTAAATGCAGCTTGATAAAAATCTTGAGTTTGGGTGTGTTTTACGTGGTGGCGCACATTAACTAAGCTTACTTTTACATCTGTTAGCTCTGAGCCTGTTAAAGCGCCCATAAAAGGAGATGAATGCAAAAAAGAAAGTATGGTATTTTGAATTTGCTTTGAAGCATTATCTTCCTTGCAAATACTATCTATTATTACTCCTTCCCCTCTTTTTAATGGAGTGAGTAATAAGCGGACTTCTGCATAATGACCTAATGGTTCAAAATGTCCTACCCCTTCTACTTCTTTACTTATTGTTTCTTTATATATAACGCTTTTTTTACTAAAGCCTACTGATAAATCAAACCTTGATTTAACAACTTCTTGCAACACCTCTGTTTGAACATCGCCCATAAGCCTTATTTTTATATCTTTTTTTACATCGTCCCAAACAATGTCTAATAAAGTATCTTCATCTTGTAGTTTTGATAATTTTTCATACGCTAAAAAAGGATCTTGATTTTCAGGTAAAATCACAGAGTAATTCATAACAGGCACTAAAAAGGCATTCTTTGTATCTTGGGTGTTTACCCCTTGCCCTATATAGCTTTCATTTAGGCCTACTACACAGCATATTCCACCGTGACTAAATTCATCAACTGCTTTAAATTTTTCACCAGAATACACCCTAATTTGGTTAATTTTTTCATCGCCAATTTTATCTTTTACTTTTAATGTTCCACTAATGATTTTTAAAAAGGTAAGTCTTGTGTTCTTTTCATCTCTCATGATTTTAAAAACTTTAGCTTTAAATTCATCATCTTCTTTTTCGCTTATTGTAAATTCATCTAAAAACTTAGTTAAGCTATCAATAGCTAATAATTTTAATGCAGAGCCAAAAAAACACGGAAAAATCTCTTGATTTTTTACAGCTTTCCTTATACTATCATCACTTGCTTTTTCATTTTGCAATATTTCATTAAGTAAATTTTCATTGCAAAGGGCTAACTTTTCATAAAAATCATCGTTTTTATTTGAAAAATCAATACACAAAGCACTTAGATTATCTTGAATGTCTTTTAATAAGTCTTCTTTATTCTCATCATATATATCCATTTTATTTACAAAAATTATAGTAGGAATTTTATATTCCCTTAATAAGCCCCATAAAGTTTTTGTATATGGCCTTACCTTATCTTTTGCATCTATAACTAAGATAGCATAATCTAATACTTGCAACACCCTTTCAGCCTCACCTGAAAAATCAATATGACCAGGTGTGTCTAAAAGAGAAATTTCTGTATTACTAAGCTCAAGCATAGCTTGTTTTGAAAAAATTGTAATCCCTCTTTTTCTTTCTAAGGCATGGGTATCTAAGGTAGCATTCTGGTTATCAACCCTACCTAAATTTTTAATATTTCCAGCTGTGTATAAAAGCGCTTCACTCAATGTCGTCTTGCCAGAATCAACATGGGCTAAAATTCCTAAAGTTATTTTTTTCATATCATTTCCTTATTTGTATCTTTTGATATTATAACATTTTTGTATGTTTTAAACAATGAAAAACTATTTTTTGTATACTAATCTGTTTTTATACATAAAAATACATATTTTATGTATATTTCCTTGATTAATATATATCTAAATGGTATAATAATACAAAATACTATGGAGGTAGCTATGAAAAATTATTTATTTGATCATTATTATGAGTATAATGAACTTTCTAAAACTCTGCAAGAATTACAAAATTCTTATCCTGAACTTATCAAGGTTGAAAGTATCGCAACGAGTAGCGAAAATCGAGAAGTTTTCGCTTGCACTATAACTGACTTTTCAACCGGCGATGCTTTATCAAAACCTGCTTTTTATGCAGATGCTAACTTTCACGCTGGTGAAGTGACTGGTTCTATGGCAGCTATTCATTTAATTATTACTTTAACGCAAGGCTTTAAAGAAGATGAGGCTATTACAAAACTTTTACAAGAGCATACAATTTATGTTATCCCTCGTGTATCTCCTGACGGTGCTGAAACTTACCTTACAAGCTATGAAAAGCTAAGAAGTGTTAACCGCCCTTATCCATTACAAGAAAGAGCTGCGGGCTTACATCCTTGTGATATGGACGGTGATGATGTTATCCGCATAATGAGAGTAAAATCTGACACCGGTGCTTGGAAGGCGATGGCAGAAGATGAGAGAATTATGATTAAGCGCTCCCCTTCTGATATAGTTGGCTCTGGCACATTTTATAATGTTTATCCAGAAGGTTTTATTGTTGACTATGATGGTGTTAATGTATATTTAGCAGAAGAAAAATGGGGCCTTGATTTTAACAGAAATTTTCCTTTCGGCTGGTTTCCTGAGGCAAGACAGCCCGGTGCTGGAAAATATCCACTATCAAATATAGAAACAAAGGCAGTAGCAGATTTTGTTATCAATCATCCAAATATCTGTGCTGGTATCACTTTTCACACTTCTGGAGGCTGTTATATTTATCCACCAGGCATTAAGCCTGAAAAAGACGCTGATGCCCGCGATATGAAAATGTTTCGTGAAATCGGTAAAATGGTAACAGAGGAAACAGGCTATCCTTGTATGAACATCTTTGATTCATTCTTAAGTGATACTGTTAATTACTCATCAGGAGCCTTTGATGACTGGATGTATTACACACAGGGTATACCTACATATACAGCCGAATTATGGGATTTACCTACAAGGGCTGGTGTAGAGATGATATATCCAAGGTCAGCTAATTCAACAGATGATGAAAAAGCAAAAGATATGCTAAAATGCTTTAAGTGGATAGATGCAAATGTTCAAACTTTAAAATCAGGAAAGCCTATTAAAGATTGGCAAGAATTCGATCATCCTCAATTAGGCCTCGTTGAAATAGGTTCAATGGACTTTAAGTTCACATGGCAAAATCCACCGCCTGCATTTTTAGAACAAGAAGTAAAGAAAAATACAGCCTTTTGCTTAAGAATGGCAAACTCTTTACCAAAACTTGTTATCGATGAATTCAAAAGCGAATTAGTGGGCGATGATATCTATAAATTAACAACTAAATTTACAAACTACGGTTATTTACCTACTTTCGTTTGTAATGAAGCTAAAACATTAAAAGTAGATAAACCCTTACTTGCAACTCTTACATTTAATGGTGAAGTAATTAACGGCAAAGCTGAGCAAGAAGTTGGGCATTTAGAAGGTTTTTCTGGCATTAACACAACATACCATTATGACAATATAAATACTTTTAAAAATGAGCCTTTAAGCAAAACTCTTTCTTGGATAGTTAAAGTTAATAAGGGTGAGAACATCACTTTAAATTTACGCAATGATAAGAGTGGTACAGCCACAGCTGCTATTACTATATAATACTATTGCATTTTGAATTAATTTATTGTATACTATAAAAAACTGAATAAAAACCGATGATTAAGAGTAGTAACTTTAACTTTAAGATTAAGAGAGCTGTAGTATGGTGCGATACAGTATCAAGAGTTTTGTGAATGGACTTATGAGGGCAGAGCGAAAAGATTATCTTAGTAGTAGCTGACGGAAATTCCGACCGTGATACGGAAAGCGCATGTTGGTGCGTTACACTAAAAGTGGCTTTAGGAACAATTTGCTTCCACCTTTTGGGGTGGAAGCTTTTTATATGGAGGATTTTATGAAAAAAAGAATTTTAACTGGCGATAGAACAACAGGAAAATTACATTTAGGCCATTTCGTTGGTAGTTTGCAAAATAGGGTGAAGCTACAAGATGAATATGAAACCTTTATTTTACTTGCTGATATTCAGGCTTTAACTACTCATTTTGAAAACCCAGAAATTATCAATGACAGTATCTATCAAGTAATGTTTGATAATCTATCGGTCGGTCTTGACCCTGAGAATGTTACTTTTATTCAGCAATCAGGCGTTCCGTCAATAGCAGAATTGACAGTGTTTTATTCAATGTTTGTTTCTGTTAATTCATTAAGACATAATCCCACTATTAAAACAGAGGCTAAAAACTACGGCTATGATGATTTAACCTATGGCTTTTTGGGATATCCAGTAAGTCAAACGGCTGATATCACTTTTTGTAATGCAGATTTAGTGCCAGTTGGCGAAGACCAAATACCGCATTTAGAACAAACAAGAAAAATTGTAAGGCGTTTTAATGATTTATACGGCGAAACTATTACAGTGCCTCAAATTATGCTAAGTGAAACTCCAAGGCTTGCTGGCCTTGATGGCAATAGTAAAATGGGTAAAAGTTTAGGTAATGCTATCTATCTTTCTGATGACAGTAAGACTGTGAGTGATAAGGTTCGCAGTGCTGTAACTGACCCTAATAGAATCGCCTTAACAGATAAAGGTAATCCTGATGTATGTATGGTTAGTAAATACCATTCTATTTTTAACAAGCAAGAGCATGAGAACATTAAAGAAATGTGCAAAAATGCTTCAATAGGCTGTGTTGCTTGTAAAAAACTACTAACTGAAAACTTAAATAACTTATTAGATCCATTTAGGGAAAAAAGAGCATATTATGAAAATAACAGAGAGTTAGTAAGAGAGATTATTTATTCAGGCACTAAAAAAGCTAACGAAATAGGCAATGAAAATGTAAAAAAAGTAAAACAAGCAATGAATGTTTTGATATAACTAAAATAAAAAAGCTGATTAAATAATCAGCTTTTTTATTTTTACAATTTTATTCAAATAATATTTTAATTATCCTTGAAATTTTTGATGATACTGGAACATTTGATTTTAGTATAGGTCTATATGAATTTTTCTTTGTGTAGTAGTCCATAAAATATTCTTGGCTGTTTATTTTCTCAATACCGCCTTCTCTTTTAACATACTTTCCACTTGGTAAAAGCCTTCTTGCCTTTACATTATCACGAAGCATAATATCTAAAATATGATTCATTTCAGCTTTTAAATCAGTATCTAAAATCGGACATGCCACTTCTATTCTTCTTTGCGTGTTCCTTGTCATTAAATCAGCGGAGGAAATATAAATACTTTGCTCATCACCAAGTCCAAAGCTGTATATCCTTGGATGCTCTAAGTATCTTCCTACTATGCTTATAACTTCGATATTCTCTGTCATCCCTTTAATTCCAGGTAAAATACAGCATATTCCTCTTATAATTAAAGATATTTTAACTCCTTGCTTTGAAGCCTTTACAAGGGCATTGATAAAGTCAATATCAGTTAAAGAATTCATTTTAAATATAATTCGTCCTTTATCGCCTTTTAATCTTTCATCACGGATTTTTGCAATAAGGCGATTTTTTAAGTTTTGTGGTGCCACTAATAATTCATCGCTTCTTCCTTCTATATTTTTTATACCTATATTTTTAAAAAATTCGGAAGCGTCTCTTCCTATATTATAATTTGCAGTTAATAGGGATAAATCCGTATATAGTTTTGCTGTTTTTTCATTGTAATTTCCTGTGCCGACTTGCGTGATATACTTAAAGGAATTTTTATCTTTAATAGTTATTAAGCATACTTTTGAATGAACTTTAAATTCATCTAAGCCATATAGAACTTTACAGCCTGCTTTTTCTAATTTTTCAGACCAGTCGATATTATTTTGCTCATCAAACCTTGCCCTTAATTCCATTAAAGTAGTAACTTCAATTCCATTTTCAGCAGCCTTACATAAGTACTCTACAAGTTTCGCTTGAGAAGCTAAGCGATAAATTGTTATTTTAATTGAAATAACATTTTTATTCTCACTGGCTTCATTAATTAATTGCAAAAATGTATCCATACTCTCATAAGGATAATGCATCAACACATCTTTTTTCTCAATTTGTTTTATTAAACTAATGTTGTGATCTAACTGTGATGTCAATTTTGCTTCATATGGAGTATCTAAAACATTTACAGCCTCACTCGGCTTTACTTTTGACATTAATGTGTATACATAGTTCATCGTCATTGCTGTATCTGAAATGTAAATTTGATGTTTTTTCACATTAAATCTATCGCAAAAAATATTTTCCATCTCTTTGCTCAATTTATAATTTGCCTCAACTCTTACAACCCCAAGGCGTTTTCTTTTCTTTAATACTTTTTTCATTAAGCCTTTAAAATCTTCTTCTTCGCTTATAGGCTCATCTTCTGGGTGAAGGTCTGAATTTCTTGTAACACAAAAACAATTTTTATCAAGTACTGAATATTTGGTAAATACATCTTCAACATACTCATAAATTAATTTTTCGCTTCTTATGTATCTTATATCATCACCTGGTAAAATAATTATATCTCCAATAGCTTGTGGTACTGGAATTAACCCTAAAATATTTTCATTTTTTCCTTGTAAAAGGCAAGAAACATAGATTTCTTTATTTGAAATATGCGGAAAAGGATGATGCTTATCTACTATTTGAGGCGATAAAATAGGTTTAATATTTTGTTTAAAGTAAGTTTTTACATATTTTTTTTCTTCATCAGTGAGCTGATTTATATCTAAAGGAAAAATACCAAACTGTTTAATATTTTCCTTCATATCATTATATACTTTTGTCTTCTTTTTATACAGCTCCCCTACTTTTTTATAAATAGCATCGAGTTCTTCTTGAGCAGTAAGGCCTGAACGCTTATCTTTTCCATCTTGACCTATTGAAATCAAATCATAAATACTACCAACTCTTATCATAAAAAATTCATCAAGATTTGATATGAAAATTGAAATAAATTTAAATCTTTCTAAAGCAGGAACAGTTGTATCGCTTGCTTCATCAAGAACTCTTTCATTAAAACTTAACCACGATAATTCCCTATCTTGCATATATTGCACTGCTTCATCCATTACATTTACTTCCTTTCTAATTCGCTTCTAAAAATAACTTTGTATATAAATATCCTTCCCTTACTCCGTATTCACTCACTATTATTTTTTCGCATTTATATTTTTTTGCTATCATATCTAAGATTGTCATCCCCGGTATTAGGGTGTGTATTCTGTCTGGGGCAACTTTTAAAATATCTTTTACAGCTTTGTTTTTATCTTTTTTAAAGCCTTCCATCATCACAGCCAGCTCAGACTTTGTAATTTCTCTATTTGATTTATGATTATCATTAAGTTCATTATTTAATTTTTTGGCAGCTCTTATGCTTCCCCCAACTCCGCAAATTACCTTATATTTATTCTTAACATTTACCATGCTGATAAAATCATCAATTACTTTTTCAAGTTTTTTAAATTCTTTTTCATTTGGTAGTAAGTCATTTACATGTTTTGTATATAAATTTAATGAACCTATCGGTAAAGATAAGCTTTTTTCAATTTCACCGTGCTTGTAAAAAACTAATTCCGTACTACCGCCGCCTATATCTATTACAATACCAGAAGCCAAACTCAAAAAATGTGTCGCTCCTATGAAGGCATATTCTGCTTCTTTTAAGCCTGTGATAATATCTATTACAAACCCTGTTTTATTTTGAATAAATTGAACGGCTGCATCAGTATTTGTAATATTCCTTAAAGAGGCTGTTGCAAAGACAAATATATCTTTAACCTTCATATTATTTAATATTACTTTGAAATCACTTAAGGCTTCAACAGCTCTATTCATGCCATCTTTAGTCAATTCACCTTTTTTATTCACAGCCCCTGCTAAGCCAGCTGTAAATTTTTGATTTATTAGTAATTTTATACTTTTTTCAGTTTTTTTATATATAGACAATCTTATAGTATTTGAGCCTATATCTATAACAGCATACATAAACTTACTCCCTTAAAATTAAAACTTTAACTTTTCTATCCTATCAAAGGCTTCTTTTAGTGTATCGATACCGACAGTACAAGATATTCTAAAATTATATTCGCCACTTTTACCAAAGGCTATACCCGGTATTACTAAAATATGTGCTTGGTCTAATAAGATTTTACTAAACTCTACGCCATTAAGACCTGTTTTTTTAATACTTGGGAACACATAAAAGCTACCATAGGCTTTTACCACATCCATAAAAGGAATATCATCTATTCTTTTATAAATATAATCTAAACGCTCTTTAAACACCTCTTGAATATCTTTTTCTATTTTTTCAAAATGTATTAGCCCGTGTAAGGCTGCTCTTTGAGAAAAAGAAGGTGGGGCATAAACTACACTTGAGTTTATGCTTGCTATAGCTCGAATTATTTCTTTAGGTGCTACTATATTGCCTACTCTTAAGCCTGTGACTAATAGATTTTTTGAAAAGCTATTTATAGTTATAACTCTTTCAAACATCCCTTCTAATGAGGCTATAGGCATAAACGGCTCTTTAAAGCTGAAAGAAGTGTAAATATCATCAGCTATAATTAACAAATCATGCTTTTCGGCTATTGTTTTAAAGTTTTGATACATTTCTTTTGTATAACAAATACCTGTTGGATTGTTCGGTGTATTAATAATTATCGCCTTTGTTTTTTCTGTTACTGCTTTTTCTAATTTTTCAAAATCGATATTAAATTCATTTTCCATTTCTGTTTGAAAATAAACACAAACACCACCAGCCATATCTATTTGAGTAGAGTATGGAAAGAAAAACGGCTCTATAACAATAACTTCATCCCCATCATTGATTACGGCCCTTAATGTAAGGTACATAGCCACATTTGCAGCAGTTGTTACCATTATTTCATTATCATTGACTTTCATTCCATATTTTTTATTATAGAACTTAGAAATTTCACTTCTTAACTCTTCATAACCTCTAACATCGGTATACTTTGTATGTCCTTTTAGAGTATCTTCATAAGCTAATTTTAATATAAAATCAGGCACAGATACATCAGGGTCACCTATGCTTAAATCAATAGCATCATCAAAACCTTTAATTTTATCTTTTAAACCTTCTTCAACATCAGTCATCCCTTGATATTTTTTGGCTAAAAATCGTTTACTCATAATTTACCTCTTAATTTTCTAATTTTTCTAATAACTGCGCCCACAATAAAAACAACTCATCGTTTCGATCTTTATACTTTTGCATTTCTTCCCATAATTTCTGCATCATAACAGGGTCTTTTGCAATGTCTGGGTTTTGCATATCTTTTTCTATCTCTTGTGTTTTTTCTTGAATTTCTTCAATTTCTTTTTCGTATTTTTTTATATTTAATCTATCTTGTGCTGTTTGTTTTCTTTGTTGTTTTTGATTGTTTTGATTAATTTTAACTGTTTTTTCTTCTTTTTGTGTTTTAAAGCCTAAGGTTTTTCCCTTATTTATAAAATCTTCAAAATCATTATATTTTACCATAGCTTTATTTTCGATATTAATTATCGGACAGTTTAATTGCTGCATTAAATACCTATCGTGAGTTATTACTACTAAAGTTCCTTCAAAATTTGCTAAAGCATCTGTGACAGCTTTTCTCATATATATATCTAAATGGTTAGTAGGCTCGTCCATAAACAATAAATTAGCCTTATCTAAGCTCATCTGGCAAAACCTAAGTCTTGCTTTTTCACCGCCAGAAAGTCCTACCGCTTCCTTAAATACATCTTCATTCCTATAGCCAAACCTTGCTAAATAGCTTCTAACTTCAAGCTGTGTCCATTTTGGTCTTAGCGCCCAGATATTTTCTATAACAGAAGTATTCACAACATCTACATGCTGTGAATATAAAGACATCTTTGTGCCACTGCCTATTTTAATTTTACCGGATTTTGGCCTTGTTTTACCTGCTAAAGTATTAATTAAAGTCGTTTTCCCTGTGCCGTTTGCACCTGCTATAATTAATCTTTCACCTCTACGCAAATCTAAATTTAAATCTATTAATAACTCCTTATTCCCAGCAGATAAATTTAAGTTTTCAACAATTAAAACTTCATCATACGAAGTAGAGTCAATTTCAAAGTTAAACTTCAGTGGTACCCTTGGATTTTTCGGCTTTTTTGTCATTTCCATTTTTTCTAAAGTTTTTCTTCTTGACTTTGCCATTTTTGAAGTGGAGGCTCTTACAAGGTTTCTATCTACATAATCTTGCAGTTTTATAGCTTTTTCTAAGTCTTCTTCATACTGTCTTTGCTGAACTTTTAATTTTTCTTCCTTTTGCATTTCAAAGCTTGAATAATTGCCCTTATACTCATAAAAATAACTATCTTCAAGCTCCCAAATCCTATTACACACTTTATCTAAGAAAAATCTATCATGGCTTACTGAAATAATACAGCCTTTATAGCTTATTAAATAGTCTTCAAGCCACACTAAAGTATCAAAATCTAAATGGTTTGTTGGCTCATCTAAAATTAATACATCAGGGTCTAATAATAATAATTTTGCTAAATTCAGCCTTGTTTGCTCACCGCCTGAAAGCACTGAAACTTGTTTTTCATAGTCAGTGGCAAAAAATCCCATACCATTTAACATTTTTTTGATTTTAAAGTCTGTATTATATCCATCTTTTGATAAAACTAAATTTTCAAGCAATTGATATTCTTCATTTAATGATGTATCATTTTGATTATTTAAAATGCCCTCGATATTTTTCATTTTTTCAATCGCATCAAAGACATCGCTGTAAACGGTTTGCATTTCTGTGTATACAGTATTGTTAGGATTTAATTTTTCCATTTGCTTTAAATAGCCTACTGTTACATTATCATTAAAAATTATCCTACCTTCATCATTGTCTAAAAGTCCTAAAATAACATTTAATAATGTGGTCTTGCCTGCACCGTTCTCACCGATTACGCCTATTCTATCCCCACTATTTATAATAGCGGAAACTTCTTGTATTATTACATCTACTCCGTAGTTTTTACCCACATTTTCAAGGGTAAGAATCATATTCCCTCCAGCTAAACTTTACTATTTATCCAATTTAAAACATCATTATAAACTTCTTGCCTGTTTATTTCATTTAATGTTTCGTGTCTTGCATCTTTATATAGTTTTAAAGTTACATCTTCTTTATTCGTATTTTTATAATTTGTATATACTTCTTTTACACCTTCTCCATAATTGCCCACAGAATCCATCTCTCCTGAAAACAGATAAATAGGAAGGCTTTTATCAGTATCTATGTAAGTTTTATTGGCATTTGCTAAAGAATTTATAGTAATTAAATCTTTATAAGCACTTAGTGTGAATTTAAAATTACAATACTTATCTTTTGAGGTTTTTAATACTAATTCTTCATCTCTTGAAAGCCAATCAGCACTTGTTTTAGGATTCTCTATTTTTTCCATGAATGAGCCTGATAGCATTTTTTCTATTGTTTTTGAATAGGCTTTTCCGCCTTTGATTACAGAAGTTAAAGTTACTACTACTTCCCCTACTTTTGCTAAAGGATTAGAGCCACCAGTGCCAGAAAGAAGTAAGGCATCAATAGTATCAGGGTATAAACTTGCATACACTCTTGAATAAAATGAGCCCATGCTATGACCTAATAAAAATAGTTTTTTGTCTGGGTAGTCTTTTTTAATTAATTTTGAAACCGAGTGCATATCTTCTAATATTTTTTTATACCCAGCTTCTTTTGCAAAATAACCAAGCTGGCTGTCATCATCAACACTGTTTTTATGTCCTAAATGGTCGTGAGCGTAAGCTGCGATACCATTGCTTTCTAAAAACTGCATAAAATCAAAATATCTTTCACAATGCTCTATCATCCCATGAACTATCATTACACAAAGTTTTACTTCGCCTTTTGGAATAAACTTAAAACCTCTTATGGTGTTTACACCATTACTTGATGCGAATTCAAATTTAATAGGTTTTGTATCCATAATTTTATCCTCCTAAAATTATGCTTTTTAGTTGCATAAAGTCTACTGCTGTATACTTTGGTTTAATATTCGTTGTATTTTCTTTATTATCAAAATTTATCCAGCATGTATCGATGTTAGCATAGTTTGCACCTTTTATATCGGTGTTTAAATTATCTCCTACCATCAATACTTTTTCAAAATTTTCAATACCTAAAGTTTTGAGCGGTGTTAAAAATGCTCTTTTATCTGGTTTTGCAAAGCCCATTTTTTCGCTTGTAAAAACCCCATCAAAAAAATCTTGAATACCTGAAAGTTTTAATCTATTATTTTGTACATGCTCAATGCCATTTGTAATAATAGCAAGGGTTGCAAAATCTTCAATGTCTTGTAAAAATTCAAGTGCACCATCATATAAATGCACACTTTGTTTTAAAAAATTTAAATAATCTTTATTTAATACTTCACTTTTTACATCTTTAAGGTTGAATTTTTCAACTAAAGGGGTAAATCTTTGCATTTCAATAATATGCTTTTTAATTTTACCTTTATCAAATTCAGCCCATAGCTTTTTATTATTTTCGATAAAAATTGCGATATTTTCATCATTTACAGGGATATTGTATTTATTGTAAAGTTTTTCTAAACTTTCTCTTTCGCTTTTTTTAAAGTCTACTATTGTATCATCAAAATCTAAAAGTACGCAATTGTAAGCCATAAGTCACCTCATATAATTTTTATTTATAGTTACTTATATTATATAGCAAAAGTTGTGATAAATCAAAGTATTTTTTCTAATGCGGATAAGGATTTACATGCACCATACAATGCTTTATATCTTCTATTTTCTCTACTTCGTCATGTACTTTGTGAGAAATACTATGAGCTTTTGTTAAAGACATCTCTCCATTTACGCTAATTTCAACATCAACGAAGTATTTATTGCCTGAAATCCTTGTTTTTAAATCATCAATTGCTATAACTCCCTCGATTGAAAAAATCGCTTTTTCTATCTCTTTTACCATTTCTGAATCTAAAGACTTATCGACTACCTTATTAGTGGCACTTACAAAAATTTCAAAGGCTGCTTTTAGTATAAATCCACAGATTACTACACTTGCAAGTGGCTCTAAAATTAAAAAGCCTTGTATAGCCCCAAAAATACCAATAAAACTACCTATTGAACTTAAGGCGTCTGAGCGGTGATGCCACGCATCTGCCATTAAGGCATCTGATTTTATTTTTTTTGCTGCATTTTTTGTATAGTGATACATCCATTCTTTAACTAAAATTGAAATAACTGCACCTATTAAAGCAAGGCTTGTAGGCGTTTGTATTTCGCTTTTATCTCCTAAAATTAACATTACCCCCTCAAAGCCTATCCCAAGTCCTGCACTTGCAAGAATAATTGATAAGACTATTGAGGCTACACTCTCAAGTTTTTCATGTCCATATTGATGCTCATCATCTTCATTTTTATGTGAGACTGTAACGCCTACCATTACTATTATAGTACTAAACACATCACTCGCTGAATGAACAGCATCAGAAATCATCGCCCCAGAATGTGAAATAAGCCCTATAATAAATTTGAATAAGGCAAGTGCTATATTTACTAATAAAGTGATGAAAGATACTTTTATAGCTATATCTTTTTTCATATTTTCCTCCAAAAATCACATTAACTATAACTATTGCAAAGCAAAATAATTATAAAGAAAATTATTCTTATACACATTACAAACGCTAAGCCATTGTTAATTAATTATGCTTATTTATAAAAAACACATCTTCGGGAATTTTGCCGTCCCAAAGATGTGTAAATCATCTTTTATACTCTCGTTAAATGATAAGTTTAGTTATATACATTTATCACTTAGCTTATATAAATATTATATTAAATTATTTTTTTATTGTCAACGAGAATATTTTTTCTATTCGTGTCTAATTGCACTTAAAGCTGTAATTTTAACGGCTCTTAAAGCTGGCAGTAACCCAGAAAGAACACCAACGCCAACGGCAAAGCCCATTCCTAAAAGAACAAGCCATAATGGAATTACAGAAATAGCTATTTCAGTAGTCATATCATACGACATCTGGCTACCAAAGGCATTTAAGGCTGTAGAAATACCATAGCTAAACACTATCCCAACAACGCCACCTAAAAATCCTATACCAGCCGCTTCAATTAAGAACATATTTCTAATATCGCTAATATCACAGCCTAAAACTTTCATAACGCCTATTTCTTTTGTTCTTTCATATATTGCCATAGTCATTGTGTTTGCTATACCTATAGCTGCAACGAATAGCGAAATACTACCAAGACCACCTAAAATTAATTGAATCATCATTGTTTGCTCTTGCATAGCTTCTCTATAAGAAGCCGCTGACCAAGTACTATATCCCATTAATTCAATTTCTTCAATTACACTCTCAACAGCATCTACATCATCAGCTATAACTATAACTTGATCGTATTCTCTCTCTTTATTTTTATCTCTATCAATAGTTCCAGAAGCTTTTTGATAAGCCTCCTCTAAAGCTAATAATTGATCTAAAGGCATTATAACACCATAGTATGCCTCATAGTTTTGATTTTCGCTTTCTAATATACCTGTAACTTGTAAAGAGTAATTAAATCCACTTAAAGTGCTCTGTGTTCCATTTTCATAAGTATAACTTATTATTCCTATATCCTCTGTTAATACATTAAAAAATGGTTCTGGTAATTCTTCACCAGGCATAACAGAGTAAGGGTCTATTCTATTGTTAGGATATCGCTTTTTAGAATCCATAAATTCATACGGAAAATATTCACCTACAACTGCTGTAAAAGTATTACGAGGTGCTTTACCTTGAGGAAAATCACCATCTTTTAACTCATAGCCTAAGTCTGGCATAGCCTCTTGATAAATACCTATAATATTGATATGTCCAAGTTCATATTTACCGTTTATTCCTGCAACAGCTGCAATAGATAAATTAGCGTGATAAAAAGGAGTTGCTATTTTTACACCCTCAATACTATTAAAATATTCTACCATTTCATCTGTTAATGGCTCTATTTCACTAACTTCAGAAGATGAGCCCCAGTTATTTACCTCAATTCGAGATAAATCGCCCATTTGCTCTAAATATTGTTGTTGCTGAACATTTAAAGCTACACCTATAGACATCATTAAAACTATTGAGCATGTACCTATTACAACACCTAAAACCGTAAGAATTGTTCTGCCTTTACGGCGCTTAAGATTATCAAAAGACAGTCTTAATAAATCAGATATCTTCATTTTCATCCTCTAATTCTAATAATCTTTTAGCTTTTTTCTTTTTATAGAAAACAAAGCCACCACCTGCTAAGGCTAATACTACTACTGCACCGATGATTAAAGGCATATTTGATGGTTCTTCTTCAACAGGTATACCTGTCATTCCATCCATGCCGTCCATACCACCTTCTGGTGGGAAATAAGTATCTTCCATAACTATCATTGAGATTTCTTCTTCGATTGTACTTAATACACCTAATTCATCTTCGTAAGTGATAACTAAGGTTGCATACACATCACCTGGCATCATATATGAAAATTCAAAGTCGGCAAAGGCAGTAGAGCCTGGTGCTACATTGCCTACAAACACTGTTTGCTGGCCCATTAATCCCTCACTTTTAATATCAGCTTGAACATTGTAAACTGTTGTTTTACCTTTATTTACTAAAGAAGCTGATAAGTAGCCATAGTCTGTCATAAAGGCTTCTGGCATATAGTCTAAACTTGATGTTTCAAATCTTGTTTCTTGTGAAATATTAATTGAAAGTGCTTGCTCTGATGTAAATGCTGTTCTAACGCCATTTACAAAGGCTTCATATTCATATGTTAAAGTAACCGGTAAAGATTTTATATCATTTTGAACGCCTTGTACTATTAAAGAGTAATTATGATTAATAGTACCATTTGGAGCTACTGTACCTATAATAACTTGACTATTACCTGAAGAAAGCACTAAACCTTGAGGTAGGGTAATTTTTACTGAAACATTTTCTATTGATAAATTTGAAGAAACATTTGTTGCTACTGTGCTTAGAGTAAATGCTTTTCCAACAATAGCTGTTCCGCCATAGCTTGCACTATTTAAAATGATTTTTGGCGCTGGTACACTGTCAACTGCTTGTAAAATAGAAGCAGAAAGACTTGTTAATTTAGGACCGAAAGACCCATTATCCGTTTCATTACCAGTTCCACCCGTATAACCTACATCAAATGCAAATGTATTTGCTCCGCCTTTATAAACAACATCTCTAAATGTTAAAGTATATGATAAGGCTTGAAAACCTGATGATAATGTTACATTATCTTTCATTTTAACTTCTACTAAGTTTGAGCTTGAAAAAGCACCACTTTGATCCATTGTTGCATGAACACGGTTTGTAAAAGCGCCTGCTATTCCGCCAAAAGCTACTCCGTCTACTCTTTCATCAATAATAGTGAAAGAAACATTCACTTTATCGCCTGGGTTTACAGTAGTTAAAGCGCCACCAGAAGCATTTGTTACAGCATAATTTGTGATATATGCAGAAGTACCTGCTGTACCGCTTGTAGGAGGGGTTGTTGTTGGTATATTAGTAGTATCCCCTGTTATTGTTACTGGCATTGACGATGGTGTATCTGTACCATTGCTAAATGTGATGTTTAAGCTATTATCTGTGGCTCCTATTTTTCTTGTAAGCCCTGTTAGTTCGACTGTATATTTTTTGTTTGGAGTTTCGAGAAGAGACGTGATATTGGTTGTTATCTCAGGTAAATCTTCAAATCCTGTACCACTCACAGTTATTGAAGTAATATCAGGATTAACTTCATCATCTTTAAAAGTAAGTGTAACAACTCCGCTACTATTTGCTTCAGCATTTACTTCCGTAATGTCAATAGCCGCAAAAGCTGTCATCGGCATATATGTAGCCGTCAGTGATAAAACAAGCATAAAAGCTGTAAATACACTTAAAATTTTCTTTGTAATTATTGTTTTCATAATAACCTCTTTAAATTTCTTCATTTTCATCATTATTTGTATTTTCTTGTTCTTCATCAATTTCTTTATCGTAATTTTCATTTCTTTCATCTGATACTATCATTCCGTCAGATAAAGTTACTACTCTTTGAGCTTTTTTTGCAAGCTCTGTATCGTGAGTAACCATTACGAATGTTATGTTATTCTTTTTAGAGATTTCTATAAGCATCTTCATAACTATCTCAGTTGTATTTGTATCTAAGTTGCCCGTAGGCTCATCAGCAAAAATAACATCTGGCTCTAAAACAAAGGCTCTTGCTATACCTACCCTTTGTTGCTGGCCACCTGATAACTCGCCCGGCTTATGATTCATCCTTTTAGCAAGATCCATTTCTTTTAAAATTTTTCTTGCTCGTTTTTCCCTTATTTTCCTTGATACACCTTTAAACATCAAAGGAAATGCTACATTTTCAATCGCTGTAAGCGTTGGCATTAAATTGTATGATTGAAAAATAAATCCTATGTGGCTTTGCCTAAACTTTGCTAATTCTTTTTCTGTCATCTTCGAGACATTTTTACCTGAAATAGCAACTTTTCCCCTAGAAGGTTTTTCAAGACCTGCAAGCATATTTAGTAAGGTTGATTTACCGCTACCGGATTTACCAACTATACAACAAAACTCACCTTTTTCTATTTTTAAATCAATGGAATTTAGTGCAACGACCTTCTCATCGCCGACTCTGTAGACTTTTCTTAAATTTTCTACTGTTATCATTTTTTCACCTTAAAATTAAATTGTTATATACACATATTTAAAAATTCCAACTAAAAAATATTATAGCATAGACAGTGGCAAAACGCAATATATTGTGTTATAATTAAGAAAATATTAATAAATATGATAATAAAGGAGTTTTTATGAAAACATTAGCTTTATTTATTTCCATTATCTTTTCAATTAATACCTTAATACTTTTTTTCAAAAAAACATTTACTATTGGCTCGTTTATTATGCTTTTTTTAAGTGTTTGTTTTATAATATTATTTACAAAATGGGAATTTTTTGTTAATATTAGTAAAAATGGTATTTACTTCTATTTAAAAGTGTGTATAATAGTATTTATGTGTTTATATTCTCTTATTACATCTTATATATTATTACACGCAAATACTACTACAAATTATAATGAAGATGTACTAATAGTTTTAGGTAGCGGAGTCAATGACGATAACACTCCTACTGACACTGCTATTCTTCGCTTAAATGAGGCTATTAAATATTATCAAAACAATCCTGATTGCTATATAATTTTAACCGGCTCAACTGTTAGAAATTCAAAATTAAGTGAAGCTGAGGTTATGAAAGAGTATTTAATAGATAATAATATTCCTTCAAGAGTTATTTTAACCGACACTTTAGCGCAAAACACCTATCAAAATTTTACAAATTCTAAAATTATTTTAGAAGACAATAATATAGATTATGATAGCGTAGTTATTATCACTCAAGGATATCATTTATATAGAGCTACTCATATGGCTAAATTAAATGGATTTAATAATGTAAACACAATTAGCGCAAAAACTGACTTATTAATTATAATACCCTCATTTATAAGAGAGACTGCTGCTGTAATAGTGCAGGTGTTTATAGGTGTTGGTATAAATATATAAGTATAATAAATATTTTATGGAGAATATAATGATAAATATTCGTGATTTTAAAATAGAAGATAAAGAAACACTCACTGCTTTTGCATTTGAATTTTATAATTCAAGTGCTGTAAGCCACCCTATTCCAGTAGCAAACTTTGTTTCTTGCTTTAATGAGATTATTAATAATAACCCCTTTGTAAGAGGCTTAGCTATTGAATATAATAATGAATTAGCCGGATATTGCCAGTTATCATTTACATACTCAAGCGAAGCTGGGGGGTTAGTTGTACTAATTGAAGAAGTGTATATATCCCCTAAGTTCCAAAAAAAAGGGCTTGCAAATGCAGTAATAAGTTTTATAAAAACTGATTATAAAAACAAAGCAAAAAGACTACGACTTGAATGTCAAGAAGATAATGAAGTTGCATTAAATTTATACAAAAAACATAGCTTTGAGCAACTTGATTATTTGCAATTAATTATTGAATAAATTTAAAGAGGATTATTATGGAAGAATTATTTATGCCCGTTGTGCTTTTTTCACTTGGCTTATTTATCATCATTAAAGGTGGCGATGCCTTCGTTGATGCTGCAAGGTGGGTTAGTGAAGTTGCTGGTATACCTAAATTAATAGTAGGTGCTACAATTATCAGCTTAGCTACTACTTTACCTGAGCTATTAGTTTCATCTATAGCAACAATGGAGGGTAATGTAAGTATTGCTTTAGGAAATGCAATCGGTAGTGTTATCGCAAATATTGGTATTGGCTTAAGCCTTGGTATCATTTTTATGCCTGCTAAAATAGACCCTAAGGACTTTAACTTAAAAGCTATCTTAATGATGGTAATAACAGCCGTTTTATTCTTTTTTGGTATGAGTGGCGAAATAAATATGATGCATGCTGTTGTATTATTTTCTTTATTAGCTGTTTATATTTTCTTAAATGTAAAATCTGTTTTAGGCTTAGAAGATGATAAAGAGAAACCAGCACTTAGCGCAAAAATCATTTTCCAAAATATAATGATGTTTGTATTAGGAGCAGCTGGTATTATAATCGGGGCTGACCTATTAGTTGAAAATGGAGAAATCTTAGCAAGGGCTTTAGGTGTTAGTGATGCTGTTATCGGCCTTACAATTATAGCTATCGGCACTTCTTTGCCTGAAATAGTTACAGCTATTACAGCTATTGTAAAAAAAGAAGGTGCTTTATCTGTTGGTAACATCATAGGCGCAAACATTATAGATATGTCAATGATACTACCTGTATGTGCATTCATTTCAGGAGGCACTTTAAAAGTAAGCGCTTCGACTGTTTATGTTGACATTGTTGTAGCTTTTATATTTATGGCTATTACTATAATCCCAACTATAATTACAAAGAGATTTGCAAGATGGCAGGGATTTGCTGTTTTAATAAGCTATATTGTCTACTTACTATATGTTGTAAATTTTGCTTAATATTAAAAATAAAAACAACCTATATCCTGAGATATAGGTTGTTTTTTATTTATTTTGGTAATAAATCATAATTTAATTCAGAATAATTATTTACATATTGATGTGCTACTTTTTTAAGAGTTTCTTGGTCTAACTCAGTAGGATCATTAATTCCTACAACATAAAAGCCATTGTCCCTTGCTGTTTTAGCGCTATAAAGTGCATCTTCAAATACTGCAACTTCTTCCGGAGATTTTGCTCCTAATCTTTTCATACAATGAATGAAAATATCTTTTTCATCTTTTTCTTTACCGAAGGCTCTGCAATGTACAGTAAACTCAAAATACTTTTCTAAATCTAATCTTTTAAGCATTAATTCCATCATTTCAAAATCAGTTGCAGAACAAACGCACATTTTAACACCGCTTGCTTTAAAATTATCTAATAACTGTCTTGAAGTATCTAATAACTCTACTTCTTCTTGATATTTTTTTCGCATAAAAGCAGATACTGATGAGCGAAGTTTTTCACTTGTTGTATCATAATTATATTTTTCATTAAGTAAATCAGTTAGTTTAGCTATCCAGTTTCTTCCTTTTAGCATTTCTACTTCTTCTTGAGTAATTCCTAAATTTAAGCTGGCTGTAAAATTTTCAACTACTTTTCTCCAATGACTCATTGAGTCAACTAAAGTGCCGTCCATATCAAAAATTGCGTATCTCATAAAAACTCCTATAAAACTTTATTTAATAAACTATCAGCATCTAAATCAGCTTTTACTGATAAATAATCTGCAACAGTTGCCCCTACATGAGCAAAACTCTTAATTGTTCCTAAATTAATTGATTTTACTTTTTCACCATAAATTAATAAAGGCACACATTCTCTTGAGTGATCAGTTGAGACTGTTCCTGGGTCACAGCCGTGGTCTGCTGTAATTATTAAAAGATCATCTTCTTTTAATAAAGGTAGTAAATCTTTTAAATCTTTATCAAATTCACTCATAGCATTAGCATAACCATCAACATTGTTCCTATGACCAAAAACCATATCAAAATCAACTAAATTAACAAAGCATAAGCCCTCAAAATCTTCTTTAAGTATATCAAAAGTCTTTTGCATACCATCTTTATTGTTTTGAGTTTTTATTTGCCTTGTTACTCCTTCGCCATCAAAAATATCATAGATTTTACCTATGCCTATAACTTCTTTGCCTGCTTGCTTTAAGTAATCAAGCGCTGTTTTCTTTGGTGGTTTTAACGAGTAGTCATGGCGATTTTTAGTTCTTGTAAACTCACCTTTTTTACTTCCTACAAAAGGTCTTGCAATTACTCTACCTACTGCATGCTCGCCCACTAACATATCTCTTGCAATTTGGCAATACTCGTATAGTTTTTCAACTGGCACAACTTCTTCATGTGCTGCGATTTGAAAAACACTATCAGCAGAAGTATAAACTATTAAATCTCCTGTTTTTAAATGTTCCTCTCCAAAGTCTTCTAAAAGCTGTGTTCCTGAATAAGGCAAGTTACAAATAACTTTTTTACCTGTTAATTTTTCAAATTCATCTATTACTTCTTTTGGAAAGCCATTTGGATATACAGGAAGTGGATTTTCGCTTTCAACCCCCGCTATTTCCCAGTGACCTATTGTTGTGTCTTTGCCGTTTGAAGCTTCGATAAGTCTTGCATAGCTTGCAAGTGGATTTTCTTCTTTTTCTCCCACTACCTCATCAATATTAAACAAGCCTAATTTTTTCAAAGTAGGCACTTTAAATTTATCACTTTTTGAAATTGATAGCAATGTATCACTTCCTAAATCGCCGAATTTTTCAGCATCAGGTGCCTTACCTATACCCACGCTGTCTAATACTATTAAAAATACTCTTTTTGACATAATTCCTCCTATTATTTAGATAGTTAACTTAATTATACTACAAAACTGTGAATATGTTAAGTAAAAATACAAATTTTATATAAATACAACGATTTTCCATTGAATATATTTGTTTATAGCTGTATAATGTATTTAAGATATTATAGAATAACAATTTTTTACATAAAATTAGGAGGTATTATGAGAAAAACAAAAATAGTTTGTACTTTAGGGCCAAGCTCTGAAACAAAGGAAGTATTAAAAGAAATGATGCTTGCGGGGATGAATGTTGCAAGATTTAATTTTTCGCACGCATCTCACGATGAACACTTAAAAAAGCTAAGCCTTGTTAAATCAATTAGCGATGAATTAGGTATTTATGTTGCTACTTTATTAGATACTAAAGGCCCTGAAATTCGCGTTGGCTTATTTGAAGAAGGCAGTATCGAGTTAAAAGAAGGCGATACCTTTACTTTAACTACTGATAATATAGTAGGAACTAAAGAAAAAGTAAGCGTGTTATACAAGGCCTTTCCAAAAGATGTTAATGTAGGTAGTAGAGTTCTTTTCTCTGATGGCTTAATTGAAATGGTAGTAAAAAGCATTTCTGGAAATGATGTAGTACTTGATGTTTTAAATGATGGTAAGTTATCAAATAATAAGTCTATTAATTTGCCAGGTGTTAAACTTTCTATGCCTTTCGTAAGCGAAAAAGACAGATCAGATATAATTTTTGGTATTGAAAATGATTTTGATTTCATTGCTTTATCTTTTACAAGAAACAAACAAGATGTATTAGAAGTTCGCAAAATTTTAGAAGAATACAATAAAACAGATATTAAATTAATAGCTAAAATAGAAAACGCTGAAGGCGTTGAAAATTTAGATGAAATTTTAGAAGTGGTTGACTCTGTAATGGTAGCCAGAGGTGATATGGGCGTTGAAATCAACTTCACTCATATACCAAAAATACAAAAAGATATGATATCAAGATGTGTTGCAGCCGGAAAACCTGCTATAACAGCAACTCAAATGCTTGAATCAATGACTGAAAACCCAAGACCTACAAGGGCTGAGGTTAACGATGTAGCTAATGCTATTTATGATGGCACAAGTGCTATAATGCTTTCAGGAGAGTCTGCTGCTGGCAAATACCCAGTTGAAGCTGTAAAAACTATGGCTCTAATCGCAAAGGAAACAGAAGCTCATATAGCATATACAGAAATCTTAAAAGAGCGCTCAGGCAGAAAAGAAAAAACTACTATCGCAGAAGCAGTATCTCACGCAGCCTGCGTTACTGCTGCTGATGTAAGAGCAAAGGCTATCATCACTGTTACTCAAACAGGCTCTACTGCAAGAAATGTATCAAAAAACAGACCAGAACATATGATAATCGGTTGTTCTACAACGAAAAAAGCTTGTAATCAACTTGCTATTTCTTGGGGCGTTGTTCCAGTATTAGTGCCTCCTGTTGAAAGCACTGATGAATTATTATCAAACGCTGTTGAATATTCTAAAAAGCAAGGTGTAATTAATTCAGGTGATACAGTAGTTATAACAGCAGGTGTTCCTGTTGGTGTTGCTGGCTCAACAAATATTATTAAAGTTCACCGTGTTGATGATACACAATTGATCTAATTATAAAAAAAGCTATGCTTATCGCATAGCTTTTTTATTTTTTAAGGAAGTCTAAAGGTAATCGGTTTTGTAGTACTCGTAAGCTCTTTAAAAACAAAGCCTTGATTTTTTAATTCAATAATAATATCTTCTAAAGCAGTTACAGTATTCTTTCTTGTATAAGAATCGTGCAAAACTATCACTGCTGTGTTTTTATCTTTTACACCTTTAATTACATTTGTATAAATACTATTTGCGCTTATGCCTTTTGTGCTATCATTGCTTTCAACATTCCAATCAAAATACGCAAATCCCCTTCTTTGCATCTCTATTACTATATTATTAATTATATCTTCATTATAGGCATTCACACTCCCACCCGCAAAACGATAAACAGAAGGAGTAAGCCCTGTTGTATCTTTTATATAATTAAAACAAATTTCAAAATCATTTATAAATGCTTCTTCGCTTTCATATATCTCTTTATACTTATGACTTGCTGAATGAACACCTATTGTGTGCCCTTCTTCACTCGCCCTTTTTAAATACTGGCTATATTCTTCCTCCTGTGGCAAACTTATAAAAAAAGTTGCTTTTACATCGTGTTCTAAAAGAATATCTAATATTTCCTCTGTTCTTGGACTTGGCCCATCATCAAAGGTTAGGTACGCTACTTTTTCTTCGGTTTGAGTTACATCATTTTCTACTTCTTTAGTTAAAGATAAATCATTATTTGTATATAAGCTGGGACTTTTAAGCTGGTACTCTATTGTATCAATCATCTTTTCGTATTCACTAAAATTTTTTGTTTTGTTTTTTGCAGTAAATGCAAAAACAAAGATAAATAAAATAGTTAAATATATTAAAATTACATTTTTATTTCTTTTCATTTTCCCTCCTTATAATAATTATTCAATTGTAAAATAAATATTCAAATTTATAATTATTTATGTTATAATATAAAAAAAGTAAGGTGAAGTGTATGAAATTATTAAAAGAAAGAATTTTAAAAGATGCAAATGTAATAAATGACAATATATTAAAAGTTGATAGTTTTATCAATCATCAACTTGATATTGAGCTACTTAATGAAATAGGTAAAGAGTTTAAAAGATTATTCAAAGATGAAAAAATAACAAAAATTTTAACAATTGAAGCCTCCGGTATAGCAATAGCCTGTATCGCAGCTCAATATTTTGATGTGCCTGTATTATTTGCTAAAAAAGCCAAAAGCCAAAATTTAGATGGCGAATTATATACAAGCAAAGTTACTTCTTTTACTTATTCAAAAGAATATACTATAACAGTAAGTAAAAAGTTCATAACACAAGATGATAATATTTTAATAATAGATGATTTCTTAGCTCAAGGAAATGCTTTATTGGGTCTTATTGATATTGCAAATCAAGCAAAATGTAAAATTGGTGGCATTGGTATTGTGATAGAAAAAGGATTTCAAGACGGTGGTGATATTATCCGCTCAAAAGGTTATAATTTAAAAAGTCTTGCAATATTAGATAGTATGCAAGACTCTAAAATAGTTTTTAAATAATTTAATATAGGAGGATTTTATGAAAGTTTTATTTTTAGGTAACAGCCATACTTTTTTTAATGATATGCCAGAGATTTTTAAAAATGTATGCAAAGAAAAAGGCAAAGATGTTTCTGTTACAATGCAAGCACATCCAGGAGTTACTTATTCTTGGCATTTTTCTCAATTCACAGAGCTACGTTTTGCTTTAATGTATGGTAATTACGATTACATCATTATGCAACAAGCAGCTCACTCCCCTTGCCCTTCAAAAGAAGAAACTTTAAGCGATGCAAAAAAAATCATGGATTTAGCAAAAGAAAACGGTGTTATCCCTTTACAATTAGTTCCGTGGGCTGAAAAGTACGACCCTGGGCATCAAAAAGGAATGTATGATATCTTCTCAGCTGTCGCTAAAGAAAACGATGTGAAATTAATTCATGCCGGCAATGTATTTGAGGATATTTTCTATAATCACAAAGAAGTAAATATGTACTGGAATGATGGTGAACACGCTTCGCCTTACGGCTCTTATTGTATCGCTTTATCAGCTTATGCAACTATATTTAATGAAAGTGTAAAAGATATTTTACCAAATAGCTATTATACATATATAGTTTCAGATAGCCAATGGCAAGAAATACAAGATGCCAAAGAAAAAAGCGGCAAAAACCCTGATGATGCCGACTTAAAAGCTGCAGTTTCTCTCACTTACAAAAAATATGTAAAAGCATGCAGTGATAAAGAAAAAATTAAATTCAAATTAGATGAAGATAAAGCTAATATTATTAAAACACTCGTTGATAAATACTGCTTAAAGTAATTTTAATTAATAAAAATCTACACGATTAAGTTTTTTTTAATAAAAACAATGAAAAGTGAGCAATAAAATGAAGATTATAATTTCGCCCGCCAAAAAAATGAATATTGATACAGATAGTCTTGATTACATAAAAACTCCACATTTCATAAATAAGGCAGAAGAAATTAAATCTTGTTTGTTAAAGCTGTCTTATGAAGAAATTAAAAAGCTATGGGTTTGTAATGAAGAAATAGCAAATTTGAATTATCATAGACTGCATCACTCCTCTTTAAACAAAAATCTAACTCCTGCAATTTTAGCTTATGAAGGAATCCAGTATAAGTATATGGCTGCGAGCGTCTTTGATAAAAATCAATTTAATTACTTAAATGAAAATCTATATATCTTATCCGGAATGTATGGCGCACTTTCTGCATTTTGTGGAGTAGTTCCATATCGTCTTGAAATGGCAGCAAAATTAAAAATTAAAGATAATAAAAATTTATATGAATTTTGGGGAAGTGATATTGCAAAATTTATAGAAAAAGATACAGATATTATCTTAAATCTTGCAAGCGATGAGTATTCAAAAGTGATAAAAAATCATTTAAATAAAAACACTAAGTTTATCACCGTAAACTTTTGCCAAGAAAAAAATAATAAACTAATTCAAAAAGCCACATTTTGCAAAATGGCAAGAGGCGAAATGGTAAGGTTTATGGCGGAAAATAATATAAAAGATATAGAGAGTATTAAAAAATTTACAGGACAAAAATTTATATTTTCAAAAGAATATTCGAATGAAGATACACTCACTTTTTTAAAAAGATAATACCCTATTAAAATTTAACTTATATATAATAAAAAAGAATGGCAGCTGCCATTCTTTTTTATTTTTAATATAAAATTTGCTTATCATCAATAATTGAATAATATTTATCTTTATATAGTTTTTGATTTTGAGTATATAACTCTTGATTTTTATTTTTTAACTCTTCTATTACATTATGCATATTCAAATCTTTTGAATGAAGTGCATCATCAAATAAAGCTATGTAAATACCAATGTTTGAGCAATGGTCTGCTATTCTTTCAAGGCTTGAAAGTGTTTCGATGAACGGGAAGGCTGAGTCAAGCTCGCATTCTCCATTTTTCAGCCTATCAATATGTCTATTTTTTAACATTTCTTCCATTGAGTCAATTACTTCTTCTAATGGCTCAATAAAGAAAACTTTTTGCTCATCGTTATTGATAAAGCAATCATTTGCTAAGTCTAAAATTTCTAAAGTTGCGTTTACAACTGTATCCATTTCTTTTAAAGCAAATTTTGAGAATACTACATTGTTTTCAAATATGTTTTGAGCGTCTTGAGCGATGTTTACAGCGTAATCACCTATTCTTTCATACTCATTTATCATATGAAGTAGTAATGAAATTTTCTCACCCTCTGCTTGAGTTAATTCTCTTTTTGATAATTTTAATAAATATATATTTAACCTATCTTCTAATTTATCAAGCACTGTTTCAATTTCAGCTAAAGAATCAGCTTCTTTTTGGTCGTATGCTTTAAATAAATTATTAGCTTTCACAAGGTTTTGTCTTGCGAATTGACTCATTTTTATTACTAATTCTTCACTATATTGAATAGCAAGACCTGGTGATTGTAAAAATCTATCGTCTAATACATCAGCTATATCATCTGTATCCATTTCGCTTTCATTTGATTTAATTGTTTTAATAGCTAATTTTTCTAATTGATTTACAAATGGTATGAATAATACTGTAACTAATACATTAAAGAATGTATGGAACAAGGCTATACCGCTTCTATCAATAGCTGAATTCCAAAATGAGAATGGCATTATTGCATTAACTGTATATAAGGCTATTAAGAAAACCGTTGTACCTATAATATTAAATGATAGATGTACAAAAGCTGAGCGCTTTGCGTTTGTTGATGCGCCTATACTCGCTAAAATAGGAGTGATACAAGTACCTATATTTTGCCCCATAATAATCGGGAAAGCCGAAGCACAAGTTATCTGCCCTGTTGTACTTAAAGCCTGCAATATACCAACCGATGCGGATGAGCTTTGAATTACTGCTGTAACTAAAGCACCAGCTATAACACCTAAAACAGGGTTTGATAGAGTTGCAAAAAGTTCTGCAAATTCAGGTAAGTCTCTTAAAATCCTAACTGAGTCTTCCATTGCAAACATACCTGTAAACAATGTAGCAAAGCCTAAAAGGATTTGACCAAACTCTTTTTGTTTTGCTTTTTTAGCAAGTAGTACCATCGCAATACCTATAATAGCTGCAATTGGAGCTAAAGATGATGGTTTTATAAGTTTTAAGAAAATATTGTCTGATGAAATATCAGCAAGACTTAGTATGTGAGCTGTTATAGTTGTACCAATATTTGCACCCATAATTACGCCTATAGCTTGTTTTAGTTTTAATATTCTTGCATTTACTAAACCTACTATAATAACTGTTGTTGCGGATGAGCTTTGTACAGCTGCTGTAACAAAAGCACCTAAGAGTACACTTTTGAACACATTACTCGTTAAACTCTCTAAAATTCTCTCTAATTTACCACTCGAAAGCTTTTCTAAGCCTGTACTTAGTATACTCATACCGAACAGGAAAATAGCAAGGCCCCCTAAAAATTCAATGACTATAAAAATATCCATTATTCCCCCTATATTTATGCACTTTTAAAATTTTGCAATATAATTATATTATACTATAATTATATTATTTTTCAAGCAAATATCAACAAAAACTTGCAAAAAAAATAGGCAAAGCCTATTTTTTACTTTTTAGCTAAACTTCAAAGATTTCTTTTAATTTTTCTTGTGTCATATTTTCAATAATAGCTGTTGCAAGCTCTACACAAGCCTTTACATCTTCAATATCTGCATAGCAATAATGAGTATGAATATACCTTGAAGGCACACTTATAACTAAACAAGGGCAACCGCTGTTTTGCAAGTGGATAGCACCTGCATTAGTACCGCCGGCTGTTCTTACAGTGTACTGAGTTTTAATATTATATTTTTCACTAATTTCTTTAGTAAATTTAATAAATTTTGGATTTGCTACCATACTGCCATCACGATGTCTAATTTGTGCACCGGCGCCTAAAACGCATTGAGCTGTATTTTTATCAAAATATAAATCATCGGCTGGTGAGCCTTCAAAAATAATTGCGTAGTCTGGTTTTACTACTTTTGCAGTAACATTAGCACCTCTAAGGCCTACTTCTTCTTGGCTTGTAAGTGCACCTGTTACATGTACAGGTAAATCCTTGCCTTTTAGTTTATTCATTGTTTCTATAACGCTATAAACACCTAAACGGCAGTCAAAAGCCTTACCAAAAAGAATGCCTGTTTTTTCATTGTAATCAAAGTAAACTTCCGGCATAACTGGATCACCTACTTGAATCCCAAAAACTTTAAAAACTTCATCTCTTGATTTTACACCTAAGTCAAGCTGAACATCATTGTAAACATCAATCGGCTTTTTCATTTCTTCAGGTGAAGTGAAATGAGGAGGCTTAGATGTTGATACAGCTCTGTGTAACTCACCTTTTGAGTTTTTAATCATAAATAAATGTGCTGGCACATTAGTACTTACCCAGCCACCTAAAGGCACAATTTTTAATAGTCCATTTGCTAAAATACTGTGAACCATAAAACCTACTTCGTCTGTATGTGCATCAAGCATAACTACTGGTTTTGTAGCATTTTCATCATGATTTATGTAAAGGTTTTGCATATGGTCTTTTTTCATAGGGTAATCTTTTACATTGTCCATAATTACTTTTACTACATCATCTTCAAACCCCGATGGGCCAAAAGCATCGCAAATATCAGCCATTAATTTTAAATCCATAATAATTTACTCCTTTAAATTTTTAATTATCTTTATTATATAGTATTTTTACTATTTTTCAATATGTATCTTAATTTTTATAATACATTTTCATATATCCACAGCTTTTACAAAGATTTTCAACAGCTTTATTGTTTGTAAATCCATCGTAAAGAGCTTTTGCCCTATTTGAAGAAATAATGCTATTAAAATCTTCATTAAGTAAATTTCCTAATTTTATTTCCCCTTCGCTATCTAAACAACAAGGCGAAACATCACCATTGACAAGAATTGCTATTTGATTGCGTAACCCATAACAAAATCCATTTACTTCTTTTTCTATTACTTCTTTGCTATTTGGCCATGTAAATTCTTTAGCCATACTAAGATATAATTTGTCTTTTAATTTTATATTAAATCTTCTATTTTTTATTCCTTCTTTTTGCTTTTTAAAGTAATCATCTATTACTTCTTTTAAATTTATTTCTAAATTTAATTTATCTTCTAAATAAGCTAATAAAAAGACATTATTTTCTTCATTTATATTTTCTTGGTTAATACTCCACAGTCTTAACTCTGTGTAAGTATCTTTATTTTCCACTTTTTTACAATAAGAAACTATATCGCTTAAATATTCTTCTAAAGTAAAATTAGTATCATTTTTTTCAAAGCTATGTAAAGAAATACACATAGAAGTCGGCAAACAATCTATATTAGCATTGTTTAATAATGTGCCATTAGTTGTAATATTTACATTGAGTTTATAGTCTTTACAAAGGGTTAATATACTATCAATTTCGGGATGTAATAAGGCTTCGCCCATTACATGAAGATAAAACTTTTCCCCTTTATCATAAACTTTTTCTAATATATTAGTAAAATTATTATAAGACATAAATTTTGCTGCTCTTTTTGTCTTAGGACAAAAAGAGCAGTCTAAATTACAAATATTTGTTACTTCGATGTATATTTTTCTATATTTTTTCATCTATTGTTTTGTTTTTCCTTCAGCTATCGCTTGTTGCGCTACAGCCTTTGCTACTACTTCTACAACTCTTTTATCAAATGGGTCTGGGATTATGTATTCAGTAGTTAATTCTTCATCACTTACAACACTTGCTAAAGCTCTTGCTGCTGCAAGTTTCATTTCTTCTGTGATATCAGTTGCTTTAACCGATAAAGCACCTTTAAAAATACCAGGGAAAGCTAATACATTGTTAATTTGATTTGGGAAGTCGCTTCTACCTGTACCCATAATATAAACACCAGCTTTTTTAGCAACATCAGGCATAATTTCAGGCACTGGATTTGCCATAGCAAGAATTATTGATTTATCTGCCATGCTTTTTGCCATTTCTTCTGTTACAACATTTGCTACTGAAACACCGATAAATACATCAGCGCCAACTAAAGCATCTTTTAAAGTGCCTTGTATTTTTTCTTTGTTTGTTATTTTTGACATTTCTTCTTGGGCTATAGTATTAACTTTGCCACCTTCGTAAATAGTGCCGAAAATATCGCACATAATAATATTTGTAAAGCCTAAATCCATAATTAATTTTGCTATGGATATACCCGCAGCACCGGCTCCGTTAATAACTACTTTTAATTCGTCTAAAGGTTTATTTTTTAGTTTTGCAGCATTTAATAAAGCTGCACCAACTACTATTGCTGTACCGTGTTGGTCATCATGGAAAACTGGAATATCACAAACTTCTTTTAGTCTTCTTTCGATTTCAAAGCAATCAGGAGCTGCTATATCTTCTAAGTTTATACCACCAAAGCTTTTTGACATTTTGTAAATGATATTAACTATTTCATCAATATCTTTTGTATCTAAGCATAAAGGAAATGCATCAACTCCGGCAAATTCTTTAAATAAAACGCATTTACCTTCCATAACAGGCATAGCAGCACTCGGGCCTATATCACCAAGACCTAAAACAGCTGTACCATTAGTTATTACTGCTACCATATTACCTTTTCTTGTATATTCATACGCTTTCATTTCATCTTTTTCAATTTCAAGGCAAGGCTGCGCTACTCCGGGAGTATAAGCTACTGATAATTCATCTTTGTTAGTCACTTTAGCTCTTGAAATTACTTCAATTTTCCCTTGCCATTGTGAATGTGCGTTTAATGCTCTTTCTTTCATAATTATTCTCCTTACTTTTTCTCAAATCTTCTTGCTTGTAAATCTGGGTTAAATAATTCATCTATTACTTCTTTAGATACACCTCTTTTAGTAGCTCCCTCGATTATAGGTGTTCCATTTTTTAGAAAATCTTTTGCTATTTCGGCTGCTGCTTTGTAGCCTATAACAGGGCAAAGCGCTGTAACAAAACCACTTGAGTGGTATAATAAATCTTTACATCTTTCTTCATTAGCTTCAATGCCTACAACGCAGTTGTGAATAAATGTATCAATAGCGCCAACTAAAACAGTTATTGTTTCATTAATTCTATTGTATATAACAGGCTCAAATGCATTTAATTCAAGTTGCCCTGCTTCACAAGCCATAGTAACAGTAACATCATTACCAATAGCTACAAAGGCTGCTTGATTTAATACTTCTGGGATAACAGGATTAATTTTGCCCGGCATAATTGAAGAACCATTTTGTTTTGCAGGAATAGTGATTTCTGCAAGACCAGCTTTTGGCCCACCATTTAAAAATCTTATATCGTTTGCTATTTTTGATAAAATAACTCCAGTCGATTTTAGAGAAGATGAGAAATGCGCAAAGCTATCAACATGTTGTGTGCCATCTATCATATCCTCAGCTTGCTTTAAATCTAAACCTGAAACTATTGATAATTCTTTTACTATGTTATGATAAAAATACTCTGATGAGTTAATTCCTGTGCCTATTGCTGTGCCACCCATATTAACTACTAAAAGACCTTCTTTTGCTTTTGTTATATAACTTTTTGCTCTTTGTGTAGCTGTTGCATAAGCGTGGAATTCTTGCCCCAGAGTCATCGGTACTGCATCCATTAATTGAGTTCTGCCTATTTTTAATATATCATTAAACTCAACAGATTTTGCTAAAAGCGCAGTAGATAATTGGTCTAATTTCTCTTCTAAAATTGCCACTGTTTTATATAGTGCAATTTTTAAAGAAGTAGGATAAACATCGTTTGTTGATTGAGCCATATTAACATGGTCATTTGGATGACAATATTGATAATCGCCCTTTTCTTTTGATAATTTTTCAAGGCCAATATTAGCTATTACTTCATTAGCATTCATATTAGCACTTGTTCCTGCTCCGCCTTGAATTTGGTCTACTATAAACTCTTCTTGATATAAGCCAGCTATAATATCATCACAAGCTAATTGAATAGCCTTTGAGATATCTTTATCTAAGTCTTTTGCTTTTTCGTTTGTAATAGCACATGCTTTTTTTATTAATGCAAGTGCTTCGATTTGAACTCTTGGAATTGGTTTAGCTGTAATGTGAAAATTCTCATACGCTCTTAAAGTCTGCACTCCATAATATGCAGATTTTAAAACTTGTTTTTCTCCTATTGAATCGCTTTCTATTCTGTACATAATTCCTCCAAAAATTAATTGTTAAATTAACTTAATCATATCAAATTTAACATTTTTTGTAAACACAAAAATATGAATTACTAACAAAATAAGTCTTTTGTCTTTTTATGTTTATTAAATTAATAATTTTAGTATTAAAGTATTATTAATTAAGGTTTTGTTTATTTTTCATTTTTTATTGTAATGTCACATTGCACAAAACTTGCGATTTTAATTGTGCATTATGCATAAATAAATTAAAAAAACAAAAAAAGTATTATAAATTTTGTTTAAAACTTGTCTTATTTATCAATATATACTACAATATAGATAATAAAAACTACATTAAGGATATTTATGAGTACTACTACCTTAAAATTAATAGCAAGTTTGTTTATGCTTATTGACCATATAGGCCAGTTTATCCCTAATACTCCTATCCTTCTTCGCTGGATAGGTCGCTTAAGTGCGCCTATATTTTTATTTTGCTCTGTTTATGGCTTTCATTATACAAAAAATCGAAAAAAATACCTCAAAAACTTATATATCTTTTCTTTAATCTGCTCTTTATTTTTCACTTTTTTAAATTCTTGTTTTGACACTGTGGCAAAAAGCTATATTTCAAACAACATATTTTCAAGTTTGTTTTTGATATTTTTGATTGTTTATATAATAGATACTTGTAATCAAAACAAAAGAAATAAGTTTTTAGCGTTAGGTGTTTTCTTTTTATATAATACACTAAGTCTTTACTTGCAAATTCTTCTTATAGATCAAAATAATATTAGAGCCTTATCTTTAAATGGGATTATACCTAATATTTTCACTACTGAGGGTGGAATAACTCTTATATGTCTTGGCGTTTTAATGTATTATAGTAAAGAATCAAAACTAAATTTAAGTATAACTCTTTTAGTATTTTCGCTTTTGTATGCCTTAAGTGCTCCGTTAAATATAAGCAATTTGTTATATGTTACTTTTCAGTGGATGATGATATTTTCACTAATTTTTATGTTTATGTACAATGGCAAAAAAGGTAGTGGATATAAATGTTTTTTTTATATTTTTTATCCATTGCATATAAGTTTATTATTTTTGTTTAGTGCTATTTTTTACTGATAAATAGGATAAAATTCCAATAAATTGTTTTTATAATAATATCATTTAATAATATTCTTTTTTATATTTATACCTTGACTTTTTATGATAATTTAGTATAATTATTAAGTATAATACGGAGAGATGTCTGAGTGGTCTAAGGTGCTCGCCTGGAACGCGGGTGTACTGTCAAAAGTACCGGGGGTTCGAATCCCCCTCTCTCCGCCAAAATAAAAAATATCAATAAAAATCCACTAGCTAAGCTAGTGGATTTTTATTGCTTACTAATGATTATTTTCTAAATATCCTAAGTCTATATACCCCATCATATTCCTTGGCCAGTTTTTTTCTCCTGCAGCACTTTTAACTATAAAAGAAATATTTTGAAGTGGAGCATCTAATATTACAGGAGTATTGTGTTCACTTTCCTTCATTATTCTTATTAATAAATAATATTTACCTTCTACAATGTTACTTAAATCAAAAGTAAAGTCCTTTGATATAGTTTCATTTAGTGTAAAATCTGTTATAAATTCACTTTTTATTGAGCCGATAGATGTTTCATCAATATGCTTTATCAAAATTGAAATATAAGACTTTTGCATTTTTTCTTTAATTCTAAATTTCACATTGAATTTTAAGTTTTCATTTTTATCTTTATCAAATATAACATCAACTTTTTCTAATAGTGAAAATTCATCAAGACGAGCTGTGTCATATTTTTTTTCTCTTGGGATTCCTTTTAAATCATATGAAATATTTAAAGAATTGCTTTTATCAAGATATAAATCTATCGCAGAATCAACATCTCCATCAAATATTTTTTTGCCCTTTTCCATAACTATACATCTTGAGCAAAACTGCTTTATAAATTGCATATTATGACTAACAAATAAAACACATTTCCCATCTTCTTGAGCAATTTGAGTCATTTTATTGATGCATTTTTGCTGAAACTGTGCATCGCCTACGGCCAAAACTTCATCCATAATAACTATATTATTATCAAGATGCGATGCCACTGAAAATGCAAGTTTTACAAACATACCACTTGAATATCTTTTAACTGGTGTATCAATAAATTCTCTACACTCACTAAACTCAATAATTTCTTCGATTTTTGAATCTATTTCTGGAATAGTCATCCCTAAAATAGTGCCATTTAAGTAAATATTTTCTCGCCCTGTCATTTCAGGAACAAAGCCTGTCCCCACTTCAAGCATGCTTGAAATTTTACCATTATACTTAATGCTCCCTTTAGAAGGAGTGGTTATGCTACATATTAATTTTAACAATGTGCTTTTACCAGCGCCATTGTGTCCGATAACCCCTATTTTTTCACCTTCATAACATTCAATATCTAAATCTTTTATAGCATAGAACGGTTTATTTGAGGAAATAATAGCTTCACCAATTTTTAATGTTGGATCTTCTTTACCTCGAATTTTAGCCCACCAGCTTTGAACATCTTCTGTTAATGTCCCTCTACCTATCTGGCCTAATTTATATATCTTTGAAAGATTTTTTATTTTTAATACAAGTTTTTTATTATCCATATTATATTACATCCACAAAATTTTTCTCTGTTTTCTTAAACGCTAATATTCCTATTACGAACATCAAAAGTGTTGTAACTAAAGAAAGTGCCCAATAACCCCAGCTAATATGACCTGCGTTCAAAAGTGAAAATCTAAAAATCTCCACAGCTGTAGAAACTGGATTTAACATAACTACAATCCTTGTTATACCACCAAGTGTAGATGCTGGATAAACTATTGGCGTTACATACATCCAAAGTTGAACTAAAACGGGAAATACATAAATTAAATCTCTATATTTTGAAGTAATAGATGTTATAATCAGCCCTACACCCATACTTAAAATCATCATTTGAATAATCACTATGGGTAATAAAATTATTGTTGGTGCAAAACTAACCTCGCTACCTGTTATAAAGTAATATATAAAGAAAATAAAATAAAAGCTTAGTTGAAGCAAGAAATTTAAAAATGATGTTATAGTCGTCGCTATGGGTACACTTAATCTTGTAAAATATACTTTTTCAAACATCCCTGAATTTGATATAAATGTAGTCGCCACACTATTGGTATTACTGGAAACTAAAGTCCACAAAATATTTCCAGACATATAAAATAATATTTGCGGTACTCCATCTGTTGATATTCCTGCAAGTTCTCCGAAAATAAATGTAAAAATGACTGATGTCATCAATGGGTTTATAACTATCCACGCTGGCCCCAGAATAGTCTGTTTGTATAATGCTGTAAAATTCTTTTTTACAAACATTTTTATTAAATCTTTCGATTTGATTATCTCTTTTAAATTAAGATTTATCTCTTTTTTGCTTGCATAAACCTCAGTAGTGAATTTTTGTTCCAATATAACTCCTCCCATATCATACTTATTTTTGTCTTTTATTATACTACATTTTAGTAATTACATCAAGATAATTAGATAACTATGAAATTAATTTTTATTCGATTTTTATTGCAAAATCTTCATTAACTTATACATTTCATTACTTAACTTTTCTTATCATATAAACACCTATAATAGGAATAATGATTAAGTTAAAGTAAGTGCTCACTAAAATGATTTTTTTGTATAATGAAGATTTTTTAGCAATTTTAAATAATATTTTTTTATTTCTAATCATGCTTTTCATTTTTTTTATCTCTTTAATTTTTTCCTGAATATTCAAATTAGTAGCTACACTACAATAAAAAATATAATTAGCATAATTTTCTTGCAATATTTCATTTAAGTCAACTGTATTTTCAATCCCTTGAGCTTTTGCAATATCCAAAACTGTTTGCCAAAATTGTTTTTCCTGCATAGGTATATTAAAATTATATAAGCTGGTAGTAGAATTACTATTCATCCTGTAATTATATAATGGCTCTGCATCAAGTAAAACAATCTTTTCACACTTAGTGTATGCTGCCATGTTCATTAATAAATCTTCGCCTCTAATTTGAGATTCTGGACAAATTTTAATTCCATATTTTACAATTTCTTTTTTATACATTTTCGTCCAACGGTTATTATAAGCAAATACTTCTTCATTTAAGGCTATCTTTTCTATCAATTTGCTTTTAATATCTTGTTTGTTAAGTGACAAAAAAGGGGTGCTGTATTTAATGATTTTGTTATTGACCACTGTTTTGTAGCCTATTTGAGTAATATCTGCTTCATGTTCAATTATATAATTATAAAGTATTTCTAAAAAATTTCTCTCTACCCAATCATCACTGTCAATGAATGAAATGTATTCGCTTTTAGCTAAATTAATCCCAGTTCTTAACGCTTTTGTTACACCGCTATTCTTTTGATGAATAACCTTGATTCTTTTATCCTTTTGTTTCCATTCATCACATATTAAAGGAGAATTATCAGTGCTTCCATCATCAACTAAAATAATTTCAATATGTTTTAAAGTTTGATTTATGACTGATTCTATACATTTATTTAAATACTCTTCAACATTATACACTGGGATAATAACTGATACTAATGCCATTTATATTCCTCCAAAAATATATTTAAACCAAATTTTTGCGATAATCCTTGTTAATATTGGATTTATTTTAAAGCTGTATAGCACTACTTTGTGTTGAATGGTAATTGAATCATTATTTTGAATAGTTTTATAAGCCTTTTTAAAGTACTTTCTACATCCTTCAATTTTAGTTCTTGCTATTTTTGAATAAGTTTTTAATCGACCAATTTGTATGAATATAGTATATAAGTAATCTTTTTCTGCTAATTTTCTTAATTCTTCATCTTTTTTTGTAAAATACATCATTCTATCATACAATGCATCTATTGCATCAGTAAAATTGTATTCATTTATATTAGAAGAAATATTTTTATCATCGCTATGCTTTACATAAAAGTATAAACTTTCATCAATCAAAATAATTTTATCACAAGGATAAATTAATCTATGCGCTACCGCTTCATCTTCATTTACTTTGCCTATTGGATATTCTACATTTTCAAATAGATTTCTCTTATAAATTTTAGCACAAGACGATATAAATGTTACAGGTATACTGCTTAACATTTTACATATTTCTTTACCGCTAAATACGCCTTTTGATATTTTGCATTGGTCAGTGTTAATAACTTTTCCTTTTTCAGTAACTCTATTAAAATTACACACCACCATATCTGCAGAATCTTCTTTTGCTACATTATATAATTTTTCAAGATAATTAAAATCAACATAATCATCGCTATCTATGAATGCTATATATTGCGATGTGGAAGTTTTCACTCCTACATTCCTAGCAGGCGAAACCCCATAGTTTTCTTGGTGTATAACTTTTATTCTACTATCTTTTTTCTCCCATTCATCACAGATATTAGAAGAGTTATCATCACTTCCATCGTTGACTAATATTATCTCAATATCTTTTAAAGTTTGATTTACCACCGACTTTATACATTTATCTAAATATTTTTCAACATTATATAACGGGATAATAACTGATACTAACGCCATTTATTATTTACCTAACTTTCTAATTTTAATTATTATTTGTGTTCCTATTGAAACCACTATAAACATTTTCATTCTAACGAGTCTAAATAAACTCTTTAAAGGATTATCAACTATATTTGAATAATCTTTTAAGATTGTTTTATTGTTCATTTCTTTATAGCTTCTTTTTAAATATTTTGACTTCCTATAAAAATTAATATCAGAGCTTATTATCATTTGAATCAATCCACAATACGCATAATCTTCTCTTATTTTTAATCCACTTGCTCTTAAATTAAACATTTCAGCTATTTTATTCACTTCATTAAAATAAGATTTTTGATTTCCAAATAAATGTTCCTTAAATAAACGAGACATTGAGTTTGGAAGTTGTCTATAATGATATAAATAGCAATTTTTCAATATAATTTTCTTCTCACAAAACGAATAAGCCCATAGATTAATTAAGGCATCTTCTCTTAATTTTATATTATTTTCAATATTTGATAAGACTTTTATAATCAATTCTTTTTTGTAAAGTTTATTCCATACATAAGAATCAATTCCCTGCAAATAATAATCTTCTTCTATATAAGGCTTTACTATTTTATTAAAAGTATCATTTTCTTTTAAAATCTCTTCAACTTCGTAACCAAAATCCTGAGTTGTATCATCTTCATAAAATAATCTAACGCCACACTGTACCATATCTGCATTATGAGCAAGCGCTTTATCATATAAAATTTCAATCATATTATCTTCAATATAATCATCACTGTCAATGAATCCAATATAATTAGAAGTTGAAAGTTTAGTGCCAAATTCTCTTACTTTAAATAGACCTTTATTTTCTTGGTGAACAACTTTAATTCTATTATCTTTTTTCTCCCATTCATCACAGATATTAGAAGAGTTATCCGTGCTTCCATCGTTGATTAATATTATCTCTATATCTTTTAGGGTTTGATTTACCACCGACTTTATACATTTATCTAAATATTTTTCTGTATTATATATTGGGATAATAATTGATACTAATGCCATCTTAAACTTTCCTTTACTTTTATATACATATTTGCTATACTCTTTTAAAAGGATGTGAAAATATGAATTCAACACTTAAAAAAATTATAAATTCTGATTTGGATCGCAGCTTCGGCAAGGATGTTCGTCCAAAATTTTACAAAATACTTAATCCTTCAATTAGATGTACAATAGCTTTTAGAAAGGCTGCCTACTATTCTAAATCTAACAATAAAATTAAATTTTTATTTGCTAGAATACATTATCTATACTTATCTCAAAAATTTCATTTTAGTATACCGTACACTACAAAAATTGGTCCTGGGTTTACTGTTGGGCATACTGGTAGTGTGATAATTAATGAAGATGCTATTTTAGGGCGAAATATTAACATTGCTACTGGCGCCGTGATAGGTGCTACTTCAGGCGAAAATGCTGGAGTACCAACAATTTCTGACTCTGTGTGGATTGGTAGCAACTCAATTATCGTTGGGGATATAACTATCGGAGAAGATGTTTTAATTGCACCTGGTGCATATGTGAACTTCGATGTTCCTTCTCACAGTGTTGTCTTAGGTAATCCCGGCACAATCCATCCAAAAGAAAGCGCTACCAAAGATTATATAAATAATAAGATTTAAAACAATCGCTTTAAATCATCTTTATATCTTTCTGAACTATAATTTAAGGCCAATTTGTATCCATTTTCACAACAGCTATCATAATATTCTTTATTATCTAACAAATATAGTATTGCTTTTGCAAACTGTGTTTGTTTTTTTTGTCTTTCACTGTCTGTATCATTCATCATAAAAGCAGGAGAGAGAATTCCTGAATTACAAATTTCAATTTCTTCAACACTTTTGCTGAAATTATTATCATTTAGTAATATTTCTCTAGGCCCGCTAAAACAGTCTACTGCTATAACAGGGGTTTTGCATGCTAAAGATTCTATAATGGCATTAGGAAAGCCTTCATTGTAACTACTTAAAACAAAAGCCTTTGCCCCTGAGTAATATTGATAAGGGTTAGTTTTAAAACCTATAAATTCGATATTGTTTTCTAAATTAAGTTTTACTACTAATTCTTGTAGATCTTCCTTTAAGCTGCCTTCTCCTATAATTTTTAATTGGATGTTAGGTTTTCTTTCTTTTGCTATCTTAAATGAATAAATTAAATTTTCATACCCTTTAACTTCTTCTAATCTACCTACCGCTAAAAAAGTATCCTCACTAAATTTTTTTGCAGGTTCTTTTAACAAATTAATAGCTTCTATATCATATGGGTTATACAAAACTGATATTTTGTTAGAGTTCAATTTTACTGCTCTTTTCATTTCTTCATAAATTAATTTTGATACACAAACTGTATGTGTTGCTCTTAAAATAAGGTATTTGTAAAATATTTTAGAGAATATTGATTTTGGAATAGAGCTAAATCCATGAATTGAAGCTATACAAACTTCATTCACCTTTGATAATATATTACTAACATTTGCAATATCCCCAAATGAGTATGATGCTATATAATTATTTTTCTTTTTTAGTTTTTTTATTTCTGTATTTCGTTTTAAAACCGTTATTATTTTTTTAAATAAAATATTTTGTGTGCCTAAATTAATATTTATAATATTCGCTTTTGTTCTATATTCTTTTTCTAATCTTTCAAAAACAACAATATCCACTTCATATTCAGTATCTAATAATCTTGCTGTTTCTACTGCTATTTTCTCCTGTCCACCTATACCTAAGTTTGGAACAATTAAAAGTATTTTTTTCATATTTTCCCCTTAAGTGTATTGATATAAAATTTTTGAATTTTTTTTGCTATTGTTTCGCTACCGTATCCAGCTTTTATAATTTCCTGGATTGTATTTTGTCTGCTTTTATTAGATTTCAGTCTTGCTAAAATAAACTTTTCCCATGAATCCATATCGGAAAGTGGAAAAAATTCAATATTATTAGTTAAATTTACAGCTTTTGTCACTCCTGTAGAAACAATGGCTTCTAATCCATTCGCTTGAGCTTCAATAACACATACAGGCATCCCCTCAAACACACTAGGCAAGACAAATAAATCCATTGCATTATAATATTCTTCTGGTTTCGCTTGAAATCCAGCTAAAATTACATTTTTTTGAACTTCATATTTATTAATTTCATCTTCGATATTTTTTCTTTGGATACCATCACCAACTAAAATTAAATATATATTAGGGTTATGATTTAATAGTTGTGCTACTAATCTTATTAGCCAAATTTGATTTTTTTCTTCTCTGAATTGACCTACACTACCTATTACAAAATCATTTTCTTTTAAATTGAATTTTTCTCTTATCTTTTTCCTATTTTCTTCACTGTAAGAAAACTTTTTTATATCTATCCCGTTAGCATAAATTTCAAATGGCTTTTTATTGAACATATACTCACCTGCTTGTTGACTACAAGCAAATCTATAGTCTAAATTATATTTATATAATGGCGTTAAAATCATATCTGCTATTTTATTAAGCCCACTACCTATGACTGAATTCGTATGTGCATGTCCTATAAGAATTTTAGAGCCATATTTTTTCGCATAATAATTATAAAAGACGCCAAGCATACTATAATGACTATGGACAATCTTATAATCATTCTCACTAAAAAACTTTTTTAAAAATTTACAATATTTTATAAAGTCCACTTCTTCACTCATTGGGAATTTATATATATTTCCACCTAAAGCTTCTATCTCTTTATCAAAATAACATTCTTGATTTGTGTGATATAAAAAATCAAACTGAACTTTTGTTTTATCAATGTTGCGATAAATATTCATAATCAAATTCTCTATTCCACCACTATTCATTCCTGCTACTATTTGTAAAACTCTAATCATATATTAATCCTTTAAATATCCTTTTTGAAAAATTTTACTTGCATGAAGTAATAAATTTTCATCGGAAAGAATGATAATGTTGTTAAAACTTTTGAACTTTTAGTAGTTAAATCTGATAATATTCTTTTCAATTTAAATTTACACCTAATAGCTGCATGGCTAAGTGAAGCTGCGTATACAACAAATTCTTTTACCGAAATATTTTTATCATACGGAAATATATTATTAAAAAAATAAATATAGTACCAATAAGTAGGTTTCGGATCTGTTTTTTTTGCAGAAAAACTATTAGCGTCTTCCATTAAATGATATTTATAACATATTATATTTGTATAGTATTGATCATATTTTAAAGCTATTTTTCTCCATACCACTGCCTCTGGTATGAAATTGCAATCTTTAGAAAGTGGAAACGGATACTTTTTCAAGATTTCTGTTTTAATAAGACTCATACATGACCATGAATATTTCTTATCATTTTGCTTTTTCTTTGAATAGCTATTAAATTCTTGCGAATATTTTTCTCCTATCAAATCACCATTCGCATATATACATCTTCCTACAACCGAATAATACTTATCTTTTTCTTTTAAATTTTCAAAAACCTCTAATAAGTCTTCTAATGCATTTTCTGTAATTTCATCATCACTATCAAGTTCAAAAAAATATTCACCTATGCACTCTTGCACACCTTTATTCATAGTTCTCATTTTACCACTATGGGCGAATTTGAAATATTTTATTGGAAAATCAGAAATTGAAATTAACTCTTTCACAATTTCAGTGGTTTCATCCTCACTCCCATCATCTGCTATGACCCACTCAAAGTTTTTAAAGGTAGATTTTTGAAGACTTTGAAAGGCTCTTGTTAAATAATTTGCTCTATTATATGTAGGTGTGAAAACAGAAATCTTTATGTTGTTCATCTTTACTCCCTTGCTAACTATTATAAAAATTAATATTTCTCTTTTCTTTTAATATAAATGTTCTAAATGTTTAGCACTAATTTTTTATCGTATCCGCTACTGATCAGTTTTTATTTGTTTTTTCTTTATCTTTTAATAAATTCCATCCTCTAAAGATAAAAATTCACTGTTGCCAATTATATTAACCTCTTTTGCTATATTATCTAACCCAACAAAAGAAGCATCTGAATCTTGAGTTTCTATCAATGCCATAAATAACAATTATTATATCATAATTATGCTCTAATTTGCAATTATTTTGTCCCCTACTTTCAACTTGAATTCTTTTAACATAAAAAAATTAAAATCTATATCTATTTTAAGATGATTTATAAATGTAATCAATAAAAGCCGTTTTTGTAATCTGTCTTATTAATTGAGAATATATCCATTTATAATATAATACTTTATATTTTAGTAATACTATATTAAGGAGAATTCAATCCCAATGTGGGTATTTTTGCTAAAAAAATAATCAATATACTTTGCCACACCGCCCTTTTAAATACTTGAACTTTAATTTAAAACATGATATGATTATAATAATTATTTTAATATAAAATAACTGCTATTCATTTAGCGGTTGGAGGTTTTAATTATGACTATTTTAACAAAAACAAAATTGGTGACTTTGTCTGCCTTGGTGCTATTTTCGGCAGTTTTCTTCTTATCGCCGAAGGTAGAAGCAACAACGCCGGCACCGAATGGCCTTTATAGTGCACATGTTATGAATGATTCAACAGGTGCACTAGTTTATATGCAGATTAGAATTGGGAATAACGGGTCTGATGTAGTTTTAGGCGCAGGACAATCTAATACATGGACAAGTGTAGGTGGCTCGCAATTTATATCTTGCCTTAGAACGAGATATACCGAACCAGATAGTTCTGCTGATTCGTTCTTGAATTATTTAGGTGAGTTTGATATAAATGCAATGTATACTCTTTTTAAAGCATCAACGATATACGACACATCTGGCAATATTGTAAACTATACTTTCCCCAGCGCTATAACCGAAATCGGGTATGGTGCGTTCAAGGATTGGAAATCAACCTCATCATCGTCACAAACATTGACAAGTGTGATAATTCCAAATTCTGTTACATGGATAGGGAGCGATGCGTTTGCAGGCAGCAGTATAACAACGGTTGATTTCAGCCAAGCGACAAACTTGGTCGACATAAATAGTAGCACATTTAATGGTTGCACAAGCCTTAATTCGCTCGACCTTAGCAACACAAAGATCACAACATTACAAACCTCGACCTTTCATTATTGTACTTCTTTAACCTCTGTTAAACTGCCGAACACTCTTACCGAAATTGACAATACAGCTTTTATGGATACATACAATTTAACACAGCTAACGATACCTGCCAATGTTAATAATATACACTCTGCTGCTTTTATGGATACTTCACCTGACCCCAAAACCAAGATACTTAAATTTACCGGGGATTTTAACAGCAGCTTCTATGATATGGCAATAGGCAGCAATACATATGTTAAGCTACTCTACCCTGCCGGAAATCCTACTTGGGAAAACAACACTTCACTTCAAGCACTTATTTCTCAGGGCAAGGCAGCGTCGTATATAACATCGCAAAATCCACCTGCCGATATTAGTTACTCAGCAGAAAGAATAAGCACTGCAAACGGGGTTTATACTTTTACTTCAAGCGGCTCTTATAGTGCTTTTTCAGGCATTTGGATACACGGCAGTGCTATACCGTCTTCATATTATACGAGTGAGAAAAACTTAGACGGAAGTGTATCGATAACCTTTACCAATTCTTACGCAAGAACGCTTACTTCAAGCGAAGAGTATCTGCTGCATTTTGTTTTTAACGACGGATTTGGCGTATTAAATTTTAGTAAAGATGAAGTTGTTACTACGACGCCTACACCGGACAATTCAAGTAATTCAGTTGATAACTCAAAACCTGCTTTAGAAGAAACCGAAGAACAGCAGACAGTAAATTCTGAAATTGAAGATGCATCACAGACACAGGCGCCTACGCAAAACTCCGAGGCAATCGATACTGTGCAAGAGCAAGATGAGGGGCAATCAGGCAATTCAATTACAATGTTAATTGCTGTTTTGGCAATTATGTGCATTGGCGGCGGTGCGCTTATATTTGTTAGAGCGAGGAAAAACAAATAATAGTTTAGTATTTACTTTTATTAAGTTTATAAATAGTAGGAATTCTAAATGGTGAGACCTTTCTAAAAATAAGCATCCAAAAGGATGCTTATTTTTTTATAAAAAGAGATTGAGAGATTTAAAAAGCTAATTTCTCTGTTTATATTTTTTAGTGTTGCATTTTATTTTAATTAAAATTTCATTCTTTGAATTTTTAAAGATAACAAATAAACTATTAATAAGTCAAATATCATAAAAAATAGTAATTAAACATTATGTTGTAAGGGGCTGTTTTTTATGTTATTCTATCACTATCTAATAACGCAATACAAAAATTAATTTTCATTATATTAAAATTTTATTAACAAGAAAGGCTTTTATGATTTTAAGTGTAAGTAGGCGAAGCGATATTCCAAGTTTTTATTCACAGTGGTTTTTTAATCGTTTAGACGAAGGGTATCTTTATACAAGAAATCCAATGAATTACAATCAAATACGTAAAATAAACTTATCAAAAGATGTTATAGACGGTATAGTTTTTTGGACTAAAAATCCTATTCCTATGCTGTCTAACTTAGATAAAATTAAAGATATTCCTTATTATTTCCAGTTCACTTTAAATGCTTATGGCAAGGATGTAGAGCCTAATGTGCCTTCTAAAAGTGAGTTTATTATTCCAGCTTTCATTAAGCTTTCAAATCTAATAGGTAAAGATAGGGTTTTATGGCGATATGACCCTATATTATTTTCTAATAAATATACTTTTGATTATCATAAAAAATACTTTGAAGAGCTTTGCAAAAAACTTTGTGATTACACTAATATTTGCACAGTAAGTTTTATAGAGCCATATAAGAAAACTCAAAAAAATACAAAAAGCTTAAATCTTGTACCCATTAGTAGCCAAGAAAAGTTATCTCTATTAACAGAGTTTTCAATAATTGCTAAAAAGTATAACCTAACTTTGCAAACCTGTGCACAAAAAATAAACTATGAACACTTAGGCATACACAAAGCAAAATGTATAGACAAAGAGGTTTTTGAAAAAATAAACGGCTTTTTTCTCGATATGAAAAAAGATAAAAATCAACGCTTAGAATGTGGCTGTGTTGAAAGCATTGACATTGGAACATATAATACTTGCAATAATGCCTGCCTTTACTGCTATGCAAATTTTAATGAAAATGCAGTTATGAAAAACTTAGAATTATATGATATAAATTCACCTATTTTATGCTCAAAAATTTTAGAAGGCGAAGTTATAAAAGAAAGAAAGGTTTTATCTTTTAAAAATACTCAATTGGAATTAAAATAGTTTATAATTAAATTTTTTATCTTTTTCTATATTTAATAATTTATTTCTTTTAATACTTGTATATACATAGAGAATAAAACTATATCTATGATAATATTGGTATTTGTTAATATTTTTATTTACTTGTTTGCCAATTTGTGGTATATTAAAATTAAAGATACATTTATTATTGTATGTAATTTAATTCGATATTTTATCAAACCTATTGTTAGTATTGTTTAATGTTTAATTTACTTCTATAAGTATTAAAATTTTATTCATTCAATTTAAAACAACTTAATCTTCATTTTCTATATAACTAATTAATGAGCTCAATCTTAAACACTTAATAAGCAATCACATTAAATGTATATTTCAAAATTAAAAGGAGATTTTATTATGGATTTCAATGAGCAACTGATTCAATTTGTAAAGAGAGTAGAACCACTAAAGCCTAATATACTCACAGAAGAGGCTACTAAAACTTCAATCATTATGCCTTTTTTTGCTTTACTTGGATATGATGTTTTTAATCCAAGTGAATTTATGCCAGAGTACATTGCAGATGTCGGAATTAAAAAAGGAGAAAAAGTTGATTATGCTATTTTACAAAATAATGAACCCGCTATCCTTATAGAGACTAAATGGATAGGGGAAGCATTACAAAAGCACGATTCCCAACTTTTTAGATATTTCGGTACTTCAAAAGCCAAATTTGCAATATTAACCAATGGGCAATATTTCAAATTTTTTACTGAGCTTGAAGAAAAAAATAAAATGGATGAATTACCATTCTTAGAAATCAATCTTTTTGACTTAAAAGATTCTCAAATTACAGAGTTAAAAAAATTCCACAAATCTAATTTTGATGTAAATTCAATATTTAATACTGCTTCAGAACTTAAATATTCTAATGAGTTTAAAACTGTTTTTTCTACTCAACTTAATGACCCTTCTGATGAATTTGTCCGATTTTTCTTAAATGACTGTTATGAAGGTGTTAAAACTCAAGCTGTAATTGAAAGATTTAGACCCGTTTTAAAGAAAACACTTAATAACTACATATCAGAATTAATGAATGATAAAATTAAACAAGCTTTAGAGCCAAAAGCAGAAGCGATAGATGTTGACATTTCAGAAGAATTAGTCGAATCTGTAAGAGTTCCAAATATTGTAACTACTGAACAGGAACTTGAAGCTATGTTTATTATTAAAAACATAGTTCGTGATATTGTAGCCTTTGAAGATATCACTTACAAAGATACTGAGTCTTATTTTGGTGTTTTATATAAAAATAATACTCGTAAATGGATTTGTAGGCTTATCCTTAAAGAAAATCAAAAAATATTAATTATTCCTATCGATGATAAACAAGAAAAATATATATTAGAAAATGTATACGATATAGAAAAATATAAAGATATTATTATTGATTCTGTTAGGCGATTTATATAAAAATAGCCAGTGTAAATTTACACTGGCTATTTTTTATTGGATATAAACCACCGACTATGTCGGTGGTGCCGAAAAAGCTTTAGCGTTGAGTATAAAAAAACAACTCCTTTTGATGTATAATAAACTTACGGTCTGGCAACTGTAAGAAACATCAAAAGGAGGACATTCAAATGAATGACAATAAAAGTTTAGCACATACAAAATGGAATTGCAAATATCATATAGTTTTTGCACCAAAGTATAGAAGAAAAATAATATTTGGGGAAAAGAAGGCAGAAATTGGAAGAATACTAAGAGAATTATGCAATTGGAAACAAGTGAACATAATAGAGGCAGAGGTGTGTATAGACCACATACATATGTTGTTAGAAATACCACCAAAAATGAGTATATCATCGTTTATGGGATTTTTAAAAGGTAAAAGTAGTTTAATGATACACGAAAGATTTGCGAATTTAAAATATAAACATGGAAATCGTTCTTTTTGGTGCAGAGGATACTATGTAGATACAGCAGGCAAAAATGCCAAAAAGATAGCAGAGTACATACAAAATCAATTGGAGGAAGATAAGCTACAGGACCAATTAACAATAAAGGAATATATAGACCCGTTTACGGTGAGCAAGCAGTAAACTTTTGCAAGTGCTAGACCGTAAAAGCCCTACGAGGGCTGCCAGTAACAGAGGGCTACGCCCGTAAAAGCAAAACCACCAGCTAAGCTGGTGGATTTTTATTGTATGTTTTTTATTTTATATTATCAAAGCGCTACCAATATCAATTAATTCTTCATTTTCTATAAAGTATGGTTTTACACTGTATTTATTCAAAAAATTAACAACCTTTTCTTTTTCACTACTATCTTTTATATCACCAGCAAAAAACAATATATTTTCATCTTTTAAATATATACTCGCCCCACCAATAAAGCCATATTCATGCCCTTTCAGCTTCACCATACCTTTTTTGATTTTTAAGCAATTAAGATTATTGTCTATAAGAGTTTTATATATCCCCTCATCTTCTGTTATAAAATTTTCTCCTTTAAGTGCAATTAAAGAGCATCTTGTATAGCCTTGATTTACTAAAATTTCTTTTTTATCAAAAAAGTTTAAATTCAAGGCTGTTTTATGATTTTTTATTACTAATTTTTCTGTAATTACAAAATTCAATAAAGACTCATATTTATAACCCTTTTTTAGATTACTGACTTCAATTACTTCATAGCCTTTATTTTTTATAATATCAAAATTTTCTTTTTGGCAAGAGGATACACATATTTTATTATCTTGCACTTTAAGATATAAAACATCGCTGTGCCTATTAATTTCTTCACTGACACAGCTTGATTTTACTACAGGTACACATTTATAACCTAAAGAATTTAAGTGCTTTATTATTATTTTATATTCTGTATTTATTATACAAATTTTCTCTTTCATCTTACTCCCTATTCAACGCATTTACAGGAGTTAGTATTGAAGCTTTATAGCTTGGGTATATACTAAAAATTCCTGTTAAGAAAATTGTAACAAAAATTCCGCTTATTAGCAAGGTATAGTCAAAAACATAGCTATTATTAGTTGCTATATTAATATAAACTAAAATAATTATTCCTATCATAATTCCAATCAAAATTCCCACAACACAAGCCGTTAATGAAGCAAATAAAAATTCAAGCATAATAGTTGTTCTTGAAGCACCAAGGCTTAATTTTACGCCTATATCTTTTTTTTGCATACTTACCGCTGTTGTAACGCTTGTAGCTACTGCTATACTACAAACAATCAAGGCAACACTTGATACAAAAAATAATGCCCAAAAAGCAATATCAATAATATTATTTATAGTATCTCTTTGTGAGGCTAAATTACTTATTTTAATAGTTACAGGCTCTTCATGCTTAATGTTATTAAAAATATACTCTATTACTTCACTTTCAGTCGTCTGTCTTTGACTTAAGTTTACTATAATCTGATCGTAATTAGACTTAAAACTTATGTTTTGCATAATCGTATACGGAATATAAACAAAGTTTGGTATAAATCCATCTGCCATATTATTTAATATACTACTGCCTTTTTTAACAACTCCGATTATCTTAAATTTATGAACGCTACTGCCAACGCTCAATAATATCTCTTTACCTACTATATTACTTCTTCCAAAACTTTGTATAGCAAGACTTTCATCTATAACGCATACAAAGTCACTATTAGCTATTTGATATGTTTGTAAAAACTCACCGTGCAATAATTCTAAGTTAGCTATATCATATCCCTCGTTTGATACGCCCCAGCACATTGCCTCACTTTTAATTGAGTTTGAAAATTCTAATTGCGCATAATCATAAATTATAGGAGTATGCTCTACTACTTCATCGTAGCTTTTAACCGCTGTATACACTACTTCATTAGTTATGTTTTCATCATATTCATTTTGTGCACTAATGAGCATACCGTTTAAGCCAAGGCCGTCGAGTTCATTGTTTATTTCACTTGTACCTACCATAGACACTATACTAACTAAAGTAATGGATAAAACAGCTATAAAAACAGATATTATACTTGCAGTGTAAGGCTTTAGTTTTCTTTTCATTTTATTCTTCATTAGATATCACCACAGTATCTAAATTTTCTATATCACCTTTTAGAAATATTGTATCTGCTTCAATATCATCTAAGATTTCACAGCCGTAAGGTGCTTCTTTTCCAGTGGTTATATATTGCTTATGAGCTTTATCACCTTTTAATATATACACAAATTCGCCGCTGCTATCTTGATTTATATACTCATAGGATATGATTTTAATATCTTCGCTTTCTCCACTTTGGATTTTCGCAGTTATTTGTAAGCCATCGGCTATTTTCATATCCGGATTTTTTATATCAGCAAAAACATCGACCATTATTTTACTACCTAAAGCACTTGTTTCTTCGTGTATAATAGCTGTTGTATCATTTATTACACCGCTATACTCTATATCAGAAAAAGCTACTGAGGATATATTCACTATATCTCCTACTTCAATTTTGCCAAAATCCGTTTGCGTTACTGTAAACCTTGCTACTATTTCACTTAATGGCGATATTTTACACAAAGAAACATTCGGCATCATTAACGCTCCTTTTGATGAATTTAATGAAACGACTATCCCCTCACTTTCAGCATACACAATATCAGGCAAAGAGTTAATATCAAAATCCATTTGTAAAGTTTGTAAGCTTAAGTCTAAATAGCTTGTATCTATTATCTCTTGCATTTTTTCTTTATCTATAGAGAATAAAGCCTGCCCTTGTGATACATAGGTATTCACACTGACAAACACTTCTTTAATATAAACGGGATAGGCTAAAATTATATCTATTACTCCCTCGCTACTAAACTCTCCGTTTACATTTATATACTCTGAATATTCATAATCTTGTAATTTCATCCCTTGCACTACTTTTACATCTTGTAAAGTAAAAGATAAATTTAATAATATAGCAAAGGCAGAAAGCAAAAATAAGTTAATAATAATTTTTTTCATAAAAAACACTCCTTATCACATTAATTATTGCAATGGTAAGGAGTGTTTAAACACTTAAATATATTTAATTGCTTGTTTTACATCTTTTGCAAAGCAAATTTCTAAGTCGTAATCACTTACTACTATTTGCTTTTGGGCATTTTGTGGTATGATAGCTTTTTTAAAGCCTAAACGCTGTATTTCTCTTAATCTTAAATCAATGTTTAATACAGAGCGAATTTCTCCACCAAGACCTACTTCGCCAAAGGCTACTATATCACTTCCTATAGCCCTATCACTTAATGCCGATACTACACTTAGAATGATTGATAAGTCTATAGCAGTTTCTTGAAGTTCCAAGCCACCTACAACATTGACATAGACATCTATGTTTTGTAAAAAATATCCCGCTCTTTTTTCAAGTACCGCTAAAATTAAGTTAAGCCTATTATAGTCAATACCGTTTGCAGTCCTTCTTGGAGTCCCAAAGCCTGTTTTTGTTGCAAGGGCTTGAATTTCTGTTAATATCGGCCTTGTCCCTTCCATAACACAGGTTACACAGCTTCCGCTTACAAAGGCATTTCTTTCTTCTAAAAGCATTTTAGATGGGTTTGTTATTTCAACTATGCCTTTTGTAGACATATCAAACATACCTATTTCATTAGTAGAGCCATATCTATTTTTACTTGCTCTTAAAATTTTATAAGGTAGGGTTTTATCTCCCTCAAAATATAAAACAGTATCAACAATATGCTCCATTACCTTAGGGCCTGCTATAGCCCCGTCCTTATTTACATGGCCTACTATAAAAAGAGCTGTATCTGTTTTCTTTGCAGCTGCTATTAATAAAGAAGTTGCTTCTTTAACTTGGGATACACTACCAGGACTTGATGATAAATTCTCACAATTCATTGTTTGAATAGAGTCTATTACCATAATATCAGGCTTTGTCTTCTCTATCGTTTGACAGATAGATAATACATCTGTTTCGTTAGCAATTAATATGTTTTCTCCACTTACTAAAAGCCTATTTGCCCTTAATTTAATTTGAGTTAAAGATTCTTCACCTGTTATATACACTACATTGTATTCTTTTGATAGATTATTGCAAATTTGAAGTAAGAGTGTTGATTTTCCAGCGCCAGGCTCACCGCCAATGAGCATACCTGCGCCTCTTACTATACCCCCTCCTAAAACTCTATCTAATTCATCAATACCTGTTTTTATTCTACTTTTAACTTCATTTGCATTAACTTCATCAAGGCCTGTTAAAGACAAATCACTTACTGTTAATTTCACGCCCTTTTTACTTACTTGTTTTACTACATCTTCTTCAATAGAATTCCATTCTTTACAAGTAGTACATTGCCCTTGCCACCTATGATAAACTTCACCACAGTTTGAGCAGGCATATATTGTTTTTTCTTTCATATTTTCCTCTTTTATATTTAATACTTTAAGAATAACATAATTTTTATCTTTTTTCAATTATACTTATTGATATCTATGTTTTATTCTCAACAAAAAACGATAGGGTTTACCTATCGTTTAGTTTTATGTCATATCAGGCAATATGCAATTTTCACTTAACTGAATGAAAACTTCGCTATACCTATTTAATAAATAATCTGTAGGTTTACTTTGGATAAATAAATCTTCATCATTTGTTTTAAATGTAATATTGTATAATACACCTTTTGAAAATTCTGATGTTAGTAAGATATTCCCTTTTGCAACATCTACAGCAGTTTTTAGTATAAACAAGCCCATGCCCATATCAAAGCTCATTTCCCCATCATTATATGGATCTTTTGAATAATATGGTAAGAATACTTTTTCAATTAATTCATCTTTTATGCCTATACTATTATCTTTATACTTTAAAATGCAATTTTTGTTATTTTCTTTTAATGTAATATCTATTATAATCATCTCATCTTTTTTAAATTTTATCGAGTTTGATATTAGCATCAAAATACCATTTGTTAATAACTGTTTATTTGCTTTTATATAAATATTATCTTCTATCTCTATATTTAATTTTAAATTTGGGATAATGGCTGGCAAAGTTTTTAAAATACTGTTTAATAATTGTGAAAAGTCAATATTATCTATTTTAAACTCTTCTTTTGCTAAAATTCTATTAACTAAAGAAATGTTAGATACATTTCTTAAAGCAATGTAAGTTTGCTTATACATCGCTTGCAGATTATCTATAGCCTTTTGATTTTTATTTGAATTTATATTATCAATTATTACAGGAAAAAGAGAAAAAATCCCTGTTAAAGGCTCTCTTAAACTACTACTAAAAATAATTTCTTTATTAACTGCGTATTCTGTTTCATTTTCAGCTACTAAGCAATAAATAGCTTCATCATCAAAAAACAAAACTAAACTAAGAGGAAGACCTAATAAACTATACAAATCAAAAACTACATTTTGTTTTGTATCATCTAATTTATCTAAAAAAGTATTTTTTATAAGTCTTGGAGTAAGTAGTTCATACTTTTTTTGTATTTCTTGGTTGACTTTTATTAGCTCAAGGTCATTTTTATTAAATATATATATCACATTATTTAACTTATCCATAACTCCTCCTAAATTTACTTTTTTTTACAATTTTCGACATCCTTGTTTAGTATATAATACCTTATTTTTATTTTTTTGTAAAGAATATTAGCTAAAAAACAAATAACTGCCTTATTTTTCTTTACTCATGCCTTGTTTTGTGATATTATATTTATGATAAGTAATGTTTATATGTATAATTTTGTGCAAATTATATATAAAATAACATCAAATTTTAATGCTTAATGTATTGACATTTTAGCTATTTTGTCTTATTATATTAGTAGTAAGTTAAATTCTTAACAAAGTCTGTAACTTAGAATTAAAGACCTTCTTTACTTTTAAGTTAAAATAAATTTTCGGAGGTATTTTATAATGGCAATTAAAATTGGTATTAATGGTTTTGGTCGTATCGGCAGATTAGTTTTCAGAGTGGCAATGGCTCAACCTGAATTATACGAAATCGTAGCAGTTAATGATCCTTTCATCGCAACAGATTACGCAGCTTACATGACAAAATACGATACAGTTCACGGCAGGTTCAACGGTGAAGTGTATGCAAAAGATGATAAACTCATAGTTAATGGTAAAGAGGTTTCTTTCTTTGCTTTTAAAAATCCTGAAGAAATTCCTTGGGGTAGTGTAGGTGCTGATTATGTTGTAGATTCAACAGGCGTTTTCACTACAACTGAAAAATGTATGGCTCATATTAAAGGTGGCGCTAAAAAAGTTGTTATTTCAGCACCAGCGAAAGATAGCGAAACTCCTACTTTTGTTTGTGGCGTTAACCAAGATAAATATACCAAAGATATGCATGTTGTTTCAAATGCATCTTGTACAACTAACTGTTTAGCTCCTTTAGCTAAAGTTATCAATGATAATTTTGGTATAGCAGAAGGCTTAATGACAACAGTTCACGCTACAACAGCTACACAAAAAACTGTTGACGGTCCTTCTTCAAAAGACTGGAGAGGTGGCAGAGCTGCTGCTGGTAACATCATTCCATCTTCAACTGGCGCTGCAAAGGCTGTTGGCTTAGTTATTCCTGAATTAAAAGGTAAATTAACTGGTATGGCTTTCAGAGTTCCTACTTTAGATGTTTCTGTTGTTGACTTAACAGTTAAACTTGCAAAACCTGCAAGCTATGAAGATATCTGTAATGCTGTTAAAAAAGCAGCTGATGGCGAAATGAAGGGTGTACTTCAATTTTGTGATGAAGCAGTTGTATCCTCAGACTTTTATGGCGAATTACACACTTGTGTATTTGACTCAAAAGCTGGTATTATGCTAAATGATTCATTCGTTAAATTAGTAGCTTGGTATGATAATGAAATGGGATATTCAGCAAAAATCCTTGATTTAATTAAACATATGAGCGAAGTTGACGCTAAATAATAATACAAAATAAAAACACGGATAGAAATTCTATCCGTGTTTTTTGTTTTATTCTTCTGTTGTAACTGGAGGAGTGTACACTCTTGTAGCAAGCTCTTCGTTTATTAAGTATAAAGCCTTTGTATCTGAGCCAAACAATTTCATTTTTTCAACTAAATCATTAGCTGTTTTTTCTTCTTCAGCCTGTTCTTCAATAAACCAATCTAAAAACTGCATAGCTCTAAAGTCTTTTTTCTCATGAGCTTGTGCATAAATAGCGTTAATTAATGCTGTAACTTTTTTCTCATGCTCATAAGCTATTTCTAAAGGCTCAAGATAAGAATTGTAAGTATATTCAGGCTTATCTATTGCTAATAAATTAACTGATTGACTATTATCTTGCAAGTAATCAATAAATTTAAAAGCGTGATCTCTTTCTTCTTGAGCTTGAGCTCTAAACCAATTTGCAAATCCGTCAAGATTTTCATCAGTGTAGTAGTTTGCCATATCAAGGTATACATAGGCAGAATACAGTTCCTTGTTTACCTGATCGTTCATTAATTCATAAATTTTAATGTCCATAATTTTGTCTCCTTTTAAATTGTAAATCTTATATAACAAATAAAAAGTTATAAAAATATTATAAGATGTTTTTAAAAAGTAAAGGATTAGTATTATGAATTTGTAAAAATAGTTTCTTTTTACTTATTTTAGTCTTGTACATTAAATGTTAATTGGTTAGGAAGATACTGCGAGGAAATTATCCTATTTTTATAAGCAATAGGCGTTTCCCCAGTCACCTTTTTAAAGGCCTTGCATAAGTAGTTATCCCCTGAAAATCCTGTTTTTGTCGCTATTACATTTAATGGATGTGCTGTTTGTTCTAATAAAACTTTAACAGCATCTATTCTAACATTCGTTAAGTATTTGCCCGGAGTTGTGCCTGTATGTTTATAAAACTCTCTTACTAAATGGCTTTTTGATATATTTAAGTTTCTTGCGAGTTCATCAACTCCAAAGGTATAGTGATAGTTTTCATGAATTAGTCTTATCGCATCATTAATTATTGGATGAGTTACTATTCTTCTATTTTCACTCGTGCTTAAGATACTAATTATATTAAAAGCTGTGCTTGAAATAAAACTTTCACTTATATTATTATAATTTTCAATTAGTTGTTGCATTAATGAGGGAACTAATTGAACAAATATCGATGAAAAGAAAAAAGATTCTTTTTCATCTTTTATATAATCTTTTATAATTTCACCAGTTAAATTTATGCAATACATCCTGCTTTTTTTATCTAAAGCAATTTTACAAGGCTTTAAGGCACAAAGAATTTGACCTGTAGCTAATTCTATGTTTTCATCTTGTGATTCAATTACTGCTTGACCACTGATTACATAAAATAAATTCAGACCTTCGTATTCATATTCAAACTTATTTCCACTTTCTTCAAGAGGATAGTTTGCATAACAATATTTTTTAATATCAAAAGTCATATCCTACCTCTACTATCAAAAAAATATATTTATACTTTTAGTATATATTACATTTGCAAAAATATCAATGTTTATTTTACTTTATTTAACAAAAAATCGCAGAATACATCTGCGATTTTAATATTTTTAATATTTTATTGCTCTTGAGCCTCAGCCTCAGCTGGTTTTATATCTTTTTGAACAAAGGCTTTGCCTCTCCATTTGCCTGATAAGAATCTTATTAGGTTTAAAACAAAGCTCACTGACCAACCTGTTACCATACCAATCCATATTGAGATTTCGCCTATTGGCCATACTACTGATAAGGCATAAGTTACCGGTACACGAATAGCAATCATTGCAAAAGATACAAACATTGAGTATGTCGCATCGCCCACACCTCTGTGGAATTGATTGAATGTTTGGAATAATGCAAAAACGATGTAGAAGTACACTGTAAATCTTGTACCCATTATACCTAAAGCTAAGGCATTAGGTGATTGGTCTAAACCAAACATTACAAGTAGCATTTCTGCTGCTGGTGGAATTACAAAGAACATTATAGCGCAGAATACTACTTGTATTTTAGCAGTATCTTTTATCCCTTGCATAGCTCTGTCTTCCCTGTTTGCACCAATGTTTTGCCCTGCAAACATTGATAAAGCTGTAGCTAAGTTCATCATTGGCATTGTTACAAAGCCTTCAATACGGCCAGTTGCACCAAATGCTGCCATCATATCCTCACCATAAGAGTTTACCATACCTTGAACAGCTAAGAAACCTAAAGAGAAAATTGATTGCTGAATAGCTGCTGGTAATCCAAAACGAATTATACCTTTTGCTAATTCCTTATCAAAAACAAATTCACCTTTTTCAAATTGAAAAATTGCAATTCTTTTGTTTACATATAAGTATGATAATATACCGCTAACTGCTTGAGCTGTTATTGTAGCTATTGCAACACCTGAAACACCCCAACCAAAATAAGCAACGAAAACATAGTCTAAAACTATGTTTAAGAGTGTAGCAAACATTAAAAAATATAGTGGTGTTTTACTATCACCAATCGCTCTTAGAGCTTGCGCATAAAAGTTGTAAACAAACGTTGCTGGAAGTCCAACGAACATAATTTTTAGGTAAGCTGAGCTATCCGGCATAATATGTTCAGGAGTTTGTAATAACATTAATACTGGATCTGTTATTAAATAACCTATAACAGCTAAACATATTGCTAATGATATTATTAATATAAAGCCTGTTGAAAAAGTTTTTTTAACTTTATCCATCTCATTTGCTCCGTATACTTGAGCCATTAAAGTTGACATACCAATTGAAAAGCCAAAGGCTATCGCCAATAATAAAAATTGTACACTAAAGCTACTACTAATAGCCGCTAAAGCCTGAGGACCTTCGAAATTACCTACTATAATTGAGTCTACTGTGCTGTATAATTGTTGGAAAACATTACCTATAAGCATAGGTATCGCAAACCCTAAGATGAGTTTAAACGGATTTCCTTCTGTAAAACTTCTTGCCAAAATATTTTCCTCATTTCTTTTTTTCTTTCAAAATTTTAAAATACTCTATTTCTTGCGAATTAGAGTATTTTACCACTTGAATAATTATATAATTTTTTAACTAATATACATTATAGTACTAATATATTATTAAGTCAATACTAACTTTTTATTTTAATTCAACAACAGTAACTCCACTTTCTCCCTCACCAAAAGTGCCTAAACGATAAAAGGCAACAGAAGGATGTTTTTTAAGATATGTGTGTATCCCATTTCTTAAAGCGCCTGTCCCCTTGCCGTGAATTAAGTAAACTGTCCTTAAATGAGTCCTTAAACTCATATCGATAAATCTGTCTATCTCAAGGATAGCATCTTCAACATTAAAACCTAACAAATTAATCTCACTGTGAACACTCCTTACTTCATTTTGGCTTTTTTTGCTTTGCGTATTTCTAAATTGTGTGTGTTTTGGCTTTTGCTTTTGAAGTGTTGTATCAAGATATAAGTCACTAATATGAACCTTTGTTTTTATAATTCCTGCTATGACATTTACCATACCTTTGCTATCTTCTTTATCCTGTACTACTGCTTGCTTATTTAAAGATGCAATAATAACTTTATCGCCTTTTTTAACCGTATCTAATTTTGGATATTCTTTTAAAGGCTTATCTTCGTCTTCAACAGAAGCTATTAATTTAGAAGTTTTATTTCTTGCTATATCTCTTGCCTCTTGAAGCCTTTGCTGCGCTGATTTATTTTCTTGCTTTTGTAATTTTTTTAATTCTTCTGTTAAGCTATATGCTTCATCTTGAACTTTTTGTGCTGACTGCTTTGCTTTCGCTGTTAAGATTTCAGCTTCTTTTTTTGCTTTTATTAATATATCTTCGCTGTCTTTTTTTGCTTTTTGCATTGCAGTTGAAGCTACTACTTTTAAATCTTCTATTTCAATTTGCTTTTCATATAACTCTTTTTTCATATCTTCTAATTGAGAAAAAACGCTGTTTAATTTTTTTTCTTCACTTGAAAGATGTCCTTTAGCATTTTTGATTATCTCATCATCAATGCCAAGGCGCATACTGATATTAAAAGCGTTGGATTTGCCTGGAACGCCTACTATAATTTTATAAGTTGGCGAAAGTGTTTTTATATCAAATTCACAGCTTGCATTTTGTACCCCTTTAGTTTCTAAGGCAAATAATTTTATTTCGCCATAGTGAGTACTCGTAATTATCTTACTTTTAAGCATTCTTAATTTTTCAATTATACTAATCGCAAGTGCAGCTCCTTCTGCAGGGTCAGTGCCGGCGCCGAGCTCATCCATTAACACAAGAGTTGTATCATCTGCTTGCTTTAGTATTTTTGCAATATTCTTCATATGTCCTGAAAAAGTAGACAAACTTTGTTGTATGCTTTGCTCATCGCCTATATCAACTAAAATTTTACTAAAAACACAGACACTACTTTTGTCATCCGCTGGGATTAGCATACCTGTTTGAGCCATAGCGCATAGTAAACCAGCCGTTTTTAAAGAAACAGTTTTACCACCTGTATTAGGCCCTGTAATAACCATAGTATCATAGTCATAACCTAAAGAAATATCAATAGGCACAACTTCATCTTTTGGTATTAATGGGTGCCTTGCTTTAACTAAATTAAACGCTAAATTATCATTAACTATAGGCATACTCGCATTCATACTAATGCCAAGTCTTGCTTTTGCTATCACTACATCTATTTCTAATAACTTTTCATAATTTTCATAAAAAGCAGGGGCATTTTGCGCCACTTGCATTGAGAGCCTTGAAAGGATTTTATTTATTTCTTCTTGTTCTTGATTGTATAGCTGCATAACCTTGCTATTTAATTCTACAACAGCTGCCGGCTCAATAAAATATGTAGCACCAGAAGCTGAAACATCGTGAACAATACCTTTAATTTCATTTTTATGTTCTGCTTTTACAGGAATAACAAACTTATTTTGCCTTAGTGTTATAACTGATTCTTGCAGATATTTTTGATAGGTTTGTGATTTTATAACAGAGTCTAACTTATCCCTTACTTGGCTTTCAAAAGATTTTATTTTTCTTCTAATATCAAATAATTCATCTGAGGCATTATCAGCTATCTGAGTGTCTGATAATATCATATCGTGTATGGTTTTTTCCAATATATCATTTTCTATAATTGAAGAAATCTGCCAGTCTAATACATCTGTATTTCTTTCATATTGAAAATACCATTTTTTTATCCTACTAAAATTCCTATACATCCTTGCAACATTTAATAACTGAGAAAAAGTAAGAACGCCTCCCTTTTCGCTGTGAATTACTGCATCTTTACTTTCGTTTGCAGAATCAAGGCGAGGGTGCTGATATTTTATAATATAACTCATAACTGTATCGGCTTTTAATAAATCTTCCTTTACAACTTGAATATCAATATTGGGTAATAATTGTTTTACACTTTCTTTATTTTCAAAAAAAGTGCAGTATTCACTTAAGGAATCTAATATTAAATTATATTCTAATGATGTTAAACTTTTTTTAATCAATGTATTTCTCCTACTGTATATTTAAAGTATTTAAAAAATCTAAGGTTTTATAATTTTGCTTTGTGTGATATAGCATGTACTTTTCGCATATTTTTGATAAATTTATTAAGCTATTGCCTGATAAATTAAACGAAAACATTTTCTCTAAATCAGCATAAGCTAAGTATCTTAAAGCATAAACAGTTGCTTTATCGCAAATTAAGGATTCTTCTTGTAAATTTTGAGTATAGCAGTTTTTACATAGTACTTTGCCAGTCTGATATAAAAAATAGTACAATTCTTCTTCGCTTTTATTGCATAAAGAGCAGTGAATAAAGTTTGGCCTATACCCTACATCGCATAGTATTCTCATCTCAAAAGCAGCTTTTGAGAGTTTTGTTGACCATTTTTCTTCGCACATTGTATGCAAAATATTTAAAAAAAGCCTTAAAATATCATTTGATGCCTCCTCTTTAACTATCACTTCAGTGCATATTTCAGCTAAGTACATGGCAGTTGAGAGTTTTTCAATATCTTCCCCCAATTTATGAAACACTTTTTTTATAGATACTTCGTTTAATTGGTATAATTTTGAGTTATTCGACTCAAAAAGAACAAACTCACTATATGTAAAAAGACTCACAGCGCTATGAAACTTATTTTTTAGTCTCATAGCGCCTTTTGCATAAATTGATATTACTCCAAGCTCATTTGTTAAAACAGTAAGAATTTTATCACTTTCTTTTGTCTTTTGGTGTTTTATCACTATTCCATTTACCGTTATAAGCTGACTTCTCATTCACTTCCTCATTCACCGATTGACGATACTTTAAATAATCGCTGATACTACCTGTAGTTACAAAATTTTCCCAATGAAATTTACTATCCATAATAATACCTCGCTTTTAAGTATTTGTTTAGTATTATTATTTCTTTTTTTCATTTAATTATAAATGGCAAAATAACCTAATTCTTATCATTAAATCCAAAATCATTAAGTAAGTAGTTTGAATCTCGCCAGTCTTCTTTTACTTTTACCCAGCACTGCATATTAACTTTTGTAGATAAAAACTTTTCAATGTCTGCCCTTGCCGAAGATGCGATTTTTTTAAGCATCGCCCCTTGTTTTCCAATTATCATACCTTTATGAGATTTTTTTTCGCAGTAAATAACTATACCTATATCGATAATGTTATTCTTTTTTCTCTCTTTGAATTGCTCTACTTCAACATTTGTGCCGTGAGGTATTTCCTCAAACATATTAAGTAGTAATTTCTCTCTTACTATCTCACTTATAATTACCTTTTCAGGCATATCTGTAATGGCATCTTGATCAAAGAAATGAGGGCCTTCTATTGCATATTCGCTCATTATCTTTAATAAGTCCTCTATACCATCATTTTCTTTTACAGAAGCTAAAAGGATTTTATCAAATACATTATAATCATCTAATATTTTTATCTGTGGTAATAATTTTTCTTTATCATTTACTGTATCTATTTTATTAATTAAGGCTACTGCCGGTATTTTTTTTGCTTTTATGCTTTGAATTAAAGCCTTTTCAGCCTCATTGATTTCTTTTAGTGGCTCAAAAAGCATAAGTGCAAAATCAACATCAGCTACTGTTTTATGGCTGATGTTTACCATTCTTTCACCGAGCTTTGTTTTAGGTGTGTGAATACCCGGTGTGTCCATAAAAACATACTGAATTTCATCCTTTGTTAGTATGCCTTTAATGCTTGTTCTTGTTGTCTGCGGTTTTTGTGTAACTATGGCGATTTTTTCACCTAAAAGTAAGTTCATCATTGAAGACTTACCTACATTTGGCCTACCTACCATAGCTATAAAAATTGACTTTGTGTTAAATTTCATTAATCTTTTCCTTTAAATATTTCATCTTTTATTATAAATATATAGCCTATTGTTAAAATAATAGACGATATAAATGCTTCTATTAAATTTTCTTTGTAATAAATAAAAATCTCACTTATTACATTAAAATCTAAAAACATTATAATGCCAATAATAACTGCAGCAAACGAAAGCAGTAAAACTGCACCTGCCGCTGTATCTTTTGCTTGTCCTGCTGATTTAAAATGCTCTGTATCAGGAGAAAAAACACTTCGCTCAATGGCTGTGTTTAATAATTCTAAACTTGGAATTAAAAAACAAATTAAAATTATCACTGCCCATTCAGCTTTACTGAAATTATAAAATAAAGAAAGTCTTAATACTACTAACATTACTACTAAATCTATTCTAAAATTTCTTTCTTCTTTTATAGCTGTTTTTATCCCTAAAAGAGCATATTTTACACCTAATAAAAATTTTTTAATCATTATTACATATCCATTCCATAAGATACTGTTCTTTGATAGCCTAATTTTGATAATGTTGCCTCTTCTTTTTCACGCATTATCATTGCTTGCTTTTTATCGCCTTCATGATCATATCCTAAAAGATGGTACATTGAATGCACTGTCAAAAAAGCTATTTCTCTTTGCAAAGTATGTCCATATAATTCACTTTGATACATCGCTTTTTCTAAGGAAATTACTATATCTCCTAAAAGTAAAGCGCCTGTTTGCAAGTTTGTGTCATATTCGCCATTTTCTCCTAAGGGAAAAGATAGCACATCTGTATCACTTGGCTTATTTCTATATTGCGAATTTAACACAGCTATTTGATTATTATCAACAAATGTAACTGATACCTCACAAGGTTTTTCAAACTTTTCTTCTTTCAAAACTGCATTACAGCATCTTCTAATTAAAAGTTTAGTACCTTGGGGGATTTTTACTTGTTTTTGGTCGTTTTTGATTTGAATTTTGTTTAGCATTATATTCTTTTTCCTCTTTTTTGCCTTGCGTTGTTGGTTTACTTGATAATTTTTCGTATGCCCTTACTATGTCTTGCACTAATTTATGCCTTACTACATCTTTATCAGTAAAGTAAATTGTTTTTATATCTTCTATACCTTTTAATATACTAATAGCCTGCTTTAAGCCTGATTTTCTATCTACTGGTAGGTCTATTTGAGTTATATCTCCGGTAATAACTACTTTTGAGCCGTGTCCCATACGAGTTAGAAACATTTTCATTTGTTCTTGCGTTGTATTTTGCGCTTCATCTAATATGATAAAGCTGTCATCTAAAGTACGCCCTCTCATATATGCTAAAGGCGCTACTTCTATTATTCCTTTTTCAAGCAATTTTTGATATGTTTCTGCGCCCATCATATCAAATAAGCCATCATATAAAGGTCTTAAATAAGGGTCTACCTTGTTTTGTAAATCACCTGGTAAAAAGCCTAATTTTTCGCCGGCCTCAACGGCTGGCCTTGTTAAAATAATTCTTGAAACTAACCCTTGTTTAAAACTTTTTACAGCCATAGCTACTGCTAAATATGTTTTACCTGTACCGGCAGGGCCAATACCAAAGGTTATGGAGTTGTCTTTTATTGCGTTTAGATAATCTTTTTGCATTAAAGTTTTTGCTTTAACAGGCTTTCCTTTAGCTGTTAAAATTATAAAATCAGCGCTTAGTTCTTTTGTTTTTTCATCGTTATTATCTAAAGCTAAATTTATACAATATCTAATTGCTTGCTCATCTAATTGCTTTGTTTGATTATACATATAGACCATACTTTCAAAAGCCTTATAAGCTTTATTGGCATTGTCTTCTTCACCAGTTATTTTAAACTCAGTACTTCTATTAATTATACTAACATCAAACATTTTTTCAATATACTGAATATTTCTATTAAAATCACCTGCTATTGCAAGCGCTATGTCGTTATCATAAACTTCAAAAATCCTTGTTATCAACTCATCACCTCTGTATTTTATTTATTTTTATTTTATCATATTATTTTAATTTAGTAAACAATTTGCTAATTAGTTATTTCATATTCCCCAAAAACATCACAATAAATTGTAATTTTATCATTTTCTGTTTTATAATAGTAAGTTTTTTCAGTTAGATTAATCAAAGATTTATCTTGCGAAATTATAGTATCTACTTGCGCTTTGAGTATGTTTTCACTTTCTTTTTCATCGGTATTTATTACTTTAATTTCTCTTTGGTAGTAAGTGTTTTCATGTATCGTAATAGGAAGATAAAAGCCGAAGAAATCTAAAGGATAAACTTTTGTTATTTTAGTATATTCTTCAAAGTCTTGCTTTTTTTTATTAACACAAAAAGAAAAATCTAAAAACCTAAAAAAAACTTCCTTTTCTTTTTTTAATGTGTATAAATAAACTTCCTTGTTTAAGGTAAGCGATGTGGAGTATGTTTTTTGAGCATTCGCTACTATATATGCCCTTGGTTTTTGATTTACGATAGGATAAACCCAGCCTTGTGGGATATACACTTTTTCAGGCGGAGGTAAGATTTCAGAACTTGTATAAACTAAAATGTCACCCTTTACTACTATATCCCCCACTTTATAAGTTGTAAAGCCAGAATACACTCTTAAATCAATAATTTCTCCGTCCATATTTGATGATAGGTTATACATCGTTTCATCCTGTAAGTAATCTTCTTTTTTATATATTTTATCAATAACAACACTTAAAATCCCTTTATGAAAATTAAGGGAAGCAAAGGCTACATCTTCGCTTTCTAATAAAATTTGCTGAGTTGCTTTTAGAGAATTTTCTTTTATAAAAAAATTGCCTGCATATATATTATTTTCATATAAAATTTCATGCACTTCGTTTTTTATATCTTCATTATTTGTCTGTATTTCTATCTTCCATATAAGGCTGTTAAACGATACACTTAAAATTAAAAAAATTAAACTTCCTAAAAAAAGACCTTTTCTATTTTTATATTTTTTAAATTTAAAATATACACCTTTTTTTCTTTTTAATTTTATCCTACACTGAAACTTCCTTGCTTTTTTTGCTATTAGTTTATAATCTTTTGCATAGCAAATGGCAGTAAAGCCTATTTCAGTAGGCTTTACATCATATATAACAATATTATTCTTAAAAAGAAAATTTAATAAATCAGTATACAAGCCAGCGCTAACTTCAAAAATAATTTTTGGCATTACTCCACCTCGAAAACTTCAATAGAATTAATTTTACCTACTATCTGGATGGTGTCTTTTGTAAAATAAGAGAGAGTTAAATTTTCACCATAAATATAAATTTGTTTATTAAAAGCTGATATATTTACTACTTTTTCATTGTATTCATTTAACTTATTAAAGCCTTCAATTACTAATTCACCTTTTAAATTCAATGTAAATAAGGCTGGAGAAAAATATTCATTTTCACTAAAACTTTCTTTTAAAGCGTAAAAAAAACTATTTTTTCGATTTTTCATTTTAACCTCCTAAAAAATATCTTTTATACATATATATTTAAAACAGAGGTGGTTGTATGTTAATTAAAAAAATAGTTTCATTTTTATTTTATATTTTTATAATATTTATTTTGCTTTTAAATTCTGAGTTTTCTTTAATGGTAGTAAGACAGGCTTTGTATTTATGCTATGAGAAAATTATTCCTTCTTTATTTATTTTTATGACGCTATCTTCATTTATTAGCCAAAGTGATGCTTTGTATATTTTCTCTTATTTTTTTCAAGGCTTATTAAAACTGTTAAAAATAAATAGCAAAAAAGCGGCTTGTTATGTATTTTTATCTTTAATTTCTGGCTTTGTTGTTGGGGCAAAGTTTTTAAATAGTCTATATAATGAGGGTTATGATAAGCCTATTTTAAATACTTTATCTATTTTAATGTGTACAAATTCACTACCCTTTATTATTTTAGTAGTTGGTGTTTTGGTTTTAAATAATTTTAAATTAGCCCTTATTTTATTTACTTCTTTATTTTTAGCAAGTTTTATAACAGCTTTTTTATATTCTTTTACCTATAATAAGCCTGTAAAAAATTACAATAAAAATATCATCATTACAAAAACTCCTTTTAGTTTGATTATAAAAGAAAATGTTATATCAATGCTTTCAATATGTGCTATAATAATTATTTTTTATACATTCTCGATGTTTATAAATCATTTTTTAGAAATCAAGATTTTAAAAACTATTTTAATTTCTATAATGGAAGTTAGCAGTGCTGTTGTTATAAATGGAGAAAAAGGCGTTTTTATCCTTTGCATAGTATTAAGTATTTTCCCTTTATCAACTCTAAGTCAAATTTCCTTTTTTGCAAAAGAAGCAGTTGATATTAAGTTTTTATTATATACAAGAATAATACACACCCCACTTTCTTTACTCATTTTAAGGGTTTTGGTTAACCTTTTCCCTGTTGCTACTAATGTTTACTCAAACTCAGATGTTTTAGTGAAAAATTACTATAACTCAATAGATATTTCCATTACCTTTTTTATTTTAAGTATTTTATTTATTACTTTTTTAGAAACAAACAATAAATTTGGCAAAATAAATAAGGTGTGATATAATATTTTTGAGGTGATAATATGTCAATTTTTAAAAAGAAATCTATATTATTTTCAAACGAAATAACGCCTTTGTGTAAGTATTGTTTTTTTTCTAATTTATCAAGTGATGAAACAATGGTTTTATGCGAAAAAAAAGGAGTTGTCTCTTTAGAGTTTTCTTGCTCAAAATTTGAATATCTACCTACAAAAAGAATACCAAAAAGGCGAAAAGAATTAAAAACATATAAAAAAGAAGATTTTATTTTATAACAATAAAAAACAGATGTAATTTACATCTGTTTTTATTTTTATCTTGTAGGGATTACTTCAAGCCAGTATCCATCTGGGTCTTCAATAAAGTAAATGCCCATATCCTTATTTTCATAGCATATACAGCCCATATCTTTATGCATCTTATAAGCTGCTTCAAAGTCATCTACTCTAAAAGCTAAATGTATTTCATTTTCGCCTAAGTCATAACTTTGTGGATGGTCAAAAAGCTGTGTTAATTCTAATACATGCTCTGCATTTTCATTGCCTACATAAACTATTTTAAAATGTTCTCCGTTTATTTCTCTTGTTTTTTCAAGACCTAATGCCTCTTTGTAAAACTTTAAACTTTCTTCGACATTTTTTACATTAAAGTTTGTGTGCACCATTTTAAATTTCATATTTTTCTCCTTAAAAACTAAATGTATTAATTATATCATATAAATAAATTATAGATAATACTATACTATATGCATACATCATTACTACATAAGATATTTTATTTTGCCTATTTGTTATCTTTGTTGAGATAACGCCTATACTAACACAGGCAACGCTTAAGAAAATAAACCCTATACCTATTTGAGGTATTATAACGGGAATATTATCAAAAACAGTCCCTAACCTATTTTGTAAAACCATAGATGTAATATAGCCCATAGGCACTAAAAAAATCGGCAAAAGTGATGTTGCTGATTTTAAATTTGTTCTTCTTGCATACACTATAATTAATACAAATGTTACTATTAAAATTGTAAATGATTGAGAAACCATATTTTGCCCCTTAAATAAATTTATACATATATTTTACTATAAATTTATCATTTTGTCATCTATAATTTTTTTAAATACTTTGTGTAGCTGTTTTTAAGCTCTTGTGCCTTCTCTTCTGGGTTTGTAGGGTTGCAGTGTGCCCAAGCGCCTGTTTCACTCGATGCATTGAATTTTATTTTTTCTTTACTTCTTAATGGTGGGAAAAATTCTATGTGAAAATGATAATTTTCATCGCTTTCTCCATTAACAGGGCCATTGTGCATACACATCATATAAGGGAAAAGTTTATCAAACAAATTATCAAACATCCCAACTATACCTTTAATAGCTTTTGCTAAATTTTCAATTTCTCTTTGGGTGAAGTGTGCGATGTTTTGCTTGTGAGTTTTACTCATTAAGTAAACTCCATAAGGGTACTCTGTAAAAAATGGTAGAAAAACAACAAAATCTTCATTTTCAAAAATTATTCTTCGCCCATCTTCCTTTTCATTTTTTAGCATATCGCAAAACAAGCAATTATTAGTATTTTTTTTGTATTCGTTTGCGCTATCAAGCTCTAATTGCAGTTTTTTAGGCAAAAACGGATAGGCATAAATTTGCCCGTGAGGATGTGGCATAGTAACGCCTACTTCCTCTCCTCTATTTTCAAAAATATAAATATACTTGTGGTTTTCATCTTTACTTAATTCAATAAATCTTTCTTGCCATAACTTTGCAAGTTTAATTACATGCTCATCAGTTAAGTCTGTTATTGTAGCAGTGTGATTTTTTGAGTATAAAACAACTTCACATTTTCCATAAGAAGGCATCGCTTTAAAAAAATCATTTGTAACATCATCCATTAAAGGAGGATTGTTTGATAAAGACGGAAAATCATTATCATAACAGTAAACCTCATAATCATCCGGCACCTTACCTGAACCCGGACAAAAAGGGCACCAATCTTTTGGCATCTGTGGCCTATCTTGTCTGTGCGATGCTATCATAACCCAGTCCTTTGTTAGCGGGTTGTACCTTATTTCAGCCATAATCTCTCCTTATATTTCTTTTTCTATTTTTATTGAGCCATAATTTCTAATATTCAAAACATAGCAAGAATTTTCACCAAACACATTTTCAATAACTTTTTTAAACTCTTTTAAGTCATTTTTATCTACAAAACATTGTATAGTGCCAGCAAAACCGCCACCTTGAAGCCTAAAAGCTCCTCTTTTATTTTGTAAAAAATCTTGAGAAAGGCAAAGTGCAAGGCTAATTGGCTGATATTTTTCATCTTTTTGAGTATAGGCATTTTGATTGTATTCAAATGATGAATGCCCTGACTCAATGATAGTTTTTAAAAAGCTATCTATATCTTCATTTTCAATAAATTCTCTTAAATTAATTGCCCTATCACACTCCATATAGTAGTGAATAGCTCTTAAAATAGCTCTATCGCTTATTTTACCTCTAATATTAGGTATGCTTTTTATAAATTCATCTTTATCAACTTCTCTAAGCACTTCTTTTGAAAATTGATTTGCAACACTGCACATTTCGTTTTTTATAGCTGCATAATCAGCCGTTAAGTCTGCATGTGAGCCACCTGAATTTATAACGCATAAGGCTAAATTATACTTATCTAAGTCAAATTCAACATTTTCTACTATTGGATTTTTATTATCTTTAAAGTCAATAGTCATCAAGCTACCAACACTACAGGCTGTCTGGTCCATTAAACCGCTCGGTTTATTAAAGTAAACATTTTCTGCAAATTGACCCACTTGGGCTATTTGAACAGCAGTAAATTTTGCGTTATTGTATTCATGATTTAAGATTGTGCCTATCATCACTTCAAAGGCCGCAGATGAAGAAAGTCCACTACCCCTTAAAACATCACTTGTAATATAAGCATCAAAGCCGCCGATTTCTCCGTTTAAGTTTTCAATACCTTTTAAAACGCCTTTGATTAATGATGTTGCCGTTTCAAATTCAGCCTCGTTAATTTCTATATTATCAAGATTAATTTCTTTTAACATCCCATAGCCTTCAGAAAAAATATTAATTTTTCTGCTATTATTTTTTCTTACTATTGCAATTATATCTAAGTCAACTGAGGCAGCTAAAACAATACCTAAATTATGATCTGTATGATTTCCACCAATTTCAGTTCTTCCTGGAGTTGAATATAAATTAACTTCGCCTTCACCAAAATAAGCCTTAAAATCATTAATTGATTTTATGTATCTTTCTTTTTGCTTTGTTAAGTTTTCTTTTGAATAAAGCTTAATAAATGTCTCATCAAATTTATTATTTTGTATTTCATTTAAAAGTTTTTCCATAGTTTTCCACTCACCTTTGCTTATATAATTTTTCAGTATATGTTTTATTATATCATCTTTTTTGGCATAAAAAAGAATTTTTAGTTTTTTTATATGGATTTTTGTTGATTTTTTATCATTTTTAGTATATTATATATAAAGATAAATAAAAAATATAGCTTTGGAGGACTTGGCATGACAAATCCATATAAACATTCATACAAACAAGATTTAATCGACAATGTAAGCCTTGGTATCTTCAACTGTGGTTTACAAAGCTGTCTACCTTCTCATACTTGGGGCCCTGGTGTGCGTGATCACTATCTTATCCACTTAATAGTATCAGGAAGAGGTAGCTATGTTTGCGATGGTAAAACTTATGAATTAAAAGCTGGAGATATGTTTTTAATTAAGCCTTCACAACTCGTTCAATACACTGCAGATGCGAATGATCCTTGGGAGTATTATTGGATAGGTTTTAACGGCACTTATGCTCAAAAAATAGCTAATAATTTGCCTTTTAAAGACTCAAGCCCTATCTATACTCCTGAAAGTTTTCAAGAATGTAAAAACTACCTATATGAAATTTATTCAAATAGTGGTACAAGCTTTGCTAATACTTCTTCTATGACTGGATACTTATATTTATTATTCTCAAAGTTATCATTAGAAAATCAAGAACTTGAAAACAACTTAAATATATCTCATTCAACCTATGTTATTAATGCAATTAAATATATACAATTCAACTATTCTTTAGATATAAATGTTAATGATATAGCCTCTGCTGTGGGAATTAGTAGAAGCCATTTATATAGGGTGTTTGTTTCAAACTTAAACCAATCACCTATAGATTATTTAACACAGTATAGAATAAACGAAGCCTGCTCATTATTAAAAAATACTAATTTAACTATTGCAGAAATTGCAACTTCAGTAGGCTTTATTGACCAATTTTATTTTTCAAGAGTATTTAAGAAAATAAAGCAAGTACCACCGAGCAAATACCTACAAAATATATAAAATCTAAGGACAACTATGAAAAAACTAACTCTATTTTTAACAATCATACTATCTTGCTTTATTTTTAGCGCTTGCAGTGAAACTATGCCCTCTTATCGTATCGCTTTGTTTGATACACTAAATCAAGATTTAATTGACTATGCTACTGAAAACCTTGAAAACACTCAAGTAGTAAATTTAAAGCTTGAAAACCTTTCTATTTCTGAATACTTATTAAATATTACAGATTATTCTTTAATTGAGGGAGTTTTTGTTTTTGATGATGAAATGACTGACTCAAAAGCGCAAGGGGCTATAAATGTTTTAGATGAGTATAATATTCCTGTTGTTTTTTCCTTAGGAGTTGTTAGTGAAGACATTTTGCTGTCTTATGATAAGGCTTTTAGCATAAATGTAAATTATGAATATATAGGCGAATTACAAGCTCAAAAAATAGATACAGCATTAACTAATGCGCAAATAACAGATACAAACGAAAACAAGCTTTTAGATTTTTCTTTGATAAAATTAAGTCCTGTTAGCGATGAAGCTTTAAGAACTTTTAATACCTTTGTTAAAAACTTAGAGCTATTAGGTATTCCTTATTCTTTATTGGGCGAAAGCGAAGTTGTATCTTATGAGCAGTCTATTTCGCATTTAGAACAATATAAAGATTCAGAACTTTTTTATATTATAGGCGATGAGATACTAAGCCAATTAGAAACCAGCATAAACCTTACAAGTATTGTTTTTGGTGTTGAAAATCCATATGCCCAAAGCGAAAGTGTACAAGTTATATTTATAGATTATACTCAAATGTTTGAAATTATTACTACAATTTTTAATAACACTCAAAATCAAAGCTACCCTTATGAAAATTTAGAGTATCCTATTTATTCAAAAACTATTTTTTTAAGTCCTGAGGTTTAAAATTTATGTTATTAAAAAATGAAGTAATCACAGCAGAAATTATTGATATAGCAAGTGATGCAAACGGTGTTGCAAAATATGATAATATCACTATTTTTGTGCCCGGTACTGCTGTAGGCGATGTATGTAAAATAAGAATTGTAAAAGTAAATAAAAATTATCTTTTTGGTAAATGCGAAGAAATCATTACCCCATCAAAAGATAGGCAAAAAACTCTTTGCCCTATCTTTAATCTTTGTGGTGGTTGTGATTTTTTTCATATTAATTTTGAAGCAGAGCAAAGAGTAAAGCATAATATTGTAAAATCAGCCTTTGAAAAAATAGGTAAATCCACTTGCGAAGTACTGCCTATACTATCTTCAAAAGAAAATTTAAGATACAGAAATAAAAGCCAATTCCCCGTAAGGCAAGATGAAAATGGTAGGGCTGTTTATGGTTTTTTTGCAAAAAGAAGTCATAGGATTATCCCTTGCGATGACTGCTTATTACAGCCAGAAATTGTAAATGAAATTGCACAATTCATAACAGAAAGAATGAATACATTAAACATAAAAGCTTATGATGAAGAAACACAAAAAGGCGACATTAAGCATATTTATACAAGGATAGGCGCTGTTAGTGGCGAGATTATGGTCTGTCTTGTATCAAAAAAAGCAAATGTTAAAAACCTTGATATGTTAGTAGAGGATTTAATAAAAACTTATAAAGATATTAAAACAGTCGTTTTGAATATAAATTCAAAAAACACTAATGTAATTTTAGGAAGTGAAAATATTAACCTTTATTCTAACGGTATTATAAATGATACCTTATGTGGGATAAATCTTGAAATAAGCCCTCATTCTTTTTATCAAGTAAATCACGATGGTGCACAACAAATTTATACCATAGCAAAAGAAAGTTTAAACTTAACTAAAGAAGATGTTTTACTTGATATGTACTGTGGCACAGGCTCAATTGGGCTTTCTATGGTAAGTGAAGTAAAGCAGTTAATCGGTGTTGAAATTATACCGCAAGCTATTGAAAACGCAAAAAAGACTGCAAAAAGACATAATATTGACAATGCAACATTTATCTGCAGTGATGCAAAAGATGCTGCAAAGCAATTAGTAAAAGATAATTTTACTCCATCAGTTGTTGTTTTAGATCCACCTCGAAAAGGCTGTGATAATGATACTTTAGAAGCTGTAATCTCAATGAATCCTAAAAAGATAATGATGATTAGTTGCAATCCTGCTACTGCTGCAAGAGATAGCTTAGTTTTAAATGAGAATGGCTATAAATTAGAATTTATAAGACCTTTTAATTTATTTCCAAGGACAAAGCATGTTGAGTGTATTTGTTTGTTTGTTAAAAATGAAATTTGATTAAACTGATTCCTTTTGTTTTTATTTTGTGAATATTTCTTTTTATATTGACATTCTTTTCAAATAATGACATAATAAAATTATTTATAATTAAATATATTCATATCAATTTATTTAATATAAATTTAAAGTTATAGTAACGCACATTTAATACATTTTTTATTTATAAAAAGTATTTTATTACAATATATCTTAATTAGATATAGAAAAGAGAAAACATGAGTTTTTATGATGTATTTATGAGCCCTTTTGAATTCTTTTGGCTTGGAAAAATCAGAAAAGAATATATACAAAAAGCCAAAGGAAAAGTTTTAGAGATTGGCTTTGGCAGTGGTGTAAATTATAAGTATTATGATTTAGAAAAAATTGAGTCAATAACGGCGGCTGATATTTTCAAAAGTGACATTTCTTTACCAAAACTAACTTTTAAAACTTGCTCTGTGACTTCTTTACTTTTCAGCGATAATAGTTTTGATACTGTTGTACTAACTCTTGTTTTATGTTCTGTAGAAGAAGTTGATAAGGCTTTAAGTGAAATAGAAAGGGTTTTAAAGTCATCTGGAAAACTTATTTTTATCGAGCATATTCGCCCAAAAAATAAGTTAGGCAATTTTTTTGATAAGTTTAATACCGTGTGGCGACATAACTCCTTTGGCTGCCAGATGAATAAAAACACTTATGATAACATTAATAAAACTAACTTGAAAATTAAAGGCAAGGTTTATGCACAGGTGCTTTGCTATGGTACGGGCGAAAAATTATAGCATTTTGTATTTTCATCAAGTAAGACTTTAAAAAAATATTTATAAATTCAACTTTGTGATTTTATAATTTAATTTTTATATACAAAAGACTTCTTTTTAGAAGTCTTTTATTTTTTATAATAAAAAAGCAGATAACAAAAGTTATCTGCTAAAATCTATATCTTTTTAACGACACTCGACTTCAATTTCATCGCACCAAAGCCATCAATTTTGCAATCGATATCGTGATCATCTTTACTATCGTAAACAAGGCGGATATTCTTAACTTTTGTTCCGGCTTTTAAGTCCCCTTGCCCACCTTTAACTTTTAATGTCTTTATAATGCTGACACTATCGCCATCACTTAAAACATTACCAGCTGAGTCTTTTATTATTGTTTGTTGTTCTTCATCTAATACTGCATTTTTATCCCATTCATTATTACATAAAGGGCAAATCATTAAGTGCCCATCTTCATAAGGAAAATCGCAGCCACATTGTGGACAATTTGGTGTATTCATATTTTTTCTCCTATAATATAATATGTAAAAATTATATCATAATTAAATATAAATAACAATATTGTTTTGAGTATTAGATGAATGTGAACATCATTGTTAGAGTTATTATTATTCCTGTCATAGCTGTCATTATTATGTTTTCCATTTTTATTCTCCGTTTTGTTTAGTTTGTTTTTGGCTTTCACTATAATAATGCACGAAAATTCATTTTTATTGCAGAATATTAAATTTTTTTAATTTTTTATTAATTTGACAAATTTGTCGTAATAATATAGTATTAATTTATACATTTTTTATAAAAAGGAGCTTTATATGATAAAATTTAACGATATGCCTTATTCAAGGCCATCAAGCGAGGAACTTATTAGTAATTTAGATAAATTAATTATAGCTTTTAAAGAAGCAAAAAATGCAAATGAGCAGATAACATTATTTAAAAATCAAGAAAAACTTATGGCGAGCTTTCAAACTTTAGCCACTTTAGCCTATGTTAGAAACAGTATAAATACAAAAGATGAGTTTTATGAACAAGAAAAAATCTATTTTGATGAGGTTTCTCCTTTGATTGAAGAAAAATCTCAAGAATTCTTAGAAGTATTTTTAAGTTCTAAGTTTAAAGATGAATTAATTTTAGAACTTGGTGAAATAATATTTATTAACGCACAGATGCGTAAAAAAACTTTCAGCCCAGAAATAATTCCGCTTTTGCAAGAAGAAAGCAAATTAACAAACGAATATCAAAAAATATATGCAGGAGCTATTGTAGAATTTGATGGGAAAAAATTACCTCTGCCATTACTTGGCCCATATAAGCAAAGCACTAATAGACAAACAAGAAAAGCTGCTTTTGTAGCCGAAGGTGAATTTTTCACTTCACACAAAGAAGAATTTGATGAAATATTTGATAAATTAGTTAAATGCAGAACAAAGCAAGCAGAAATTTTAGGATTTAAAAACTATGTTGAACTTGGATACTTGCACAGACAAAGAAATTCTTACAACGCTCAAGATGTTGCAAATTTTAGAAAACAAGTTTTAGCTGATATAGTACCATTAGTTTCAAAAATTAAAGAAAACCAAAAAAATCGTATAGGTGTAGATACCTTTACTTTATATGATGATGCCTTATATTTCAAAGAAGGCAATGCTGACCCTATCGGCACTCCTGATGAATTATTAGCTGCAAGCAAGGTTATGTATAGTGAAATGAGTAGCCAAACAAAAGAATTCATTGAGCTTATGTTTAATATGGAATTATTTGATGTATTGTCAAAAGACGGCAAAGCGCCTGGTGGCTTTTGTACTGATTTTAGCGATTACAACTGCCCTTTCATTTTCTCAAATTTTAATGGTACCAGCGCTGATGTTGATGTACTAACTCACGAAGCTGGCCATGCTTTTGCTTCTTTTATGGCTAATAAAGAAATAGAATATCACTCTCTAAGACAGCCTTCTATGGAATCTTGCGAAGTGCATTCAATGAGCATGGAGTTTTTAACTTCAAAATGGCATCATTTATTCTTTAAAGAAAATACTATAAAGTATCAATTATCACACGCAGAAGGTGCTTTATCCTTCATCCCTTACGGTGTTATGGTCGATTACTTCCAAGAATTAATTTATTCAAATCCTAATATGTCAAAAGAAGAAAGACATACTCTATGGCTTTCTTTAGAAAAAGATTTTAGACCATATATTGATTTTGATAATCTGCCTTTTTACTCAACAGGGGCAACTTGGCAAAGACAGCTTCATATATACCACTATCCTTTTTATTACATCGACTACTGCTTAGCTCAAATTGTAGCTTTACAAATATTTGCTTTATCATTAGAAGATGAGGATAATGCTTTTAAAACTTATATGGAGTTTGTAAAATTAGGTGGAACAAAGACTTTTGTACAGCTCATAAGCGCCTCTGGCCTTGTAAGCCCTTTTGAAAATGGAAGTATTAGCAAGATAGCCTCTTCTCTAAACTCATATATAGAAAATTTAACTAATAAAATATAATTAATCTAAAACGATGCATAAAACTTCTGCATCGTTTTATCTTTATATAGAATATATAATATATAATTCTATATATATTGCAAAATTTAATATATCTGTTTTTATAAAAATAGTAATTATTATTATTTTCACATTTCTTTCACATATAATCTCTTTACAAATTAAAAATATATGCTATACTAATAATAGTAATAATTCTTATTATTGTTAAGGAGGTTAATATTATGGAACAAACTCGTAAGTATAGTAAAAAGCGTGAAGCAATTTTAGATGTTATTAAAAGCACTGATTCTCATCCTACTGCTGAGTGGATTTACAATAAAGTAAAGCCCTTATACCCTGATTTAAGTTTAGGCACTGTTTATAGAAACTTAAACTTATTTGAGCAAAATGGCGATGTTAGATGTATCACTACTTTTAATGGCAAAGACAGATATGATGCCGATTTAGATTCACATTCACATTTTATTTGTACTGAATGTAATTCTATTCTTGATATTAGCTCCCCTTTAAGTGTGCAGGAGTTATTATCACAAATAAAAGAAAACAATAATTTATCACCATCTTCATACAGTTTAACTATTTACGGTAGCTGTAAGGATTGTGAAAAGAAAACAAAAAATTAAAAAAATTTGGAGGAAATTTAAAAATGAGTAAAAGATATGTATGTACAGTATGTGGTTATGTTCACATAGGAGACGGAGCACCTGATGTATGTCCTACATGTAAAGTAGGTCCTGAAAAATTCATCGAGCAAGCAGAAGGAGCAAAAGTATGGGCAACTGAGCATGTTATCGGTGTTGCACAAGGCGCAAGAGAAGATATAATCGCTGATTTAAGAGCAAACTTTGAGGCTGAATGTACTGAAGTTGGTATGTATTTAGCTATGGGTAGAGTAGCTCATCGTGAAGGCTATCCAGAAATCGGCCTTTACTGGGAAAAAGCAGCTTTAGAAGAAGCAGAACACGCAGCAAAATTCGCTGAATTATTAGGTGAAGTTGTAACTGATTCAACAAAGAAAAACTTAGAACTTCGTATCGAAGCTGAAAATGGCGCTACTTCTGGTAAATTCGACTTAGCAAAAAGAGCTAAAGAATTAAACTTAGATGCTATCCACGATACAGTACATGAAATGGCAAAAGATGAAGCAAGACACGGTAGAGCTTTTGAAGGCCTATTAGAAAGATATTTTTCAAATAAATAATTAATAAATAAAAAATCACTATCATAATGATAGTGATTTTTTTATATTTTCTATTTTGTGAATATTCCAAAAGGTTTTCCCAGTGGTAAAAACTCTCTTTTAAATGTTGCGTTTAATACATTCGCTGCACAAGCATAAAATGATACTAAAGCTATTAAAAGTTCTGCATAAGCTGCTACATTATGAAAGAAATGTTCTGATATTCCTAAAGTGCTTAATGATAAACCTAAAAATAAAACATCAATTAAAACAAAAATTATAAATAAAGTTTTGTTTACTTCCATAGCGCCTACTGTCATAAATAAAGTAAATATTAAGTAACCTACAAAGGCAAAACCTAATTGTTTTACATCAGCATTAGCTGCCATAGTTTCTCCGAATACGCCGTTTTGAATTAACCATGTTGATGCTACACCAAACCAGAAAAATCCATAGCCACAAAAAGCAGTAGCTCCGAAAACATTGTTTAATTTTGCATCTAAAGCACCTGCATAAACCTGTGCTGCTGCACCTAAGAATATTGCCCAAGGAATAACTAAAGAAGTACCTTCTGTTATGCCTAATTTTTGTGAAGAAGCTACAAGTGTTACCATTGCAAGTCCAAAAAGACCTATAGCTGAAGGATTTGCTACACTCACTGCTACTTGTTGTGAATTTTGATTGTGATTGTCTGCCATTATTTTTCCCCTTTACTCGTTAAAATTAAGATTAAATCTTTACTATTTTATCACAAATTTTTACATTGTGCAAGAAAAAATATTTTTATTCGACAGTGGCACTCTCTAATAAAGTTATAGTTTTATTATCGCAATCTATTTGAGTTAGTACACCATACGGAAGGACTGTAATTGGCACACTATGACCAAAATTAACATTATAAATAATAGGCAAATCCACTAAACCTTCTTCAACAGCCACGACATCTAAAATAGCTTTTTTATATTCTTCATAATAAGTATCACCCTGTGGCTTTCCTACTAAAATCCCATTTATAGCTTTTAATATTCCTTGCTGTGCAAGGTTTCTTAAAGTCCATTTTACAAAGTTTGGATGTGGCTTTTCTTCACTCGTTTCAAAAAACAATATTTTATTTTCCCACTCTTTAACATCTGGCCAAATATCAGTACCATTAATCATCATAAATAATTCTATACAGCCACCTAATAACTCTCCCTTAACTGCGCCTTTTCCTTGTAATATTTCATACCCATTTTCTTCTTTTATAAATTGGTGCTGAATGTTAATATTTTTTTCATCCCAAAGGATAAAATCAGTTGAATATGTATCGCTACTTTCAATTTTATAATTTTTGCTATCATTAAATAACACATCAAAAACTGCTTTTTGAGTATAGCTAAACATACTAACATAGCTTGCAAAATCATTCATTATACACGGGCCATAAAAGGAAGTAAGCCCTGCTTTATACATCATAAAATGATTTGCTGTTGTATCAGAATAGCCCATGAAAATTTTAGGGTTGTTTTTTATTACTTCAAAATCTATATAGGGAAGTAATCTTATAGTATCATCCCCACCAATAGCACAAATTATTGCATCTATGCTATCATCTTTAAAGCAATCCATTAAGTCTTTTGCTCTGAGTTCTGGGTGATTATAGAGAAAATCTTCACCTTTTAGGCAGTTTTCAGTGATAACTACATTTAGATTATAAATATCTTTTAGCCTTTGTTTTGCTATATCTAATTTATGTATAAATTGCTTTTCGCCCAGCATACCACTTGATAAGCTAACTATCGCTATTGTATCATTTGGTTTTAGTCTTTTTGGTTTTATCATATTAAAACCTCCTTTTTTTTATAATATATCACACTAAATACAAAAAAAGCAACAGATGAAATCATCTGTTGCTTTAATATAATAATTATAAATTATTTAGTCATACTTGCAACTTCTGCTGCAAAGTCATCTTCTTTTTTCTCGATGCCTTCACCTTTTTCAAAGCGAGTAAACGCTAAAACTTTAATGTCAGCGCCTAATTCTTTTGCAGTTGCATTTGTATAGCTTTGAATTGTTTGTTTATCATCTTTAACGAAAGCTTGTTCTAATAAACAGTTTTCTTTATAGTATTTTGAAATTCTACCAGCAACCATTTTTTCAGCTATTTCAGGAGTTTTACCTTCGTTGATAGCTTGTTGTGTTAAGATTTCTTTTTCTTTTTCTAAAGTTTGTGAATCAACTTCTTCTTTTGCTAAGAAGCTTGGGTTGATAGCAGCAATTTGCATAGCTACATCTTTTGCATAAGCTTCAAAACCATCTTTGTTGAACACTTCATCAGTTGTATCAAACTTAACTAAAACGCCGTGTGTACCGCCTGCGTGAATGTATGCTACACAAGGTCCTTCGTATCTTACGAAGCGACGGATTTTTAAGTTTTCGCCGATTACAAGGATTTTTTCTTGTAATGAAGCTTCAACTGTTTCTTGAGAGTTTGGCATAGTTTTAGCTAATAATTCTTCCACTGATTGTGGGTTTTCATTCATAATTACTGTTGCTAAATCTGCAACGAAAGCTCTGAACTGTTCATTTTTTGCAACGAAGTCAGTTTCTGAGTTTACTTCAACTACTACACCTATTTTTGCTTGTTTATCAACAGTTGCATATACCATACCGTCAGCTGCGATACGACCAGCTTTTTTTGTAGCTGCAGCAAGACCTTTTTCTCTTAAGTATTCAACTGCTTTTTCAAAGTCACCATTTGATTCTGTTAATGCTTTTTTACAATCCATCATGCCACAACCTGTGCGCTCACGAAGATTTTTAACATCAGCTGCTGTAAAAGCCATAATTTTTCTCCTTAAAATTAAAATTCTATATATTATTCTTCTGTTGCTGTTTCTTCAACTGCTACTTCTTCTGTTTCTTGTGCAGTGTTTTGAACACCTTGACGAGCTTCAATAATAGCATCAGCCATTGCGCCAGCTATTAATTTAACTGCTCTTATAGCATCATCATTTCCTGGGATAACATAGTCGATTTCGTCTGGATCACAGTTAGTATCAACGATAGCTACGATTGGAATACCTAAATTACGAGCTTCTGCTACTGCGATTTTTTCTTTTCTTGTGTCAACTATGAATAGAGCCTTAGGAAGTGTTGGCATATTTTTAATACCACCTAAGAATTTTTCAAGTCTTTCGATTTCAAGGTCTAATTTGATTACTTCTTTTTTAGGAAGTAGATCGAAAGTACCGTCTTCTTTCATTTTGTTTAATTGCTCTAATCTTGCAATTCTGTTTTTGATTGTACGATAGTTTGTTAACATACCGCCAAGCCATCTTGCATTAACAAAGTGCATATCACATCTTAATGCTTCTTCTTTAATAGCATCTTGAGCTTGCTTTTTAGTACCTACAAATAGTACTTCGCCGCCCTCGCTTGCTACATCTCTGATAAAGTCGTATGCTTCATCTAATTTTTTAACGGTTTTTTGTAAATCTATAATATAGATACCGTTTCTTTCTGTGAAGATGTAACGAGCCATTTTAGGGTTCCATCTTCTTGTTTGATGTCCAAAGTGAACACCTGCCTCAAGTAATTGTTTCATTGATACTGATGACATAATTTTTCCTCCATAATTTTGGTTTTTATCCTCCGCTATACCTTTTGTTTTTACAGCCTATGTTCATTGAACACACCGAGCTGTATGGAATATAGCGTGCGTATTAATTGCGCTTTAGTATTCTACCATAAATCATAGGAAAAATCAAGTATTATTTTAAATTACTTCTTTAGTCTGTATCAAATAATATTTTATTTCTTTTTTGAAAATCTTTTATTTCTTTGGTGTTAATAAGTATTACATCACTGCCTACTGTTAAAACATCTTGCCATGAGATTTTTACATCTTCACCTCTTCCTAATAAGCCGAAAAACTTTGGTCTTCCAAACACTACTAAATTTTCAAGTCTTGCTGTTTCTAAACAAAACTCTAAATCATCAACTCTTCCTATGTTTTGACCTGTTACAACACTTACAATATCCTTTTGACATAATAAAGACAAAGATAACATTTTATCACCACCCTTAATATAATAATTATATTCAAAAGTCGTTTAAAATGTTACCTTTTTATATTATTCAAATTGTTTTTTTACTAATTTTAATACATTTTTTTCAATCCTTGAAACTTGTGCTTGACTAATTCCTATAATATTTGCAACCTCACTTTGCGTTTTACCTTGAAGATAGCGCAAATTAATAATATATTTTTCCCTTGATTTAAGTTTTTTAATTATATCTTGAATTATAGTTTTAGTAACAAAACTTTCTTCAAAGTTTTTATCGGCTATTTGATCTAAAAGATAACTCCCCTCGCTATCTTCATTAAATGCCGGCTCATATAGTGATAAAGTAGGATTTAGTGAAGAAAGAGCTGTATTTATTTGATAAGTGCTGACATTTAAAATTTCTGCTAATTGCTTATGTGTTGGCTCTTTATTGTTTTCTTTTATAAACCTTTCTTTTTCACACATCACTTTATATGCTAAATCTTTAATACTCCTATTTACTTTTACACTTTGGTTATCTCTTATATATCTTTTAATTTCGCCCATTATCATAACTACGCCATAAGTTGAAAACTGAACATTCAATGTGGTGTCAAAATTATTTAAAGCCTTTATTAAACCTATACACCCTACTTGAAACAAATCATCAACATCCACAGCATTCCTGTTTGAAACTTTTTGAATTACACTTAAAATTAATTTTAAATTACCCATAATTAATTTTTCTTTTGCCTTATTATCACCATTTTGCATTTTTACAATCAGGCTTTTTCTCTCCGCCTCTTTTAGTGTAGGTAAAGAAGCTGTAGTAATGCCGGTGATTTCGACTTTTTTATAAAACAGATAATCACATCCCTTACAATTAGTAATGTAATTATCCGCTATAAATTATTAATTTATGTATGGCAAATATACTCAGCCGATTTTTTCCAATTCTCTTTTTAGCTTTTTTAGTATCCTTTTTTCAAGTCTTGATATATAAGACTGGGATATGCCTATTTCATCCGCTACTTCTTTTTGAGTCCTCTCATCTTTTCCATCTAATCCAAAACGCATAAACATTATTTGCTTTTCTCTGTTATTTAAACATTCTAAAGATTTATGCACCATAACCTTATCGCTTTGCGTTTCAATGTTTTTGCTAATCTCGTTTTCATCAGTATGTAAAACATCGATTAAGTTTAATTCGTTCCCATCGGTATCAGTGGATAAAGCTTCATCCATACTGATGTCTATATTTTTATTGCTTTGCTTTCTTAAATACATTAAAATCTCGTTTTCAACGCATCTTGAAGCATAGGTTGCAAACTTTATATTTTTGCTTGGTGCAAAGCTATTTACAGCCTTAATTAAGCCCATAGAGCCTATGGAAGTTAAGTCATCAATAGGAATATTCGTGTTTTCAAATTTTTTAGCTATGTAGACAACTAAGCGCAAATTATGAACAATTAATTTATCCCTTGCCCATTTTTCCTTTTTTTCAAGGGCTGAAAACACCTTTAATTCTTCTTCCCTGTTAAGAGGCGAAGGTAGGGTTTGCGGGCCATTGATATACCATATTTTTCTAAATTTTGCTATTAAATTAAATATTAAATTCTTCATATTAATCACCTAAAATTCTTAAAATTTCTTTACCTAAAATTAATTGGACTTCATTTGATAAATCTTCTTTTGAAAATGCTAATAATACATTTTTTACTTGCCCTTGCCTTTTTTCATCACTTAAAATCATCTTATCTATTTTTATAGCTGGCAATAAGCCCTCACCATTTATAGTTGAGTAAAAAATAGGCGTTATTTTTGTATTACCCCTACTTTCACCGTGTAAAAAAAAGGCAGTTATGTCATTATTTACTTGCGTACCTAAAAACTCTTTAGCAAAATTATAGTCTATTAGCATTACACTCTTATTATTTATTATGTCTTTTATTTTAAATCCTGTATCATAAAATGCCTTTACTTTAAACGAAGTATTATTTATAAAAATAGTGGCTTTTAAATCATCTACTTTTAAATTCTCTCTAAAAAATATATTAAATATATTTATTATAGTAAACACAAATATTATAGAAAAAATGAGTAATAAAGGGTTGATATTAAAGTATATCATATAGTTTTTTAAATATATTACAGCATTATCTTGCAAAAAAATTAAAAAACCAATTAATAAAAAATTTGCTAATAAAAAAGCTAATATGTTTTTAAAAAAATAATATTTATTTATGTAACCAAAAGCTAAAATCACACATAGGCATAAAGATATAAGCTTTATTAATAATGTAAAAAATAAGCTGTTAATATTCAAAAAAATCCCTAAAGAAAATATAGCCCCTATTAACGCTGATAAAATTAATCGCTTTTTATTATACTGTGTTAATGAAAAAATTTGCGTGATTTTTAAAAGAAAATAATTTATTATAAAATTGATAATTATCAAAACATCTACATATACTACCATACCCTTCTCCTTTGTTTTTATTGTAGCTTATGAAGGGTTTTATAAATGTCGAAAAATGTAGAAAATATATTAAATTTCATCGGCATATTTAAACAAAAAAAGATGAAAGAAACTTCTTTCATCTTTTAGTTTTTAATTATTTATTGTAGAAAGCTTCAAATGCTTGATACATTGAGTATATGTCAAGTTTTGATGCTAATTCAAAAGGTGAGTGCATTGATAAAATTGGCACACCTATATCAATAGTTTCGATGTTTTTAGCTGCAAGTAATGAAGCTACTGTACCGCCGCCGCCTTGGTCTACTTTACCAAGTAAGCCTGTTTGCCAAGCGATATTTTTTTCATCAAGTAAATTTGTAACTTTAGCTACAAGCTCTGCACCTGCATCGTTAGTACCGCCTTTACCGCCTGCACCTGTATATTTTGTAATTACAACACCTAAGTTTGCATAACAAGCATTTTTAGCTTCGTTTACTTCTGGGAATGTAGGATCAAAACAAGCATTAACATCAGCTGAAAGGCAAGTTGAATTGCTAAAGCCTGTCAGTACATTAACACCTTGGCTTTGCGCTAAGTATGTAATGAAATGTTCAAAGAAGTCACTTCTTAAGCCAGTAACGCCTGCTGAGCCTGTTTCTTCTTTATCTGCAAATATTGTAACTGTTGTAAGTGTTGGCTTTTCAGCTTCGAATTCAGCTATTAAAGAAGCATAAGCACACACTCTGTCATCTTGACCGTATCCGCCTACAAATCCTCTATCAAGGCCTACATCTTTTGATTTGCCTGCTGGTACGATTTCAAGTTCTGCACTTATGAAATCTCTTTCAGTTATACCGTATTTTTCGTTTAATAAACTTAATGCTGCAAGTTTCACTGATTCTTTTACTTTTTCATCTTGGTAAGGAAGGCAAGCTATTATAACATTCATTTCTTCGCCTTTTAGTACATCTCTCATTTTTCTTTCTGCTTGATCTTTTGCTAAGTGAGGAAGTAAGTCTGTTATTACAAATACCGGATCAGTATCAGCTTCACCTATATCAATTTTGATAGTTTCGCCTTTATTATTTATAACAACACCGTGTAAAGCTAAAGGAATTGTAGCCCATTGATATCTTTTAACACCGCCATAGTAATGTGTTTTAAAATAAGCTATATCATTTTTTTCAAAAACCGGTATTGGTTTTAAATCAAGTCTTGGTGAGTCAACATGACTTGCGATGATGTTTGTTCCTTTGTCTATTGTTTGTGAGCCGATTGTAGAAAGAATAGCAGCTCTACCACGATTATTGTAGTATACTTTATCGCCTGGCTTGTAAGTTTTTTCACAGTCGAATTCTACATAGCCTTTTTCTTTAGCCATTTTGATGATTGTATCAACAGCTAATCTTTCTGTTTTACTTTCATCTAAAAACACTTTATAGCCTTCTGAAAAGCTTTGGCTTTTTTCTATTAAATTATAGTCTTTTTTTGCCATGTGTTTTGCTGAGTAAGTTAGTTGTTTTTCTAATTCTTGCCCTTTTGATAATTGTTCCATTTTTCTCTCCTTATATTGTGTATAGTTCTAAATATGTGTTGTAAGCCTTATTTATCTTACTAACATAATTATTCATTTGTTCATATGGAAAGTCTAATAATACATCGCTTTCTTGCTCTATTAAAAGATCATCCACAAGTCCCCAGCCACTATGATATGCAGCTGCTGCTGTACTAATATCATTATTATATCTTTGTAAGCTTTCTGAAATTAGGTATGCCCCAAATCGTATTGAAACTTCTGGTTTAAATAAGTCATCAAAAACTAAGTCTTCATCGGGGCATAGTTTTGATTTTATCCAATCAAAGGTATCATTTGTTATCTGAGTTAAGCCTCTTGCATCTGCTGAGGATACAGCATTTTCATCAAAACCACTTTCAGTATTTATAAAAGCATATAATAAGTATCTATCTATTTTAAATTCCTGTGAGTATTGCTCTACGAGTTCTTCGTATTCAATAGGATAAGTTAAGTATTGTAATTCTAAGTAATATTTTTGCGATAAATTAAAAAGCATCACCGCTAAAAATAAAACAAAAGATATAAATACTATTCTTTTAAATATTTTATTTTTCATTTAGCTATTTTAATATTTTCTTTAAAGTACTTTGTGCGCTTAGTATTAAGTTTTCAAGTGTTGAATTGTTTTCTATAACATAATTTGCTTTTTTGAGCATACTTTCATTAGTATCTTGATTTTTAATACGCAGCTGCGCTTTTTCTAAAGAAATATTATCTCTTTCCATTATTCTTTTAAGCTGGCTTTCTATCTCTGAAATCACCACTATAAATTCATCACAATACTTCTCAAAATCATGATTTATAATAACGGCACCATCTACAAATATTATTTTCTCTTTATTGGCTTTTGCTTTATTCACTTCTTTTAGTATGTCTTGAATTATAAAAGGGTGGGTTATATCTGTTAGCTTTTTTATAGTCTGTTTATTTATAAAGGCTTTTTTTGATAATTCTTTTTTATCTAATTTGCCATTCACCAGTATATCTTCACTAAACTCTTTTACTAACTCCTTTAAACAATCAGCATTATTATGAGCATTTTTTGCTATTTCATCGCAGTCTACTACTGTGTAGTTATTTTCTCTATAATACTTACTTATAGTAGTTTTCCCACTTCCGCTTTGACCTGTTATTGCTATTACTCTACTCATCATATATTCATCACCTTAAAATTTGCCGCCCTTAATAATCTATTATATACAGCAAGGCCTACACCTTGTGTTTTTGGCATCATTGCATATACTTTTTCTGCGTTTATTTCATCGAGTTTTCTAAGTGATGTAAATAAATTTATAGCTTGGGATATACTATCATCTTCACTTCCATAAGATATACACAAAACATCTGTTTTATCTATATACTCATCAAAGCCTAAAATAATAGCCTTTTCTTTTTTTGCTAAACTGACAAGTTTTGAAAACTCACCATTGATGATAGTTACATCAGCTTTAGGGGCATAGTGTTTATGCTTTAAGCCTGGGGATAATGCTTTAAAGTCTTCTTTTACTTCTTCATATACCCCACTTGCAAAACTTACCTTTTTATTTAAAACTTTTTCAATTTGGCTTTTTGTAACAAAGCCTGGGCGATAAATAATAGGAGTTTTCTCTACTAAAGATATTACAGTAGACTCAACGCCTACTTTACACATTCCGCCATCGATAATTAAAGGAATTTTACCATTTAAGTCATCATAAACAAAATCTGCTTTTGTAGGGCTTGGTTTACCACTTGTATTTGCAGAGGGGCCTGCTAAGGGTTTATTTGTTTTTCTTATAACTTCTAAAGCTATAGGATCAGATGGCATTCGTATTCCCACTGTGTCAAGTCCTGCTGAGACTTCAAAAGGGATTATATCCTTCTTTTTTAATATTATAGTCAGTGGCCCTGGCCAAAATTCATCAGCTAACTTAATAGCATCTTGCGGTATTTCTTTTGCTATATGTTTCATCATCTCATAGCTTTGAATATGTACTATGAAAGGGTTATCCATAGGCCTATTTTTAGCTATGAATACTTTTTCGCAAGCTGATTTATCTAAGGCATTTGCAAAAAGTCCATATACTGTTTCTGTTGGCAGACACACAATTTCATTTGATAAAATTAATTCGCAAGCAAGATTAATACTTTTACTATCAGCTTTTAACACTTTAGTTTGCATAAGCTTACCCTTCTTGTGAAAGTTTTAATTTTTCAGCTTGGTCAGCTGTAATTAAGCTATTTACAACTTCTTCTAAATCGCCATTTAATATTTGTTCTAAGCGATAAAGAGTAAGGCCTATTCTATGGTCAGTTAATCTGCCTTGCGGATAGTTATAAGTTCTTATCCTTTCGCTTCTATCACCTGTACCTACTTGGCTTTTTCTATCTTGTGCAAATTCTGCATCTCTTTTTGCCTTTTCTGTTTCGTATAATCTTGAGCGAAGAATTTTTAAAGCCTTATCTTTATTTTTGTGCTGGCTTCTTTCGTCTTGACATTCTACTACTGTACCTGTTGGTAAGTGAGTAATTCTTATAGCAGATGATGTTTTATTAACATGCTGACCACCTGCACCACTCGCTCTAAAAGTATCGATTTTTAAGTCCGCTTGATTTATATCAATTTCAACATCATCAACTTCTAATAAAACAGCCACAGTAACTGTTGATGTATGAATTCTTCCTTGAGCTTCTGTATCAGGAACACGCTGAACTCTGTGAACTCCACTTTCAAATTTAAAACGACTGTATACACCATCGCCCTCTATTGAAAAGCTAACCTCTTTAAAGCCACCCAGCTCTGTTTCATTAGCAGAAAGTATATCTGTTTTCCAGCCTTTAGTATCAGCATACATATTGTACATACGATATAAATTATACGCAAAAAGAGCAGCTTCTTCACCGCCTGCGCCACCACGGATTTCAATAATAACATTTCTATCATCATCTTCATCTTTAGGTATTAATAGGATTTTTAGCTCCTCTTCGCAAGTAGCCATCCCATCTTTGCCTTCTTCGTATTGAAGCTGTACCATTTCTTTAAAATCAGCATCAAGACCGCCTTCATCCATCATAGCCTTTGCTTCATCAAAGTTTTCTTTATGTTTTGTGTACTCATCGTATTTTTCTACTAAAGGAGTTAAATTTTTATACTCCTTCATTAGGTTTTTATACCTATTATTATCATTTATAACAGTAGGATCCATTAACAACTGGTTAATTTCCTCATACCTATTTTTAACTTCTATAAGTTTGTCTAACATTTCTATTCTCCACTTGCCTTAATGATTTTTTTAATATTCTTTTCTACCTTTTGTCTTGGTAGCATAACCTCTCTGTCGCATTTCGTGCATTTAATTTTAAAATCCATACCTATTCTTAAAACTAAAAACTCATCATTGCCACAGGGGTGTCCCTTTTTCATTTTTAAAACATCACCGATATTTACATCCACTTATACCACCTCTGTTTGATTTTTTCTCACTATATAAACAAATTTTCATTTTTTAAATTTGCCTTTTGAATATTATAACTGATTATTATTAATTTAGCAAATATTCTTTTAATTTTCTGCATATATTTTAAGAAAGAAGCGCAAAAGGAAGGTATTTTTATGGAATACATGCAAGAAGCAAATTTTCCACTGACTCAAAACATAACCTTAGACTTATTAAAGTTAGCATTAGAAGATTCTCGTATACTCTGCGCTAAAGCCTTAGTATATGAAAAAAATATAGGACTTAGATTAAATTTATCGGGCTATGAGGCTATTATACCAAGTAGCGAAGTTAGTTTAACCTTTACAAAAGAAGAAGTAAAAGAAGCTGCCATTGTAACAAGGGTAAATAAAAATGTTTGTTTTATAGTTGATAAAATAGATTTTTCAAAAACTGACCCTGTTATATACCTATCAAGAAAAAAAGCGCAAGAAATCGCTTATGCTGGTTATATAAGGCATATACGAAGCGGGGATGTAATCCCTTGTAACATAACTCATATTGATAATTTCGGTGTTTTTTGTGATATTGGTGTCGGTATTAATGCGTTACTACCTATAGATTTTATTTCTGTTTCAAGAATACAGTCTCCACATGATAGATTTCATTTATCTCAAAACATTTTTGCCTGTGTTAAATCTGTTGATGAAAATGGAAGAATTGTCTTAACTCATAAAGAGCTATTAGGCACTTGGCTTGAAAATTCAAAAATATTTTCTTCTCAAAGCAAGGCTACTGGAATAGTGCGCAGTATTGAAGATTATGGTATTTTTATCGAACTTACTCCTAATTTAGCAGGCCTTGCTGAGGTATGTGAGGGTATAGAAATAGGCGATGTTGTGAATGTGTATATAAAAAGCATAATTCCTGATAAAATGAAAATTAAACTTGTGATTATAAGCAAAATTTCAAATAGCGATTTTTACATAGACCTAAACTACTTTAAAACAAGTGGCCATATTGATTATTGGAAGTATTCAACTGAAAATGCAAATAAATTAATAGAAACGCAGTTTTGATATCATATAAAATATTACATAAAAAAATTGGCACAATTAGTGCCAATTTTAATTTATAAAATTAATTTTTATTGTTTTTAGGGTTTACAATATTTCTCCAATCTAAGTCGCCTCTATCAAGACCGTGAATTAGCATTTCAGCAGTAGCAATATTCGTAGCTACTGGTATATGATTTTCATCACATAGTCTCAATAAATTATTCTCATTTGGCTCGCTTGGTTTTGCTGTTATTGCATCTCTAAAGAATAAAAGCATATCAATTTCATTATATTGAAGTCTTGCTGCAATTTGTTGGTCGCCACCTTGTGAGCCACTATAAAACCTATGCACTTTAAGACCTGTTGCCTCTGCTACCATTTTACCAGTAACTCCTGTTGCAACAATATTATGTTTTGATAAGATCCCACTATAAGCAATACAAAATTGAACCATAAGCTCTTTTTTCTTATCGTGAGCAATTAATGCTATATTCATAATTTTCACCCCTTAGTTTAATCTATACAAATCCTTACAGATTTGTTAAAAAATCTATCTACTATTGCTTTAAATATTCTTTTTTCTAAAGTATCTTTTTGTAGTTTTTGCCCATTTAAAGATCTTGAGATTATCGATCGTGAAAAAGGGATAACTCCTAAAAGTTTTATTCCTATTTCATCGATTATTTCATCTAAATCGTTAAACTTTGAATTTAAAAACACTTGTTTTGAAAACTTATTTATTATTATACTAATATCTTGTGTTGCATTGTTGTAAATTTCATCACAAATTATTTTTGTATCTCTTACACTTGCTGTATCAGCTGTTAAAACTGCTAAGGCTTTATTTGCTAATTTAAAAATTGAATAAAATGCATTATTCAGCCCCGGCTGAGTGTCAAATATTATATAATCATAGCTATCATTTACTTTTTTTATTATGGTTTCTATTCTACTAAAATCAATATTTACTTCTTTGTATGGCGCACAAATCACATCTAAATTTTCACTAAATGTTGACTTGATTATAGCCTTTGGCAAGGTATTATTATTATTTAACACATCGCTAATATCATAAACGACATCTTGACTTACACCTAAAACAATATCAAGACTTCTATACCCTTTGGAATATTCAATTAATAAAACTTTATTGTTTTCACTTGCTAATTCATAGGCAAAATAAGCTGAAAAAGTAGTTTTGCCCACTCCGCCTTTTGCTGAAGTTACCATTAAAATTTCTGCCATAAAAAGCCTCTCAAAAACACCGACTACTTTAGTATATATAACAATTTATATTATAGCATATATATTATAAAATTTCAATATCAACTTGTTTTACTACTATATAAGCTATCCTACCTAAAGACTTGTTATCCAAACAAACTTAAATTTGATAAATTTTGCGCTGGCTTTAGCTAATTTTATCTATGAGGTACTTTTGCTATGCGTTATACTCGAGGTATTAATCTAAATTAGCCCTTGCCTCTTTTATTTCATAGTATTTTAAAAATATTTCTCTTACAGAAAAAGCTAAATTATAACCATTACCTGCTTTTTCACCAATAACAGCTATCGTTATTTCAGGATTTTCTACGGGTCCATAAGCTACTAAAGTTGCATTGTATAAATCACCTGGCACCTGTGCTGTACCTGTTTTTGAAGCTATTGTATAAGGTAAGTCCTGCAAATACATATTCGCACTACCCTCAGTAGATGCTAATACCATACCATCTTCTATAGCATCAAATGTTGCGCCGTTATCTTTTATTTCGTCCATAATCGTTATCGGTGTCTCATATATTACATCTTTATAATCATAGCTTAAAATAGAGTCTACAATATGCGTTTGATATCTTACGCCATCATTTGCTATTGTATTTGCGTAAGATGCGAGTTGCAAGGCTGTAACTGTTGTATCAAGCTGACCAATAGACATCTGGATAACATCGCCCTCATTCCAAACAAGGCCCATTTCTTCCCTTGCTTCTGGGCTTGATAAGCTACCTTGACTTTCTGCTACTTCAACACCAGTCGTCTGGCCAAAGCCATACTGCATAGCGTATTCATTTATTACATCTACGCCTAATCTTCTACCTAAATCATAAAAGAAGGTATTGCAACTCACTTGTAATGCTTCTTCTACTGTAATATATCCATGGGCTACTCTACCCGCACAACCAGGTAAAGACGAGCCACCCCATTCTTCTAAGGTGTAGTGGGTGTAAACCCCACTGCAGTAATGCACTGTATCAGGAGTAATTAAGCCCTCTTGCAAGCCTGCTGTCGCTACCACCATCTTAAAGACAGAACCTGGGCGATAAGTGCCTTGGAACACCCTATTAAACAATGGCGTATCTGGGTTAGTTACATATTCTGTATAATTTTGTGTGTAATAATTCAAATCATAGCTTGGGTAGTTTGAAGCTGCGAGTATCCCACCTGTTTTTGTATCTAATACTACTATTGCTACACCACTTGTCTCCTTACCCCAACCAGCTTCTCTTGATTGTAAATCTTCAATTTGAAGTTTTGCGATTTCGTTAACTGCTTCTTGAAGTTCTGCATCAATAGTTAAAGACAGGGTATGCCCTGGCTGTGGCTGTATTAATTCTGTCTCGCTTAATATTCCGCCAATTTCATCTTTTTCTAACTGTATTACTCCATCTGAGCCTTTTAAATATGATTCATACACTAATTCTAAGCCGTTTTTGCCTATTGTATCATTTAGTCCATAGCCCTGCTCTTTTAAGACTTGATATTCCTCAGCATAAATAGGGCCTACTGTACCTAAAATATGAGGAAGCAAGGAGCCATTCTCATAGTATCTATCACTGTATTGTATAACTTCTGCACCTAATAGCGTAGAAGATAATTCGCTAATTATCGACGCTGTTTCTAAGGATACATCTTTTGCTAAATTAAAGGGATAAGACTGTGAATACCCTTCTCTTTCCATTGTGTATCTTACACCTGCAATTAGTCTTTGATACTCTTTTGTATAGTCTTCTAATTTGTATTTTTCAACTAATTTATCCATGATGTTTTCTTCGGTAGAGTAAACATTCAAGGATAAAAAGTCGCGAACTCTTGTTATTTCGCTATCTGCATTTTCATAAAAAGTATAGGGCTGAGATACGCTTATTGGCAAAATATCATTTATCATTTCATCTTGCTCTAATAAAATTTGCAAAACTTCATAAATTTTTTCATTTGTATCTTCGTCATCAATATACACTTTATTTAAAACTATATTGAATACCGGGTGAGAAGTTGCCATATATTCGCCGTTGATGTCGACTATATCTCCCCTTGCAGCATTAACTGTTTGATTTATCATAATAACAGAGTTTGACTGCTCAAAATACTCATCGCCATCAATAATTTGTAACTGAATAAGTTTTATAGTAAAAATAGAAAAAATAAATACTGTTATCGCTATTAAAATACTTATCCTTGAATTTAGTACATTTTTCATTTTTACCTCGCGTTATATCTTATAAATCTATTGTTAATAATCAAAATTAAGTAATAATACACTACTACAAAAATGCAAGAATATAAACTTGTTAAAATCACTTTAGAAAAGTAAAAAGGTAAAAGATTAGTATAGCCTCTAAAAGCATAAACAAATATAAAGTCTATAGATAATATAATTACCATACTAAAAAAAGTGTAGGCTGCTGTATTTTTTAAACTCGGGTTTAAAAAATAGTTTATTATAATTGCGCTTATAATTGATAAGACAATCAATAAAAGTGTATGAAAGCCCACAAGCCTTGATAGGCTAAATTCGTTTAGCATACCTGCTACTATGTAAACGAATATTGACTGCGTTTGTGTATTTAATAATGATAAAACTATGCAAAAAGGTAATAGTAAATTTACCCCTATTCCAAAAAAATTGAAAAAATATGGAGTTGATTGAAAAATATATAAAATTACTACTATTAAGATAAATGATGAATACTTCATCACCTGTCTTAAAATTATTTTATTTCTGTCCATAAATCACCTAATTAGTAAAATCTGTAACTACAAAAACAAAATCAACGCTTTGTATGTTTACTGCTGTTTTAACTACTGCATACTTTGAATTACCAGAGGAGTCTATTTCTATTGAGTCTACTACTCCTATAATTAAATCTCTTGGGAAGATATCGCCTATACCAGAAGTTGCTATTATATCCCCTTCTTCTAATAAAGTATCTTTTGGCAAGTAATTAAGTACACATTCATCACTATTAAGCAAATTTAAATCACCTGAAATAATACCTACATCCCTCGATGTGCTCGCATAAGCGCCTATTTGCAAATTAGGATTTAGTATAGTAGTTACTTTTGAATAGTTTTCGCCTAATTCCTGTACTACACCTACTACGCCTTGCGCTGTAATTACGGTATCATTTAAGCTAACTCCATCGCTTTCGCCTTTATCTATTGTAAAAGAATAAAAAGTATCTAAGTAATCTCTACCTACAACAAAAGCGGAGGTGTATTCTATCTCAGGATTCTCTTGCACTAAGTTTAAATATTCTTCGTACTGCTCATTTTCAGTAGCATATCTGTTAAAATCAATTTGAGCAAGCCTTAATGCTAAAACTTCCTCTTGTAACTTTTCAATTTCTGCTTGTAATTCTTGTTCAGTAGGTGAAGAAAAATCAAATGTGTCTTCTAAAAATTCACTCGCTACAAATATCCCCTGTTTTACAGGAGTTGTCCCCTCACCTAAAATGCTTTGGGCAAAAAAAGTTAAAGTATTATTTGAAGCAGATACTATCATTAAAACAAAGATAACTGCTATTGTTATAAAAAGCACTCTTAATGCTCTTGTGCTAAATTCCATAAACTCACCTAATATTTTTTTAATTAAAATCTAAATTTGCAAGCCAAAAGGCTTGCAAATAAAATAACTATATTTTCTTAACATCGTCTGATAATACTTCACCTAATAATTCCATATTATCAAGAACATAGCCTGTACCGACTGCAACGCAGTCTAATGGATTTTCAGCAATATTTACATTTATTCCAGTTGACTCTTTAATTAATACATCCATACCTTTTAATAAGGCGCCGCCACCTGTTAAAGTAATGCCATTATCAATTATATCAGCTGCAAGTTCTGGAGGTGTTCTTTCTAAAGTTTCTTTAATAGCTTCAACTATTTTTTCTAAACTTTCAGATAGAGCTTCTCTTATATCTTCTGATGATATCGAAACATTGTTTGGCAAGCCGTTAATTAAGTTTCTACCTTTAACATCTATTCTTAATTCAGGGTCTAATTTACTTGCTGTTCCTATTTCGATTTTTAGCATTTCAGCCGATTTATCACCGATTAATAAATTGAATTTTCTTTTAATGTAGCTTATTATTGCTAAATCAAACTCATCGCCACCCGTTCTTAAACTTCTTGATGTAACAATGCCGTTTAAAGAAATAACAGCTACTTCACTTGTACCACCGCCGATATCAACTACCATATTACCGCTCGCTTCATTTACAGGAAGTTTTGCGCCGATAGCCGCTGCCATAGGTTCTTCAATTACTAACACCTGTCTTGCACCAGCGTTAATACTTGCATTTTTAACAGCTCTTCTCTCAACTTCTGTAACGCCTGATGGGATACATATAACAACACGTGGTTTAATAAATAATGATGGGCCACAAGCTTTTTTTATAAAAATTCTAAGCATACTTGCAGTAACATCAAAGTCTGCAATAACGCCATCTTTTAAAGGTCTTACTATTTGAATTGAGCCAGGAGTTTTACCTACTACCTCTTTTGCTTCTTGACCTACAAATTTTACTGTATCATTTTTTGTATCTACTGCTACAATACTCGGCTCACGCATTATAACGCCTTTGCCTTTCATGTAGATAAGTGTATTCGCTGTTCCTAAATCTATTCCTATATCTTTTGATAACCCAAACATATTTACTCCTAAAATGTATCTTATTTTTATTTAAGCATTATAACATATTATTATATATTAATGCAATTACTTTTTACTATTATCTGTAGAATTTCGCAGAATTTTCAAGAACTTCACAATTGGTTGTACAGGAAAACCTACTATATTATGATAATTGCCTGAAATTTTCTTTATAAACCTTGAAATATCTCCTTGTATAGCATATGAGCCTGCTTTATCATAAGGCTCATCTGTATTTATATAGTTTATGATGTCTTTTTTAGGGATATTATCAAAATACACCTTGCTCGTTGAAGTAAAGCTATGGTAGCCATTATCCATAAAAACACAAACTGCTGTATGCACAAAATGAGTATTGCCTGATAAGTTTTTCAGCATATTAAAGGCGTCTTGTTTACTTTTGGGTTTTTCAAAAACTGTATTATTAAAATCAACTACTGTATCGCAGGCTATGATAATTTTATCATCACTATCTATCATAGTTTTTGCTTTTTCGCATTTATCTCTTGCTAAGTTTTTCGCCTTTTGTTTTGGTGGTAAGTTATGATAAATATCTTCATTAACCTCAGGGCTTAGTTGGATAAAATCCTCACTTATAAGCTTCATTAACTCAATTCTTCTTAAAGATGAAGAAGCTAAAACATATACTTTTTTCATCTCATCACCTTATTTTACTATAAATGCCCATTGCAATGGCTACTGAAATTATTTGAGCTATTGTAACTGTCATTGAAAAGCCAAATGATATTTTGATTATTATTAAGTCTAAAACTGCTGGACTTTGCTCTGAAAGACCTATTGTACTTCCGTAGTTTAGCCAAGATAAAAAAGATATCCCCTCGCAAACACTACCTATTAAAGAGCCTATAATTATCCCAGCTAATAAGTAAAATAAAAATAAAAATTCTTTCCTCACTTTTCTCCCTTTCCTTCTCATACTTGTTATATAGAGGCTTTATAGTATAAACCCCTTGTAAATTCTCCATCATATTTTTTAGAAGCCTTAAACATCTCTATTACTTCTTTTACTCTTTCTTTTTCTTCATAAGTAAAAGAGAGTATCATAAAATTAGCATTTACTTCCCTTTGCCTGTCGCCTAAATAAATAACATTAGGATTAAATAACTCCCTATATCCTTGCTTTTTGCCCTTACATAGTAGTACAAACTCTTTGTTTATTCTATCTGTTAGTATACCTTTTTGATTGCAAGAAGCGCAGTCTCTTTCATTTAATAAAGGACATGATTTAAAAAGCATAAGTGGCATATGTCCGTAAGCAAAAACTGCTGTTTTATTATCTGTGTTTATATTTGCAATTTGCTCTAAGGTAATTTCAGGACTAAGGCAGATTATTTCAACATCAAAATCTTTATAAATTTGAGCTGATAAGCTGTTTGAAATATTTAAAGCAAAAGAAGATATTATCTTACTATTTCTAACAAGTGGAATATGCCCTGTGTTATGTATATAAAACTTATCAAAGCCTACTTCTTTTGCCTTTTTTATTGTTTGTTTTACATTTTCTATATCGTTTAAAATAAGCCTTGGCAATTCTAAGATCACTCTTTGCTTTACGCCCTCATTTATTTTATTAAACTGAGATAAGGGAATAATAATATATTCAGTGTTTATACCACTAATATTGTCTGGTATTTGGCTTGTATCCTCAAACCTTAAAATAAATTTTGCATTCCTTATAGTCTTATTTGGCTTTGGTATTTCATATTCATTAATAATGTGAGGAGTTATTTTTTCTTTTTCTTTCATTAATTCTTCAATTAAAAATCTTCTTGCATTATTAACTTCATTTAGTGGCAAGTATTTACCATCTATTAATTCTGTATTGATTTTATCAAGGTAAAAAGGAGTTCCGCCGAGCTTTGAAAGGGCTGTAATTAAGGCTGTTTTGTAGCAAGATTTTGCATCTTCTACTTTTTTATCTATGACTGTTTGTTTTGTTATATCGCCTTCTCTTAGAGTTAATATGCTCTGCTCTTCTTTCATTATAAAAGAAAATTCTATCGGTACAAATTGTCCTTCTCGCCTATATATTTCTCTAATTTTGGGCAAAACCTCTTTTGTGTTTTTAGCATCATCTTTTGTTCTTCTACCAAAGGCATCGCTACTGACAATACCTTGTAAAAACTCATTAGTAAAGCCTTGTCTACTAAAAACATCTTTTAGAGTTTTTTCATCATATTCTTCATTGTTTAATGCTTTTTTTGCACTTTGGGTTGCAGCGGCTACATATTCTGCACTCCTTAATCTGCCTTCAATCTTTATACTACTAACTCCGATTTTTTCAAAATCGCTTAGCATACTCATAGCTGATAAATCTTTTAAACTTAAATGATAGTCTTCTTGCCCATCACCACTTGAAAAAGGCAGACGACATGTGCCAGCACATCTTCCCCTATTCCCACTTCTGCCACCTAAAAAGGCGCTTGCATAACATTGGCCTGACAAACTGACGCACAAAGCCCCGTGGATAAAAACTTCCGTTTCCACCCCCGAGTTTTCTGTTATATTTTTTACTTGTCCAAAACTTAATTCTCTTGCAAGAATCACCCTTTGAAAGCCTTGTTCTTTTAAAAATATTGCCCCTTCTAAATTATGCACAGCCATTTGAGTTGAGGCGTGCAAAGCTAAAGTAGGTGCAATTTCTTTTACTATTTTTGCTGCTGCTAAATCCTGCACTATAACAGCATCAACCCCACAAAGAGCTACTTCTTTTACAGTTTGTTTGAATTTTTCAAGTTCTGTATCATACAAAATAGTATTTAAAGTTACATTCACTTTTACATTTCTTGCATGGCAATAGCTTACAGCTTCTTTTAGCGTTTGCAAAGTAAAGTTTTGTGCTGAATTCCTTGCATTAAAATCACTTACACCAAGATAGACTGCATTTGCCCCAGCCCTTGTTGCTGCGATTAAATTATCCATATTCCCACAAGGGGCTAAAATTTCGATAGTTTTATTCATCTTTCTCCAATTTGCTTTTTAAAAATTGTATATCAATTTTATACTTTTCAAGTTCTGCTTTCGCTCTTTCAAGCTCTGCTTTTGCAATATTCGCATCTTCTAAATACTGCTTTACTTGTGTTCTCATATTATCAGAGCCCTTGTTTGTTTTATCAAGCTTATCTAAAATATTAAGAGAAAAAAGCACTAAAGCCGCTGTAATTGAGGCTGATGGTGCTTGATCTAACACTTCAGCGATACCCTCATTTAACATATTCGCAAGCTCTGTTACTCTTTCTTGAGAGTCGGTAGTGTTAATTGTGTAATCACTTCCCGCTATATTAATTTTAACTTTATTAAATGACATATAAAATCCTCCACTTATAAATTTTTTTACAATTTATATAAAGTTTGTCCTTATTATATACATATAATACTACAAAAAACCATATTAAGCAATATAATTACATTTATATTTTACAATTTATATATTGAAGTATATGTATTTTAGGTATATAATCAATGTATACGATATATAAATTTGTTTTGCACTTAAATTAATATTAATTATTTTTTAATATAAAAAAAATGAAAGAGGTATTCTATGGAAAGAATTTTTACAGTAGAAGGTTTTCAACACGCCATTGAAAACCAATTACAAAAAGAATTTTCAACAACACTCGAACTTGCAACTTACAACGATATTTACAAAGCCACTTCATTAGTGGTAAGAGATTTTTTAAGCAATAAATACAAGGAATTTAACGCAGATGCTGATGCACACGGCAAAAAGAAAGTTTATTATTTATCTATTGAATTTTTAATGGGCAGAAGTTTAAAAACTAACCTTTTCAACTTAGGCCTTGATAAAATAGCAAAAGAAGCTTTTTCTTCTGTTAATTTAGATTTAGATACTATGTTTGAGTGTGAGCCAGATGCAGGACTTGGAAACGGTGGCCTTGGCAGACTCGCCGCTTGTTTTTTAGATGCTATGGCAAGTGATAACTATGCTGGTAACGGCTATTCTATCCTTTATGAATTCGGCATATTTAAGCAAAAAATAGTAAATGGCTGGCAACAAGAAGAAGTTGACAACTGGCTGCCTGGTGGTTCTGTATGGCTAAAAGAACATACTTCAAGAGCTGTTGAGGTGCGTTTTGGTGGCTATGTAGAAGAAAAATGGCATGATGGCTATCACCAAACACAGCATAAAGGTTATACAACAGTTTTAGCTGTTCCCCATGATATGTATGTTTCTGGCTATGATAGTAAGGGCGTTGCAAAACTAAGACTATGGGAATCTAAGGCTCCTACTTTAGATATGAACAGCTTTAATAGCGGTAACTACTTAGATGCTATACAATCTACAAGTAGCGCACAACTCATCTCAAAAATCCTATACCCTAACGATAATCATCTCGAGGGTAAAATATTAAGATTAAAACAACAATATTTCTTATGCTGCGCAAGCGTATACGATATTGTTAATTTGCATATAGCAGAATATGGCGAGCTTGATAACTTAGCTGATAAAGTGGCTATTCATATAAATGATACTCACCCAACTCTTGCTATTTTAGAGCTTATGAGAATTTTACTTGATGACTGTGGTTTTTCTTGGGAAAAAGCGTATAGCATAGTAAAAAATACTTTTTCTTATACAAACCACACCGTACTTCCTGAAGCTCTTGAAATTTGGAATGAAAGTATGTTTAAAGAAACTTTGCCTCGTATTCACTCAATTTTAGTTGAGTTAAACAGAAGGGCAAGAGAAGAATTATTCGCAGCCTTTCCTGGCGATGAAGGTAAAGTGGATTATATGAGCTTACTTCATAATCAAAGTATAAAAACTTCAAATATCTGCTGTTATGTTTGCCATTCAATAAACGGTGTTTCAAAGCTTCATAGTGATATCATTAAAAATACTGTTTTTAATGATTATTATCTATTTTCACCTGAAAAATTTAAAAATGTTACAAACGGTATAGCTTATAGAAGATGGCTATTGCAGTCAAATCCTCGTTTATGCCAGTTTTTAGATAAAAAAATCGGCGAAGGTTATAAAAAGAACGCTTATGAATTAAAAGAACTTGAAAAATTCAAAGATGATGAAGAAACAATAAAAGAACTCTTAGAAATTAAGTATCAAAACAAATTAGAATTTAGCGAATTTTTTAAAGAAATCTCAGATAATAATGAAGAAATTAACCCAAATTCTATTTTTGATGTTCAAGTTAAACGCTTGCATGAATATAAGCGCCAGCATCTCAATGCACTTAATATTTTAGCTGAGTATATTTTCATTAAAGAAAATCCAAACTTTGACTTTACACCAAAAACTTATATCTTCGGCGCAAAAGCTGCCCCCGGCTACTATATGGCAAAACAAATTATTCGTTTAATTTTCTCAATTAAGCATTTAATTGAGAACGATGTCCAAACAAAAGATAAGTTAAAAATTATCTACCTTGAAAATTATTCTGTATCGATTAGTGAAAGATTAATGCCAGCGAGTGAAATAAGCCAACAAATTTCTTTAGCAGGTACAGAAGCCTCAGGCACTGGTAATATGAAGTTTATGATTAATGGTGCTGTAACTATGGGTACTTTTGATGGTGCAAATGTTGAAATAAAAGAGCAATGTGGCTCTGAAAACTTTATCCAGTTTGGTATGCTGACAAACGAAGTTAGCCAGCTAAGACAAAAAGGATACCAGCCAAAAGAATTTTTAGCAAATAGCCCACTACTTCAAAAAGTATTTAAAGTGCTTAGCAATGGCATAAATGGCGAAACTTTTACAGAGGTAGTTGAAAACTTACTATATAAAGATCCATTTATGGTATTAGCTGATTTTGATGAGTATCACAACGCTCAAATGCAACTTCAAACTTTATATAAAGACAAAATTAAATTCGGTAAGATGTGCTTAATGAACATAGCTAACGCAGGTATGTTCTCTGCGGATAGGTCTATTGATGATTACGCACAAACAATTTGGAATTTAAAAAGAGTATAGGGATTAATTATGATAGTTTACGATAGCAGAAACTCGTATTTTAAATCACCTTTTGGCGCAATACCAACTGAAGAAAGCATCACATTTAGACTGGTGCTTCCTTCGGTTTACAAAACTGTATCTCTAATTATAAGAAATGACACAGGATATATGCTAAAAAAACCTATGGATTTAGAAGCTTCTTCTCGTTATTCTAATACTTTCATCGTTCAGTTAAATCAACAATTTACAGGTATTTTCTTTTATATGTTTGATTTAGGCTATGAGGGCGACGGAATTTATAAAGGAGAGCGTGGTGAAGGTGTTATTGCAAAAAACGGCAACTGGTATCAATTAACTGTATATGATAAAAACTTTACTACTCCTTCCTCTCTTAAAGGGAAAACTTTTTATCAAATTTTTCCTGATAGGTTTAATAAAAGCGATAAAACTAAAAGAGCTTTTATTAAAAACAGATACTATATTGATAATTTAAACGCAACACCTTTTTATCAAAATAAAAATATCACCACTGATTATTTCGGCGGCAATTTGCAAGGCATAATTGAAAAACTTGATTATTTAAAAACTTTAAATATTTCATTTATATATTTAAATCCTATATTTGAGGCTCATTCAAATCATAGATATAACACAGCTGACTTTTTCAAAATCGACCCTGATTTAGGCTCTTTAGATGATTTTAATGAGTTAGTGCAAAAAGCAGATAGTTTAGGAATAAAAATAATTTTAGATGGCGTTTTTAGTCATGTGGGCAGTGACAGCATTTATTTTAACAAAGAAAATCGCTACTCCTCTTTAGGCGCCTACAACTCTAAAAATAGCCCATATTATTCTTGGTTTGATTTTGATAGAAAATATAAAAGTGGTTATAGGGCTTGGTGGGACTTTGCTTCTTTGCCTGAAATAAATGAATTTAATAAAAACTATATCGAATACATTTGTGGAAAAGATGGGGTAATTCAGTATTGGATAAATAAAGGTATTGCAGGCTTTCGTCTTGATGTAGCTGATGAATTGCCTGATGAATTCATAGCTGAATTAAGGAAGGCTGTAAAGAGAAATAGCGAGGAAAACTTTATAGTAGGTGAAGTTTGGGAAGATGCAAGTAACAAAGTAAGCTTTGGTAAAAGAAGGACATATCTTTTAGGCTCAGGGCTTGATAGTGTAATGAATTATCCTTTTAAAGATTATATATTAAAATTTATTAAAACTAATAACTCTGATGAATTTTGCCAAGAAGTTTTAACGATAATTGAAAACTATCCAAAACCTGCTGTTGATGTTACTTTAAATAGTCTATCTACTCACGATACAATAAGAGCTATAACTTATATAGGCAGTGAAAATCCTTTTATTGAAAATAGAGAGATACAAAGCAAAACTTTTCTCTCATTAGAAGAATACCAAAAGGCTAAAAAACTCTTAGTATTAGCCTATGCTATGCTATTCACTTTACCGGGGATTCCTTGTATTTACTATGGCGATGAAATCGGTATGCAAGGCTATAAAGACCCTTTTAATAGAAGATTTTTTGAATGGGATAAAATAGACTCTACTATTTTAGATGCAATAAAAGATATTTCAGCTAAAAGAGAAAATAACTCAATATTTAAAGAAGGCCGTCTGCATTTTATTCATTCAGCACACGGCAGCGTTGGCTATGTAAGATTTGATAAAGAAAAAGAAACTTTAATTGTGATTAATGCACAAGATACAGAATTAGTTATCGAATATTCTTTTAAATCTTACACTATTCCCTCTTCCTCATATTTAATTGAAAAAATAAAAGGCTATTAATATAAAATACTAAGAAAATTAAACGATTTTCTTAGTATTTTATTATTTTATTTTAAAGCTAATACAACATTATTTCATAAAATTTGAGACAAAAATGATAATTTGTTATTTTTTTAACAAATTATCATACCTACTTTTAGGCAAAAGTGCAAAATTTATAAAATTTTAGATATATCTATTGAAAAAAAACGATTTTTTCAATATAATATAAGTAATAACAAAACACAAAGGAGAGCAAATTATGATAGGTTTAGGTAAAAAAACTGTAGAAGATATTGATGTAAAAGGCAAAACTTGCCTTGTTCGCTGTGACTTTAATGTTCCATTAAAAGATTCTGTTATCGGTGATGATAAAAGAATAGTTGAGTCTTTAAAAACAATTAAATATTTAAAAGATAACGGCGCAAAATTAGTTTTATGTTCTCATTTAGGTAGACCAAAAGGTGAAGTAAAGCCTGAATTTTCTTTAGTTCCTGTTCAAAAAAGATTAGAAGAATTATTAAACTGCCCTGTAATCATGGCTAAAGATGTTGTGGGCGAAGATGCAAAAGAAAAAGCTAAAAATTTAAAAGAAGGCGAAATCCTACTTTTAGAAAATTTAAGATACCATAAAGAAGAAGAAAAAAATGATGAAACCTTCAGCAAAGAATTAGCTTCTTTAGCACAAATTTATGTAAATGATGCCTTTGGTACAGCTCATAGAGCTCATGCTTCTACTGCTGGTGTGGCTGCTTTCTTACCGAGCGTTTGCGGATACTTAATCCAAAAAGAAATCGATGTAATGGGTAAAGCCCTACAAGATCCAAAAAGACCTTTCGTTGCCATTTTAGGTGGGGCAAAAGTTGGGGATAAAATAGGCGTTATAAACAATTTAATTACTAAAGTTGATAGCTTAATAATCGGCGGCGGTATGGCTTACACTTTCTTTAAAGCTATGGGCTATAATATTGGAACTTCTTTATGCGAAGAAGATAAGGTAGAGCTTGCTAAAACATTAATTCAAAAAGCTAAAGATATGAATGTAGACTTACTCCTTCCTACTGATACTGTTATCGGTGATGAGTTCAAAGCTGATTGTAATTTTAAAACAGTTAATAGCAATGAAATCCCTGATGGATGGATGGGCCTTGATATCGGCGAAAAAGCAAGTGCTGATTACGATAAAGTTATAAAAGAAGCAGGCACTGTTGTATGGAATGGGCCTATGGGCGTTTTTGAAATGCCTGAATTTGCAAAAGGTACAAAGGCTGTTGCAAAATCAATAGCTGATAGCGATGCAATATCAATCATCGGCGGCGGTGATAGTGCTGCGGCAGTTGAGCAATTAGGCTTTAGTGAATACATGACTCATATTTCAACAGGTGGCGGTGCTTCACTTGAATTTTTAGAAGGTTTACCACTTCCTGGCATAGTTGCATTAAACGATAAATAATATAAAAGCGGCATTAATTGCCGCTTTTAACTGTATTAAAAAGGAGCTTTAAATGAATAAAGATTTACGAAAAGTTATCATTGCTGGTAACTGGAAAATGAATAAAACAAAACAAGAAACAAGTGTTTTATTAGATGAAATGCTTAAAAAAGTAGATAACTTTGCCGACTGCACTGTTATACTTTGTACTGCAAGCATCAACATACCTTTAGCGTATGACACTGTTAAAAACAGTCACATAAAAATAGGCGCTCAAAACTCTCATTTTGAAAATTCTGGCGCTTTTACAGGCGAAATTTCACCTTTAATGCTAAAGGATTATGGTGTAAAATACACAATTTTAGGCCATAGTGAAAGAAGAAGCTATTATAATGACACCGATGAAAGCGTAAATAAAAGAGTTATCGGTGCACTAAATAACGATATATCCCCTATTTTCTGCGTTGGCGAAGTATTAGAAGAAAGAGAAGCGGGTATAACAAATACAATTATTGAAAACCAAGTAACAAAAGGACTTTTAGGAGTATCTAAAGAAGATGTTTTAAAAGTTGTTATCGCTTATGAGCCTGTTTGGGCAATAGGTACTGGCAAAACTGCTACAGCTCAACTAGCAGAGGAAACTTGCTCTTTTGTTAGAGAAGTATTAAAAAAATTATATGATGAAAAAACAGCTAATGCTATTTCTATTTTATACGGTGGTTCGATGAATGCTACTAATGCAAAAGAATTATTAAGTATGGAAAATATAGATGGTGGTTTAATCGGTGGTGCTTCTTTAAAAGCAGATGATTTTGCTCAAATAGTAAAAGCTACACAATAACGGAGGTGTTTATGAAAAAGCCGATAGTACTATGCATTATGGATGGCTATGGAATAAGTGATGACACTGTAGGTAATGCAATAATAGCTGCAAAAAAAACTAATTTAGATAAAATTTTTACTTCTTACCCTTACACAGAAATTCAAGCAAGTGGTTTAAGAGTAGGCCTTCCTGATGGGCAAATGGGCAATAGTGAAGTAGGTCATACAAATATAGGCGCTGGCAGAGTTGTATACCAAGAATTAACAAGAATAACAAAAGGCATAAAAGATGGCGATTTTTACAATAACAAAGAATTAATTAACGCTGTTTTACAAGCTAAAGAAGCCGGAAAAAAACTTCACATTATGGGGCTTTTATCCTCAGGCGGAGTGCACAGTCATATTGACCATCTTTTTGCTTTGCTTATACTTTGTAAAAAATTAGAGTTTAATGATGTTTACATCCACGCTTTTATGGATGGTAGAGATGTCTCACCTACAAGCGGTGATGATTTTATGCAAGATGTAATTAATTTTACAAAAGAAAATAATATAGGAAATCTCGCTACTGTTCACGGCAGATTCTATGCAATGGATAGAGATAAGCGCTGGGAAAGAATAAAAGAAAGCTATGATGCCTTAGTTTATGGAAAAGCAAAATTTGAAACTGATGCTGTAAAAGCTCTGCAAACTTCGTACGAAGATGAAGTTACTGATGAATTTATAAAGCCGTTTATAGTTGATGAAAATGGTAAAATAAATGTTGGAGATAGTGTTATATTCTTTAACTTCCGCCCTGATAGAGCAAGACAAATCACAAGAAGTTTAGTGGATACTGATTTTTCTTTCTTTGAAAGAGAAAATAATGACTTACAATTAAATTATGTTTGTTTTACTCAGTACGATGCAACAATGCCAAATGTTTCAGTTGCTTTTAAGCCTCAAACTTTTGAAAATACCTTAGGAGAATATTTAGCAAGTAAAGATTTATCTCAACTAAGGATAGCTGAAACTGAAAAATATGCTCATGTCACCTTCTTTTTTGATAGTGGTGTTGAAATTAATTATAAAAATGAAGATAAGATATTGATTAACTCTCCAAAAGTTTTAACTTACGATTTACAGCCTGAAATGAGCGCAATTGAAATTACTGATACCCTACTTCCTTTATTAAGTGATAGTAAGTATGATTTTATTGTATTAAACTATGCAAACTGCGATATGGTAGGACATACAGGGAATATGGAAGCTGCAATTAAATCAGTTGAAACTATTGATGCTTGCATTGGTCGTTTGTATGATAAAATAAAAGAGGTTGATGGTGTTCTTATCATCACTTCTGATCATGGTAATGCTGATAAATTATTAGATGAAAATGGAAGACCATTCACAGCTCATACAACTAATCCTGTACCATTCTGCGTTGTGAATTACCCTTGCGAATTAAAAGAAGATAAGGCACTTTCTGATATAGCACCTACAATTTTAGAAATGCTAAACTTAGAAAAACCAGAAGAAATGACGGGCGAGTCTATCTTAAAATAATATTAAAAATAAAACACAGCGCAAAATTTGCACTGTGTTTTTGTTTTAAGTATTTATAAAAAGCTATCCAGCTTTTTATTATTTTTACTAAGTGATTTATTTTACGCCTTCCCAGTCTTTTAAGAATCTTTCAATACCTATATCTGTTAAAGGGTGCTTTGCCATTTGCTCAAAAATTTTATAAGGCACTGTAGCAATATGAGCTCCTGCTTTTGCTGAAGCTGTCACATGGATAGGATTTCTAATTGAAGCTGAGATAATCTCTGTTTTAATATCATGCATTATAAAAATATCGCTAACTTCTTCAATTAAATTAATTCCATCTTGGCCTATATCATCTAATCTACCTACAAACGGACTTACATAAGTTGCCCCTGCCCTTGCTGCCATTAAAGCTTGTGCTGCTGAAAAAATTAAGGTTACGTTTGTTTTAATTCCTTGTTTTGCAAGCTCGCTTGTAGCTTTTAAGCCCTCAAGGCACATAGGAATTTTTATTACTATATTATTATGAATTTTGCAAAGCTCCTTTGCTTCTTTTACCATTTCTGTCGCATCTAAAGAAATAACTTCTGCTGAAATAGGCCCATCTACAATACTTGTAATTTCCTTAACAACTTCTTTAAAATCTCTACCTTCTTTTGCAATTAAAGATGGGTTAGTTGTAACACCACAAATAATGCCTAAATCATTTGCTTTTTTGATTTCCTCTACATTTGCTGTATCAATAAAAAATTTCATAGTTTACCTCCTAAACATTCTATCTATATATTATCATAATTTAATTTTATTTACAAGACGATAAATATATAGTATTATAGGAATAGTATTATAAAGGAGACATAATTATGGAATATACTAAAAGCAACGCCTTTAGTGGCGGAGTTGACTTTGGTGGCCTTAAAAACGATAAAGAAATCAAAGTACTTATCTGCTACATACTTCATTCGATAAAATCGCCTATTACAGCGCCTCAATTATATGAAGCAGTTATAAGCCAAGAGCTTGTAAATTATTTTGAATTAAGCAATGCTTTAGAAAAAAATATAAAGGCTGATTTAGTATCAGAGGATGAAAATGGCTTTTTATCTATAACTAAAGCAGGGCAAGAAGTGGCAAGTGAGCTTGACTATCTGCTTCCATACACAGTAGCGCAAAAGGCTATAAAATCTACTATAAGCTTATTGCAATACGACACTTTGAAAAAAGAACATCTAACTAATATAAAAAAAACAGAGAACGGCAGTTTTATATTAGAATGTAGTATCGAAACAAAAGACTTCACTGCATTTCAAATGAATATTAATATGCCAAGTGAAGCTATGGCAAAACTCGCAAAAGAAAAATTTATTTTAAACGCTCAAGATATTTATAAGATGGTTTTAGGGGTAATTATAGATGAGCCTAAGATGTATAGAGAATTTTTAGAAGATTAATTATAATAAAAAGTACTATCATTTTGATAGTACTTTTTTATTTGAGTATAAGTTTTAAAATAAAGATATTAAAGCATATTTTGTAATTACTTTTTTACATTAATATGAGTTAAGCAAAATGTGGTGTTTTTAAAATTAATACATTACAATTTGATAGCTTGAGTAAAATTAAAGCTATCCGCTTTTTACTTCTATTCATTTTAATAAAATCCAATATAAATTAAGTCTTTTAACTCTCTCTTATAGTCTTCATATTTAACACTTCATCTGCTATTCGCATAGTTGATTTTCTGTGAGAGACTATAACAATAGTTTTATCTTGAATATTTTTAAGGGATTGTAGGATTACTGCTTCATTTAAGCTATCTAAGTTACTTGTAGGCTCATCTAATAAAATCAAATCAGCATTATGCAAAAATGCTCTTGCAATACCTATTCTTTGCTTCTCCCCACCCGAAATTGTATCTCCAAGTTCTCCTACTTTGGTATCATATCCATCTTTTAAACTCATTATAAAATCATGAATTGAGGCCTTTTTACAAGCATTAATCACTTCTTCTTTACTCGCGTTAAGTTTTGCTATTTTAATATTATTTTCTATTGTATCGTGGAAAATATGCGTTTCTTGAGTTACATAACTTTGTATACTTCTAAGGCTTTTTGTGTTGATATTTTCTATATCTTCTTTAGATATTAATAGCTTTCCTTTTTGAATTTGCCAGAATCTCATTATCAATTTTAATATAGTAGACTTACCACTTCCGGATTTGCCATTTATACCTAAAATCTTATTTTTTTCTATATCTAATGAAAAGTCTTTTAGTATCACTTCATCAGTATATGAAAAATCAACATTTTCAAAATTTACTCCTGTAAAAGTTATGTCTTTTGCGTTTATTATTTCTTTAACAATGGGCTCTTCATCTAAAATATCGAGTACCCTATTGCCACTTGCAATAGTTTGAGTTAGGCCTGTTCCTAAATTTGCTATGGCCGTAACTGCACCAAAGGATGAGAAAATAGTGATAACTGGTATAACAGCTGAGTATATATCGATTACATTATTGTTGTATAATGTAATGGCACTAAAAAGCATTATAAGACAAAAAGATAAGATACTAAGATTTGTAAAAGCTATTGTTTTAGCTATATTTTCTTTTATTTCTTTATTAGATTCTTCCATTTCTAATGAAAGGGTATTGATATTTTCTTTTCTTTTTTTAATGTAATTAAACTGCAATACTTCTTTTAACCCTCTTAGACTATCTAAAAAATATGTGTTTAATTCCCCTGCTTTTTTTCTTTGCATTTCTCCGCTTTTTTTAGATTTTCTTGATAGCGTCATAGGTATTATTACTCCTACTGTTAAATGCGCTAAAAGTAATATAATGCCTAAACCAATATGAAAACTCATAACAAAGCCTACCATTACGCTACTTGTTATTAAAGCTATACAAATTGGCGAAACTGTATGCGCATAAAATACTTCTAAAAGCTCTATGTCTGAAGTGATTATAGATACAAGATTGCCTTTATCTTTTCCGTCTAATTTTGCTGGGGCTAATTTTCTTAGTGAAGTGAATACATTATCTCGAATTATAGCAAGCAATTTAAAAGCGATATAGTGATTACAATACTGCTCTATATAATGAAGTATCCCTCGCATAATAGCAATAACTGCAATTATTATTATAAACATTGTTAGCGTATCTTTATTTTGAGTAATATCAATAAGGGCAATCCCACCAAACACAGTTAAAAAACTTGCACAAAAAAAGCCAAGACAGCCTGTAATTATAGCTATTGCCATAACTTTTGCAAGTGGTTTTACAAGGACAATCAATCTTTTCATAACTAAAAAATTTGAACGATTTTTCATTATATCACCTCACTTAAATTTTCTAAGTTTTGCTGAGTTGTCCACAATTCATTGTAATAGCTTTTATTTTTTAAAAGTTGTGTGTGGCTACCTTGTTCGGCAATTTCACCTTCTTTTAAAACATATATTTTTTCTGAATTAATTACATTTAATAGTCTGTGTGATATTAAAATCACTGTTTTAGTTTTTGTAAGAGATTTTATAACATTCATTATATCATCTTCACTTTCAGCGTCTATATTACTTGTTGCCTCATCAAAAATGAAGATATCGCTGTTTGTAAGTAAAGCTCTTGCTAAGGCTAATCTCTGGCATTGACCACCTGAGAAATTACTGCCTTTTTCTAACAAAAGAGTATCTAAGCCATCCATTGATTTTAAAAACTGTGATAAGTTAACACTTTTTAATACCTGCCACAGTTTTTCATCAGTAGCATGAATATCTGCCATTAATAAATTTTCTCTTACACTGCCTTTAAAAATATAGCTATTTGCTGAAACTATAGTTATATTCTCTCTTAAATTTGTTTTATTTATTTTTGATAATTCATTATTTCCAATTTTAACACTGCCCTCATAATCTTCATTTTGCATTGTTAAAATCCCAGCTATGGTAGATTTTCCACAGCCACTTTTTCCTACTATACTAACAAAGCTATTTTTTTCAATAGACATATTAATATTTTTTAATACTTTTTTATCATCATAACTAAAATTTAGATTTTTTATACTTATAGTAGTATCATCTATTATTAAATCATTATCTTCTATTACTTCTAAGTCAAGTAAATCAAAAATCTTTTTACTTGCGGCTATGCCATTCATAGCTATATGAAAAAAGCTACCTAATAAGCGCAAAGGCAAAAAGAAATCAGCAGATAGTAGCATTATAGCTAAAGCTTGAAACAAACTAATATCGCCATTTGAAAATTCTAAAAGCGATAAAATTATTCCAAGTGCTGCCCCACCATAGGCTACTATATCCATGACAATTATCGAATTCAATTGCATAGATAATACTTTCATAGTAATTATTCTAAATCTTTCAGCTTGCTTGTTCATCTGTTTGTGTTTAAAATCATCTGATGAATATATTTTCAAAGTATTTAAGCCTTGTAAATTTTCTAAAAAATTATCTGCAAGCCCTGTGTATTCTCCCCAGTATTTACTAAGTAATTTTTTTGCAAATTTTTGAATTAGCATTATCGAAATAGGTATTAAGGGCACGCAAATAAATAAAATTAACGCTATTTTAAAATTGATTAATGAAATTAGGCAAAAAAGAATTACAGGCGCTATCATCGAATAAAAAAACTGCGATAAATAACTACCAAAATATGTTTCTAATTGCTCTACTCCCTCGACTGAAACTTGCAATAACTCAGCTGTTGTAAGCTTTTTATTATACTTTGCGCCTATTTTAATTACTTTATCATAAATTTTACTTCTAAGTATCGTTTTCACTGATTTTGAAGCCTTATAATTTTGCATTGAAGCTAAAAAACTAAGTGTAACTCTTGCTATTATACATATTAAAATAACACCTATTAAGCCAAGTAAATTTTCTATTATTTCTCCATTTATTAATGAAGATAACAAAAAGCTAATTGTAAACATCATCACAATATTAAAGCTAAGTGATAACACTTGGCATATAACATTTTTATATACATATGATATGGCATCAGGTACCATTTTTATTAATCTTTTATTTATCATTATTTTCTCTCTTTAGTTTATTTTAGTTTTGGCTAACTACCATTTTAGCACCAGTAAAAATAGCTGTCAAGCAATACACTTTTTTGTAACTTTTTATAGAACACGCACTTTACTGCGTAAAACTTATTTTCACCCTAATAAAATTTGTAATTTAAAGATAGTTTTTACTTAAAATATTTGTTATTATAAATAAAAAATGATATAATCAAGATAATGAATGTTTTGATTTATTGACATCTTAAAATTACATACTGGAGATAACAAATGAATGTTTTAGTAGCTACTTTATTATTGTTAATAAGCATTTTTACTATGTATAAAATATCACAGGATAAGCAAAAGCTATGCCAAGGCGGTATTTATAATGTTATTTTATTTCTATTAGCCTTATTTTCTTTTGCCACACTTTGCTATTTAGTGCTTACAATTATGGTCTTATTTGCTATATAATTTATTGGAGGATAAAAAGATGAAAAAATTACTTGTTTTATTTTTGAGTGTTTGTTTATTATTTGCTTTTACAGCCTGCGTTGATACCACTAATCCTAACCAAGAACCTGTTGAAGGCGAAGAACAAACAACTTCTCAAACAACTAACGGCACCCAAACTGAAGGTGATAAAACCCCACCTACCCCTGATGCTTGGCCATCAGAAACATTAAAGCCTGCTGGCAGTGAAGACTCTTCATCTACAAGCAAAGTAGAAGAAACTACAGCACCAGCACAAACAAAAGAGCCTGATACATATTCAAATATTTATTTTGATTTTTCAAGTATGCGCCTTGATGAGCCAAAATACTCAGAAGCAAGAATTCACTACGCAGCTCCTTTAACTGCTGAGATTATTGTTCAAGAATTAACAAATCACACAGGTTTAAACTTTTCTATCAACAGTGTAACTGTTAAAAATTCAACTTCTGTATTCGTTGACTGGGCAGATGATGCAACCTTAATTACAAACACCGGCTATTCAGCATTAAAACCAGATTTTAGTGAAATAAATTCATCAGAAGCTATGCGCTGGTTTATGCTTGATACTCTATGGATGAGTTTAAAAGATAACTTTGAGATTGATTATCTATATTTCACAATGAACGGTGGCGAAGTATTAAAACTTAATGATTTTAATCCTTCTTTAAATTTTGATTTCACACAGCCTTACACTGGAAACCCTTATAATTATGATTACTCACATATAGGCGATCCTGAGGGCACTCCTGCAATAAAAGAAGATACTTCTTTTACTTTTAATGAAGATGTGTTAACATATGGTGGAGTTGATTATCCTTTAGATGAGCCAAGCGTAAAAGTTGCCCAAATTTCACAAGCCTATGATGTAGGCGATGATATAGTATTAATGGGCTACTCTATTAACGGAAATAAATTTTATCATGTGTTTAATAAAGATAAAAAATCTTATCAAGGTCATTTTTATGCACACGATGCTATTTGGCATAGTGATGATATAGACACCTGCTTATTTATTCTTGATGGCAAGGTTTATGACTATGGTTTTAATGAAATTGGCGAGTATAACTTAACTCCTGGCCATGCTATTGCCGGTCTTAGCTTTGCTGATAATTATAAAACATTAGATATAGCCTTTGTAAGAGAAGATACAACTATGTATTATTTCCCTATACCTTTAGCTTAAAATTAAGTATAAAAAGTATCATCATTTTGATGATACTTTTTTTAATTTTGTGTTTATATACTTTATTTTCAAAGTAAGTACAATTAAAAAAATATTCACTTATTAATATTCGTTAATCATTTGTCATTATTCATAAATATTTGCTTAATTTTTCTAATATTACCTACTTTAAAAGATTGATAATTAATTGACATTCTCCTATTTTTATGTAATAATTAGATGAATATGTATTTAACATAATAAGCAAAAACATTGTACTATATTATTAATTAAAAGGAGAAAATTATGTCAATGAACACTTCACGCCGTGATTTTTTAAAAAAATCATCAATCTTATTAGGTGGAACTGCAATTTTAGGTTCTGCTACAATGCTTAGCGGATGTACTACAACACAAGCAACACAAGAATCAGAAATCCCAGCTCATCCATACCAATACACAGAGCTTGACGCTCTTGCAGCTGAGCCTATCGCTTATGAAGGCTATTATGAAGCTGGATGTTGTTATGGCGTTGCAAAAGCAATGTTAGGACAATTACAAGAAACTGTAGGTTTTCCTTACACAGCTATCCCTGTTGATATGTATAAAACAGGTAAAGAAGGTTATGCTATAGGCACTATCTGTGGCGCTTTAGCTGGCGCTGTAAACACAATTTCAATGTGTTGCTCAACAGAAGATGCTAATAAAATAAATGCAGAATTATTCGCTTGGTACTCAACTACTCCTCTACCATTATACAGACCAGAAGGTTTAAGCGATGTTCAAACTGTTTCAAATTCAGTTAACTGTCATGAATCAGTAACTTTATTTAAGAAAACTGCTGGCGTTGAGCAAGATGACCCAATTAGAAGAGAGCGTTGTGGCGCTATCAGTGCTGATGTTGCAAGAAAAGCTGTTGAATTATTAAATATTCACTACGGCTATGCACAACCAGTTGCTACTCCAGAACCAACTGAAATCGTTTTAGCTGAAAACGAATACTTAGGCGAAGGTGTAGGCTACGAAGGTGGTATCGTAAAAGTTAAAGTAACTATGGATGGCGATAAAATCGCTAAAATAGATGTTTTAGAGCACGCTGATACTCCTGGTATCTCAGATCCTGCTTATGCTGCTATTCCAGATGCTATAATAAAAGCTCAATCAACTTCTGTTGATGCTATAGCTGATGCTACTGTAAGTAGTAATGGTATCATGGCTGCTGTTGCAGATGCACTTTCAAAAATAAAATAATTAAACCTCGCAATCAAGGAGAAAACTTATGTTTGGTAGAATAGGAATGCCGGAGTTATTATTAACTTTAGCTATCGTTCTTTTAATATTTGGTCCATCAAAACTTCCAGCTTTAGCTAAAAGTTTAGGCCAAGCATTAAATGAATTTAAAAAAGGCTCAAAAGAAGTAAGCGAAAAGCTTGATGAAATCGTAAAAGAGCCAGTTCAAGAAATTAAGGAAATAGTCGAAGAAGACGAAACTAAATAATTATGTCAACTTTTTTAAAGAAAAAGAATGAAGAAACTGATGACAACTCGTTTTTTTCCCACTTAGGTGAATTAAGAAAACGGTTATGGATAGTTTTAGTAGTAAATGTTGTAATGACAATGCTATTATTTAACTATGCCGATATTGTTATGCAGTACTTATTAGATGTTAACCCAGGAATGGAGCTTGTCTACATATCCCCTTCTGAGTTGTTATTATCTTACATTCAAATAGCATTTTTGGCTTCTTTAGTTGTCTGTTCACCTATAACGATTTATCAATTTTGGGCTTTTATAGAAAAAGGCTTATACCCCAAAGAGAAAATTTATATAGTTATATCTTTATTTTTTGGATTTTTCTGTTTTATTTTCGGTGTATTCTTTTGCTATAATGTAGTGCTACCTATAACGCTTGAATTTTTTACACGCATAGAAATAAGTGAAGTATCATCTATGATATCTGTGCAATCATATGCAAGCTTTATAAACACTATGCTTTTGTGCTTTGGCGTAGTTTTTGAAATGCCTGTTTTAGTATTTTTACTTACAAAGCTAAATGTATTAAAACCTGCAGTATTAAAAAAATATCGTGGCCATTTAGTAGTTCTTATATTTATAATAGCAGCAGTTATTACTCCTCCAGATGTAATATCTCAAGTTCTATTAGCTGTTCCAATGATATTCTTATTGCAACTAAGCATTTTCATAAGCGTTATCGTTGATAAGACTAATAAAAAAGAAAAAGTGCAAGAATAATAAATTAATAAAAAAAGACGAAGAATTCTTCGTCTTTTTTGTTTTTATATTTTTTAAACACTATTTTTTTGATGTAATAGTCTACCTGCACAAGAAGTTGATTGTTTTCTAAAATAGCATTTTGGACAGTATAAACATCTACCCTCAGCCTTTTCTTCTTTAACATCGTTTGCCCAGTTTTGATTTACTAAACTCGCCTTACCAATGCATACCATGTCTACATTGCATTGCTCTAAAACTTCTTTTGCTGTTTTGTGTGAGTTTATACCATTCACACAAAAAACAGGTATATTAACTTGCTTTTTGATTTCGCTTGCTCCATAAATTACATCGCTAAAGGGAAAATCAATAGGTTTTTCACTATCAGCTTCAAAAGAAAATCCAGAAGAAATATTCAAATAATCAAAACCAATTTTTTCTAAAAGTTTTGCATGATTAATTCCGTCATTTAATGTCGGCTCAAATGCACCAAGTCTTATACCTACTATAAAGTCACTATTTACATTTTCTCTTATCCCTTTATAAATATTCTTTATAATTAATAATCTATCTTTGCCATATTCATCACTTCTTTTATTAACTCTACTATTTAAAAACTGTGTTAGTAAGTAATTATGTGCTGCGTGCAATTCAACACCCTTATAGCCTGCCTTTTCAGCTCTTATAGCGCTATTAATAAAGTTAGTTTCTATTTTTTTTACTTCATCAATTGATAACTCTCTTGCTGTTTTATCTCTTAGAGTATATTCATAAGAAGATACTGTTTCTTTTAAAGATGACATAACACCAGCATGGTGTATTTGCAAGATAACAGGAGTATTATTATTTATAAAATTTTCTGTTATTTTTTTATGATTTACTATATGTTCATCACTAAAAATACCCAGTTGTTCAGGCGCTAATACTCCGTTTTCATCAATGACATTTGCTTCAACGATAACAAGCCCAAAACCACCTTGAGAATAATTTTTATAATGCTGTATATTTTCATCAGTTACAAAACTTGATTTATCTGAATAATTAAAACAGACCATAGGAGGCACGCAGATACGATTTTTTATTTCTAAATTTCTTATCTTAAATGTATCAAATAATTTTTTCATTCTAACTCCTTAATTAAATTCTACGCCGTGGCTTATTAATATATCTCTTGCAGCTTTTATTTCTTTTAGAGTTTCTTCTTGCTCTTGTAACTCTAAAGGCAGATGACATGGTAAAATTTCATCTAATACCCCATGTCTTCCCACAACTGAGCCAGATAAACAGTCTTTACCAAACCCGCAGGTATAACACTGATTATATTGATTTACTTTAACATTTGCTATTGTTTTCATTTTCGCTGAGGCAAACATTTTTTCTATATAGTTTATAACAGGGTTTTCATCAGTTTGATTTGTACAAGTAGCTAAGGCCACACCTAATTTATCTTTTAGTAAAAATTCATCTCTGTGTCTAAAGCAAAATGTTCTTTCTAAAGTAGCATGACCTAATGCGTTTATCATTCCATAATAATTAGGAGCTCCAAAAATTATAACATCTGCTTCTTTCATTTTCTCGCCTATCTCATTCCAGTCATCTTTTACCTTACATTGATTATCTTTAGCACAGGCAGTACAGCCTATACAGCCGTTTATCCTTTTTTGTGATAGAGAAATAATCTCACATTCACTTTTAATATCTTTTAATAGCTCTTTTATACCATTATGTACCATTCTATTTTTTCTTGCGCTCGCACTTATTGCTAATACTTTCATTTTTTCTCCTTAAAGTTTTATGAGTAAATTATATAATTCCTCATATTCTTGTGTTGTTAAGTTATCATTTGCTCTTTGTAATAATCTTTTTTCATCTGCATTTCTGTGTGCATCTTTTCCCTTTTGGGTTATCATTACTTTAACAACTCTTTGATCTTTTAAATTCCTTTGTTTTTTTACTAATCCGTTATCCATTAACTTATTTAATGATCTTGAAACATTTGGGCTATCCGAAATCATCTTGTCTTTTATTTGGCTTACTGTTAAGCCATCTTCTACTAAATGTAACTCATGTAAAATATCAAGTTGTAAAACAGACAAATCAAACTCTCTTAAAATTTGATTTGTATTTGATTCCATATCCCTTGAAATGCAGAGAATCAAAGCATACACCTTTGTTTTATAATCAAAATTAGAATTTATAATAACTTCTTTTTTTGCCATAATATCACCTACACTGTAATTAATTTTTCATCTGCTTTTATTAAATCTGTTAAAGGTACTCCCATGTATTTTACTTCTATACCAAGACTTAACAGCTTATCGCTAACACCAAAAGAGTCAGCGCAAGACTTACAAGCTAAAATACTAACACCTTCGTCTTGTGCAGTTTTTATTAAACCTTGTACCATTTCATTTTCAGCAATTAGTTTTGCAGTAGGACCCCAAACTATTATTTCAACTTCATCCCACCAAACAGCCTTTTTTGAGTTTGTTGCATACATAAAAACCATTTTTTCTGCAACTTGTGGGTTATCATTAACCCATAGTATATTTATTTTTGACATAAGTAAGCTCCCTTCTGTTACTACTTTTAGTATAGCACATGAAAAGTAATTGTCAAGGAAATATATTCCGCGGAATATATTTTATAAAATAAAAATAGCCACTACAGCTATTTTTATTTTATTTAATCATATAATTCTTCTTCTGCACCTTCGATATAAAGTTTTGATATATATCCACAGATGCTCGCTAAATCAGGCATAACTTTATAAGCGTTCACTCCCATACCATGCAAATGCTCTAAGAGTTGTTTTCTTATGCTACTGTCTATTCGTATTTCTTCTGTGTTGTTTTTTAATATTTCTAAATGTTCTTTTTGGTCTAATGTGTAAGGCAGCATAAATACTCCTTGTTGCATAATCAGTCTTAAATTTGAATGAGTAGAGTCTACAAATAAGATTTTTCTTTCATCAATAACTTTTTTGAATTTTTCTTTATCATACTTATGAGATGAATTTTTATAAACATCTTCGATAGCATTAATTGAATTCTCGAATTTTTCAGCTAAGGTGCTCGCTGACATATCATATAAAGATGAAACAACTGGCATAGGCAGTTTTTCAACTATTTGATCTTTTTCGTATTTACTATAAAGTATACTATATTGCCTTCCTTCTTCCATCGGCTTAAAGATAGAAAAATAAAGGGCAACAAATGGATTATGAGAAAAATCTAATAGTCTTGTTGGCAAGCCATAGTGCTGTGCCTGTGCTACAAAGCCAAAAAAGTCAGTCGCTTCAATATGGTAAGCTGCATTTTTTTCTAAGTGTTTTAGCATTTCCATTTCTTTGTTTTGCAAGTTAGCCCTTATTATAAGTGGTATCCTATGCTCTTGCTTTGATACTCCTCTAAAAAGATAACAATCTTCTTTTAATAGCTGGTGTAGTTTCATTATTAACTCGTCTAAGTCTTTATATATATACATCGCTTTCTCCTTTTTATTTAGGTTTATTTTATTTTGCTGATATCCAGCCATTGCCTACTACATAAACAGCAAGCTCCATCGTACTTTTGCAATTTGATTTTAAAAGCATATTTTCAATATGTCTTTTAATTGTCCCTTCTGCTACTTTAAGCTTATTTGCTATTTCTTTTCTTGAGTAGGAGTGGCAAATCAGTCTTAATATTTCAAGTTCTCTATCTGTAAACGGTGATTCACCTACTGCTGTTGGAATTTTAATGTTTTCAGGAAAACTGCCTTCGTTATTTATAACTGCCCTTATCATTTTTAAGAAAAAATCCATTGCATTAGACTTTGATACAAAGGCATCAGCTTTTACATTTTTAGCTTTGGGTATATACGAAATCTCATCAAAGCCAGACATCACTATTACTTTTATATCACTAAAAGATTCTTTTAAGGTTTTAGTTAGGATAATTCCGCTATCACTATTTTCCATTGAAATGTCTGTTAGTACTACATCCGGTTTTAATTCTTTGCATAATTCTAAGGCTTCTTTTACACCACTTGCACTTCCCACTAAAACCATATCTTCTTCATTTTTAATAACATTACTAAAGGAATCTACTACTGATTTATGATCATCAACTATAAATACTCTTATCATTTTCTTCCTTTCTATTAATTGTAATAACTAAGCAAAATTCAGGTATCACCTCAACTTTTAAGCTACCCCCGTAATTTTCAATGCGGTTTCTTATTCCAAATAAACCTCCGCCCTCAATTAATCCTTTTTTAGGGTTTTGTCCGTTGTTAGTTATTTCAATTAAATAATTTGCATCAGTTTTATTAATTTTAATAAATAATTTTGTAGCTTTTGCGTGGCGAATAGCATTCGTGCAAGCCTCTCGCAATACAGCGATAAATAAAAAAGCTATTTCATCTTCCTGTGGCATATCATCTAATAATTCAATGGATAAGCCTATCCTTCTATAATAATGATAAATTTCTCCAAAAAGCTCTTTAGGGTCCCCACCTTGCTTTCTTTTAATTGAATTCATCGCATCTTTTGATAAAGATAGTAAACTTGTATAGTAATCGCCAAGCTCATCTGTTTTACTAAGTCTTTGTATTGCTGTAAGCCTTTGGCTAAATACATCGTGCACTTGTGAGCGAATACGAATAAACTCTTTTTCCTTTTGAATTTCTTCTATGTTTTTTGATAATACACTTATCTCTTCGTTTTGTTTTTGGAGTTTTTCTCTTTCTTCTTCTAAGGTATCTAAAGCCCCTATGCTTTCAGTTGCATCAATGGCTGTAACTTCTATATAAGTATTGTTATTGCTGATAAATTCTTGCTTTGAAAATCTCCAAGCTTCATTCGGTGTGCGAATTAAAATATCTTCATCTATTAATTGTGCTTGCACTCCTTGCATACTGCATTTTTCAAGGCTTCTTAATAAGCCTATACCATTTTTTAATTCTTTATTTAAAAACTTAAATATCAACTCTTTCATCTTAGAATTGATTAAATAAATATACCCCTCTTTATCATAGTATAAAACACCAGCAGGTAAGGTATCAAGCCCATCTTTAATAGAAAACTCTGTCAATTCATTTTTCTGCCTTTTTTTCTCTTCTTTTAATAAATAAACTAAACGATACGCAAATATTAAAATAGCTATAGTTAAGTATAAAAAATAGCTTCCATAAAAAGGACATATCATTAATGGCGAGGATAATATTATTACTAAAACAGCAAAATAATACTCTTTTTGCTTTACTATTTTTGATATTACTATCTGTAAAATAGCAAAAATAGCTACTACTAAAATAGCTGAGCTTACAAAGGATATATCAAAGTAAGCATACCTTCTACTAATAATAACGCTAACAATTAATAAAGCTAACAGACCGATATACACAAGTATAATAAACTCTGTTATTAATACTCTAATTTTTCTTAATCTATAATTTAAAAACAATATACAGGTATAGTAACTTTGAAAAAAGAACAATCCGATAAATAAAGAAAATAGTGCTAATAAAATTGTATAACTATAATAAAACATTTCAAACATCTTCTATCTCCTCCCCTTTATGGAAAGTAAAGAGATAAACTTGAGTTTCTTCCCAACTTTTCACTGTTAAATTGTCTCTAAATTCATTTTTGCAAAACTCATCGATTTCTTCATTTGAAAATAATACCTTATCTGAAATAATTGAAAAAACAATATTTTCATCTTGAGTGTAAATTTGCATTAATAAGTTTTTGCTTTTAATTGCTATCGCATTTTCAATAGCTATAGAAAATAAATGATAAATTGATAATATATCTTTTGATAATACATCTCCTTGATAACTATTGCCAATAGTTATATTCAAATTTATATCTTCGCTAAAACTACATACTTCTAAAAGAGCATTTTCTAAAGTGATGATGTTTTGCCATTGTTTATACAAAACATTTATCCTAAGCATACATTCTCTTTTCATCAAACAGGCATAAAGGCCTATTGTACCCATGATTTTCTTTTTATTTTTGTTTGTTTTTAATTTTCGAGCTAAGTTTTGTATTTTTTCAGCTCCTGAATTTAGGATACTATCAATACTATCATAGGCAGCCCTTTGAGCTGTAAGCGTTGCAAGGTTTGCCCTTACCTTGCTATTATTTAATAAAAATTCATTATTTTGCCTTATTATATCATTAACTTCACCTAAATTTTGCCTTGCATTGTTTAGCGAAGTATAGTCTTCATAATATGAAAAATATCCGCCATCTATCGGCGTTGTTCTTTTAATAAAGTTATCATCAATATTCTTTGTAACAAAAGAAGTATAGACTAAATTATTAGCATTATCTTTAATTTGCATAGCTAAATTAGAGTTTAGGAATAGTTTTTTATAGCCTATATTATTTGGTATGAGTCTACTCATCATTAATGACTCTACATAAATAATAACTAAAATAGTAACAGCAAAGCCTATATCAAACTCCCTTATGAACACAACTCCATTTATTCTTAAAACTGCATAAGTAAAAATCAATACGCTCGCTGAAAAAGGAAACAGAAGTTTTGATTTTTTAGGCGAAAGTATTGTTTTTGTAGTTAATAATACAAGGGCAAAAAATAAACTCGCCGCCACCCAACTAAAAACTATAAAATAGCCTGTATTATAATCAAAGTTCGTTGTAGTGTGATCGTGTACTATAAAAACAAGCTCGTGAAAATTGTTTGTAAAAACAAATAGCAATAAAATCACGGTTATGCTTAAATATATCTTATAAATAGTGTTTGTAAATTTTATCGGAGAAATTCTACCTGTGTTTATTGAAATATACACTAAAATGGCAGGAGCTAATAAAATTGGGATATAATATGAATACCACAACAAACTTTCAATAAAATCTGAGGTACTGTTTAGTGATTTTAAAACGCTTGCTGTAGAAAAATATAATAGCAATAATAGGCCTATAACAATAGCCCCTCTTATTTTTTCATCAGTTATTCGCCTTTTGATACTCAATATGTAGCCAATTAAAAATACTACTAAAAAAAGATAAAATCCTGTGGTTTCAATAGTATTTGTAAAGCCATATAACCGTGTTTCAAAACCTATTCTTCTTACATCTTTTCCTATTTGTGAAGTTGCGTAATTAAAAGAATTAATATCATCAACATACTGAGCATTTTCATACTCGCTTTCACTTGGATAATATAGGCTATCGGCACTTCCATCTATTAATCTATACCCATTATTTATTAATTCATCGTTTAAATTCTCGCTAAAACTAATACTATCCCTATATACAAAAGCGCCATAATCAAACATTAAAGTCCCATCATCTGGGATGATTATTTCAAGATTTCTTCCACTTTTATTTAACTGAACTGCTACGCTATCAAAGGTAACAATAATAGGCAAATCTAAATTTTGAGTATAAAATCTTGCTTCCTCGTTTATCATTTTTAAATCTAAGGCTAATTTTTGTGTATCAAATTCACCATATAAAGCGTTTGCCATAGCTAAAGTGATTTGATGCGTTTTCGGATACTCCCACATATTTTGTGCTACGAGTTTATCAAAATCAAAATTTATCTCTAAATCAGTTGTTAACAAATCGCTAAAAGAATTAATTTCTTCATTTGTTTGTGAGCGATCAACAGCGATTATAACTGTTTGAGTGAAATGCTCATAAAATTTATAGTCATCTTTCATTTTTAGTAAAGGTATTGCTATTTCTTCATATACTAAAACATTAACACCATTTTCAAAACTTCTTGTAGCAAAATCATATTCACTTTTTGTTAAATCCAAATCAGGATTAGAAGTTTCTAAAGCTTTTATATACCCGCTTTCTGAGCTTTGGATTAAATAATTACTATTTTCTTTTTTAGAATTGTAAAAGGCGAACATGGACATTACTACTAAAAAAATTGTTATAAAATATATTTTGTATTTGCCCATACTACACCTCCTTATTTATAATTATATTAACATATTTTATTGTATCTATGCAACAATTATTTACAATTATCGCCTCCACTTAAGCTTATATAAAATACGATTACTGATAAAAATTTTTACACCATTTAAGCGAATAAAAATAATAAAAATAAATCTCATATTTTAATAAGCAAAATATAAAGACTATGTATTAAACATAGTCTTTAAGCTATATATTTTATGCCCAAGGGTCTTTTTCATCTGGTTTTCTTATGTCAGGCAATAAGAAGTACTCCCATAAAAACCACTCGCCTGTAGATTCTTTTTGGCGAAGCTTTACCCCTCGCTTACTATCAGCGCCACCTGACTGTAAAAATAATTGTATATACCCTTCTTTTATTAAGTCTTCACTATGAGGAGTTGTGTATACTTTTATTTTTAAAGGCATGCTCGGCTCGTAATTATTTTCAGGTGTTGCCCCTTCAAAAAATGAAAGTGCAAGATAGTCACTATCTCGAAATCTATCCCTTAAAAATTGAATTTCATAAGCTGATAAAGGTCTTGGTCCTTTAAGATAATTTAACATCTCTATACTTAAATTACTGCTTACAAGGTAAACACAAAGCGCTACAACTGTTAATGCCGCTATACTATTTGCATCTTTAAAGTTTGTAGTGTTCATATTTTTAAAGTCCTCTAAAGTAGTAGGAATATCCGCAATATCAATTGTTTCTTCTTTAGAATTAGATAAAACTTTATCTTGCACATCCTCCATAAGCCCTTGTGCTGTTTGTTCTGCTTTTTTCTTTAGTTTATCAAAAAAACTCATATTAATCTCCTTTAATTTTTCGGTAGAATAGTTAGCCTATTATCCACCTTATAATGTCTGTTACCACTTGATATACCTACTTCTAAAACATTTAAGCAAGAAGCAGCTAATATTTTCGGCTTTTTAATTTTTTCAACTTCACTATCACTTAAGTTAAAAAATTCTTTTATATTAATATAGTGAAACCCTTGCAAGGCGACTCCATAAATTTTTTCATTTTCTAAATCTTCATCATTTAAAGAAATTTCTACCATCTTTTGTAATTGCCTATCATAAACTATCCTAAAACCATAAGAGAATTGATAAAACTCAGTTTCTCCTTGATACGCTTCTTCTCTAAGTATAAAAGTAAAGATGTTTTTTAATTGCTTTCCTGTAAAAGGAATTAAATAAACTGCATCATCATAAGGAAAAGTTTCAAGTAGATCTTGCAATCTTATAATAGGACCTAAACTTTCAGTTCTTAAACTACCTGAGCCAATTAATACTATATCAACTCCAAAGGCATCTTTTAATGTATCGCAGAATAAGTTGCCCATACTTGTTTCTTGTATCCTGCTTGGATGTGTAACAGCACTGGGCAGTCTTGATAAAATTCTGCCATATTTTTTATCTACAACATTTTGATAATTTTTAATAATATCCTCAAGTGGCAAATCTCTCGGGCAAGTTTCTTGACAAATTTGAATTGTTTGCCATGTGTAGCTATCAATACTATTTGTATCCTTATCAATAACTAAATCAAATCTTCCTATTTGATTTGTCCCTACACCTGCTTGCACTATTAGTATATCATTTACTTTGCAAGGCTCACTTAGAATAGTATGAGAATGTCCACCAATAATGACATCAACACCCCATTCTGGTTTTAATTTTGTAGCTAAAATCTTGTCTTGCTCAAAGCCTATATGAGTTAATAAAACAGTAAAATCCACATCGATAGTATTATAAACATCACATATTTTGCCGATTTCTTGTGCTGCTTCTCCTACATCAACAAAGGTTGAAACTATCTTATCTGCCTTAGTTTGATTTAATACTTCCTCTGTGATTATTGCAATAAACAATATTTTCATGCCATCTTTTTCGATTATGTAATGGTCACGAAACAAACGCACCATATTAGTAGTTATGAATAAATTAGCATTAATTATAGGAAATTTTGCGCATTTTTCTGTAAACAATAAATGTGGTATACCATAATCTACTTCGTGATTACCTATCGCCACTACATCAGGGGCAATTAAATTCATAATTTCAATAGTTGAAATACCTTTAAATTCAGAGTCGATAACAGAACCACGGAACATATCGCCGGCTATTGCATATATTACATTCTTTTCATCATTTCTTACTTTATTAATATAGCCTGAAAGCATCGAAACTCCGCCTACTAATTTATCATCAATTTTTTCTGCAAAAAAATCGCCGTGTAAATCGTTGGAGTGCAATAAGGTTAATTTTCTTAAATCGCTCATTTTACCTCCTTTAATATTTTTACTCCTACCCTATTAATTTATTAAAATTAATAGGGTAAAGTAATAAGCAAAATACTAATTTATTGTTTATCTAAGCCTAAAGATTTTTTCATCGCTTCTAATTCATCGTTTACATCTTTTGTTTCTTTTTCATACTTTTCGCTTAGTTGCTCAGCTGTATCTACTACCGGTGCATTTAATTCAGCTTTCGCATTTGCAGTATCTACCATTTTATCAATTTTTTCTTCATAGCGAGCTATATTACTGAGCGCTGTATCAGAGTCAACTGATGAAGTATTAAATTCATTTACTTTTTCTTGTGTTTTAGCTAATGATATCTTTGCTTTTAATTCATCTCTGCGAGAATGCAAAGTGTTAATATCATCTACTAATTTATCGTGCAAAGTGCGCATTTTATCAGCATTTTGCTGTGCTGTTTCATAGGCTAATTTTAAAGTTTGTGATAGTTTTTCAACTTCTTGCTTTTTAGCTATGAACACCTTTGCATCACCTTCGTTACCCGCTGTTAATGCTTTTTTTGCAAGGGAAGTAAATCTTTCTTTTTCATTTAGATTTTCTTCATACATACGCTTTGCTCTGCTTTCATCTGCCATAATCCCAGCTGTTTCTTTTTTCACTTCATTTAAGTCTTCTACAGCCTGTCTTAAATACTCATCTATCATTTTTTCTGGGTTTTCTGCCTTATCAATTAAAGCGTTAATGTTTGCTGATAAAATATCACCTATTCTTGAAAATATACTCATGTTACTCTCCTTTTTTCTCTTCGTATTTTTTAGCTAATTCATCCGCACTTTCTTGCGAAAATTTTTCAAGCGGTTTACTTAGCATCTCATCGTATTTCTTATCATCTTCTGATTTTTTATACATAGATACACTTTTAATAATAACTCCTGCACCTACTATTAAAATTAGTATACCTACGATTATTATAATAGTTAGAAAATCCATATAAATTCCTCTTTCATTATTATAATTTACATATTAGTGCCACAGAACGGGCAATTTCCATTTGCATCAGGCGCTGTGCTTGCTTTACAAGCTGGACAAGTATTATCTTGCAACTGTGCTCCTTGTTGTGGGTATCCTTGTTGTGGTTGACCTTGCTGTGGGTAGCCCTGCTGTGGATAACCTTGCTGTTGATAGCTTTGTTGTGGTTGACCTTGCTGTGGGTATCCTTGTTGTGGATAGCCTTGCTGTGGATATCCTTGTTGTGGATAGCCTTGTTGTGGATAGCCTTG
>CAYJFZ010000004.1:0-126872 GCA_964369975.1 uncultured Oscillospiraceae bacterium
AACCACCGTGGCTTTTTCGCAAAAAAGCGAATCCATCCCGTCACCACTAATTAACGGGGCGAAAGCTTGATTTTTTTATTTGTAAAATTTTATGATTATATTCAGCTAATAAGTAAACCGACACTAAAACAGTGTCGGTTTATTATAATTTTGTATTAAACAAAAGCTATTTACCCTCTTCATGCAACTGCTTAAAGAATGTATTTTGCTTTTCTTCTTCCCATTGCCCTGTATACATTTCATAATACACCTTGCCCAATTTTAAAAGCTCTGGATGAGTGCCACTTTCTATGATTTTGCCATTTTCAACTACTAAGATAATATTTGAATTTTTAACAGTTGATAGCCTGTGGGCTATAATAAAGGTTGTTTTGTTTTCCATTAAAGAGGAACTCATTGAGTTTATTAGCTGTTCTGTGTAAGTGTCAACGCTACTTGTAGCCTCGTCCATTACTAATATTTTACCCTCTGCTAATATTGCCCTTGCTATACTAATGAGCTGTTTTTGACCTGTTGATAGCTTGTCGCCACCCTCGCCGACTTCTGTCTTATAGCCATCTTTTAATTTTTGTATAAAGGTGTGAGCCTGTGCTTTTTTTGCAGCTGCTATTACTTCTTCATCGCTTGCAGTCGGCCTTGAATACCTTATGTTTTCCTCGATTGTTCCACTGAATAAATGAGGGGTTTGTAATACATAGCTTAAATTATGCTCAAGCCAAAGTAGGCTTCTTTCTTTGTAGTCTTTGCCATCTATTAGTATTTTGCCCTTTGTTGGCTCAAAAAAGCGACAAACTAAGTTTACTAAAGTACTTTTGCCAGCGCCAGTATGGCCTACTATGGCAACGCTTGTGCCTGCTGGAATTTTTAAATTAAAATCTTTTAAGATATAAGTCTCGCTCCCTGGATACTTAAAGGATACATCGCAAAACTCTATATCGCCCTTTATTTCTTCCCAGGCTTCTTTATTTGGTTTATAAACATCGCCATAGATGTTTTCGATTTCTTTTGAATCTTTTACTAAGGGCTGAGTGTCTAATAAGCTATTCACTCTTTCAACATTTGCTTGAAGCGAGGTTATCCTTGTAAATGCTCTTATTATTCTTTCAATAGGATCTGTTAAAACAAAGGCATAGCTTACAAATACTGAAAGGGCTGCAACATCTATTGTTTGATTAAAAACTAACTGCGCCCCATAGCCTAAAATAAGGCTGATTATTATTCCGCTAAAAATCATTATTGTAGGAAAAAACATCGCTTCAATTGATTTATATACTATATGTTCGTTTTTTAAATTTTTATTTTTTTGTCTAAATTCTTCATTTACAAAGTCTTTTATATCAAGCTCTTTTGTTGTTGCAGCGCCTGTTATGTGCTCATTATATGCCGCTGTAACTATCGAGTTGTGAATTCTTACTTTTCTATTTTGCACTAATAGTTTTCTTTGAAAAATGTCAGCTACTTTTAGCATAAACGGCATAATTATAATAACGCACATCGCAAGTGAAAAGTTTAGCCTTATCATATTAAATAAGGCAAAGCTGATATAAGCTACATTGAAAATAAAATCTGATATACCCCATGAAAAAAGCGAGCCGATACTATTTGTATCACTCATGATTCTCGCTAAAATAAAGCCTACTGGAGTTTGATTAAAATAGTCAAGCGAGAGAGTTTGTGTATGGCTGAATAAGTCTTTTTTCATGTCCCTGCCAACTAACATTTCAACAGTTATTGCGCATTTACAAAACACTATCGAGAAAAATGCTTGAGTTAAGGCTAATAATATATAAAACCCTGCAAAGCCCACAATCCCATCACTTGATTTTATCTGTATGAAATTTGTTATTGCATACTGCGTCATCAAAGGGAAAATAGAGTCAAAAAATGCAGTAGAAATAGAGGCTATAATTAAAAATACAAGTAGCTTTTTATATGGCTTTACATACTTAAAAAGCCTCTTCCATTCGCTAAATTTAAAGCTTTCGGCAAGGGTATATTCTTCGTGTTTATCGCTCATATTAACTACCCCTTTCTTGCTTTGTTTGCTCTATTACTTCTTGCTGAATTTTTACTATCCCTTGGTAAATCCCATTTAATTCTACAAGCTGTGAGTGAGTGCCTTCTTCTACTATTTTGCCCTCATCAAGCACTAAGATTTTATCTGATTGCATTAGAGTATTTACTCTTTGAGAAATTATAAATGTAGTAATATTTTCAGTGTGAAATTTTAATTTTTGTCTTATATTGCTGTCAGTTATTGCATCTACTGCTGATAAACTATCATCAAAGCAAAGCACTTTTGCACCTGTGTATAAAGTTCTTGCAATTGCTACTCTTTGCTTTTGCCCACCAGATAAAGTGACGCCTTTTTCGCCTACTAAGGTATCATACTTTTTCTCAAAGCCTTCTATAGATGAGTGAACACAGGCAATATCGCTTGCCCTTATCACTTTTTGCATATCTGGTATTTTATCGCTTATAGCTATGTTTTCAGCTATTGTTCTGCTAAACAAAAACGGCTCTTGCATAACTATACCTATCTGTTTTCTAAGTGATGAAATATTTATATCGTTTATATCTTTACTGTCTATTGTAATCCTGCCTTTAGTCGGCGTATAAAATCTTGCAATCAAGGCTAAAATAGTACTTTTACCACTGCCGGCTGCGCCTAATAAGGCAACAGTCTGCCCTTTATTTATAGTAAAGGATAAATCTTTGAAAACTTCTTGTCCATCAAAATCAAAGCATACCTTATCAAAAACTATATCGCCTTTTATTTCAAAACTTTCACCGCTATCAAAATCTTCACTATCGACAGTGTATAACTCATTAACTCTTTCTAAGGCAACAGTCGCCTTACTCATATTACCTATAATTCTTCCTAAAGAGCGAATAGGCCACGCAAGCATCCCATTGTAAAGCATGAACGAAATTATATCACCCGTACTTACAGCGCCACTTGCTGCAAACATAATACTTGCTACTAAAACTGTTACAACCTGAGCAATCGTTAAAAAATCGCCTATTGACCAAAACCAAGCTAATAAGTCGCCTACTTTTATCCATAAATTAGAGTACTCTACATTTTTTTCATCAAAATTATCTCTTTCAAACTTTTGCTTTCCAAAGGCTCTTACAACCCTTGGCGCTGATAAGTTTTCTTGTACTTTTGATTGTAGTTGGCCTTCTGCCTCATCAGCTATTAAAAACTTCTTTTGGATAAGAGAGTAAAACACTATTGAAAACGCCATAACAAGTGGCACTGTGATAAATGAAACTAAAGCAAGTGCACTTGATATGCTAATCATAAACCAGTATGCCATCAAAAGCCTAAAAATTATCCTTACTATGTCAGTAGCTTCTAAAACAAACATTCTCACTGTTTCAATATCGCTTGAGCATCTTTGAATAATATCGCCAGTTTGCACATTTTTATGATAGGCAAAGGGGGCATTTTGTAAGCGTTCAAATACTGCTTGTCTCATATTAAATGATAAGTTTTCGCTTAAATGCTTTGTTAAATTTAATCTTGCAAATTCACAAATTGCATTAATCGCTGTAACTATTACAAAAAACACTACTATAATATATAAATTATTTATTAGATAAGTTTTCAAATCATTGTCAATTATATACTGCTGTAAAAAATTTGGCAAATCAAAAGGGGCATCACCGATGATGCTATCAACTGTGATACCAATTATCCTCGGGCCTAAAAAGCTAAAAAATGAGCCTATGGCCATAAATACTATAGCCCAAAACAAAAAAACATAGCTTCCTTTTAACTGCCTGTGTAAAAAAATTTTAGCACTTTTGTCTTTCATATAAAAACACCTATTGATTTATTAAAAATTTAATTGTATTATATAACAAATATGGTATTATTATAACATATTCAAATATTTTTTTAAAGTAGGAAAATGGGGTAAAACAATGAGAATGCGTAGAAAACCTTGGGCAAGGCCTGAGCTCGATGAAAGTTTAATATATATAAAAAATCCTCTTGATTATTTTGGCAAGTGGGATACTGCCTTTAATAAAAAGCAAGATTTTTATATAGAGCTTGGCTGTGGTAAAGGGGGCTTTATTTCACAAAAGGCATTTAAGAATAAAACTATGAATTTTTTAGCTGTTGATATAAAAAGCGAGATGTTAGCTAATGCAAAAAGAAAAATAGAAGCTATATACGAAAAAAGAGACTGTGAAAATATAAGACTTACTGCCCATGACATCGAAAGAATAGACTTAATTTTATCAAAAGAAGATGTAGTCAGTGGAATATTTATAAACTTTTGCAACCCTTGGCCAAAAGAAAGACATAAAAAAAGAAGGCTTACTCATACAAGGCAATTAACAGCCTATAAGTCTTTTTTAAAAAAGGGTGGTAAAATACATTTTAAAACAGATGATGATGAGCTTTTTATAGAAAGCTGTGAGTACTTTAAAGAAGCTGGATATACTATAGAATTCATCACTTATGATTTACATAAAAATCCTTGGGAAGATAATATTTTAACAGAGCATGAGGAAATGTTTACAAACGAGGGTATAAAAATAAAGGCTTTAATTGCTGTTTTAGATTAGTAGAAAATAATGCCAAAGCAGTAACCCTAACAGGGGTATATAAAAATAAATATTGCCTAAAGTCAAATTAGTAAAATAAAAACTATGGATAATTTTATCCATAGTTTTTTATTAGCCAAAACTTATATTTTAAACTCGTTTTATAAAACATCAACAAATTTAAGCTATCCTCATCAAAGCTTTTATAAGGCTAAGGCATTATTGAAAAACTTTTATTTTTATTAAGTGATTTTTATATTATAAATCTTAGAGTAAAACACATAAATCTTTTTATAAGTCATAAAGCATTATTGCAAAGATTTTTCTTGCTATTAAGCCTATTTATTACAATATAAAATCTTTTGGCTAAACCACAGAGGTTTATTTTTAGCAAAATAGCTGAGTGAATAATACTTTAAGTATTTAAAAAAGGGGTAGGGAAGATAGCAAAGAAATCTTAAAGGGCAAAGCATATACGACTTATAAAGTTTTTTCAAAGGAGATTAATCTTCTAAAGCGTTGATTAATAGAGTAGTAGTTAAGTTTAAAAGTTTTTTTTGCACTTCGCTCACTATGTGTGTATTATCAGCTAAAAGCATCACAACGCCCCCTGCATCGCCTCCTGCAATTATGGGCATTGCCGCTATTATCTCATACTCACTGCGCATAAAAGGGTATATAGCCTTATCTTGCAAAAACTGCTTATAGTAGGGCATCCTAAGGCGAAGCATCTCCTCTACTTGAGAAGTAATATTTGTATTAATAATTTCTTTTTTATTCGCCCCTGTACAAGCTATAATTTTATCTTGGTCACAGATAGCACATTGCACACCACATGCCTTTGCTAAGGCTTCTGCATATTTTTGGCTCACCTGAGATAAATCTTGCATAATCGAGTATTTTTTTAAAACTATCTCGCCACTGTTTAAGGTGAAAATTTCTAAAGGGTCACCTTCTCGCATACGCATAGTGCGCCTTATTTCTTTTGGTATTACAATCCTGCCTAAGTCATCTATCCTTCTTACAACGCCTGTTGCTTTCATAACAATCTCCTAACAAATACAAATTAATTTTATATATGTATTTTTGAGCAAAAAGCATAAATTATACATAAATCTATAAAAAAACCAAAATTAGAAAAAACTTGACAAATACTTATATTATAGGTATAATAACAAATGCACTAAATAAGCGTTTGTAGCTCAGCTGGATAGAGTACTTGACTACGAATCAAGGGGTCAGGGGTTCGAGTCCCTTCAAGCGCACCAATAAAAAAGCTCACATCTTAGGATGTGGGCTTTTTTATTTCGTAAGCTTAGGACGAGAACAGCACGGCTCTGCCAAAACCTTATTATCCGAAGGCGTTTTATATTATAAAATTTACAACCTAAACCACAAAGATTTATTTTATATCAAGGCATACGAATGAGTAATACTTTTCGTATTGCGATTGAGTATAACGAAGATATTAAAGAAATCTTCAAGGTTTCGGCGGGTTTGGATATTAAGGCTTTGGCTTTATGCAGTAAGCAAAAAACAGTGTAGTACACTGTTTTTTAGTGCGCGGGTAGAGTCCCGTAAAGCGCTTTAGCTATATAAAGCTATATTTATGGCAATTCTTATTTTATTTCGTATTTAAAAAAGGGACTCGATCTCTGAGAGGGTAAAAGCCGTTAATAAAACAGTGTAGTACACTGTTTTTAGGCTTTTGGTGTGAGCTATTTATAGCGAGCACGTGAGCAAAGCGATGTCCCAAGAGCGCACGAATAAAAAAACTATCACCTTCGTGATAGTTTTTTTATTCGTTTATTTATCTCATTTATTCAAACATTCTTTGTGTCGGCGCTCCCATTGTTTGTGAGAAATCATCATCTGAAAAACAAGAGTAGTAAATATCATATCTGTATTCACTAATTATATTATCAATAACATCATACAGCTCTTGATTTTTAAATATAGCCTTTGTTACCTCAGGGTTATATCTTGTATAAATTTGAGACAATAAGTCGTCCTTCATATCGCTTAAAAACTTCTCATCCGCATAACTTCTGCCAACGCTGTCAGTTGCAGCATCTATTGAGTCAGCTATTGAAACAATATCAATTATAACTTTTACAGGCGATGCTAAATTATCAAAATCTGCAGGGTAGCCAAACTTTCCATCATAGCTTTTATGGTGGCCAAAGGCTACATCACTAAAGCAGTCAAACAATTCTTTTTCAGTCGCCTTTTGTTCTTCACCTATTTTTTTATCTTCTCTAATAGTCACTGAGTCTGCTTCAAAGTTATTTGTAGGATTTATAAAATTATCCGCTTTTGAAGGATGTTCTTTAATCATTATAAATTCTTTATCATTTAATCTTCTTACATAAAAAGATACTAAATGAGAATATAAAATTTTGCCTATATCATGAGAAAGCCCACAATACCAAACGAATTTTAATATTTCATCAGCTTGATTTTTTACATCTTCCACAGTGTTTATATTCGGCAAGCCAATTAACTGCTCAGGTGAGTGTTTTATTAAATATTCAGTAATCACATGCGAGATTTTAGCTACTACTACTGAATGAACATAAGTAGGCGGATGCCTGAAAACAGTCATAGATAAAAGCAGCTTTAAGTAAGTAATATCATTAAAAATATGTCTACTTACTGAGGCAAAGCCTGCTATTGTCGTTGTAGTATGAGCTTGTGAAATTTCGCCAGTTAAACTTTCGATATACCTTAATACATCTCTTTCCATTTCAAGGACTATCTTTTCTCGCTCTTTTTTTGATAATTCTTTTGGCGGGTCTTGATACACATAGTATAAATATAAGGCGGATATATGCACTTTTCTATATAAATCATCGTAAGTGTTTTCATTTTTTGCTTGTTTGTAAAAGCTGTATAGGGTATCTAAAAATTCCATAGTACTAATTTTTTTATTATAATACCTTGCAGCTTCAATAAAATATCTATGCCTTATTTGCACAGAGGTATAGTCATTTGTTTGAACATCTCCTAAATTGACCATGCTTTGGATATATTCTGCTGACTCGAGCATTCTTTTTTTATGTTCCTTTGTTACTCTATAAGCATTTTTTGAGCGCAAAATGCTAAGAGTAGTAGAGCATAAATTTTCATGCAGATTAAAAAAATACGAAGCCCAAGGGAAATCAGGGTCTTTTTTCTTTGCTATATCATTCCAAAACTTTTCTGCTACATCATATCTTCTATAACATTCATCAATATCATTATCCGGAACACTTATGTAGTAATTACCATGTGCCCTTGTTATTAAATTTCTTGTTTCTTCGTTAAATTCTTCATATCTATTAGCAAAAGAAATAATTTCTTCATAGCAAACAGACATCTCCTTTTTAAAAATAGACCTATCAAGATAAAATAAAGCAAGTCCTTTATAAAATGTATTATGTATATAAAGTTCTTCATCGTTTACATGCTTTGCATACTGCGTAAGCGCATGCCTTATATCATAAGAAAGCCCTGTGTCTATACTCTCTCTATAGCCTGAAAGGGCTTGTGCAAACTTTTGAAATTCTAAAGCTTTTTGCTTGCTTATATCAGTAGGGTCTTTTAAAAATGGCGTGATGTATTCATCTATAATATTATTAGTTTCATCTATTATTTTTCTTATTCGTTTACTTTTATCAATTAATACTTCTTTAACATTACTACGAGTAACCGTAGCGTCTTTTGAAAATTGTTTAGTGGCTAATTCTTTAAAAGCCAATTCATTTTCAATAATTTTTTCAAATTCCTTTTTCAAAACTTGCCACCTCCCTTTTTTTTCGTATAATAACCTATCATAATTATACCACAATAGCTATTTTGTTCAAGTGGATAAATTCTTTCTTTTTTATTAATAAATGTAACATTTATACATCTATTTCTTGTATCTTACTATAAAAATCTTGTGCTATTTGTTTTATTGAGCCTTTTTTTAGTGGAGAAGTTAAGTTTAGTGTATCAATTAAATCTGTAAAGGTTTTCTCACCGCCATAAGAAAGGAAGTCAAAATATAATTTATACGCCATTTCCTTATCCTCTAAAAATAATAAAAAAAACTGCATTGCCATAACTTGCGCTAAGCCGTACTCAATATAATAAAACGGTGTTTTATATATATGCGATTGCTTTTGCCAGCCTGCCCCTTGTGCATAAAAAGGCAGTTCTGTTTCTTTAAAATAAGGGCGGTATTTTTCTTCAATTTTAAGCCATAACTCATCTCTTTGCTTTTTAGTTAAATCAGGATTTAAATATATTTCTTCTTGAAATTCATCAACTTGGCAAACATAGGGAATAAAAATTAAAGCATTTTCCCTTTGCATTAAGCTATACTTTTTAGTTTCTTGTTTAAAGAATAATTCATGCCAAGGAGAAGTTAGAAATTCCATCGCCATTGAATGAGTTTCTGAAATATCAAAAGTTTGAGTAGCAAAACTTCTTTTTTCTTTGCCACTTTTTAAATAGTTTGATAAAGCGTGTCCCATTTCATGAGTAAATACATACACATCACCAGAGGTGCCATTAAAGTTTGCATAGATAAAGGGATATTCATAATTCTTTATATAGGTGCAAAATCCTCCTGGCGCCTTATTTATTTTACTATACACATCTAAAAGCTCATTATCGAGCATTAAATCAATAAAGCTTTTTGTTATATCAGACATTTCATAATACATCACTTTTGCCGCTTTAATAATCTCTTCTTGATTAATTTGAGGCTTTGGCGCTCCATTTTTAAAAGGCAGCAATAAATCATAGTATCTTATATCATTAATGCCAAGACGCTCTTTCCTTGTATTAAAAATTTCATTTACTATAGGTATTATATGTTCTAATACTTCACTTTTAAATACTTTAACATCGCTACTATCATAGCAATTTCGCCCTCTTCTTGCATAGCCTAATTCTACAAAATTATTAAAGCCGAGCTTTTTAGCCTGTCTTGTTCTATTTTTTACTAATTTGTCAAAAATCTCATCTAAGTCATCTTTTATTTTTTCATAAGCCTTGCCTTCTTCTATATAAGCATTTTTTCTTATTTGTCTATCTGGGCTTTCTTTATATTTTGAAAGCAAGGTTAGTGGCATAATCTGCCCATCAAAATCAACTGTTAATTTTGAAGTTAGGTTTACATATTCATTAACAAGTTCATTTTCTTCTTGCATATCCTTTACAATATCCGAAGAAATTATTTTATCTTCAAGCTCATAGCTATTTATTGCCACTTCTCCTATTTGCTCTTTTATTTCTTTTAAATAAGGGCTATTTAAAATATCTTTTGTTATTTTTTTATATTTTAATTTAAACAAAGGCTGATTATCTGAAAACTGCTTTTGTTCGTTTTTATAAAATTCATCACTTGTATTTAATAATCGGCGAATTCTTGCTATGGCAAACTGCGTACTAAATTCATCATACCCTTTCATAAAATCTTCTAATGCACTAACTTGCTCACTTGCCCCTTTTGCATTTTTGCCTTTTAAAATAGCCTCATCCATATCCCTTAAAATTTTTGTAAAATCCGGTCTATAATATTGTATTTGCGAAAATTTCATATATAAACTCTCCTTTTATATAAAATAAAACTTACATAATAAACATACTTGCTATGAAAACATATATTAGTGATATTATAACTACGACAGGCAAAAACACTATTAATGCGGCAATCAGCATAGCTAATAAATCACCTTTTTCAAGCTGTATATTATTATAATGCTCATCTAATTCTTCTTTAGTTTTTTCTTTAAAAATCTTTGAGCGATTTTTTTTAAACATAGTTATCACCTATAAATTTAAAGGGAAGTGACAGGATATAAAATGCCCATCTCTTAGCTCTTTATTTTCTGGTATTTGCGTTTTGCAAATATCTTTTGCCCTTTTACATCTTGGATGAAATTTACAACCCGTTATTTCATCAGTACTGCTTGGCAAATCCCCTTCAAGAAGGTCTATATCTTCACTTTTTACATCGCTTTCTATTGAAGGAATAGCACTTAGTAAGGCTTTAGTATATGGATGCATACATCTTGTGAAAATTTCATCAGTAGGGGCTAATTCAACAATATTGCCTAAATACATAACAGCTATCCTATCACTTATAAATCTTACTACTCCCAAATCATGCGAAATGAAAAGATAAGTTAAATTATTTTCTTCTTTTAAATCTAATAATAAGTTGATAATTTGTGATTGAATGGATACATCTAAGGTGGATACAGACTCATCGCAAACTATGAATTTTGGCTTTAGGGCAAGGGCTCTGGCTATACAAATCCTCTGCCTTTGTCCGCCTGAAAACTGATGCGGATACCTATGAAGCATGAAGCTGTCTAAGCCACAGGCTTTCATTATATTAAGGGTGTATTCATCAAGCTCTTTGCTATTTTTTTTATATAAGCCGTGAGCTATTAAGCCTTCTTGAATCATCTGCGAGACAGTAAGTCGAGGATTTAGTGAAGAATAAGGGTCTTGGAAGATAATTTGCATTTCTTTTCTTAGTTTTCGCATATCTTCTTTTGATAAGCTATCTAAAAAAACCTCATTATAACTAACAGTACCAGAAGTTTGTTTAATCAATTGTAAAACAGCCTTGCCTAAAGTAGATTTTCCACAGCCACTTTCTCCTACAAGGCCTAAGGTTTCGTTTTCATAAATAGTTAAATTTACATCATCAACTGCCTTTATGTATTCTTTTTTTCCTACTAAGTTTACGCCTTTTCTTTTAGGGAAATGCACTTTTAAATTTTTAATATCTATTAGTATTTTTTTACTCATCACTGCACCTTCCTTTTTTAGGATAAAAACAGCGCACACTATGATTGGGGCCAACTTCTAATAGTTCTGGCTCTTGTTTAATACATTCCTCTTTTGCAAACTCGCATCTCGGTGAAAATTTGCAGCCCAAAGGAAGATTTTGCGGATGGGGAACACTGCCTTGTATAGACGGCAGTCTTTTTGATTTTTTAGAGCTTAGTGAGGGTATAGTTTTTAAAAGTGCTGTTGTATAAGGATGTGAAAACTCACTTTTCTCATTAAAAACTTCCTCTACTGATACAAGCTCTACAACCTGTCCACAGTACATAACTGCTATATCATCTGCTATTTGTTTTACAACTCCTAAGTCGTGAGTTATAAACATAATAGAAGTATTATTTTCTTGTTTTATTTCATTTAATAAGCGTAAAATCTGCGCTTGGATAGTTACATCTAAGGCAGTAGTCGCTTCATCTGCAATTAATAATTTTGGCCTACAAGCAAGGGCAATAGCTATCATCACCCTTTGGCGCATACCACCTGATAATTCATGCGGATAATTATTTGCTACCATTTGCGCATTTGGAATTTTTACAGCCTTAAGTAAATTTATCACTTCATCCTCTGCTTGCTTTTTATTAAAGCCCCTGTGCAAAATTAAGGTTTCTGCAATCTGTTTTTTTACAGTAAATACAGGGTTTAAACTCGTCATCGGCTCTTGAAATATCATTGAAATCTCATTGCCCCTTATAGAGCGAATTTCATCATCTGAAAGCTTTGTTAAGTCTTTTTCATCAAAGATTATTTGCCCATTATGAATAAACTGATTTTTTTCAAACAAGCGAAGTATGCTCATAGCAGTTTGACTTTTGCCTGAGCCTGATTCACCTATAATACCTATGGTTTTACCCTCTTTTATAGAAAATGAAACCCCATTAACAGCCTTAACCTCTCCGTTACTTGTTTTAAAATAGGTATGTAAATTATTAACTTGTAGTATGTTTTTCATAGTCTATTCTCCTGTGCGTGGGTCTAAGGCTTCACGAAGTGCATCGCCCATTAAATTAACGCTTACTGCTGTGATTATTACAAAGCCAGCAGGTATCAGCCAGCGCCACCAGTAAAACTCTATAACGGCCATTTCTTGAGCTGACATAAGCATATTACCCCAAGAAGGAAGTGGCTCAGAAACACCAAAGCCTAAAAAGGATAAAGCAGCCTCAGAAAGCAAAGAAGAAGCATAGCCTAAGGTGATATTAACAATTATTAAATTAAATATATTTGGCAAAATATGTTGCCACATTATTCTACTATTTTTAAGCCCTAAAGCCCTTGCTGCTAAAACAAAGTCTTTTTCTCTTTCTAATAGAAGTTGTGCCCTTATAAGCCTTGCTAAAGACATCCAGCTTAAAAGGCCTAAAATTATCATTATCATATACATTTTTTGCACTTGATTTAGGCTAAATCCCACAACATAAGAAAGGGTGATTGCTATTGGAAAAAACGGAATAGATGAAAAAACATCAGTTATACGCATTAAAACACTATCTACTATACCGCCGAAATATCCAGCACTAAGGCCGACAAATAAAGCTATAATAACAGAAATAATTACAGCTACTGCACCGACAGTTAAAGAGGTTTTTCCTCCGTGGATTATTCGAGTAAATATATCTCTGCCATATTGGTCAGTGCCAAAAATATAGCCCTCGTTGCCAAAGGCTGCTATATCGCCAGTTTTACTAATGGCATAAAACTGAAAATAATCTGCATAAATTTTTTCTATATCTTTTATATCGTTTGATAAATTAAGCTGATTAAAATCATCGCTACCCCAGATAGTAACACTGCCATCTTTACTTAAAGCAAGGAAGTTGCGATAGCCTGAATTTATGCTCACTACTTCGCTATTAATTATTGGCACTTCGCCTAAATTATCTTGCAAGCTACCCCATGAGTATAAATTGCCCTCATCATCTAAGGCGAGAACATTTCTGTTTGTAGCTGCTATATCTATTATATTAACTGTAGTGTCGGTTAAACTTTCAGGTAAATTTAAATTAAATTCACTGCCTTTTTCACCTACTACTCTAACAGTGCCATCATCTAAAAGTAGGGCTATATTATTATCACCCGCTGCAAAATCAATAATACGCCCTTGTATATCTGTTGGGATAAGTAGCAAAGTTTGGGCTTGAATACTGCCCCAGATATATAATTTATTATCACTTGATAAAACTGCAGACCATTGAGAAGTTGCAAGCATTTTAGCAATGCTTGTATCTCCATTTAAAAAGGCCATTTTAATATTTTGCGGTATATTTGTTTGTCCGTTACCATTATAGCCCCAAGAGTAAAAATTATAATCTTCATCTACTGCTATTATGTGGTTGCCCCCACAGGCTATATCTATTATTTTTTTATCTTGCATTTCTATTGGTACATCAAAAATATAAGTGGAGACATTCGCTTGCTCTTTATTTGCTTCACTGCCCCAAATATAAAACTTTCCATCGTTTGTAATCGCTGCAGTAAAAGAAATCCCTGAGGATATTTTTTTAATATCTTCGCCTTTTACTTCGCTTGGAACATTTAAGTAATTAAGGCTTGGCATTAAATTTGCATGGGTTAATTCAGTGTAGGTTGTATTTAAAGGAATAAAAACTGAGCCTATAAAACATAAAAAAACAACAGCTAAAAAACCGATAGCACCTATAATAAAAAACTTGTTTTTCATAAGTTTTCTTATAATAGTTTCTATCGGTGCTCTTGATGCTTCGCTTAGTAATACATCAATATCCTCACCGTTGTTAGTGCCGTTTAAAGAGGTGCTATTAGCACTTTTGATTTTTTTGTTTTTAAAAAACATTTATTCTACCAATCTATTAACAAAGCTCATCGGCTTTGTTAATTAAAAATACATAGCTTAATTTAGTTTTATTCTTGGGTCTATTAATGCGTATATTATATCCGCCACTAATACTGAAACTAAACTTAGTAAGGCATAAAATAAATTTAAAGTTGTGATTAGTTGATTATCTCTATTAAATACAGCCGTTATTATTAATGAGCCTATTCCATTATATCCAAAAACACTCTCAATAATAGCCAAACCTGCAAAAAGAGAAAATAATGTCCCTACGACTATATATGATACAGGGATTAAGGCATTCCTAAAAGCGTGCGAGTAAATCACTACTTTTTCACCTAAGCCCTTCGCTCGTGCTGTTCTTATATAGTCTTGGCTAAGAGCGTCTATCATCGCATTTCTTACATATCTTACAGCCCCAGCTAAGCTGATTATCACTAAAGTTATAGTAGGCAAGATAAGCACTCTAACCCACTCAATTAAAAGAGTAATCCCGCTGTGAGTCGCCGAATTTGGCATACCTCCTAAAGGAAGCCAGCCTAAAGTAATTGCAAAAATATAAATTAATAGTATCCCTAAGAAAAAAGAGGGGATTGAATATGTAATAATAGAGAATACCTGCCAAGCGTTATCAAAAAGCGATAATCTTTTAGTTGCACATTTAATACCCACTGGTATGGCTATAAATAAGTATAAAAAGTTCACACCTAAATTTAGAATAAGAGTATTGCGCATAGGCTCTGTTATAACCATAGAAACAGGGCGATTAAAAGTATTGGAATAACCAAAATCGCCCTTAAAAACACCCTGTATCCAGGCGAAGTATTGATTTGTAATACTTTCGCCTAAACCGAGTCTTTCATACATTAATTCATACTGCTCTATATATTGCTCCTGTGTTAAATCCGGTGGTAGCATTAATTCCACGGGATCTCCTGGCATCATTTTAACTATCGAAAAAATAACTACCGATACTAAGGCTGAAACTAAAAGTAATATTAAAATTCGCTTAATTATATAGTTTAGCAAAACATCACCTATTAATTATCTTTTTAATTATTTACAGTTTTTGTTATTTGGCAAATGTAGTTTTCATAGCCAGAATACGCTGTAGGATTTAAGTTGTTTAAATTTTCATGTGCTATTGTATAGTATTCACTTGAATATAATGGCACTTGAGGCATTAACTCATTAAATCTTACTTGATAATTTACCCAAGCTTCTAAGTAAGCGTCTTTATCTTCTGGGTCAGTTGTACGCATAGCTATGATTAAATCATCAAGTTCATCATCTGATAACTGCGCTTTATTTAAGTTTGTATTAGCAAAGTCTGAGTGCCATGTATAATACCTATCAAAAACAGCAGTAAAGTCTGTTGCTAAGCTGAATGTATTATAAATTCTTTCATCGCCTAAGCTATAAGCATTGTAGTAATTTTTTAAAACAGAGTTCCAGTCGCCTAAATCTAAGTTAAACTGAATACCTGCTAAAGGAGCATTTGCTGAATATTGAATTTCTATAATATCTGTTAGTACATTGTCCATAGCAAGGTGGTTTATCACTAAAGCCTCGCCATTTTCATTATGTCTTAAATATGAGCCATCAACCATAGCCTTAGTTGCATCAAAACTTGTGGTACCATCAGCTTCATATATCCACTGTGTTTTATCTAAATATTCATTCGCTGTTTGTACATTAAATGATATCGGCATAAGTTTTTCTGAAAGCTCTGCTGATTTTTCTTGATACATCCATTGACCTAAGCCGTATTCTGCATCAACAGTAGTGCCATAACCGCCTATAACATAGTCAACAACTGATGTTCTATCAATTAAAGAAGCTAAAGCCCAGCGCACATTTACATCAGCAGTAGGCCCTTCATCACACATCATAGCTAAAAAGCCAAATCCTGCACGAAGATAAGATGCAAACTGTGTTGTCTGGCTTGCCTTTGCAGCTTCTATTTTTTCGCCTTGAACAACACTTTCAACTAAATCAACTTCACCACTTATAACCCATTCAACATCTGTATCAGTAGGTATTGATTTTTGCACTATGTATTGTAATGTAGGAACATTTCCGTACATATCGCCTTTAAAATGCTCATTTAATTCTAAAGTTACTGTTTGATTTTCAAAAGAAACAAAGCTGTAAGGCCCACAAGTAACAGTAGGAGCATATCTTTCAGTATTAGCTATATTCATACAGTTAGTTAATAAATCACCTTCACTAAACTCTAAATAAACACCTTTGTCAGCACTTTTAATTTCGCTGTTTGGAAGATATGTATCATAATGTATAGGGCTTACCATCACATTGACAGCTTCCCAATAATATGGTAGTTCTTCTTTTGCTATTGTTAAAGAAAACTCTGTATCACTAATTAATTCCATTCCGCTGAAAACATCAGTTAAGCCTTCTCTATAATCACTATAACCCACAAGAGCATCGCCACCCACTGTGCTCGCGCCTGCCTCTTGCCACTCAGCTGATGAAAGCCAAAGGATTGAAGCTACATAGTCTTTAGCTGTTATAGCATCACCATTATTCCAAAAAATATCATCGTGCAAAGTGAATGTATATGTTTTATTGCCATCGTTATCTAAAGAAGTTTGCATATCTTTAACTACAACTGTGTTAAGGAGAATCTCCCCATTAGCATCAATTTCATAAGTGTTCATATATCCGCCAGTTAACACTTTCACTGATGCATCATAAGCATTGTTACCAAAGCCCGTGATAAAGTCTCCATTCATATCTTGAACACCGACCATCAATGTATCCATAGGCACAACACTTGTATTTACCGCCTCTTGCTGTGAACAGCTTGTTACCAACAACATAACTACACTAAAACTTAGTAAAACTGATAATAACTTTTTCATTTTAATCCTCAAACTTTCCTATCATTTTTCATCTTATATTTAATTACAATTCTATCACATTCTCACTACTTTTGTAAACAATTTTGCATATATATTGTATATAATAGTGAAAAAACTTAGAATTTACTTTGTTTTTTAAGTGAAATTATAATATCTTCCTTGACAAGGCTTAGCATTATTTGTATTATAATATTATAATCTTTTATGGAGGGTTTATCTTATGTCAAAAACACTTGCCCCTAAAATATTCAAGGCACTTTGTGATGAAACAAGGATTTCAATAGTAGAATTATTGCAAAACGGTGAGCGCTGTGCTTGCCATATTTCAGAGGCTTTAGATATAGCCCAGTCAAAGCTATCTTACCATATGAAAATTCTTTGTGATAGCGGTATTGTTGAGTGCTGGTATATAGGTAAATGGACTCATTATAAAATAAGCAAAGACGGTAGCGATGAAGCAGTAAGACTTCTAAAAGAAATTACAACAGTCAGCGAAGAAGCAACTGACTCCGCTTGTTGTGATGAGGCTATTTAAAATTTATTACTAATAAAAACATATAAAAAGACACTATCTAATTGATAGTGTCTTTTAAATTTATGTGTTTTGTGTTATTTCTTTTGGTAAATTTTCTATTGCATCAGGCTTTGAGAATAAGTATCCTTGTGAATAGGGAACATCGTATTCCAAAAGCACTTTTTGTATATCTTCATTTTCTACAAACTCTGCTATAATTTCAGCTCCTATTAAGTCTGCCATAAAGCAGATAGAGTGCAGGATAATTAAGTTATCTTTTTTTGTTGCTATATCTTTGATTATTCCGCCATCTATTTTTATGTATTCTGGCGACATGGCTATAACCGCTGTGTAAGTAGAAAAGCCACTGCCAAAGTCATCTATTGATATTTTACAGCCTAAGTTTCTCATAGTTTTTACAAAAGAAAGCATGTCTAAGTCAGTTGTATAATTTTCAGTTTCTACAAATTCTATAACCACTTTTTGAGCTTGTTTATAATTTGCTATTCTATTTATTATCCACTCTCTAAACGACTTGCTTTGAATATCTGATAAAGAAATATTAAGCGATAAATTTTCATCCCTATTTTCAAAATCATTCAAGGCTTTTTCAATTAATAGTATACTTAATCTATTATATAAATTAAATTTATGCGCTATATCTAAAAACATCCCCGGAGGATAAATTTTACCATCTACATCTTTAAAACGCATAAGCGCCTCGTATTTGTCTATTTTACCTGTGAGATTGTTTCTTATGCCTTGATAAAAAGGAATAATTCCATCATTATCAATAGCCCAGTGAAGTTTATTAACGATTTTTGCCTCGTTTTCAATCTCGTGTTGATAGGATAATTCTTCTTCAGCTATAAAAAAAGTATCTTGTGAATCCCTATTAACATAAAGACAGGAAAGCGCTCTTTCGATTAAAAAATCACCCTTTAGTACTACGGCAAACCTTGTAATACCTACTAAAGAAGTACTTTGTGAAGACGCTACTTCAAAGCCTTCGTGAAAGGCTGTGCTTATTTTTAAAAATTCATCTGTGGATAAATTATCATTTGCAGCTAAAATAAAAGTTTTGTAATTATAAGAGTAAATATGAATATTGTCTTTTAGTTCCCACTCTATTAATGCCTTATTAATTTCATCCAAAGTTTCTTTGCAAGCTGCAAAGTAATCGGCTTCTCTATTTGAGGCTATAACTAAGTCTGCATTTACTACCTCTGTCATACATATTTTATTTATCGCTAAGTCTTTTAAATCCATTCTAAATTTATGCTCGTTAGGTATATCAAAATGTGGATTAATTAGTTGCTCAGGCGTTAAGTTCATCGACATAAAAAGTAATTCTCCTTTTTATATATTAGGTTGATTTTTAAATATATTAATACTTTCTTATTATACAAAAAAAGACCATATTTTGCAACAATAACACATTTTTATCTACATTCTTACTATTTTTGTCCATAAAATAGTTTAAGGTTTTGTTATACTTAACTAATTTTTAAATTGTAAAATAAAAAAATATCTCTCATATTTATTGAGAGATATTTATAAATATTTAGTTTAATTTAAGTATATAATTTGTCATTATCGTGTTAGGAATTGTAGTTTTACTTATCAAGCTATAACCTCTTTTTTCATATAATGAGGCGAGTTGTTTTGAGCTTGTATTTAAAAAACAAGGGTACTTTGTTCTTTTAGTGATGTTCGCCCCATACAATAACAGCGAGCTTGCATATCCTTTTAGTCGGCTATCTTTATCAACGCAGATAAAAGACAGTAGCCAGTATGCTCCATTAACAAATTCACTTAATACATCTTTTTGAAAGTTTGTATATGTGATAAGGCGATTTTTTTCTTCTTTTGTTAAATACAAGGATAAAACAGTATCATCAAAAGCCTTAAATAAGTCATCTTGCACATTTGGCTTGTCCCAAATTGCCACAGCCTTTAAATCATCTGTAACAAAAACTTTGCCTGTTCTCACCCCTTGCTTTAACATGCTTTTCATGTAAAGCTCTAAAAAGCCTTTTCTTCTTTTGTCATCTTTTGCTATGTAAGTAAAGATTTCAGCATCAAAAAATGAGTCTACCATTAATTTCGTTATGATGTCTATATCTTTACTTTGAATAGGGCGGATAATCATTTGTTTCACTTCCTTGTCTTTTAATTTTTGTGTATTTCTTTATTAAAATAAGTTAAAACTAAAACTATTTTAATAAATAATAATTTTTGCATTTAATTTTATATATTTTTATTATATCATAAGTATTCCCTTGTATCAATACATAGATTTTTCTGTAATAAAATAGAAATTTTTATAGTTCTTTGTGGTAAAAAAGCGGGGTATCATTTGTAAAATCAATTATCCCATAACAGCTAAATGGATTTGATGAGGGGATAATACTGCCAGGACAAAACATATAAAGCCCATCGTAATACTCATAATACTGCATATGAGTATGGCCATAAAGGGCTATATCATAGCCTTCTCTTATACACTCTTTTCTTAAAGGCAATAAACTCATTTTCACAAAGTAGCCATCGCCGTGACAAGCGAACACCTTATGGTTTTTAATGTGTAAAAGCAGGGTTTTTGGTATTTCTTTATTATGGTCGATGTTGCCCGCTACAAACTGAATATTTAAGTCTTGTCTTTGGGCTTTAAGTACCATAACATCATTTATCCCATCGCCTAAAAAAATTATATTTTTAATATCGCTTTCTTTTTCAACTATTCTTTTAAGATAATTTATATGCCCGTGAGTATCGCTTAAAATTAAGTACTTCACTTTTTAGCCCCTCTCATCCTTTATTTGCGTTGCCATTTTATAAACTTCACTTTTTGAAAATTTTGTATTTTCACAAACTATTTTCGCAGCTTTTGAAAGTGGTATTTTATCGTTTATAGACAGTTTATAACAGTCTAAAGCTAATTCATCTAAAGGTTTTCCTTCTTGCTTTTCTTTTTCTTTTGCCCCTTCTAAAACTAAGACAAACTCGCCGAGTATCTTAGGCTTTTGGCTGTAGTAGTCTAAGGCTTCTTTTAAAGTAAAAATAACTACTTCTTCATTTAGTTTTGTTATTTCTCTTGCTATTGTAAGCTTTCTTTCTTCTCCAAAATACTTATTAAAGTCTTTTAGTGTGTTTAGCAGTTTATGTGGCGCTTCGTAAAAAATCATTGTCCTTGTTTCGTTTTCTAAGGATTGTAAATGTTCTTTTCTTTTATTTTTTGCAGTTGAAACAAAGCCTTCAAAACAAAATCTTTTTGTGCTTTGTCCACTCACACTTAAAGCTGCAATAGCAGCACTCGCACCGGGGATAGGGATTACTCTTATTCCTTTTTCATGGGCCTGCATAACTAAAATTTCGCCCGGATCACTTATACAGGGAGTGCCTGCATCGCTACAAACAGCGCAGTTTTCCCCTTTTAATATCCTATTGATTATATACTCGCCCTTTTCTTTTAAATTATGCTCGTGGTAGCTTATCATAGGCTTTTTAATAGCTAAATGATTTAATAATTTAACGCTCACCCTCGTATCTTCAGCAGCTATAAAATCAACAAACTCAAAGGTTTCTTTCATCCTATTTGTTATATCGCTTAAATTGCCTATCGGCGTTGCAACAACATATAAAGCGCCTATCATATTTTTCTCCTTTTTATATATAATGCTATTTTAAATTTTTTTATTATACTTTTTTATATATTTCAAGCACTTCCTGTGTGAAGCTGCCATCATCATTTTCCATAATTAAATCAGGCAGTATTTTAACGCCCTCGCCTGCATTTTTCATCGCCTCAACTAAGACAAGCCAAGGAAGTGGGCTATTTTTTTTATGCCTTACAAACTGTATTCTTTTAGGCTCTAATCTTTGCTTTTTAAATTCAAAAATTACTTTTGCAAGATTTTCAGGTCTTTGGCAAATACATAGTTTTCCGCCATCTTTTAATAAGCGAAAGGCTTGTTTTGCAAGGATTTCTTCATTTAAAGTTATCTGGTGGCGAAATGTGGCTTTTTGCTTATTATCGCTATGTTTTCCGCTTGTAAAATAAGGCGGGTTACAGCTAATTAAATCAAAAAGAATATCGCTTTTATAGTCTTTAATATCCCCGTTATGGCTTAGTAAATTATCAAAATTATTCAGCTTAATAGCCTCATCTAAAAGCTCGCTACCTTCCTTTGAAATTTCAAGGCCTATGGCTAAGGCTTTATGGCCTAAGTCCTTCCATCTTAAAGGAATTATTCCACAGCCACTGCCCACATCAAGGGCAACTTGTCCATATTTTAATTGGCAAAAATGACTTAGTAAAAAAGCATCTGTGCCAAAGCGATGAGTGTCATTTACTAAGACTATTGTATTATTTTTTAAGTATTCTTTTTTATATTGCATATCTTCCTTTAAACAAAACAAAACCTTTAAAATTAATTTTAGAAAATTTAAAGGTTTTGTTATGAATTGTATATTATTTTATAAAGTAATTGTCTATATTTTCTATTATATAGCCTTGGGCTATATCGTTTATTAATATGCCTGTTGAAGTTAGGTTATACCGCTCTTTTAAATCAGCTATATATACTAAATCTTCTTGTAAAGCAAGGCTTTCGATACTCGCTTTAAAGATTATATTACCACTTAGCATCTCTAAAGGATTTTGAGTGTAGTGGGCATAATCGCCTAATTTAAAACTTTGATAATCTATAATAAAACTTAAATTTGTATTGTTTACATTTGCAGTTTGCTGTAATTCTTTTGCAAAACTTTGCATCTGCGTTTTTAATTCATCATCACTTACAAAGAAATTCATCTGATCTAAAACACCGTATTGAGGAATTTGATAATCTGCTATTATTATATCACTAACGCCAAAATCTATAACCTCATTAACTAAGTCTTTGATATAATTTTGTCCTTCCTCGTTTGAGGGATTTATCCAGCCTTTACCTCCGGCAGTTAGGGCATTATCAAGCCATCTTGCATCTGTATCCCCATAGAAAATTGCCGATGGTCTATTATTAATTGAGTATAAATCATCTTTAAAAGCTGAGATTATCGCTGTAAATTCAATATCGTTTTCATTTAGCATTGCTATCGCATTTTCAATATCAATAATAGTTACACTTTGAGCTAATTTTGCAAATTCATTTTCACTTTCATAATTTACATTTCCGTTTTCATCTTTTAGATAAACTGCACAATGTGTTACATTTTTTTGCTTTAGTGTGTCAATTAAATTTAGTATAGTTTCCTCAGTTTGAAAATCATATACACTCGCTGTGTAATACACCTTATCTTGCACAAGTAGCGGGGCAGGGGTTGTATCTATTTGTAACTCCTCGCTATTTACTGCACTATCGCTTATAGGTGGCACTGTCGGCGTTGGTATAACATCATTATTGCTATCATTTAAAAACGAGGTAACATAAGGCAGGACAATAAAATATGCAAAACTTGTAAGCGAAACCAAAAGAGCCATTACTAACATAACAGCAACTGCCTTTTGTAAAAACGCTTTCCTTGCATAACTTTTTGAAGATTTCATTGAATCTTTATATCGTTTTATCTTTATAGGTTTTTGTTTTTTAGCCATAGTTAAAACTCCCTAAATTTATTATTTTTATACTACCATTGCAAAGCTGTTACCCGCTATTCCATATAAGGCAAGAGCTATTATTGAGATGTAAATGAGTTCTATAGGAAGACCTCTAAAAAATAAAGGTATATCTTCATTTTTAATTTTTTCTCGCATTTCGTTGATTATTATTAAGGCTAAGAAATAGCCTATACTACTGCCTAAACCAAAGCCTAAGGCTTGAGATAAGTTTAGCGATTGTATGTTTATTAATAAAATTGTTCCCACAATTGCACTATTGATACTTGCACTTGTTATTGAGTGAATAATATTTGCAAAAACTTGCTTTTTAACAACTGCACTTAATAAGAAAACTGTTGATATATAGCTAATAGCACAGCTTACAACTATCAATACAGGAGTTATAAATATTCTATAACTTACAAAGTCTGAGTTATCAATTATAGGTAAAATCAAATACACTAAGAAAATTGACATCGTTTGAAAAAAGAACAGAGCAGTACAGAAATAAACTGTATACTTTCTTGGATCTTTTATCATTCTAAGGCCTTCACTTACGCCAAGACCTCTTACAAAAATTGCATTTTGAGCAGTTATCGCTAAAAAGGAATATAAAAAGAAATCAACAATAGTTTTTATAATCATTTACTTTACTCCATTTCTTCTAAAATTTCTTTTTTATGAGCTTGTACTCTACTTGCCCAAATAGCACTTATTATACCTACGATTAAAAATCCCCCAAAACTTTCTTTTGCCATAGGTAAAAGAGTTATATCCAATATTTTTATTGAAAAAATTGTTCCCATAGATAAAAACTCTCTTAAAATTCCCGTTAGCATACACGCTAAAACAAAGCCTTGTGTATTGCGAACCCCATTGATTATAGAAAATAAAAAACTTTCTTTACGAGTTTTTTCAAAGTTTTTAACTACTAATGGGTCTACTATCAGTATAGGCAAATAAACGCCTAAGGATAGGATTTGCGAGCCAAAAACTATAAACAACGCATAGTACACAGCCCCGAAAATCACTGCTGATACTAAGGGATAAAAAAATGTTTTAAAAGATATGCTCATCCTTTTGGTTATTAAAGAGGTTACTACCCTTGTGGGAGTTAGCAATAAAATAACTGCTATTGATAATATAAGACTATTCATCGCAGAAGATGCCCCTACCACGATAGGCGCAAGGGCAAGGCCTTTAACAAATACAGGATTTGTAAGTGTTGCCTTTCTTCTTCTTGTATAATCTTCCCAATCATTTCTTGCAAGGGCTATTTTTGTTTGTTTATTCATTTATTTTTCTGCCTTACTCATATATTATTTTTCGCTTTTGTTGTTGCTTTTTGTTGGTGTTGCATCTGTTGTATCAGCTTTTTTTGTTGTTGGCTTTTTTGTTGTAGCTTTCTTTGTTGTTTCGCTCGGCTTTGCAACTTCACTACTCGCTACTACTTCACCATTCGCTACTACTTCATCGCTTGCAACTGCTTTTTTAGTGTCAGCTTTAGTTGTTGCTTTCTTTGTATCAGTTTTTGTCGCTTCAGCTTTCTTCGCTGTTTCGCTCTGCTTTGTTGTAGCTGGCTTTTTAGTTGTAGCCTTTGTCGTGCTTTTCGGCACTTCACTAACAACTTCTATTTTTTCATCAGCCTTTGTTGTTTTTGCACTTGTTTTTGTTTCAGCTTTTGTTGTTGTTTTGGCAGTCGGCTTTGTTGTAGCCGGCTTTTTAGTTGTAGCTTTTGTCGTGGTTTTCGGCACTTCACTAACAACTTCTATTTTTTCATCAGCCTTTGCTGACTTTGTTGCTTTTGCACTTGTTTTTGCTGTCGGTTTTGTTGTTTTGGCAGTCGGCTTTGTTGCTTGTTCTTTTGCATCACTTGCAAGAGTTTTGCTTTTTGCCTTGCTTGCTGACTTAGCACTTACCGCTTCACCACTCGCTACCACTTCATCGCTTGCAATTGCTTTTTTAGTGTCAGCTTTAGTTGTTGCTTTCTTTGTATCAGTTTTTGTCGCTTCAGCTTTCTTCGCTGTTTCGCTCTGCTTTGTTGTAGCCGGCTTTTTAGTTGTAGCCTTTGTCGTGGTTTTCGGCACTTCACTAACAACTTCTATTTTTTCATCAGCCTTTGCTGACTTTGTTGTTTTTGCACTTGTTTTTGTTTCAGCTTTTGTTGTTGTTTTTGTTGTCGGTTTTGTTGCTTGTGCTTTTGCACCACTTACAAGAGTTTTGCTTTTTGCCTTGCTTGCTGACTTAGCACTTACTGACTCACCATTCGCCACTACTTCACCACTCGCTACCACTTCATCGCTTGCAACTGCTTTTTTAGTGTCAGCTTTAGTTGTTGCTTTCTTTGTAGCTGTTTTTTTCGCTTCAGCTTTCTTCGTTGTTTCGCTCGGCTTTGTTGTAGCTGGCTTTTTAGTTGTAGCCTTTGTCGTGCTTTTCGGCACTTCACTAACAACTTCTATTTTTTCATCAGCCTTTGTTGTTTTTGCACTTGTTTTTGCTGTCGGTTTTGTTGTTGTCTTTGCTGTCGGCTTTGTTGCTTGTTCTTTTGCACCACTTGCAAGAGTCTTGCCTTTTGCCTTGCTTGCGGGCTTTGCGCTTACTGCCTCACCACTCGCCACTACTTCATCACTTGCAACTGCTTTTTTAGTGTCAGCTTTAGTTGTTGCTCTCTTTGTAGCAGTTTTTGTCGCTTCAGCTTTCTTCGTTGTTTCGCTCGGCTTTGTTGTAGCTGGCTTTTTAGTTGTAGCCTTTGTCGTGCTTTTCGGCACTTCACTAACAACTTCTATTTTTTCATCAGCCTTTGCTGACTTTGTTGTTTTTGCACTTGTTTTTGTATCGGCTTTTTTCGCTGTAGATTTTGTTGTTTGTGCTTTCTTCGCTGTCGGTTTTTTCGTTGTAGCTTTTGTTGTCGCAGGGTTTGTCTGTGTTTGTTCTTGTTGTATTACTGGAGGCTCTTGTTTGTTTGGCTTAAACATCAAGCTTACGCCTTTTACAAGCCCTTGAAAAAATCCACCAAGGCTAAAAGTTTGATTTTTTACTTCTTGCGTAGTTTCTTCTTTTTTATCTTCTACTTTTAAAGAGGTCGTTTTGCTTTTTTTATTATTTGTTTGGCTTAAAGAAGTGCCTTTGTCTTGCTTTGGTTGTTGGTTGTTTGTTACTTTGTTGTTATCCGTGGCCATATCATCACTCTTTCCTTTTACAAGCTCATTATCTTTTGCAAAGTCATTTGTGCTCTTAAAAAAATTCCTAAAAGATGAATTTGTTATTCCCAAAGAATTTTTATCATCTTTGTTTTTTCCACTTCTGAAAATAGTCGGTGCTTTTTTTGTTTTTTCTTGTGTAAGAGTCGGTGTCTTTATTTCTTCTTGTGTTTTTTGTGTTTTTTCTTCTCTTAGCTTTTCTTCTTTTTCTAATAATATATCGCTTAGAGTTGTTTGCTCTACCTCTTTTATTTTTTCTTTTTTTGTTATGCTTGTATCCTTACCACTTTTAAAAAGCGTTGAAGATTTTTTCTCTTTATTCTTTTCTTTTGCATATTTTTCTATATCTTCTATGTTTATAGTTTGCGTTGAGAATATTACTCCGTCAATATCATCCTCTGCCTTGCTGATTAAATCCATAGTCGTTAGCTGTTTTTCTTTTGCTATAACAGCTTCTTTTGGTTTTTCTTGTGTTTTTATTGCCGCAATAGGAGTAGGCTCTTTTTGCTCTTTTACTTTTGGTTTTTCTTGTTTTACTTTAGGGTTTTGTTTTTGTTGTTTTCTCTTTTGCGCATTCTCTTTTATTTTAATTTTTGTTTTTATGACTGTTTGTTCAAGTATTCTATCTGTGGCATTTAATAATAATGTCGCAAAGCAAAAGCCTATTTCGTATGTTCCATAATATGTGAATATCATACCTAAAATAGCCGCTAAAATTCCGTATACACATTGAGCGTCTTTGTCTTTTGGAGACATTGACGGCTCGCTAATTACTAAAAATGCGTAAAACACACTACTGCCTGTTAATAATTCAAGCATCAAACTTTCTTGAATTCCTATGCCGTATATCCTTGGAAAACAAAGCGCAAATAAAGTGCAGGTTAATAAAAACGATACAGGTATTCTAAAGTGAATTCTTTTTGTTACAATTAAATACATACCTATTGCTAAAAGAATTAGTATAAAAGATGTGCCCATATTTGATGCATAGTTGCCTAAAAGCATATCAAGCAAGGAAACCCCAGGAAGGCCTCCTTGCTTTATAATTGTAGTTTGAGTCATTGTAGAAGCAGATGATTGGCTAAACGGTGCCACCACTGAAAATACTCTTTGTGGCCAGTTAACAGCTGATATACATATAGCAAGGGCAGGCAAATTAAAAGGATGCTTACCGCTTGCGCCAAAGGCGTGTTTTCCTATAAAGATAGTTATGCTAACAGTAACTATAGGAATATAAATTGGTATATTAACAGGTAACATTAATGTATACACCATAGCTGCTAAAATACTACTTTTATCATCTTTGTTTATCTGTGTTTTTAATACCATTGCTGAAATAACATCAACAGCCCTTGCAGTTATAACGCTAATTAAAACTAATAATAACACCCTGTATCCATAAAGGACAGCCGAGGCAATTATTAAAGGCAAAATCGCTAAGATCATATTATCGTATGGATGTTTTTGCTTCGTAGTAAAGTTTGAGTTATTCATATACTTTTTTTCTTCCTATTATCTTAATGAGTCAATTGCTTTTTTTCTGTTTTCGCTTTTGAAAATATAGCTACCTGCTACTAAAACATCAGCTCCGCTAACTTTGGCTAAAAGTGCGGTTTTTTCATTTATTCCACCATCAACTTCGATGAGTAAATCTTTTAAGCCTCTTTTTTCTTTTTCTTGTTTTAGTGCCTTTATTTTATCTAAAGACTTTGGCATAAATTCTTGTCCGCCAAAGCCAGGTTCAACGCTCATAATTAAAACAAGCTCTATATCATCTAAGTATTCATAAATACTTTGGATATCTGTATCAGGTTTTACTACTAAGCCGGCTTTAATACCAAAAGAGTGAATTAAATCAATAGTCTTTTTAGTATCGCTTTCACTTTCAACATGAAAAGAAATTAAATCAGCGCCAGCTTTTACAAATTGCTCTATATATAAATGAGGCCTTACTATCATCAAATGCACATCATAAAAAGCCTTCAGTTTTTTTGAAAGCGAATTTAAAACAGGAACACCTATTGAAATGTTTTTTACAAACACTCCGTCCATTACATCAATATGAAGCATGTCTGCGCCATTTGATAATACATCCTTGCAGTCCTTTTCAAGGTTTGCAAAGTCAGCTGCGAGTATAGAAGGGCTGATGAGCATATAGTACCTCCAAATTAAATTATAATATATATTATACATATTTCTATATGAAAAATCAAATTAAAATTAGAAAAATTCACAATTAAATTAAATAATTATATAAAGCCTTTTCAATCTATCATTTTTTATGATATAATTATTACAAAACAAAAAATATTTAAGGAGTATATTATGAAGAAAATAACCTCAATTTTAGGCTTTGGCCTTATGCGATTGCCTACATTAGAAAACGGAAAAATCGACTATGAGCACGGCGAAAAAATGGTAAAATATGCTATGGATAATGGCGTTAATTATTTTGATACCGCCGACCCTTATCACCAAGGCGAGAGTGAAATTTTTGCAGGTGAAGTTCTATCAAAATACGATAGGGAATCTTATTTTTTAACAACTAAGATGCCTGTGTGGAAGGTTGAAAAACCAAGCGATGTAAAAGAAATATTCCAAAATCAATTAAAAAAATGCAAGACTGACTATTTTGATTATTACTTAGTTCACGCAGTAAATAAAGAAAAATTTGATAAGGCTGTTAGTGATGAAGTTGTAAGTTTTTTACAAAAAGAAAAGGAAAAAGGCACAATTAGAAACTTAGGTTTTTCTTTTCATGGCCCTGCACAAGAGCTTGATTACATAATTTCTTATACTGACTGGGACTTTGTGCAATTGCAATTAAATTACTATGATGTTATGTCTCAAGACGCTCAAATCCTAATAGATACAGCTGTAAAACATAAAACACCTGTAATAGTAATGGAGCCGATAAGAGGCGGATTTTTACATAACTGCGTGCCAAATGCTGTTGATATTATTAAAAATACTTACGGAGATGAAAATAAAACTTCTGCTTTGGCTTTATCTTATTGTTTTGATTTGCCGAATGTCTTTATGGTGCTAAGTGGAATGAGCGAAATGCAACATATTATAGAAAATATAAATACAGCAAAACAGCCTATTAAAAACGATGAATTACGAAGCGATGTTATTAAAAAAGTAATGCATGAAATCACTTCTTTTACCTCAGTTGCTTGTACAAAATGTGAGTACTGTCTGCCATGTCCTGTGGGCATAAACATCCCAGAGGCTTTTATGGTTTACAATGATTATATGCTTTTTAAAAATAAATTAAGCACTAACCAAAAACTTGCAAAATTAGAAGTAAAGCCAGCTGAATGTATCGCTTGCGGCCAGTGTGAATCTCATTGCCCTCAAAACTTAAAAATAGCTGACTTAATGCAAGAATTAACAAAGGAATTTAATAGGTTATAATGAAAAAACTTTTATATATTTTGCTTTGCATTTCTTTATGTTTTGCTTTTATTTTACTAAGTATTTTTTCTGTGAGTAATAATGAGAGTTTTTATATGAATCAATACAAAAAAAACGACACTGAAAAAGTAACTGGTATGTCTTTAGATGATTTAGAAAAAACTACTATTTTACTATTAGATTACTTAAATGATAAGAGCGATAGCCTATCTTTAGAAGTAGTAAAATACAGCGAAAAAACCCAAGTTTTTTATGATAGAGAAATAGATCATATGGTAGATGTTAAGAATTTATATCTTACATTTTTTAATATGATGCTCAGTCTTTTTGCTTTTAGTTTTATAGGCTTTATCTATTTATACTTCACTGATAAAAAGCTATTTTTTAATAATCTTTTTTCGGCTTTTAAAAAGAGCTTAGTGATAAGTGGTAGTTTAATAATAGTAACTGGCGGTTTAATAGCTTTTAATTTCTCTTGGTTTTGGACAAGTTTTCATTTAGTATTTTTTACAAATGATTTATGGCTATTAGACCCTAAAATAAGCACGATGATAAATATGTTCCCTTTAAATTTCTTTTATAGCATCTGTGTAAACATTTTAATTTTATTAATTGTTTTACTTTTAGCCACTTTCATACTTTTAAAATACTTATCTAAAAAATTTAGATAAAAAATAAAAAAACAAGGTAAGTATACCTTGTTTTTTTTGTTTTAATATTCATTATAAAATTCATCTGCAAAATGGCATAAACATTCTCTATTATCTTTTAAAATTATATTTTTAGGTGGTGAGTTTTTACAAATATCTTTTTTGTAATTACATCTTGAATAAAACTTGCATCCCTTTATTTCTTTAGAATCAGAGGGGATTTCACCTTGTAAAACTATCCTTTCCTCGCTGTTAAAACTTTGCGAGAATAATGCTTTTGTATAAGGGTGTACAGGTTTATTTATTATATCCTCAGCTGTGCCTTTTTCTAAAATTGAGCCTAAATACATAACAGCTATCCTGTCTGAGATATAGCTTACTACATTTAAGTTATGCGAAATGAAAAGATATGTTAAGTTTAATTTTTCTTGCAATTCATTTAATAAATTTAAAATTTGTGCTTGGATAGATACATCTAAGGCTGAAACTGCCTCATCGCAAATTATAAACTCAGGGTTTAAAATTAAGGCTATTGCTATTGCCACTCTTTGCCTTTGCCCGCCTGAGAGCTGATGTGGGTATAAGTCTTTATAGCTATCGTCTAAGCCTGTTAAGGCTAAAACTTCGCTTGTCTTTTCTTCTCTTTCTTGATTTGTATATAATTTATGGATATCTAAAGGCTCTTTTATAAGCCAGCCTATGGTTTTTTTAGGATTTAGAGAAGAATAAGGGTCTTGAAAAATTATCTGCACAGTTTTTCTAAATTCTTTTAACTCACTTTTATTTAATAAGGTAATATCTTTGTCTTTAAAGTATATACTGCCCTTTGTAGGCCTTATTAATTTTACTAAAAGTTTTGCAAGGCTACTTTTTCCACAGCCACTTTCGCCCACAAGCCCAAAGGTTTCACCCTTTATTATATCTAATGATATGCTATCGACAGCCTTAATTTTTCTATTTTTATCATCAGAGTAAATTTTGCTTAGCTTGTCTGTTTTAATTATTACTTCTTGCATACTCACTCCTTATATAATAAACAAGCAACTTCTTGATTATCTAATACGCTAAATTCAGGGTCTTTTTCCTTGCACTCAAGGCTTCTTTTATCGCATCTATCATAGAAAACACAGCCTGTAAAGTTTCGTTTTTCTAAAGAGGGGACATAGCCTTTTATTGTAAAGAGCTTTTGCCCTTTTTTACTTTTATCGGGAATTGAGTTTAATAAGCCTTGTGTATACGGATGTTTTGGAGATGATAAGATAGCTTTTGTACTGCCTTTTTCAACTATCTTACCTGCGTACATAATATAAACTCTATCAGTTATATTTTTTATAACACTTAAATCGTGGCTAATTAGCATAACCGCTGTATTAGTTTTTTTATTTAAGTCTTTTAGTATATCCATAATCTGCGCTTGAATTGTTACATCAAGGGCAGTAGTCGCTTCATCTGCTATTAATAAATCCGGATTATTCACTAAGCTAATAGCTATCATCACCCTTTGGCGCATACCACCAGAAAGCTGATGCGGATATGAATGATATAGCTTTTCGCTATCGGCAAGGCCTACTAAATTTAATATATCTATAACCTTTTTTTTCGCTGATTCTTTATCTTTTTTATAGTCTGGGATAATTTCAATTACTTGAGTGCCAATTTTCATTAAGGGATTTAGGGCTGTCATCGGCTCTTGAAATATCATCGTGACATCATCGCCCCTTAATTCTTCCCATTGTTTATCGCTTGCATTAAGCATATTTTTATCTTTTATTAAAACTTTGCCAGTAGTTTTAGCGCTTTTAGTTATTAAGCCTATTGCAGCTGAGGCTGTTAGAGTTTTTCCGCAGCCACTTTCGCCTACTATACCTACGATTTCACCCTCTTTAATATTTAAAGAAATACCCCTAATAGCAGGATAATCAACATCATTGATGTTAAAAGATATGTTTAAATCATTTATTACTAATACATCTTTTTTCATACATCCTCCTATTTTGCATTTATTTCTTGCATAGCATCGCTCATTAAATTAAAGCCTAAGACCAGTAAGACTATGGCGCTCATTGGAATAAAAACAAACCAAGGAGCTGAAAAAATAGCTGTTTGTGCTTCGCTTAATATATTGCCAAAACTCGCTTGTGGTGGGGCTATACCAAGCCCTAAATAGCTAAGACCTGCCTCGCTCATTATAGCTGATGAAAAACTAAGAGTTACAGTAACGCTTAATTCCTGCGTAATGTTTGGCAGTATGTGATAAGCCATTATCCTTAAATCACTTGCACCCCTAACCCTTGCAGCGCTTACAAAATCCTGCTCTTTATACTTCATAAAAGCCCCTCTTGACATCCTTGCAAAACGAGGGATAGACATAACGCTTAAAGCCAGTATTAAATTAGTGACACTTCTTCCAAGTAAGGCTATAAACATTAAAGCTATCAGTATACCCGGAAAAGCCATTTGCGTGTCAATTAATTTTGTAATTAGGCTGTCTATTTTTCCACCGTAGTAGCCGGCTATCGCCCCTATTACAGTACCAAAAAAACCACCGATTATGCAAACAGCGCCACCTATTAAAAACGATATCCTACTTCCTGTTAGCATCCTTGATAATACATCTCTGCCTAAGGTGTCTGTTCCTAATAAATGAGTAAGGCTTGGAGGAGATAACTTATTTGTAGAGTCTATCAATTCAGGCTCAAACGGTGTATAAACAAAGCCAATAAGCATAAAAACAAACACTGCACCCACCATTAAAAAGCCTATTAAAAACCCTGTGTTTTTAAAATATTTCTTCATTTTATCTCCTTTTAATTCTTGCGAATTCTCGGGTCAATTACACTGTAAAGTATATCTACTAAAAAGTTTGCAAACACAACTATTAACGCAAGGTATAAAGTAAGGCCTTGAATTAAAGGCAAATCCCTTGTTTCAATAGCAGTAGAGATTAATTTTCCTATGCCGGGCAGATTAAATACATTTTCAACTATTATACTACCGCCTAAAATATCCGCTGTTAATATACCTAAAATAGTAATAACAGGTATAAGAGAATTTCTTAGAATATGTCTGTTCATTATTCTTTTTTCATCTAAGCCTTTACTTTTCGCAGTTTTTACATAGTCTTGTTTTGATTGATTAATCACACTTACTTTTAAATATCTTATTAAAGTAGCACTCGCACCTATCGAAATTGAAAACGCAGGCAAAATTAAAGAGGAAAGCCAAGGCAAGATACCATTTGAAATATCTGTATAACCAAAGGAAGTAAACCAATTTAATTGAATTGTAAAAATACTAATTAAAAGTATACCCATACAAAACACAGGCACAGAAATACCTATTTGTGTTATGGAAGAAATAAATTTTGCAAAGGCGCTTTCGCTATTTTTACTAACAAAAACACCAACAATAAGCCCGATACTGATAGTGAAAATCATCGCTACTAAAGATAGGGAAGCTGTCACTTTAAAGCCTGATTGGATTAAGTCACTAACAGGCTGTTTATACCTATAAGATACACCTAAATCCCCACTAAACACCCCTTGCACCCAAATAAAAAACCTCTCAAAGGCAGTTTTATCTAAGTTCATCATTTCCTCAAGCTCTTTTAATTGCACAGGGTCTGCATCTAAGCCTAAAATTACTAAGGCAGGATTGCCCGGTAAAATTTGAAAGACACTAAAGGTAATAAGGGCAACTAAAGCAATAGTGATTAAAAATCCTGATACCTTTTTTAAATAATACTTCATACTCTTCCTTTTGACAGCAGTAGCAAAACCCACTCAAGGTTTTATCGGCTGTGTGTTTAATTACTGTTATCCTTATAAAAGCTGTGTAAAAAATTACACAGCTTTAAGTTTAGTTTATTGATAATATAGCTTAGTAAAATCTATAAATGTTACTGGATAGAAGGTGTAGCCTTGTAAATCACTTCTTATAGCCACTGTTAAATTAGGGTCTGAGATGTAAACTGCCGCCGCTTCCCTTGTTAAGATTTCTTGGCATTCTTTATACATCTTACTTCTTTCTTCTTCGTCCAATTCATATTTTGCGCTATTGATTAGCTCATCAAATCTTTCGTTTGAAAAATTATAAAAGTTTCTTAAATACTCTGATTCATATCTAATTAAGATAGCATCAGGGTCAAGTTTTCCAGTTAAGCCTACAACGGTAGACTCATAATTTGCATTTTGATAAACATCTACAAGCCATGTATTCCAGTCAACAGGCTCTATTGTAATATCAATATTGATTTCTTTTAGTTGTTGCTGAATTACTTGGGCTGTATCCACATGGACTGTATAATTTGATGGCACTGTTAAAGTTAGACTAAAGCCGTCTTCATAGCCTGCTTGCTCCATTAATTCTTTTGCTTTATCCACATCATAAGCGTAGTAATTTTCTAAAGTATCGTTATAGTAAAAATCCATAACAGGGCTAAAGTTTGTATCTAAAATTGTTGCATAGCCACCAAAGGCTACATCAATAATTTCTTGCTTATTAATAGCGTGATTAATAGCTTGTCTTACTAAAATATCGCCTAAGGGTTCTATTTCGTGGTTAAAAGCAAAAAGCTGTACTAAATTTTGTGGTGAAGAAATTATATTAAATTCATCTTCTAAGACCGCTACATTATCAGCTGAAATTGAAGCAAAGTCTAACTGGTTTGATTTTAAGGCTGTGATTATACTGCTCTCATCGCTCATTATATACACTTCACACTCTTGTATACTGCCTTTTTTAGTTTCATCATAGTAATTTTCATTTAATTCTAATACTACTCTTTGCCCTGGAGTATATTCTTTAAATTTATAAGGGCCTGTACCTATTGGGGCTGTTTCGTGTTCTTCATAGCCAAGGGGCAGTATTGCTAAAATATTGTTTTGTAAAAAGGCTGCTGATGGTGCATCGATTGCTATAAGCACAGTGTAATCATCAATAGCTTCTACTTTTACTACATTAGAAAACCTTGATGTAACAGCCTCATAGCCATCAAGGCCTACAAAGTTATTATAAGAATAAACAACATCTTCACTACTTAATTTTTTGCCATTGTGAAAGACAACATCATCTCTTAAATAAAATGTATATTCTAAGCCATCTTCACTAACGGAATAATCCTTTGCTATACCGGGGGTTATGTTCCCATTTTCATCGTATAAAAACAAGCCCTCAAACACATTGTGAAAAATCGCATCTGTATCAGAAGCCGCTGACTTCCAAGGATGCAAGCTATCCGGCTCTGAGGACATAGTAGTTCTTACTACTGTCTGAGTTTCTGTTTGTATTTCTTCATTTTGGCAAGCAGTAAAAACAGTTAAAAATACCATCACCGCTAAAATTAAACTTAAAAGTTTTTTCATATTAATCTCCTAAAATTTATAATAAATCTTTATTATTATAACTTAAGTATTGTAAAACTTTACACCTTATTATTGTAAAATTTATTTTACAATAATCTATACACTTATATTTTATCACGCAATATTTTTTTTGTCTATGAAACTAAGTCCAAAAAAATATGGCAATACATAAAAACTTTTAGTAATAATTGATAGGTTTAGTATTGATTTTATTTGCTTTTTTGTTTTTTTTTGATATACTTATTATTGACATTACGATTTATAGGAGAAGTTTATGGAAATTTTACACTTAGTAGAGGGCTATATGCACGACATCTTAGTTGTTATAGCTGATTACTCTATTTTAATTTTTGAATTTATCGGAGTATTTATTTTAATAGCAACAGGTATTAAAGGCACTTATAGCTACATAACAAAAGACCCCCTAACTCGCTTAAACCTTGCAAGAGGTATGGCGATGGGACTTGAGTTTAAATTAGGAAGTGAGATACTTCGTACAGTTATAGTAAGGGAATTTAGCGAGATTATTTTAGTTGGTGCTATCATCGTATTAAGAGGTGCTTTAACTTTCTTAATTCACTGGGAAATAAAAACAGAAGAAGAGCATATCATCTTAGAAGCTGAAAACGAAATGCATCGTCATCACTTAAAAAAATCAGATCATAAAAAAGATAAAGAGTAAATGGATAATATACAAACAAAACTAAAAGAGTATTTACTACTGCAAGGCGTGAGCGATGTCGGCTTTTGTAAGAGCGATACTGGAGTAGGTGAGTTTAAAAATGCTGTAAGTATAGTAGTAAGGCTATCAGATGCTATTATGCAAGAAGTAACAGACAAGCCCACCCACACATATTTTAACCATTATAGAAGCGTCAATTTTTTTATTGACCAAGCCCTATTAAAAGCAGGTTTGTTTTTGCAAAACAATGGCTATAATTATATTACAGTAGCTGCAAGCCAGAGTATTAATGATACCTCTTGGCAGTTTAAAGGTAGGTTTTCTCATAAGGAGATAGCAAGAAAAGCAGGCCTTGGCAGTATTGGCAACTCCTGTTTATTTTTGCATAAAGAGTATGGCCCTTACATTCGCCTTGGTACTATTTTCACTGACTGCGAATTTGAAAACCCCGCTGTTATGCCAGATAATCCTTGTATTAACTGCAATATCTGCAAAGATGTTTGCCCAGCTGGCGCTATCAGTGGCACTGTTTGGGATATAACTAAATCAAGAGATGATATTTTAAATGCGCAAAAATGCTCAGACCATATGAAAAAAGCATATAAACTCATCGGCAGAGGCGCTGTATGTGGCTTGTGTATAAGTCATTGCCCTATTAAAAAACAATAAACTATTTCCACCTTTTTTAAGGTGGAATTTTTTTATAAAGTAATAATTTACCACTAAAAAACTATGTTAATAATTTTTGCTAACTATTTTTTAAATTGCTGTAAAGCCTTATTATCTAAAATCTATTGACCTTTGAGATTTTATAATATAATAAATAAGCTTAAGGTTAATATTTTTAGTAAGAATATTAGTATTGACAAATTTATTTTTATAGATTATAATACATTTAGACATTTTTCTAAATAAGGAGATATATATGATTAAAATCACTAATTTAACAAAGCAATACAAGGAAAAAATTGCTGTAAATAATCTTAACCTAACTGTTAAAAAAGGGACAATTCACGGCTTCATCGGCCATAACGGTGCTGGTAAAACAACTACTCTAAAGGCTATTTTAGGCCTTATCAGCTTTGAAAACGGCAGCATTATTATTGATGATATCGATGTTAAAACAAATAGCTTAAACGCTAAAAAGATTATGGCATACATCCCAGACAACCCTGATATTTACACATTTATGAAGGGCATTGACTATATTAATTTTATTTGCGATGCTTACAATACACCTAAAGAAGAAAGAGCTGAAAGGATAATTTCTTTATCTAAAACTTTTGAAATCGAGGATGTTTTAGGCGACTTAGTAAGCTCCTATTCACACGGTATGAGGCAAAAACTTGTAATAGTAGCCGCCTTAGTGCATAATCCTAAAGTACTAATAATGGACGAGCCTTTTGTCGGCCTTGACCCAAAGGCGAGCCATACATTAAAGCAGTTAATGCGCACATTATGCGATGAGGGCGGGTGTATTTTATTCTCAACTCATGTTTTAGAAGTAGCGCAGAATTTATGCGATGAAATATCAATAATAAAACAGGGCGAATTAGTTGTAAGCGGGCTTACAGAAAATGTTGTAAAAGATAAAAGCCTTGAAGAATTATTCCTTGAATTGAATTAGAAAGGGGTAGTTTATGATTTTTTCTTTATTAAAACTTGAGTATCACAATTTATTTGCAAGCTTTTCAGGTACTTCTCGAAAAAACAAAAAAGCAAAAAGTGTAAATAATTTAGTATACCTATTATTGTTTTTATTATTAGGAGCATATTTAACTTTTGCAAGCTATATGTTTTCAAATAATTTATACAATACTTTTAGTGCTATCGGCGATGAAGCATTACTGCCAACTGTTATGTTTTATGCAGTGTCTTTAACAACGCTTTTTTACACAATTTTTAAAAGTGGCTCTGTCTTATTTATTTTTAAAGACTTTGACTTACTTGCATCTCTGCCTATAAAATTTTCTGAGATAATAACAGCGAAATTAATATTTTTATACACTTCAAACATATTATTTCAAAGCATAGTAATTTTACCTGCTATGGCTTTATGGGCAATAAAAGCGCCTATTACAATTCAAGGCTTAATTTATAGCCTTATAGCTTTTTTATTCCTGCCTTTTATTCCAATAGTAATAGCTTCAATAATAGGCACAATGATAACTTATATAAGTGGATTTTTTAAAAACTCAAATATTTTTGCTGTAATTTTACAAGTAATATTTATCTTTTTTATTTTTATAGCTTCTTTTTCAATAGGCTTATTCGGTGGGGCTTCTTCTACAGGTAGTAGTGCCTTATTCATCCTTGCAAACGGCATTTCAGCCTTTATCAAAAAGAACTTATTTAATATTTATGCCCCCAGTGAGTTATATTATAATTTAGTACAAGGTGATACAGTATCATTCTTATTATTTATTGGTATATCCTTTGTTTTTTACTATGTGTTTTGCTTATTTGTTGCAAAAAACTTTTTAAAAATTAGAGCAAAAATAACAGCTACAAAAACAACTTCTAAAAAAATCAAAATAACTCAAACATCAAAATCTGCCTTTAGTAGCTTAGTAAGTAAAGAATTTAAATTACTGTTTTCACTACCTATTTATGCTATGAATATGCTCACAGGTTTAGTTATGGGTATAATGCTTTTTGGCATAGTTATTTACTTTTATATAGCTGAAAACGAAACCTTTGTTATGGTTTTACCTTTAATTAAGGTATATGTTTTACAATTAATACCTATAGTTTTAAGTTTTTTTGCAGGCTATGTATCGATGACATCTTGTAGTTTGTCTTTAGAGGGTAATAGCTTCTGGCTTTTAAAATCAATGCCGATAAGTGCTTTTTCAGTGTTCTTATCAAAGATAGTATCAAACATTATTTTACACACACCTTTTAGCTTAGCATTCTCTTTTATTGCAATTTACATCTTAAAGCCTGACTTAGTATTTAGTATTTTTATAATTTTTATCCCTTTAAGTTTTTGTGTGTTTTCATCGGTCTACGCTATGCTTTTAAACATTCGTTTTCCAATGTTTGACTGGACAAATCCGTCAGTTCCTGTAAAAAAAGGTATGGCTGTATTTATAATGGTATTTTTAAATATGGCACTGTACTTCGGACTTGGCTTTTTAGTATTCAATGTTTTTGATACTACAAGTAAACAAATTATGTTTTATACATCAGCACTTGTTGTAATCAATTCTTTAAGTGGTTTTATGCTTTTATACTTAAAAAATCAAGCAGAAAAAATATTCTTAAAATTACAATAAAAATAAGTAGGCTTTTGCCTACTTATTTTATTTGAGAAAAACTTATAATTATGGTATCATTTTAAAAAGAGTAATTTTGGGAGATAGTATGAAAAACGAAGATAATATTTTATATAAAGATATAAATACACTAAAAAATAATATTAAGGAAAAAGATATTGAAGTAATTGTAAAAAAAACAACTACTTCAACTAATGAAGATGCAAAACTTTATATAAAAGAAAATAATCCGCTGCCCTTATTAATTTTAGCCTACCACCAATCAATGGGTAAGGGCACAAAGGGCAAAAGCTTTATAAGCTATGATAAAACAGGAGTTTATTTTTCCATAGTTTTTAAAAAAGATAAGGATTTTTCACTTTTTACTATCCTGAGCGCTGTTGCTTCTTTTAAGAGTATAAAAAGTTTATACCCAGCACTTGATATAAAAATTAAATGGGTGAACGACTTATATAAAGGCGATAAAAAATTCTCTGGTATACTTTGCGAGAGTATTAATTATAATGATGATGAATATATAATAGCCGGAATAGGAATAAATATAAACGAGCCAAAAGGCGGATTTAGTAAGGAAATAAAAGATACTGCTACATCTCTTTTAGATAACGAAAAGACTGATTACTTAAACTTAGTAGCTAAAATTTGCGATGAGTTTTTTAAGCTATACGATGAAGGCGACACTGAAAAACTCATAAAAGAATATAAAGAAAATTCTTTAGTATTAAATAAAACAGTCATAGTAAATTCTAATAACCTTGAATTTTTTGCTAAAGTAATTGATATAAATGAAATGGGCCATTTAATCTTAAAAAAAGAGAACGGCGAAAAAATAAATTTATCCACTGGCACTATAAGGCTTGAAAAGTAGCAAAAGGTAAATAATTACTCCTTTTTTATGGTTAATATTACAGCTTTTTTATCTTGTAAGGCCTTGTAATTTATGATAAAATATATGTAATATACTAATTAAAAAAGGGGTTAAAAATGCACTATACGATGTTTGATGACTGCCCTATCGTAGGGGCGGTAAAAAGCAGTGAAGATTTAAAAGCTTGCTTAAAATCTCCTGTAAAAGTAGTGTTTGTTTTATATGGCGATATTTTAAATATTAAAGGCATCACTCAAGAAATCATTGATAATGATAAAATCCCTTTTGTTCATATTGATTTAATCGAGGGACTTTCTCAAAAAGAAGTAAGCCTTGAATTTATAAAAAATGAAACAATGGCAAAGGGCATAATTTCAACAAAGGCTCAAATGATAAAAAAAGCAAAAGAGCTTAATTTAATTGCAGTGCAGAGATTTTTTATTTTAGACTCTTTAGCCCTTGAAAATACAACAAAGCTAATAAAGGACTCAAAGGCAGACTTTATTGAAGTTTTGCCTGCATTAATACCAAAGGTAATACAAAGATTAACTTCTATTTCAAATAAGGGAATAATCGCAGGTGGCTTAGTTAGCGAAAAAAGCGAAGTGACTATGTGTTTATCCGCTGGCGCTACGGCTGTTTCTTCTTCAAATAAGACTGTGTGGTATGTATAGTATGGAGAATTTAATAAAAACTGATTGGCATTTTTTATTATCACATGAATTTAAAAAAGACTATTTTTTAGCTTTAAAAGCCTTTTTAGATAAAGAGTATAGTGAAGATATGCTCTACTTAAAAAAAGAAGATATTTTTACAGCCTTTAATTTAACTTCATATAAAGACACTAAGGTAGTTATCTTAGGCCAAGACCCGTATCACGGAAAAAATCAAGCTCACGGGCTTAGTTTTTCTTGTCTGGAAGAAAAACTGCCCCCCTCTTTAAAAAACATATATAAAGAAATCTCTAATGAATTTAATATACCTATGGCTAAAAATAACGGGGACTTATCCTTTTGGGCAAAGCAGGGTGTTTTATTATTAAACACCACCTTAACTGTTAGAAAAAACTTAGCAGGAAGCCATAGAAAACAAGGCTGGGAAACTTTCACTGATGCAGTTATCCATTTATTAAATGAAAAAGAAGAAGGTATAGTTTTTCTTTTATGGGGAAATGATGCTAAAGAAAAGGAAAACTTAATCACAAACAAACACCATAAAATTCTTTTAAGCGCTCACCCATCGCCACTTTCAGCTTCAAGAGGATTTTTTGGCTGTGGCCATTTTAAAATGGCTAATGAATTTTTAAAAGAAAATTCATTAAAAGAAATCTCTTGGCAAATTAATGATAAGCCAAAGCCTTATTATCCGAGTCCGCCTAACCCTTGAAGATTTCTTTTATATCTTCGTTATACTCACTCGCAATACGAAAAGTATTACTCATTCGTATGTCTTGATATAAAATAAATCTCTGTGGTTTAGGTTAATTTTATATATTATAAAACGGGATTGGATTATACGACTTTGGCAAAAATTTTTTACAACAAAAACTATGGTAGTTTTTGATTTTATACAGCTAAATAGCCGATATTTTTTAATCTTAAACTTTTAGATTATTCGCTTTATTATGCCAATAATAAAAATTTAAAAAAAATGTCTTGATTTTTAAAATTAAAGCTGATATAATATTGTAAATTTTGGAGTAAAAAAAGTATCCTGCTTTTTTAAAATTTTCTTTCGGAGGGTAAACTATGAAAAATCTATTTGAACTTGACAGCCTTTCTATCCAAGAAATACACAATATATTAAATAGGGCCCAGCAATTTTGCGAGGGGCAAACAAGTAAGGTGGCAAACGATAAGGTTATAGCCAGCCTTTTTTTTGAGCCAAGTACAAGAACGCAAAATTCATTTTCAATCGCAGCGATGCGACTTGGTGCAAAAGTTGTAACTTTTAACGCTGACACTTCTTCAATTAAAAAAGGCGAAACATTTTATGATACTGTAAAATGCTTTGAAGCCTTAGGCTGTGATGCAGCTATTATAAGGCATAGCGAAAATGAATACTACAAGCAATTAACAAATATTAAAATGCCTATATTCTCAGGTGGCGATGGCACAGGCAACCACCCAACTCAAAGCCTTTTAGACTTATTGACTATAAAGCAAGATTTTGAAAATTTTGAAGGCTTAAAAATTTGTATAGTAGGAGACATCGCTCACTCAAGAGTAGCTCACACTAATATGAATGTAATGAAAAGACTGGGAATGCAAGTTTTTCTTTCAGGGCCTGAAGAATTTAAAGAAGAAGGTTATGACTACATAGATTTTGATGAAGCTGTAAAAGAAATGGACATCATCATGCTTTTAAGAATTCAGCACGAAAGATTAAAGGGCGAAATGGTTTTAAGCAAAGAAGAATACAACACTCTTTACGGCTTAAATAAACAAAGAGTAAATAAAATGAAAGATACAGCCATCATTATGCACCCAGCGCCTTTTAATAGAGGAGTTGAAATTGATGATGACTGCGTAGAGTGTGAAAAAAGCAGAATATTTAAACAAATGGAAAACGGTGTGTATGTAAGAATGGCAGTAATAGAAAGAGCCTTTGAATAACTTTTATATACAAAATTATTTTATCGCTTAATGTAAGGAGAAAAAAATGACGACTTTATTTAAAAATGCAAATGTTTACTATCAAGATAAATTCATTAAGGCTGATTTAGCTATTAAAGATGGCGTTGTTGTTGATATTAATGACAGTATTCTTCAAAGCAAGGATACTGAAGTTGTTAATTGTAGTGATAAATATATAATTCCGGGACTTGCAGATGTACATGTACATTTGCGAGAGCCCGGTTTTTTATATAAAGAAACTATAAAAACAGGAACACTCGCTGGCGCTAAAGGAGGCTTTACATTATTATGTAGTATGCCAAACACAAACCCTGTGCCGGACACAGTAGATAATATAAATTTACAACTAAAGCCGATAAATGATGATGCACAAATCACAGTACTGCCTTATGCGTCTATAACCATAGAAGAAAAAGGCGAAGAACTTGTAGATTTTAATAGCTTAAAAGATTTATGCTTTGCTTTTTCAGATGATGGAAAAGGTGTGCAAAGTGAAGAAATGATGAAAGAAGCTATGTTAAAAGCAAAGGCAGTAAATAAGGCTATCGTAGCACATTGCGAAGATGAATCCTTACTTACAGGTGGCTACATACATGAGGGCGAATACGCTAAAAAGCATTCGCATAAAGGCATATCTTCAGCCAGTGAATACAGCCAAGCTATAAGGGACATCAATTTAGTAAGGCAGACAGGCGTACAATACCATATCTGCCATGTATCAACTAAAGAGACTGTTGCCGCTGTAAGGCAGGCTAAAAAAGATGGCTTAAGGGTGTCTTGCGAGACAGCACCACATTACATAGCTTTTTGTGATGAAGACTTACAAGAAGACGGTAGATTTAAAATGAATCCACCTATTAGAAGTAAAGAAGATAGACAAGCTTTAATACAAGGCATTAAAGATGGCACTATTGAAGTAATCGCAACAGACCACGCCCCTCATTCTCTCGAAGAAAAATCAAAGGGCTTAGAGGGCTCTGCTATGGGAGTTGTAGGTTTAGAAACAGCTTTTTCTGCTATTTATACTCACTTAGTAAAAACAAACGAAATCTCCTTAGAGCATTTAGTAAAACTAATGAGTATAAACCCAAGAGAGATTTTCGGCTTAGAAGCAGGTATACAAATAGGCAAAAAAGCAGACTTTATATTAGTTGATTTAGATTATGAATACACAGTAAATCCAAAAGAGTTTTTAACTAAAGGAAGGGCTACTCCTTTTGAGGGCAATACTCTTTATGGACAAATTTTATTAACATACGCTAAGGGGGAAAAGGTATGGCAAGACAATACAACAAAAAAATAGTCCTTGAAAATGGACACGAGTTTTTAGGCTATTCATTCGGTGCTGATATTAGTGCAATAAATGAAATAGTTTTTAACACTTCAATGGTGGGCTATCAAGAAATAATCTCAGACCCATCTTACACAGGGCAAATGGTTTGCATGACCTACCCTTTAATAGGCAACTACGGAATGAATGAAGATGACTATGAAACAAGGCTTCCATCTTTAGGCGGGATGATAGTAAGAGAATATAACGATATTCCATCAAACTTTCGCTATACAAAGACTTTAAGCGAAGTTTTAGAGGAAAACAACATCCCTGCAATCAGTGGAATTGATACAAGAAAACTAACAAGGATAATAAGAAATGAAGGTAGCCAAAAAGTAATGATTACTGACATTTCTACTTCTAAAGAAGAAGCTGTAAAGGCTATGAAAGACTATACTTTACCTACTGATGTAGTAAAGCAAGTTAGCTGTAAAAAAATCTGGTATTCAAGAACTCCTCATCACAAATGGGATGTAGTAGCCATTGACTGCGGAATAAAATTAAATATAATAAGAAGTTTAAATAAAAAGGGCTGTAATGTAATGGTTGTGCCTTACAACACTTCTGCAAGTGCGATTTTAGCAATGCGCCCAGACGGAGTATTCTTATCAAACGGCCCAGGCGACCCAACAGATTTGCCTGAGGTTATAGACACAGTTAAGCAATTAAAAGGAAAACTGCCTATCTTCGGTATCTGTTTAGGCCATCAAATGGTATCTTTAGCTTATGGGGCTTCTACATACAAAATGAAGTTTGGCCACAGGGGTGCAAACCACCCTGTTAAAAATCTTGAAACTGATAAAGTGGAAATCACCAGCCAAAACCACTCTTTTGCAGTAGACCAAGACTCTTTACAAAAAACAAAGCTAACTCTTACTCACATAAACTTACTTGATAACACAGCCGAGGGAGTTGAATGTAAGGAAGATAAAATATTCTCAGTGCAGTATCACCCTGAAAGTGCACCAGGACCACAAGACAGCGAATACTTATTTGATAAATTTATTTCATTAATGGAAAGTGAGGGAGAATAATGCCAAAAAGAGAAGATATTAAAAAAATATTAGTCATAGGCTCAGGGCCAATAGTTATAGGCCAAGCAGCTGAGTTTGACTATGCGGGCACACAGGCTTGCCTTGCCTTAAAAGAAGAAGGCTATGAAGTTGTATTAATTAACTCAAACCCTGCTACCATAATGACAGATACAAACATTGCAGATAAGGTATACATGGAACCTTTAACCTTAGAATATGTTGCAAAAATTATCCGTTTTGAGCGCCCAGATGCAATCTTGCCGAGTTTAGGTGGGCAAACAGGGCTTAATTTAGCAGTGCAATTAGGCGAAAAAGGCATTTTAGAAGAATGTAATGTTGAAATTTTAGGCACGAGCTTTGAGAGCATTAAAAGGGCAGAAGATAGGGAATTATTTAAAGACCTATGTTTAAAATTAAATGAGCCTGTAATAGCTTCTGATATAGCTACAACAGAACAAGAAGCCCTAAAAATAGCAAAAGAAATCGGCTATCCTGTAATTTTGCGCCCAGCTTACACCTTAGGCGGTACTGGCGGCGGCTTTGCTGATAATGATGAAGAATTATTAGCTGTTGCAAAAAGTGCCCTTGACTTATCGCCTGTAACTCAGGTGTTAGTTGAAAAGAGTATTAAAGGCTATAAAGAAATCGAATACGAGGTTATGCGTGATAGCAATGATACAGCAATTACAATTTGTAATATGGAAAACATAGACCCTGTTGGAGTGCATACAGGCGATAGTATCGTTGTAGCACCAAGCCAAACTCTAACAAATAAAGAGTACCAAATTCTTCGTGACAGCGCTTTAAAAATAATAAGAGAGTTAAAAATTGAAGGTGGCTGTAATGTTCAATTCGCACTTGACCCTCATTCTTTTGATTACTATTTAATAGAAGTAAATCCTCGTGTTAGCCGTTCTTCTGCTTTAGCGAGTAAGGCGAGTGGCTATCCAATAGCAAGAGTTAGCGCAAAAATCGCAGTAGGTATGCGCCTTGATGAAATACAAATAGCGAATACACCTGCAGCTTTTGAGCCTTCTTTAGACTATGTAGTTTCAAAAATAGCAAGGTTTCCTTTTGATAAATTTGAAGCGGCTTCAAATGTTTTAAGCACTCAAATGAAGGCGACTGGCGAAGTTATGAGTATAGGAAGAACCTTAGAAGAAAGTTTATTAAAGGCTACCCGTTCTTTAGAAATCGGCGTTTGCCATCTTCATCATAAAAAGTTTGATGATTATAAAGATGATGAATTATTAGAATATATAAAACAAGCAACTGATGATAGATTGTTTGCAATAGCACAACTAATAAGAAACGGCCTTGAATTAAACTTAATATATAACCAGACAAAAATAGATATCTTCTTTTTAGAAAAAATCAAAAACATAGTAAGTTTTGAAAAAGTGATAAAGACAAATCCTTTAGATATTTCTGTATTAAAAGAAGCTAAAAAAATGGGCATTAGCGATGAGTACATAGCTGAGTGCTGGCAAAAAGACAAGACTGATATTTACTTACTAAGAAAAGAAAACAACATCTATCCTGTATATAAAATGATAGATACTTGCGCAAGTGAATTTGAAAGTTATGTTCCTTATTTTTACTCAACCTATGAAGATGAAAACGAGTCAATAATCTCGCAAAAAGAAAAAATCATAGTATTAGGCTCAGGCCCTATAAGGATAGGTCAAGGCGTTGAGTTTGATTATTCAACAGTCCACGCTATCTGGGCAATAAAAGAAGCTGGCTATGAAGCTATAATCATAAACAACAACCCTGAAACAGTTTCAACTGACTATACAACAAGTGATAAATTATACTTTGAGCCTTTATGCGTTGAAGATGTTATGAATATAATTTCTTTAGAAAATCCAAAAGGCGTAATAGTATCTTTAGGCGGACAAACAGCTATAAACTTAGCTGGTGATTTAGATAAATTAGGCGTAAACATCATAGGTACAGACATAACAGCTATAAACAACGCTGAAAATAGAGATACCTTTGAGAAGATAATGACTAATTTAGGCATACCTCAACCACAAGGAAAGGCTGTAACAAACATCGAGGACGGCGTAAAAGTTGCAAACGAAATAGGCTACCCTGTTTTAGTAAGACCGAGCTTTGTTTTAGGCGGTAGGGCTATGCAGATAGTTACGGATGAAAAAGCCTTAAGAAAATACTTACTAACAGCCGTTTTAGTAGATGAAAAGCAACCTGTTTTAGTTGATAAGTACATAATGGGTAAAGAGCTTGAAACAGATGCAATTTGCGATGGCGAAGATGTATTTATCGCAGGAATTATGGAGCATGTTGAAAGAACTGGTGTTCACTCAGGGGATAGTATCTCAGTTTACCCTACTTTCTCAACAAGCGAAAAAGTAAAAGAAAAAATCATTGAATACACTGTGAAATTAGGTATTAATATAGGCATTAAAGGCTTGTTTAACATTCAGTTTATAGTAGATGAAAATGAGGATGTATATATAATCGAAGTTAATCCTCGTTCTTCAAGAACTGTGCCATTTTTATCAAAAGCTACAGGTGTTCCTATGGCAAACATAGCTACAAAGGTAATGCTTGGCCACTCTTTAAAATCTTTAGGCTACAGCCACACAATGCAAAAAGAAAAGAAAAGATGGTATGTTAAAGCGCCGACATTCTCCTTTTCTAAAATCCGTGGCTTAGACGCTTATTTGTCTCCTGAAATGAAATCAACTGGTGAGGCTATCGGCTATGATAACTCATTGAACAGAGCTTTTTACAAGGCTTTACAAGCTTCAGGGCTAAAGGTGCAAAACTACGGCTCTGTATTTGTAACAATAGCTGATAAGGATAAAAAAGCAGCTTTAAGCAGAATTAAACGCTTTTATAACTTAGGTTTTAATATCGAAGCTACTCAAGGTACTGCCTCATTCTTAAAAGAAAACGGCATTAAAACAAAGGTAAGAGAAAAAATCTCTCAAGGCAGTGATGATATTATAAACAGCTTAAGTAAGGGGCATATCACCTATGTTGTAAACAGTCAAGATGTAGATGACTCAGCAAGTAAAGACGGCTTTTTAATTCGCAGACACGCTGTTGAAAATAATGTTGGAGTATTTACAAGTCTTTCAACTGTTGATGTATTATTAGATGTTCTTGAAGAAATAACAATGCCAATATCAACTATCGACGCAGATTAAAAAGGGGGTACAATTTATGTATAAAAAGGATTTATACACAGTTTTAGAAAACAAAAAAATTGCAAAAGACACTTTTTTAATGATACTAAAAGGCGATACACAGTACATTACAAAATCAGGCCAATTTATCAACATCTTAATTGAGGGTTTTTATTTAAGAAGACCAATTTCAGTTTGCGATTTTAATGAGGAAACCATCACTATTATTTATAAAGTAGTAGGTGAGGGCACTAAAAAAATGGCAGAGTATAAAAACGGCACTGTTTTAGATATACTAACAGGGCTTGGCAACGGCTTTGATGTAAAAAAAGGCGGTAATAAGCCACTTGTAATAGGTGGCGGTGTAGGTACTCCTCCTTTATATCACTTAACAAAATCACTTATCAAAGAAGGCAAAAAACCGACAGTTGTCTTAGGCTTTACTTCAAAAGACGATGTTTTTTACAAAGAAGAATTCGAGGCCTTAGGCTGTAATGTACATATAGCGACAAACGATGGTAGCTTTGGCACAAAGGGCTTTGTAACTGATGTAATTAAAGACTTAAAAGACTACGACTTTTACTACACCTGTGGGCCTGAGGCTATGCTAAAAGCAATTTTTTCTTCTGTTAGTGTAGATGGCGAATTATCATTTGAAGAAAGAATGGGCTGTGGTTTTGGTGGCTGTATGGGCTGTACTTGCAAAACAACAACAGGCTATAAAAGAATATGTAAAGAAGGCCCTGTATTAAATAAGGAGGACATCTTATGGTAAACACTAAAGTAACTCTTTCAAACCTTACTTTGGATAATCCTGTTATCCCAGCTTCTGGCACCTTTGGCTATGGTAAGGAATATAAAGATTTTTATGATATTAATATTTTAGGCTCTTTTAGCTTTAAAGGCACTACCTTAGAGCCACGCCTTGGAAACCCTACTCCTCGTATCGCTGAATGCTATCAAGGTATGATAAACTCAGTAGGTCTTCAAAACCCTGGTATACATAAGGTAATCAGCGAAGAATTAGTTGATTTAAAAGAGTTTTATAATAAAAAAGTTATAGCTAATATTTCAGGCTACTCAATCGAGGAGTATGTAGAATGTTGTAAATTAATTGATAAAGAGGAGCAAGTAGGTATAATCGAAGTTAATGTATCTTGCCCAAATATCCACGAGGGTGGCACTACTTTTGGCGCTGATGCCGATTTATGCAGAGAAATTACAAGACAAGTAAAAAAAGTAACTACAAAGCCTGTTTATGTAAAATTAAGCCCTAATGTAACTGACATCATTTCAATAGCAAAAGCTTGCGAAGAAGGCGGAGCAGACGGTATCAGCTTAATTAACACCTTACTGGGTATGAGAATTGACTTAAAAACAGGCGTTCCTATTATCGCTAATAAAGTAGGCGGTTTTTCAGGTCCTGCAGTTTTTCCTGTTGCTTTAAGAATGGTTTATCAAGTAGCAGGCGCTGTAAAAATCCCTGTTATCGGTATGGGTGGCGTTAGCAGTGCAAGAGATGTAATTGAAATGATGTACGCAGGCGCAAGCGCTGTTCAAGTGGGCAGTGCAAACTTAATTAACCCTTATGCGTGTAAAGAAATAATAGAAGACCTACCAAAAGTTATGAAAGAATTAGGTATTACAAATTTAAAAGATATTATAGGAAAGGCACTTTAATTATGAAAAAAGATGTTATTATCGCCCTTGATTTTAAAGACGGAAAAACTGCTTTAGAATTTTTAGACAACTTTAAAGAAGAAAAACCTTTTGTAAAAATCGGCATGCAATTATTCTATCAAGAAGGCCCTGAAATAGTAAGACAAGTAAAACAAAAAGGACATAAAGTATTCTTAGATTTAAAACTACACGACATACCAAACACTGTAAAAGGGGGTATGAGAAGCCTTGCAAACCTTGGCGCTGATATCCTTAACTTGCACGCTGGTGGCGGAATTAGTATGATGAAAGCTGCCTTAGAAGACCTTAAAGATTTAAAAGAGCGCCCTTTAGTTATCGCTGTAACTCAATTAACTTCTACTTCTCAAGAAGTGATGGAAAAAGAATTATGGATACAAAAGGATATAAACGATACAGTTATCCACTATGCAAAAAATGCAAAAATTGCAGGTCTTGATGGTGTAGTATGCTCTCCTTTAGAAGCAGGGATAGTAAAAGAAAACTGTGGTACGGAGTTTTTAGCCGTAACTCCTGGTATTCGTTTTAGCGATGGAGAAGTGGGCGACCAAGTAAGGGTGACCACTCCTAAAATGGCAAAAGAAATCGGCTCTGACTTCATTGTAGTAGGAAGACCTATAACACAGGCACAAGACCCTGTTTTAGCTTATAGAAGATGTGTTAGTGAGTTTTTAGGCTAAATTAAAATAGCGAATAGGCTAAATAAACCAAAGGCCTTATTCTTAGATAACACTAAAAAATTTATCTTTTTTGGTACAACACAAATTTAGAATAAATAAATTTTACAAGCACTAATATAATATTAAATTTAAAGGAGACTTATTATGCAAGAGAGAATAGCAAAACATTTATTAGATATAAAGGCAGTATTTTTAAGCCCAAACGAGCCTTTTACATGGGCATCAGGCATTAAAAGCCCTATTTACTGCGATAACCGCCTTACTCTATCCCACCCAGAAGTAAGGGATGATATCGAGGCGTCTTTAGCAAAATTAATCACTGAACATTACCCAGAATGCGAAGGAGTTTTTGGTACTGCAACTGCAGGTATTGCACACGCAGCTATTACAGCTGATATATTAAAACTTCCTATGGGCTATGTAAGAGCAAGCAAAAAAGACCACGGAAGAACAAACCAAATTGAAGGTAGAGTCTTTGAAGGACAAAAGGTAGTAGTAGTAGAAGATTTAATTTCTACAGCAGGAAGCTGTGTTGATGTTGTTGAAATATTAAGAGAAGCTGGCTGTGAGGTATTAGGTATAGTATCTATTTTTACATACAATATGCAAAAGGGCATTGATAGGCTAAATGCAGCGAGCGTTAAAAATGTTTCATTATCAAATCTTGATGCCCTTGTAAAAGTAGCTGCAGAGCATGAATTTATTTCAGAAAACGAAATAAACAAAATCTTAACTTTTAGAAATAATCCTTCTGACATCGCTTGGCAAGACGCTTAATTTACCCCTTTTAATTATTTTAAAAAGCATACTTTTTAGTATGCTTTTTTTATTTATTTATGTATTTTAAATTTTAGTAAATAAAAATTATTTATTGCGTTTATTAGCCTTTTTTTACTCTTTACTAAATAGCCTTGTTTTTTAGCTAAAGGATAAATTAAGTAGCCTACCTATTAAAAAAAGCAATTTTTTAATAAATTATAAGCTATACACTACTTTATTTTACATTTTTTAATTTTAGTATTTTTCTTTTTTTTAAAACTATGGTAATATAATTTTAGTTATAAAAAATAAGGAGTATTATTTTTATGAAAAAAATCCTCGTTATCGGCTCAACAGTTGTTGATGTGATAATAAATATAAACTATCTTCCGGGAACAGCCGGAGATATCCATGTAAAGTCTCAGCAATTTTCCTTAGGTGGCTGTGCTTTTAATGTGGCTGATACAATTAATAACTTTGAAGCTGAGCATATATTATTTTCTCCTATTGGAACTGGTATTTACGGCGATTTTGTAAGGGAAGAATTCCGCAAAATAAATAGAAAAAGCCCGATAGAAACTCCTGATATGGATAACGGCTGTTGCTACTGCTTTGTTGAAGATTCAGGCGAGCGAACCTTTGTTTCTTATCACGGTGCTGAATACTTAATATATGAAAAATGGCTTAAAGAAATTAATATGCAAGAAATCCTTTCAGTTTATATCTGTGGCTTAGAAATAGAAGATAAAACAGGCGAAGAAATAACTCGCTTTTTAGAAGGCCATAAGGAAAAAGAAATATTCTTTGCCCCAGGCCCGAGGATTACCTCAATTAACGAAGAGTTATTAGATAGATTATTTTGCTTAAATCCAATTTTACATTTAAACGAAGCAGAGCTTTTTGATTATACAAAAGAAACAGATTTAAAAACTGCCCTCATCGCCCTTTATAACAGGACAAACAATACTATAATCACTACTTTAAGCGATAAAGGCGCTTGCTATTTTAATGGGCAAGATATTATAACTATTAAAGGGCATAAACAAGAGCAAATAGATACAATAGGCGCAGGCGATGCTCATATCGGCGCTATTATGGCTTGTTTAGCTAAGGGTGATGATTTAGATGAGGCTATTAATAAGGCGAATACAGTAGCTGCAAAAGTCGTTACAGTAAACGGGGCACTTTTAGAAAAAGAGGTTTTTGATTCTTTATTTTAAAAATATCAAAATTTAATAATAAATTAAAAAGATTGACACTATTTTGTTGTCAATCTTTTTAAATAAAATACATGGCAATTGTTTAATTAAAAATTTATCTTACTATATTAAAATAATTTTTTCATTTTAAACTTAAGGCAAAAACACTTTATTTACTACTAAAAGCTAAAAACTCAAAATTTTGTTTAAATTAGTTTGTTTTTTCCTTGCTTTTTATTTTTTTAAAATGTATTATTAGTTTTAAGGGTTTAAAGGAGATATTATATGAATAAAAAAAGTCTTGATTTAACAAAAGGGGATATATTAAAAAGTATACTCGCTTTTATGCTTCCTGTTTTAGCAGGTAGCTTTTTTCAGCAGTTATATACAACGGTAGACGCTATCATCGTAGGCAATTTTGCTGGCAAAATAGGCCTTGCTTCAATAGATGCTGTAAATGCTTATCTGCGCCTACCTATAAATTTTTTAAATGGTCTATCTGTTGGCGCTACTATTTTAATTTCGCAGTTTTTTGGAGCAAAGAAAGAAAGCGAAGTAAATAAAAGTGTTCACACTGCAATAACTTTTGCAATAATAGGTGGTGTTCTTTTTTCAATAATAGGAATTTTAATTGCGCCTTTTAGCTTAGATATGCTAAGTGTTCCCACTGAAGTTTATCAATACTCCTTAGGCTATGTGAGAATATATTATATCGGCTTTGTTTTTTCTATGATATACAACATAAGCGCCGGAATACTAAGGGCAGTAGGCAATAGCAGAACGCCTTTTCATATCTTAGTAATAACAGGGGCGATAAATGTTATTTTAGACTTAGTATTTGTTGGCTTATTAGGCCTTAATGCTCAAGGCGCTGCTATGGCAACTGTTATAGCACAGGCAACGAGTGCTATTTTAATCTTATACGCATTAACAAAGGGCGATGATATTTATAAAGTGAATTTAAGAAAACTGCGCCTTGATAAAGATGCTTTAAAATCAATAGTAAAAATTGGTCTTCCTGTGGGCTTGCAATCTTCATTTTATCCAATAGCAAATATGATAGTTCAATCAAGTGTTAATCTAACTGGCACTAACAATATTGCAGCTTGGGCATTATGCGGAAAAATCGATTTTTTAATGTCTTTAACGGCTGAATCTTTTGGATCTTCTGTCTCAACCTTTGTTGCTCAAAACTACGGGGCAAAACAGTATGAGAGGGCTAAAAAAGGCGTAAATTTAGGTCTTATGGCTTCATTTTGCGCCGTTGGTACTTTAAGTATTATTATTTTCTTTTTTGCAGGTGACATCGGCAAATTATTCATTAATTCAAACGATTATGATGTTATCCCTTTAATGGAAGATGCAATGAAACTTATAGCGCCGATGTTTGTTTTTTATGGGGCTACGAGCATATTTTCAGGGGCTATTCGTGGCTGCGGAGAAACCTTTATTCCTATGCTAATTACTTTAAGTGGCACCTGTCTTTTTAGAATACTGTGGATAGTATTAGCAGTCCCTTTTAATACAAGTAACTCGCTAACTTTTATAGTGGCAAGCTATCCTTTATCCTGGCTTGTAACTGCAAGTGTTTATTTTATCGCTTACAGAATTTTTAAAAATAAAAGACTGACTGGCTTATCAGCTTAATAGTGCTTATTTTATCTTTATATACTCACTTACTGCTGAAAATCAAAAGCCTTATAATACGAATAGGCTTTAATTATATTTATTATTTTTATAATAAATAGTTTATAAAATTTATCTTATAAAAAAACCTCTTACAGCTGTAAGAGGTTTTTTATTTTATACTTTTATAAAATCATTTAATTCAAAAGAGTAAATTAAGCAGTCGATATCTTCTTTATTATATAAGTATTTTGCCGCCCTTTTATATAAATCAAGCTGGGGCTTATATCTTCTTTTTAATACTTCTAAAGATTTTATATTGTCTGTTTTATAGTCTATAACTGTCACCTTTTCGCCTTTAATTAAAACGCAGTCGATTATACCTTGTAATAAGACTTCTTTTTCATTTTTTTCTTCATCTAAAAAGTACGGCACTAAAAAATCTGCCTCTTTATACACTTCATCTGCTTTTAAAATCATATCGCCCATTTTAGAATTTACAAAGGCTTTGAGCTTGTCTATTTTTAATAAGTCTTTATCAATATCATACTTACTACAAACATCTAAAACTTCTTTTTCAAAGTTTTCCCTTGCATTTTTAATATCGCAAAACTGCGCAAAAACATGGGTACTCGTTCCTTTTTGCATGGCTGTTTGATTAGTGTTTTTAATAAAGGCGGGCACTTGTAAAATAGTTATAGGATTTGTTTTTACAACTTCGCTAACAGATACCTTTATAGGCAAAGTAGTCTTTTCTTTATCTTTGTAAACATAGGCTAAATTCTCTTTAAAGGCGCTTATATCATATTGTTTTGCCCTTATTTCTTCTTTAGTTTTTACTTCTTCTATTACTATTTCTTCATCTACTATATTAATCTTCATCTTATCTTTGCTATCTTTAAAAGATAAAAAATGATACTGATTTGTATAAAAAGAATTATCTAAATTCGCCCTTAATATCCACTCTAACATATTACTTGAGTTGATTAATTCTTGCGGGTGAGGGTATAGCGAATTTTGAGTTTGGGCTATTCTATTAATGCTGTTTTGAGTAAACTGGCTTGATACTTCGCCACTTAAAAACAATAGATTTTTAGCCCTTGTTAAGGCTACATACAACAAGCGCATTTCATCATCAGCCCTTGTTTTAAGCATCTTGTTTTTAATACTTTTTATAGCTATTGTTGAATTATTATAGCCAAAGGCAGTGTTTGCGTATATCCCATAGCCGAGCTGGGTGTCTAAAAAAAGCCTTTTCCTAAAGTCCATTTCATTAAACTTCTTACTTAAATCTGCAACAAAGCATATAGGAAATTCTAAGCCTTTTGAAGTGTGCATTGTCATAATGTTTACGCTGTCATTATTTGCACCACCTTGTTTTTTTAGCATCTTATTATTTTGTATATAAGAGTCTAAATAATTTAAAAAGCTGTTTAGATTGCCTTTAGTAGCGCTTGCATACTCTTTTGCAAAAGAAATAAAAAATCTTAAATTTTCTCTTTTAGCCATAGCGTTCTCACTAAGGGCTAATTTTTCATAGTACTGAGTTTTTTTGCAGATGTATTCTATTAATTTATCTATTGAATACACATAGCTTACATTTTGAAATTCTTTAAGTAAATTAATTAAGTTTTTCGCTTTTTCATCATCTGATTCTAATAATAATTTATATAAGTTTTGCTTTTTATCACTCTTTTTTATATCTAAGATTTCATCTAAGTTAAAAGAGATTAAATCGCCAAACATAACAGCGAATAAAGGCACTTCTTTATAAGGGTTTGATATTACTCTAAGCATTGAAATAACGCTCTCAACTTCAGGCACATCAAAGGCAAAATCATTGCTTTTAACATAGCTTTGATAGTTGTATTGCATTAAGGCATCTTTAAAACTTTGAGTTTTAGAGTGCCCCCTTAATAGGATTGCAAAATCAGAAGGGCGCACCTTTCTTTTTCCGCCTTTGTCTTTAATTAAGTAGCCCTCTTTTATTAAAGAATTAATTTTATAAGCTATGTTTTGTGCCTCTGTGTCTTTAGAGTAGATATTCACTTCTACTCCTATTTCGCCCTTATCTTCTTTAAGTGATTGCAAAAACTCAAAGTCCTCATAGTCAACACCGCCGACTTGCTTTGTCATTATGCGATTAAATATGGCATTTACACCATTTATTACACTTACATCACTTCTAAAGTTATGAGATAAAAACACAGTATTTGCCTTTGTTTCATCGTCAATACCCCTCTGCCTTTTTTCTAAAAATATCTCAGGGCTTGCCTTTCTAAAGCCGTATATACTCTGCTTTACATCGCCAACTACATATAAGTTTTTCTCATCTTCTTTTGCTATTTTAGTGAATATTGCATCTTGCACAAAGTTTGTATCTTGAAACTCATCTTCAAGTATGCAGTAATAATGCTCCTGTAAAGACTTTGCAAGGGCAGTAGGTTGATTGTTTTCATCTTCTAAAAGCTCTAAGGCTAAATGCTCAAAATCTGAAAATTCAAAGGCATTTTTTTCTTTTTTAATTTCAAAAAGTATGCTTTGATAATACTCAAATACTTCAAAAATAAGCTGAGTATACTTTGTAGTTTTCTGCATATGCTCTTTAAAAACTTCTTCGTTTAAATAAACGATATACTCTTTTAATTTTTCGTATTCTTTTTTATATAAAGCGTGTATTTCTTTTATCCTCTTGCTATCATCGCTTGCATTTTTCACTCTACCTAAAGCGGGAACACCCACTTCTAAAAGCTGTAAAATTTTATCTACATCATCGCTTTTAGTAGCATTTAGTAAGTTTTGTGAGTGATTAGATAAGGAATAAATCCCATCCTCATACCCTATAACTTCGCTATTTTCGTTTGCTTTTTTAATGTTTTCACTCAAAGAGTAGATATAATCAGCCCTTCTTTTAATATCGCTAATTATACTTTTATACCAGATACTATTTTTTAAATCTTTTGAGTTTTTAATATACTCATCTTTTAGCTTTTGAGCCTGTTTTACACTATGGGCTAAGGCCTGAAAAAAATGGTGCATATTAAGTAAAAACTCTCTTATATCCTTATCCTGACTACTCCTTCCATAAAAGGAAACAAAGTCTTTAAAGTCTTCTTTTGAATAGGCAAAAATCATCGCTTGCTCAATGGCTAAAGCGTGAATTTCGCTACTTTTTGCATCATCACAGATAGTAAAATCTGCATTGATGCCTAAGCTTTGAAAATTCTCTCTAACTAATTTTATACAAAAAGAGTGGATAGTTTGAATGTCTGCTTTTTGCAAAGAAGCTTTTTGAGTTTTATAAAATAAGTTTTTAGGCTCTTGTTTTATCCTTTGATTTATAGCCTTTTCTATTCTATTTTTAAATTCTTTTGCAGCTTCATTTGAAAAAGTAGCAATTAAAAATCTATCCGCACTAACAGGATTTTCTTCATCTAAAAGTAAGCGCATAACATACTCTACTAAAACAGTTGTCTTACCGCTGCCAGCTGCCGCACTTACAACAGTTAATTTATCCGATTTTTCTAAGGCTTTTTGCTGGTCTTTTGTCCAGTTTTGTTTCATTGCACTACTCCTTATTTGATTTTTCATTAAAGGTGTTTTTTACTTTTTCTTTTACTTTTATATCGTTTTGGCAAATTGTCTTATAGCTACACCACGAGCAGTAAGTATCTCCATTACCTCTTTGCAAGACAGTGTTATTAAAATTGCCTTTATACACTTCGTTTGTTAAGTTTTTTAAGTTTTCTTTCGTATGGGCTAAAATTTTATTAAAGGTTTGTTTATTGACAATTTCACTGCCCTTAACTTTTTGTATTTTTTCACCTTTTTTTGTTATAACTCCGTATCTGCCTTGCATTAAATTATCAAAGCCCTCAACGATTATTTCATCGTCTAATGCCATGCCGACAGGGATGTATAATTTTGCATCATCATTATCAAACTTAAATGAAATATCAGAGGGCTGATATACAACAGCTGCAGGCGATAAATTTTCTAAATTATTAAATTTATTATCAACAACAGCAGACATATACATTAATAACTGACTTTGAACACCGTTATAAATATCATCTAAAGAAAAGTCTTTTTCGCCTGTTTTATAATCTACAATTCTTATAAAATTTTCATTATCTTTTTGCATTAAGTCTATCCTATCGCAAACTCCGTTGATTATACTTTGTCCGTTTTCAGCTTTTATAAATAGGCCTTTTTCACCTATAAACTGTTCTTCAAAGGCAATAGGGGTAAAAGAAGAATTCTTTTGCTCTGTATGTATAAATTCTAATAGCTCTAAGGCATTTTTTTGCATATTTTCTTTTTGAGTTTTAAACTGTTGAGTATCTATAATTTTTTGCGGATAGTTTTCATTTATATACTCATCTACAATATCTAAAACATCTTTTTTTATTTTGCTAAAATCAGTTTTTGGGTATTCGCCCTTATATTTTAATAAAATTTTATAGGCTATAAAATGCAGATAATCGCCGGCATTCCTCTGTGAGAAATTTGCTTTTTCTAAAGAGTATAAGCGAAATATTCCCGATAAAAAAAACATAAACGGACACTTAAAATAATCCTCTGTTTTAGAAGGGGAGAGCTGTAAAACATCGCCTAAAAATTCTTTTAACTCACTTGTCTGCTTTATTAAAAATTCCCTCTGTTTTAGCTCTAATACATCTATATCTAAAGAGTTTAACAAATTAATAGTTGAGTTTACATCTTCGTTTTCTGTTTGCAAAATGTAGTCTTTAAAAAATTCTTTTGTTATTAGATAGTCTTGTATTTCTAACTTTTCACTTTTAATATCAAGGCTTTCTTTTAAGGCTTCTGTTTGCGAGGATAAAATTTGAGTTTTGCCTAAATTATTTTTTGCAAAACTTATAAATAATTTTTCTTTAGGTGTTGTTAGAGTTTTATAAAAGTAAAAGTTTTCAAAATTATATAAGTTATCAAAACTTGATTTTAATAGTATATCATTTTCTTTTAAAAACTCTTTATCTTTTAAATTTAATATATTATCATCGCTTACTACTTTTGGAAAAACATCTTGCACTGCACCTAAAACAAAGCATGCTTTAACTGCTGTTAATTTCATTCTTTGAGGTGTAGAAATCATAACGCAGTCTTGAGTTTGTGGGCTAAAGCCTATTTGCGCATTAAGCACCATTAAATCAAAAAGCTCTTTTATTTCTTTTGCATTGATTTCTTCATCTTTTAAGATATTATATAACTCATCTAAAATGAGTATGGTTTTTTCCCATTGCTCTTTTAATAATTCTTTAGTCTGTGTATCTTTTGCCTCATTTATTGTTTTTATGTATTCTTCATTTACACCAAAAGCTGTACTTATTTCATAAAGAATAGTTAAAATTTCACTCGTTGTATACTCTTTATCAAAGTCAAAGTTTTCTGTTATCACTTTAATAAAGGCATCTTTTAAAGCATTAATTCTTTTTAGAGTTTCGCTATCTTTTTTAGATAAATTTTTCTCAAGTCCCTTAGGCGATAAATTAAACTCATTAAAAAAATCAAGCTCATAATCTTGCCAAACAAAGATATAGTTTTCTAATAAGTCGATGTCTTCATCACTAAAATTAGTAAGGCGGGTTTTTAAAACATTCATTATGGTTTCTTTATTTATTCCCGATTTTAAAACATCTAAAATACTACTAAAAACCAAAACTGCGCTACAAGAGGAAATTATCCTATTTTGGTCTATAAAATAGGGAATGTCAGCTAAAGAAAAACTTTCTTGCAATTGATTTTCATAAACGGCTAAATCCGGCACTACTACTGCTATATCATTGTAAGAATAGCCTTTTTTTGTCAATTCATTTATTTTAGCTAATGTAAAGCAAACTTCGCTATACTGGTTTTCAAAAGCAGTAATACTTGTATCGCTTACTTGTTTTTCTTCTATTTCTTCTTGCCTTAAAGCAAGGTCAATGTTTTTCATACTAAGTGTATTAAATCTATGGGCTGTTTTTAAAATTATAGGATTTTTTACACTTTCATTTGCTTGCTTTGCTTTACTTACAAGGCTATTAATTGTATTTTTAGTAAATAAAAAGCTATCTGGGCTTCCTTGTTTTGTATACATATCATCGCTCGTTATACAAACGGTGACACTCTTTGCTTTTTCAATAAATGTTTGAATAATTTTTTCTTGACCATAGCTAAAACTCTCAAAGCTGTCAATAAAAATATTCGTATCTTTTGCTATATCCTCTGGCATATTTTCGCTAAAAAAGAGCAAAATTTCTTCTTCATCGCATAAGTCATCATTTAAAAGCTGTGTGTATTGCGAATAAATTAAAGCAAGCTCTTTTAGCTTTTCACTGCCCTTTGAGCAGGTATTAAAAAAATCTTCGCTACTAATACCGCTCCTTTTAAAATCATCAAAAACCTCGCTTAAAGAATAATTAAAAATCATATTCCTACTTTGTTTTTTATATGTATTTAATAAAGGCAGCGTCTTTTTTACAGCCTTGTTAATTAAAACAGCCTTGCCAAGAGTTGTTATCTGCTTTGGCAAGCTTAGGTTTTTTTCTTTTTGTGCATTTCTTATAAGTGAAGAAAAGCTATTAACGCTCACTAAAGAAAACTGTGCCGATTGTAAATTTTGATACACTAAACTCTCAGTCGTTTTTGAAAATTGCTCTGGCACTATTATGGTGCATTTTTCCCCCATTTTTGCAAGGCGGGCAATCTCATCTAATATGTACTGCGTTTTTCCAACACCGGCAGTGCCTAAAATAAGTTGTAACATAAAAGGCTCCTTTAAGTAATTTCGTTGTATTTATATTTTTATATATTATACCATAAACAAAAAGTAAAATAAAATTTATTTTTTGAAAATTTTATAATAAATAGAAGATTTTAACAGTGATTATTTTATGTTTAATTATCGCTTTTTTACACATAATAAGCACAAAACCAAAAAGGAGATATAATTTATGCTTAACAAAATATTTTTATGTGTTTTAATAGTTGGCGGTATTAACTGGGGCCTTATCGGCGTATTAGACTTTGACTTAGTGGCATTTTTATTCGGCGGTCAAACGAGCTTATTATCAAGGGCTGTTTATACCTTAGTTGGTATTTCTGCTTTAGGATGTATTCCATCACTTTTTACAAAAGATACAAATGCTGATACAACAATGTCTTAAAGGATATTAAACAAAAAAACCCTTACTAAATATAGTAAGGGTTTTGTTTTTTATAATTATTCAGCTGCTAATTTATCATAGTATAATTGTAAATGCTCTGCACTTTTTTCTAAGTCTTGAGAGATAGTATTAGGATTTCCTATGAATGATGAAACTGTTGAATAAGCAGGTGCTACAAGATTATTCTTAACTTCCACGAAAACATTAGGATCTAAAGCATATAATACAGCAAGTCTTAAATCTTGATCTAAAAGATTTGAATTTTCTCTCATATTGACAGTTAAGAATTCAACTCTTGCAGACGGACCTGTTAAAACTGTGTTTGTTGCTTCTTCTTGTAAAACTTCTAATTTTGTTTCATCAAAGCCTGCTAAGTAATCAAGCTCTCCGCTTCTGTAAGAGTTTAGCATACTATCAGCATCGCTAAAGAATTTAACTTCGATATTATCTATTAATACTTCATCTTCTTGGCTGTTTACCATATAACCAGGGTTTGGAACAAAAGTAACTCCGTAGTCTGTAATTTCTTGTACTACATAAGGGCCTGATGACCATAAATGATTTTCAACATTTTTTATAGCATTGAAATCACCGTAAAGTATATCTGTTGATCTATCATAATTTTCAAGATCAATTTCGCCATTTAAAGCTGTTACTTGTTCCTGGCTTAATATGCTTGCCCCTGTGTGAGTTAGCATATTTAAAATTTGTGGGTATGGCTCTTTTGTAGTTAATTTTACTACTTGGTATGTGCCATTTGCATTATCTGCTGCTGTTTTATCTTCTGCAAGGCTTGATACTGTTACGCCTGCTTGTGTTTGCAATGAGTCTAAGATACTCTCGCCAGTGTCTGAATCAAGCATATCATTTAATTCGCCCATATCGCTCACTATTTCCATAGTATCAACATAAGTAAATAATGGACTTACTTTATTTGATGGAACGCTATTAGGATCAGCTGCTCTTAAAATAGAGAATATAGCATCTTCACCACCAACACGAACGCCTGTATCTACCGCTTGTCCGTTTTCAACTTTTGCAAAGTATATATCATCACGAAGTAAGAAGTAGTATTCTTGATTACCTTCTGCTATAGCAAAGCTTAATGAAAGCGCATTATCAACGCTTACTTTATCTTCTTCATTAAGAGTTACTAAGCGAGTGTTACCATAAGAAGTAGTACCTGCTACTGTTGTATCATTTACTTGAGTTGGGTCTAAGTGAGAGATAACACCGCTGTTGTTAATACCCATTGTCAAAGTTCTTGTTTGTCTTAATGATTCATCTGCATAGTCATAAGTATTCCAAGGCTGAGAAGATGCAACACGAAGTTTTATGCTATCGCCATCTATTACAGTATTATTAAAAACATGTAATGACATTGTTTGGTATAAAGGGATAACATACGCCATTTCGCCTACTAAATATTCTTCTAATGTTTTATAAGTTTCCATGTATTCCTCAGCTGTTTGAGAAGCTGCTAAAGCTGCAAGCTCATCTATATAAGGATCGCTTAAAGCGCCGTGGTTAACGCTTGAAGTTGATGTGTATAAACTACTTATAGAATAGTCTGGATTTGCAGTACCTGTTGTCCAGCCACTATATTCTAAATCGAATTCGCCTGTTGTCGCTGTTGTAATTCTGTCTGATAAGCTTGGTGAAATTTCTGTATCTACTTCAAAGCCTGCTTTTCTAAGTTGGTCTGCAATAACATTTGCATCCTCTTCGTATCTTGAGTCAACTAACAGTCTTAGTGTAACTGGCTCATTCGTTGTTTGTGCTTCCTCGGTGTTTGTGCAAGCTACTAAGCTTAGCGAAAGACACACCGCCAATAAAAGTGCTACTATTTTTTTCATTCTAATTTTCTCCTTTAAATCTTTTGCAAACTCTTTTAACTAAAACTTATTTTAACAATCTAAATTTTCTTTTTTATAATTTAATTAAAGGCTTTTAGTAGCTTTCAATTTATAATAAAAACTAAAACCGGATTTTATAACTGGGTTAGTTATTGCTTGCTAATTTAAGTTGTAGTTTAACATTTTATTTAGCTTATAACAATAAAAACATCATCTTGTAATAAATCTTTGTAAAATATCAATAAAATCTTCGATTTTTTATTGTTTTTTTGTTATTTTAACTAAAACAAGTCTCTTTACAGTCTTTTTTTTGCAATAAAAAACTGCCAAAAGCTGGGTAACTTCTAAATTACTTTTAAAGCTTTTGACAGTGTTTTACTTTATTTTTTAATTATATAATATCGTTTGGATATTTTTTATCTTCGTGCATTTCTTTTAAGGCTTTTATTACTACATCTTTATCTTCTTTGTAAGTAATGCCATACCATTTATCCTTGCTTTTTAATACTTTTACCTGTGCTGTGTTATCCTTTATTAATTCAGATACACAAAAAGGCAGGTAGTATTCAGCTTTTAGAGGGTTTGTTTCTAAGGCTGTTTTTAAAAACTCACTAAAGCCTTTAAAGCTAAGTTGTGCAAACTCCTTGCTAAAGCCCCATAAATTCATAGACACTAAGCTGTTTGTATCTATATCTTGATAGGTTTTGCCATTATCAGTTGTAAACTTTGCGCCTGCGTTTGTCTTTTGGATATTTTCTCTTTCAACTACTTCTAAAAGAATATCATTATTATCAACACTGCACACACCCCTTGAAACATAGCCGTTTTCAGTTAGGGTGTTTTTTAATTCATACGCCACCATACAAAAGGAGAGTTTATCGCCTTTTTCTTCTTTGCTTAAATAATCATATATAACCCTAAAGGCATCAGGGCCATAGTAATCATCTGCATTGATAACTGCAAAAGGAGAAGCTATAATATCTCTTACACTGGCTATTGCATGGGCTGTGCCCCAAGGCTTTACTCTGTCTTTTGGCATAGTAAAACCCTCTGGTAAATCATCTGTTTCTTGATAGGCATAAATTACATTTATTTTATCTTTAAGCCTTTTGCCAATAGTATTTTTAAATTGTTCTTCTATTGATTTTTTAATTATAAAAACCACAGTTTCAAATCCAGCTTTTTTAGCATCATAAATTGAGTAATCTATAATTATTTCGCCATTTGGCCCTAAGGGTTCTAACTGCTTTAAGCCGCCAAACCTTGAGCCCATTCCCGCTGCCATTACAACTAAAACAGGTTTATTCATTTTTTTACTCCTTATATCCGTTTGGATTTTTACTTTGCCAATTCCAAGAGTGTTTACACATATCATCTATATTATACTGTGTTTTCCAGCCTAATTCATCTAAGGCTTTTTTACTATTTGCAAAGCAAGAGGCAATATCGCCACTTCTTCTATCTAATATTTTATACTCTAATTTTACTCCTGAGGCTTTTTCAAAGGCTTTTATAACATCAAGCACACTGTAGCCTATACCTGTTCCTAAGTTATAAATAGCTAAAGAACAATTACTAAACAGCTTTTTAAGTGCTGCTACATGGCCATTAGCTAAGTCAACTACATGGATGTAGTCTCTAACTCCTGTACCATCATGTGTATCATAATCATCACCGAAAACTCTAACGAAAGGATGTTTTCCTATTGCTGTTTGAGCAATGTATGGTAAGAGATTATTTGGTATGCCGTTAGGGTCTTCTCCAATTAAGCCAGAAGGGTGGGCGCCTATTGGATTAAAGTATCTTAAAATTACGCAGTTAAATTCACTATCGGCTTTTGCTATATCCATAAGCATCTGCTCAAGCATAACTTTTGTAAAGCCATAAGGATTTGTTGCTGTATCTGCTTTTTGTGTTTCTATTATCGGCACAGTTTCTGGAGAGCCATAAACAGTTGCAGAAGAAGAAAACACAAAGTTTTTAACATTTTCTTCCTTCATTACTTTTAAAACGCAAAGAGCACTTTGGATATTATTTTGATAATACTCTAAAGGCTTTTCAACGCTTTCACCAACAGCCTTATAAGCTGCAAAATGAATAACTGCATCTATCTGTGGATACTTTTTAAAAAGTGCCTTTGTTTTATCATAGTCTGTAACATCACATTCCTCAAAAGTAAAGTGCTTATTTGTTATTTTATATAATCTATCTAAGACCTTAGGAGATGAATTATAAAAATTATCAGCTATTATAACTTCATACCCTGCCTTATCAAGCTCTACTACTGTGTGTGAGCCAATGTAGCCGCAGCCACCTGTTACTAAAATTGCCATATTGTCTTCCTTTCTTTTGTGCAAAATTGATTAATTGTATATATAATTATATTATAATAAATATTACTCTATTTATAAATGGATAAAATGACTTTTATAATATAATAACATATTAACATATTTTTTTCAAAATTTGTAATTTTTTATAAAATTAACAAACAATTAATTAAAATTTAATTACAATTACATATAAAGTAATTGATTTTAATTTTTTAATATGCTAATATTATAGTTGCAGTAAAATTGATAATTTTATATCGATTAGATGGAGGAATTTTTTATTATGAAAAAATTATTAGCATTATTATTAGTATTAGCCCTTAGCTTTTCTTTAGTAGCTTGCTCTCAAGATACACCAGAAGAAGAAACAACTGATGGCGAAGGCACAACAGAACAAACAACTGACGGTGAAGACACAGAAGGCGAAGATATGCCTGAAGGTAAGTACATGTTAGGCGTTGGTATTTCAACAAGCACTTGGGGAATTCAAGAAGGCATTGATACAGAAGACGGTACAGGCCCTAAAGCTCAAATCGATACAACAGTTGCGGCTGTTTTATTTGATCCAGAAGGCACTATCGTAAGCGTTGATATTGATGTTGCTCAACAAGCAGTTCAATACGATTCAGAATTCAATGTAACACAAGAAGCAGACCTAAGAACAAAAATCGAAAAAGGTCCTGACTACGGTATGTTACCAGCAAGTCCAATTGAAAAAGAATATGACGCTCAAATCGAAGCTTTAGAAGCTTGGTTAGTTGGCAAAACAATTCACGAAGTTTCAGATATGGAACTTGGCGATAACATGGAGCCAACTTCACCTGACTTAACAGCTTCAGTTACTGTTGATGTTAGCACTTATATAGCAGTTATCCAAGAAGCATACACAAGCGTTGTATTCCTTGATGATATGCCAGCAATGGTAGGTCTTGGTATGGAAGTTAAACCTACATACACAGAAGTAGACACTGGCTCAGATGTAGAAATCTTAACATACATCACAGTAGCAGCATTTGATGCTGATGGCAAAATTATGGCAGCTCTTTTTGATGAAGCACAACAAACAGTTATGTTTGATGCTGAAGGTATGTTAGATGGCGAAATCGACTTAAGAACAAAAATGGAAAAAGGCGATGACTACGGTATGTTACCAGCAAGCCCAATAGGCGTAGAATTTGATGATCAAATCCTTGCTTTACAAGACTGGGTAGTTGGCAAAACAGCTCAAGAAGCTACTGATTTATCTTCAACAGATACAGACTTACACGCAAGCGTAAGCGTATTCTTAGACTACAACATGATGACATTATTAGAAGCATACGAAGATGCTAAATAATATTATTTAATACTTAGTTTAATTAAAAGAGTGATTTTTATAATCACTCTTTTTTTAATGCTTTCTTTTACTGCTTTATAAAACACTAAAATTATAGCTTTACTTTTTTATTATCGCTATTGTTATTAGTCAAAATTTATAATAAGCGTATATTTTTATTTTTATTACCGCAGTGCTTTTTAAGTAGCTCATTTTATTTGGGCTATTTTTTGATTTTGTGAAACTTGGATAAAATAGCCAATAATATGTATACATCTACATAAAAATATGTTATAATATACCATAAGACTTTATATAGGAGGTAATTTATGAATCCAATTTTTTTAGCTATTTTAGAAGTTGTGTCAAAAGATGATTCTATAAAACCAAAAGAAATTGCCAAAAAATTAGGCCTTGCAAAAAGGGCTGTTACTCGTGGTATTAAAATTTTAAAAGAATCCGGCTATTTATTACAAGACAAACAAAAATATTATTACGTTACCTTTTTAGGAAAAACCGAGCTTTCAAAATTTGATATGGAAAAAGCCATGGAAGCTATCAAAAATATAAAAAATGCCATAAAAACTATTTGTGAGCATTTAGACACTAAGCCAAAACATATTAAAAATATGCGTCTTTTAGGCAAAGGTATGACTAACACAAGTTATAAATTTTCAGTTAAGGGCAAAAATTATATTTATAGAGTAGCGGGTGAGGGCAGTGAAATGCTCGTTGACAGGTATAGAGAATACAACAACTACCTTGCTATACAAGATAAAAAAATCAGCGAAAAAGTTATTTATCACTCCCCAATAACAGGTATTAAAATCTCAAGATTTATTGAGGGCAACCAAGAAATTGATATTTCTAATCAAAAGCATTTAAAAAAGGCGGTAGAAGCTATTCGCCATTTACATAACCTTGATATCCAAAGCCCGCATTATTTTGATTTTAATATGAGAATAGATTACTATCAAATGATTTGTGATAATGTACAAGTTGAATTTTTAGAAGGGTATGAGGAGAAAAAAGAATTAATTTTTTATCTTTTAGAAAGAATAAAAACCTTAGAATTCTCTACTTGCTTTTGCCATATTGATTTTGTACCATCTAACTGCTTATTAGTAAAAGATAAGGTTATTTTAATCGACTGGGAGTATTCAGGCGAGCAAGATCCTTTAGTTGATATAGCGATGTTTTGTATTTCAGCAAACTTTACAAAGGCAAAGGCTGATAACTTTTTAAAACTTTACTTAGAAAGAGTACCAACTAAAGAAGAACAATTTCGCTTTTATACATACATAGCTACTGCCGCTTTAATGTGGAGTTTGTGGAGTGAGTATAAAACAGCCCTTGGCGAAGTGTTTGAGGGGTATACAAGTAGGGTTTATAAAATGTGTGATAAGTACTCACAGCTTGCATATTCACTAAGCAAGGATTTATAAGGAGGTTTTTATGTTTAATATAGTTAATTTAGAAGAATTTGATAGGATAGAGCATTATAATAGATACTTAAATATTAATTGTAGATACTCTTTAACTGTCCAATTAGATATAGACAAACTCTATCATATCTGTAAAGATGAAAAATTAAAATTTTATCCGACTTTGTTATGGTTTGTAACAAAGGCTGTAAATAAATTTCAGTTTATGCGATACTTCATTGATAAAAATACCGACTTTGGCTATTTTGATAAAATGAATGTTGCCTACACTTTAAAGCCTAAAGACAAAGAAAATTTTGGCACAGTGTGGACTGAGTATTCAGATGATTTTAAAGAGTTTTACAATAACTACTTAAAAGACATCACCTACTGTGAAGCGGGCTTTGAATTTAAAGGCAATAAGCCTGACAACTGCTATGATTTTTCTAATTTATTATGGCTTGATTTTACTTCTTTTGATATTAAATTCACTGAAACAGTGCCGTATTTGCCACCTATAATCACAACAGGTAAAATAAATGCACAAACAGAAAAAGTGAGCATACCTTTTAATATTTCAGTTCATCACAGTGTTTGCGATGGCTACCATTTAAGTTTATTCTTTGATTACTTAAATGAAATTTTAAATGACTGCCATAAATATTTATTTTAAGGAGATTTTATGAAGCCTATTTTAATCAGTGGTGCTATGGATATTGAAGTAGACACTTTAATAAGTAAGCTAAATGCAGAATTTTTAAAAGAAATTAACGGCTATTCTTTTTTTAAAGCCGAGGTTAATGGCTACCCGATAATCTTGCAAAAAACTAAAGTCGGTATGATAAACGCCAGCATCTCAACTACCTTAGCTATCTTAGAATTTTCCCCTTGCTTAGTTATAAATCAAGGCTGTTTTGGGGGCTATTCTAATTTGCATACAAGGGAGATGTTAATAGCAACAAAGACTAAAAACATCACTTTTTTTAGAACAGCAAAAGGCGATGAGCAAAATCTTGTTGACTGGCAGTATGTAGGCGCAGATTTACAAAACGAAGAAGGTGGCCTTGATACTTCAAAAGCATTGCAAGATATATTTTTAAGTATCCCTTGCAGTTTTGCAAATGTTCATAAAGGGATAATAGGCAGTGGCGATGTTTGGAATAGAGAAAAGCATTTTATTAAATTTTTAAACGAGAGCTTAGGGGTTTTAGGTGAAGATATGGAAAGCCACGCAGTAAATACCGTTTGTAAAAAGTTTGATATTCCTTTTATATCTACTCGCATAGTATCAAATAATGAATTATTAAATGAAGACTATGATGAACAAACAGTTATTTTATGCCAAGAATACATAATTTCTGCTTTAGATAAACTAATCCTTTTTGCAAAAGACTTATAATTTTAATAAAAAATCGCTCTTTTAAAAAGGGCGATTTTTAATTTTTTCATCTTATAAATTGCTTAAAATTATACTACCTATTCTGAATTTAATAAATTTAGTAATAAGACTAAAAGTTCTCTAACACTCGCAGTGGAAAAAAGTTTCTTTTGGCAGTTTTTTTAGCTTTAAAATTGATTAAATTTTGCCATTTACTCTAAATAAGAAAAATCTGACTAAGTAAGATTTAGCTTATTTGATTTTAAAAAAATACAGTAAAATAGGCTTATTTTTCACTTTTTTTACTTGATTTTTCTACACCTGCATAGTATACTTAAATTAATTAGTTATACTTCTATAACTGTTAATCAAAATCTTAACTACACACATTATTTGGAGGAATTTTTTTATGAAAGCAACTATCGTATACCAATCATCAGGCGGCAATACTAAAAAAATGGCAGAGTTAATGGCTGAGGCTATGAACACTGTTGAGGGCGTAGAAGCTAAGGCTTTTTCTATTGAAAATGTTGACTATGACTTTGCAAAAGAAAGCAAATGCTTAATAGCTGGCTCACCAATTTATATGGCTACTATGACAGCAGCAATGCATACATGGCTACAAACTAATCTTCGTGACTGCAACCCATCTGGCAAATTAGGCGGCGCTTTTGCAACAGCGAACTATGTTCACGGTGGCGGCGAGCTTGGTATTCGCAACACTTTAGATATTATGTTAGTTATGGGTATGCTTACATACTCAGGCGGCGGCTCTTTCGGTGTTCCTGTTATCCACTTAGGACCTTTAGGTATTGGCGAAAAAATGGATGAAACAGTTGCAAACTTTGAAATTTATGCAAAAAGAATGGCTCAAAAAGCAGTAGAGATTTTCGGTGCATAATAAATAAAAACAATAAAATCACCTGTCTTAAATGATAGGTGATTTTTTATTGCAAATTTTTAGTGACAATTTTAATTATTTTAAAAAACACTAACTCTGGCTATTGGGCTTTTTAAATACGCTAACTATAAAAGCAAAGATTAAACTTGCACTAACGCCCCCACTACAAGCAGAAAATCCACCTGTAAATATTCCTATAAACCCTTCGGTTTTTACAGCTTGTTTTACACCGTTTGCTAAAGCATTACCAAAGCCTACTATCGGCACCATCGCCCCAGCGCCGGCTACTTCGCTAACTTTATCCCAGATACCAAAGGAGCCTAAAACAACCCCACTAACTACCCCTAATACTAAAATCCTCGCCGGTGTCAGCTTTGTTTTGTCTATTAAAATTTGCCCTATAACGCAAATTAAACCACCTACTAAAAAGGCTAAAAAATACTTCATTTATTCTTTCCTTTCTGCACTGATTTCTACTAAATGTGCTATTGAAGGTATAGATTCTTTTTGCATAGTTGTAGTTGTAGAAAGTAGGGCACCTGTGGCTATAAATAATACTTTTTTGTATTCTTTTTTTATTATTTTAGGCAAAATTTCTGCTGCTAAAACGCTTGCACTACAGCCAGCGCCCGAAGCTCCACTTTCAACATTTTGAGTGTTAAAGTCAAAAATCATCATCCCACAGTCTTTATGATTTTTTAATTTTATATCTTCAAGGGCTAATAAGTCATACAATAAACTACTGCCCACTTTACCTAAATCCCCTGTAAAAATTGCATCATAGTTATCTGGTTTTTTACCACTCGTTTTAAAAAAATCGCTAATTGTCTTCGCTGCCGCCGGCGCCATTGCTGCGCCCATGTTATTCGCATCTTTTACGCCTAAATCCACTATTTGCCCGACCATCGCCCTTGTTATATACGCACCTTCGCCTTTAGTTTCTAAAAAAAACGCACCTGAGCCTGTCACAGTCCACTGGGCAGTAGGAGTCCTTTTGCCACCGTAGTCAAGGGGGGTTCTAAACTGCCTTTCAGCTGTGCAAAAATGGCTACTTGCAATACTAACTGCATTTTCAAAATGTCCAGAATCTAAAAAACAAGAGGCTGTAATAATACTTTGAACTATACTGCTACACGCTCCATATAAACCTACAAAGGGGATGTCATAGTCTCTAAAAGTAAAGTTTGATGAGGTTATCTGATTGCATAAGTCTGCCCCAAAAGCTATATTTACTTCTTCTTTTTTTACCCCTCTTTTTGAAAAAAGCGTTTTTAGGGTTTCTTTTTGTAGGGCAGTTTCAGCCTTCTCCCAGGTATTTTGCAAAAAGTAGTCATCTAAAAAGCGAACATCAAATTTTTCTTTTAATGGGCCTGAACTTTCTTTTTTTCCTACTACGCTTGCACAGGCAGTTATTTTTATAGGCTTGTTAAATTTTATTATCTTATTCATCTTATCCCCCCAAAAAAGGCATTATAAAGTATAAAAACGCCCCATAAACAGCGCTCGCTAATACCCCATACACCAAAACTGGCCCTGCTATAATAAACATTTTCGCCCCGACTCCTGTTATCATACCCTCAGCTTTAAACTCTAAAGCAGGGCTTACAACTGCATTGGCAAAGCCCGTAATTGGAATAAGAGTGCCAGCGCCCGCCTTTGTAGCTAACTTATGGTACCAGCCTATGCTTGTAAACAAAGCAGACAGCCCTACTAAGGTAATAGACATCAAAAGCCTTGCATCGCTTATAATAAAGCCTTGGCTTAAATAAAATGTATACAACACTTCACCAATTAAGCAAATTGTTCCCCCTGTTAAAAAAGCAAAAAAGCAGTCTTTTAAAAGTTTTGAATTTGGAGAGTGTTTTTTTACAAGCTGGGCATATTCTTTTTTTGTTATCTTCAAAATTTATCTCCTTTTTTTAATTGTATCAATATAAAATATTATCGCTTATTTTATTATTTTTAATCATTAAAAAAAATAAAAACAGATAAGAAAATCTTATCTGTTTAAAATATGTTTTTTATATTTTTTTGCTAAAACTACATTAAATAAATTCATTTTATAATATATAAATAGTCTTAGTTTTTATGCTAATGCTTTTAAAATACGAGGGGGTATTTAAAGTTTTAGCCCTTTCATACTATTCCTAAAGGGGATAATGGTATTATAAAATTGCCCTTAAGCACTAAATATTTGATAGCTACAAGCCTTTATAAGGGATATAATATTTTTTTTATAAGAATAAAGCCTTATTTTAATTATACGCCCACTGTCTTACTTCTATACTCTACAATCGTTGTATCCTGCCAAGCGCCGAAAATATCTTTTGCTATTCTTTCACGAGTGCCCACTATTCTAAAGCCTGATTTTTCACACATTTTTATACTTGCAATATTGCTTGAAAAAATCGAAGCGTAAAGAGAATAAATGCCGTTTTCTTCGCTTTGCTTTATAGCCTCTTTTAATAAAAGAGTACCAAGGCCTTTTGAGTGGTAGGCAAAATCAATATATATACTCACTTCGCAAACACCCTTATAGCACGCCCTTGCACTCGTAGGAGAAAGAGCGGCAAAGCCCACTAATTTATCATTATCATAGCAGCCAATTCTCACTATATCTAAATGGCCTTTATCCCAATCTTCTAAAGAAGGGCAGGTGTCATTGAATGTACTTTTACCAGCCTTTAAGCCTTGCGTATAAATTTCTAAAACTCTACTAATCTCATTTTTTTCAAAACTTTTTACTTTAAACATAACTTTCTCCTTTTAATTTAATTTTTTACAAACCATAGTTACTAATACATAAATATTTATAATAACCTTATTATAACACTAAAAATCAATTTTTGTAAAGATACATAGCTAAAAAAAGCAAAATAAAAAAGACTGATACTAATATCAGTCTTTTAATTAAAAACTATTTAACAGCGTTTAATTTTCTCATAGCTTGAGAAACTTTTCTTGCTGCTGTGTTCTTATGAAGAACGCCTTTTGAGCGAGCTCTATCAATTGTTGAAACAACTCCGTTTGTCATAACAGTCGCATCAGCGGAACCATCATTTAAAGCAATGTCTGCTTTTTTGATAACAGTCTTTAAATTACTCTTAATCGCTTTGTTGCGTAGAGTTTCCTTTTTTGATTGTCTTACTCTGTCTTTTTGAGATTTAATATTTGGCATGATCCCACCTCCTTTATTGTCAATTATGACAGCATATAATATATTATCACTTTTATTAGAAAAAATCAAGCATTTTTTTTAAAATATACTATATTTTTTATAATTTAGTCTATTATAGCATAGTTTTTCATATAAATAAAGGTAAGATGTTGATAAGTGTGGTGATTTTTTGAGCAATAAACATAGACTTTTATACACAGGTGGCCTTTTTATTATCCCTATTTTATTTTGCTGTTTATTTTTTTGGCTTTTTGTTAGTGGGGTGAATTTATTCAAAAATAACGATACCGCTGTAAATACAAACAAAACGCAGACTGAAATAGAGATAAGTAACGATGATGAAGATTTTTCTTTTTTACCCGATAATGAAGAAAATAACCCTTTTGCAGATTTTGATATTAACTCATATTTGAACGAGGAAGAAGGGGAAATAATCGACCCTTTATTTGATGCAAGTTATCCTATTATTGAAATAAAATACGAAAACACCGATAGTAACATATTAGTAAAAAACAAAAACGCTTATTTAAAAAATTATACCCAACTTGATAATAGCTATATTCAAGGGCTGATGAATGAAGATATTAATTTTACTATAGAAAAAAATTCCTCCTTACCTCAAATTTTAATTATGCATACTCACGCAACTGAGTCTTTTCAAAAAGAGGGGAGGCTAAGTTATGATCCTTTAGATAGTTTTCGCTCAACTGATATGAATTTGAATATAACGAGTGCAGGTAAGGTTTTAGCTGATACTTTAAATGAATTAGGCTATAACACAATACACGATACTACCTTGCACGATTACCCAAGCTATAATTACAGCTATGATAGAAGCAAAAAAACAGTGCAAGATTATTTAGACGCTTACCCCTCTATTAAAATTGTCTTAGATGTTCATAGGGACGCCATTGAAAATGGTAGCGCAATTATTTCAGCTACTACAAGCATAAACTCAACTAAGTATGCGCAAATAATGATAATTTCAGGGGCAGATAACGGGGCGATGAATATGCCAAACTATACAGAAAACTTAAAATTTGCCTCAGCTTTGCAAAACAGCTTAGAGACTTTATACCCCACAATTACAAGACCTATTTTATTTGATTACCGCCACTATAACCAAGACCTTACAACAGGTAGCTTATTAATAGAGCTCGGCTCACACGGAAACACCTTAGAGCAAACAAAGCAATCAGCAAGGGCAGTAGCTTACTGCATTGCAAGAATTTTTGATAATCCATAGCTCTAAACTCTCACAAGCAATACTTAAAATTCATCATTTTTCCTTTGCTTTTTTTACAATAGCAAAGCTTTATCATATAACTTTAAGTATTTTAGTAAAAATGTCCGCCTTTTTTATATTCTATTATTTAATTAAAGCTCTTAAAATTTATACTTCTTACCCTTTATAGCTTTTATAATATAAAATAAACTTAAAAGGTAAAATGAGTTTATTATCATTTTGTTAAAGTAATATTATTTTAATTATTTTATGGACTTTAGCCTATTAAAGGAGTATAATATATATATAATATATTATTTTATGGAGGTGGTTTTTATGAAAGAGTTAACTTATTTTTATTTAGCAAACTGTCCATTTTGCAAAAAAGCAGAAAAAATAATGGAAGAATTAATACAAGAAAATGAAGAGTATAAACAAATCGATATAGATTTTGTTGAAGAAAGACGAGAAGCAAAAAGAGCTAATGAGTACGATTACTTTTATGTGCCTTGCTTTTTTATAGAAAACGAAAAGATTTTTGAGGGCGCTGTTACAAAAGAAGATGTAAAAAAAGTATTTGATAGAGTATTGCAACAATAAATTAAAAGGTGTTAAAAATGAAAATTTTACTAATTACAACAGGCGGTACTATCGCCTGCGATGAAACAGAAAATGGCCTTAGTCCTATTTTAAAAGGCGGCGACCTTTTAAAATATGCCGATGATAGTAGCGACATTGAGGTTTTAGACTTTAAGCTGATAGACTCATCTGTAATGACAGATGATGACAGAGATGAATTATGCCAGGTGATTTTTGATAATAAGGATAAATACGATAGCTTTATCATCACTCACGGCACAGATAGCCTTTCTTATACAGCAGCCTATCTTGACTGCGCTTTAGAAAATTTTGATAAGTCTATAATATTAACAGGCTCACAAAAGCCTATTGTTTATGAAGTAAGTGATGCAACAGAAAATTTAAACCTTGCTATACAAACAGCAAAAGATGGCTACTATGGAATTTGCGTTGCTATGTTTAATACAGTTATATCTGCAAGATATGTAACGAAAATCGAAACAGAGTGGTATAACTCTTTTGAGAGTGTGGATAGGGATTATTTAAGAGGGCCTATTCCTTTAAAAGAAAAGGCTGAAATTATAAAGAAAACCCCTGCAAATAAAAAAATAGGCATACTTTACATCACTCCGCTTTTAGAAAAAGAAGACATCTTAAAATACGATAGTTTTAACGATGTGATAGTTTTAGTCTTAGGCGCTGGCGGTATGCTTAATTCTCAATACGAAGCCCTCGTTTCATTACTAAAAAAAGGTGTTAATATCCACTTAAAAAGCCAGTGTTTATTTGGCAATGTTCAAGCAGTGTATGCAGCTCACGAAAGTGTAAAGCAATTTAATATCTTGCCTAAGGCTTCTTTAGAATGGGTTTTATACGCTTTAAAATTCGATGTAATATAAAAATAAAAATAAGGGTTATAAACCCTTATTTTTATTTAGCCTGTTTTAAGATTCCGCAATTTTTCACAAGTTCTTTTGAATAAAAAAGCTTTTCTTTACCAAATGAATTTTTATTAAAAGTTAGGCCGTATTTTGCTTGCAGGTAATTAAAAGGATACATTTGCTTATTGATAATATTAAGCTTTATACAGTGCAAATCATCCTCGCTGTTATGATTGTGGCGAAGACGGTAGCTTTCATCAGTTTGTTGTATAATGTCTTTAATATTAGTGCTTAAGCGGTGGTGCTTTTCAAGATATAATATTCCTGAAGCTGTTTTAATATACGCATTGCTGTCATCGTGTTTCATGCTACCTCCTTTCGTACTTATAAAAGTACTGTATTTATTTTAATTGTTTTTACACTTATTGTCAAGAGTATAAATAATATTGTAAATTTTATTTTCTTGTGTTAAAATACACTTATATTTAATATTTAAAAGGAGAGGTAAAATGCTAACTTTAGAAAAATCAAAAGAACTTTTAGCACCAATGGTTACACAGACACATTTAATCCACCACGCAACAGCTGTAATGGCGGCAATGGGAGCCATGGCAGAACACTTTAATGAAGATAAAGACAACTGGCAAGCTATCGGCTACTTACACGACTACGACTATGAAAAATACCCAGATGAGCATTTACAACACACAAAGGACGACTTAGAAAAAGCTGGAGTATTAGAAGAAGAAATAAGAACTATTCTAAGCCATGGCTATGGGATGTGTAGCGATGTAGAGCCTTTAACTAATAGAGATAAAAGCCTATATACAGTAGATGAATTAACAGGGATAATCCAGGCTTGTAGCAAAATGCGCCCTAATGGGATTACTGATTTAGAAGTAAAAAGCGTAATGAAAAAATTTAAAGATAAAAACTTTGCAGCTGGCTGTAAAAGAGATGTTATCTTAAATGGCTGTGAAATGCTTAATATGAGCATTAATGAAGTTATAGCTATTTGCTTAGAGGGTATGAAGCCTTTTGCAAAAGAATTAAACTTACTGCCTAAAGAGTAATTTTTAAAAAATAACAAACAAAAAACCGATGAAATTCATCGGTTTTTTTAATATTTAAAATTATTCTCTTTGTATTTTTCAAAGCCCTTTTTTACACCTTTTAGTATATCTATTATTTTTAAAAGTACTACACTTGCTATAAAGACTAAAAAGTATATAAAAAATAATCTTTGCTCTTTTTTAAGCCCATTTATAAAATATAAAAAGTCATACTCTATTTTTTCAAAATAATTTATCTTGACTTGTTCAAAAGATAATAAAGCACTCACTTCGCTTTTTTCTTCAAGGCCTTGTATGGGTATAGAAATTTTTAAATAGTAAGGGGTGTTTTCCATTTGTTGTGCTGTTATTTTATCGGGCATATCCACATCAAAATCAATATTATACTCATCTGTATTTATATGTACTAAATAATTTACCCCTTGAGCTAAGCTGACTTTGGAATAACCAGAGATTAAATTTTCATCTTCAACTTCAACTACAAATTTATTAAAATCACTAACGAATAAAGTCTTTTGATAAAACTCACTAAATCCATAATCTAATAAAAGCTGGCTGTCTTTATACGCCATAACTTCACTACTCGCTCCCATAACGACTGCTATCAGCGTCCTACTACCTCTTTTAGCAACTGACACCTTTGTGTACTGAGCATTATTTGTATAGCCTGTTTTTGCGCCTGTCATCCCTTCATAATAGTAAAAAGAATCTTCGTGCATACTATCATCAATATTATTAAAATACCTTGTATTTGTTAAATTAGTAGGGGGCATCTCATACTCTAAAGTAGAAAAAACTTTCATAAATTCTTCATCTTGTATAGCTAATTGAGTCATTAAAGCCATGTCATAAGCCGTTGTATAATGGCCGATGTCTGATAGGCCGTGAGGATTATTAAAGTTTGTATTATAGGCTTTAGCCTCGTTTGCAAATTCATTCATCAAATGCGTAAAGCTATGGTTTGAGCCGGAGATATTCTGCGCTAAGACATTGCAAGCATCGTTTGCTGAATTTAAAATAGCAGCGTAAAGTAAATCTTCACTTCTTACTTCTTCATTTACTTTTAAATTTATATTCGTTGAGCCGATTACCCCTGTATGCACTTCTTGACCTGCAATAAATACTTCTTCGCCCTGTAAATGTTGCATAGCTAAATAAACAGTAATAATCTTTGTGATACTTGCAGGCTCTCTTATCTCATTCATATTTTTTGCATAGAGAAGCTGCTGAGTATCTGCATCAATTAAAACCGCTGAATATGAGTTTACTTCATCTTCTTCTAAGGCAAAACTCTCCCAGCTAAAAGAAAAAAATAAAGCTATTATTAAAATAAAAACAAAGACATTTTTTTTCAAAATAGTCTACCTCATATTTTAATTTATAGTGTGAAAACATCTAAGTCTTTTGCGTTTACTACTTTTCCTTTATAAATTTCTTCAATTTCTTTTAAAATTAAATCATCTCGCCTTAACACTTCTTTTAATACATCTGTTTTATTATTATCAATATCCATATGATAAATTCTGTGGTAAGTGGCTGTTAGTTTTGGCTGTGCCACATTTAATAAAACGGCAAGCTCCTTAGAAGTTGTGTGTATGTTTTTATGATAAATCTGCCATTTTTCTTCTCTTGAGGATAGGCCTGCTGTATATTCTGTTTCAAAAATAGCAAGGTCTGTATCTTTCATTTTTTCTATATTTAACGGTGTCGGCTTTGTATCCCCACTTATAAAAACAGTCTTTTGGCCAGTGGGTGTATCAATGTAAAACTTATAGCTATAACAAAGTAAATCCCCATGCTCTGCTTTAATTGCCTCTACTGTTACATACTCATCTTTAAAAACAACACTGCATTCTTCGTGATTAAATTCACTTACCTTTGTTTTATAGCCGATGTGGTTTGCTTTTTCAAAACCATATAAGCGCATATTTATATCAGCCTCGTATGCCTTGTATAAATGATCTGTCATATTCTTTAACCCTTCTGGGCCGTATAGTTTTAACTCCTCGCTTCTTTCAAGCACCCAAGGAGTTAAGATTAAATCACTTAAGCCTGTTGTATGGTCTGAATGCAAGTGAGTGATAAATGCTGTTGTTAATTTTGACACTTTTAACGCATCAATTTTTAAAGTGTGGTAAGCCTTTGCCGCCTGCCTTACAAGCCCTGGGCCTGCGTCTACTAAGTAGCTTTTTTCATTTACACAAACTGCAACACAAGCACCGCTTGCAAAGTAGCATGCGTTAGGAGTTCCTGTGCCTAAGGTTATAACTTTTATATCCATATCAATTTCCTTTTACCTTTATTATTCATTTAATTAAAATTATACATAATTTTCTTTTGCTTTTCAATATATTTTTTATTTTATTAATATATTATCTAATAAAAAATATGTTGATTTTTCTACTTTTATATTAAATATAAAAACTATGTTTTTACAGCTTAAAGATATATCCCTGCTTTTATTTAAAACGCAAAACTCAAAATTTTTTATTTTACTTTTTTATCGCCTAAATTCGCCCACTCGCTTTTAAGATTTTTCCCCTTTACAAAATTAGTTAGTTGTGTTAAACTATACTTACACCCTCCCCCACGGGGGGGTGGTAAAAACCAGCTTATAGTAAAAGAAGTATTCAGCCTTTACTAAGCTAATTTTATAAAAATAAATAGACTAAGCTTTATTAAAATGCAAATAATTATAAATTAATAAAGGCTAAACACATAAGAAAGGCTAATTTATGCAAAGTGAGAAAAAAGAAATAACCACCCTTTTAAAAACAGCCAAAGGGCAAATCGAGGGCATATTAAATATGGTGAATGATGATAGGTACTGCCTTGATATCATCACTCAAATTATGGCTTGCGAGGGTGTATTAAACTCAGCTTCAAGGAAGATTTTATCAGATCATCTAAAGACCTGTGTTGCAAATGCTGATACAAAAGAAGAAAAAGATGAAAAAATTGATGAGTTAATTTTACTTATGAGTAAAATAATTAAGTAGGTGATATTATGAAAAGAGAATTCGATATAACAGGTATGACCTGTTCTGCTTGTAGTGCAAGGGTAGAAAGGGTAATGAATAAATTAGAGGGTGTAAGCGATGTAACTGTAAACCTTTTAACAAATTCTATGACTTTAACAAAATCAGAAACACTAACAGATGATGATATAATAAACGCAGTCATAAAATCTGGCTATGGGGCTTCTTTAGTAAAAAAAGAAAAGGACAAAGCTAATAACCAGGCACAAGACAGCGCACAAAAACAAACCGATGATACAGCTTTTAGGCTAAAAGTTTCTTTTGCTTTTTTAATCCCTTTAATGTATGTTTCAATGGGGCATATGCTCGGCGCTCCACTGCCAAGCTTTTTAGTAGGGCATACAGGGGCTGCTTCTTTTGCATTTTTACAGTTTTTATTAGTTATACCAATAGCGTTTTTAAACAAGCATTATTTTAAAAACGGCTTTACTGCGCTTTTTCATTTAAGCCCTAATATGGATAGCTTAATTGCAATAGGCGCTGGTGCCTCTATCGTTTATGGGATATTTGCAATTTTTAGAATTAATTACGGCATAGCTATGAATAATATGGATATAGTCGCTACCTATCATATGGACTTATACTTTGAGGGCGCTGGCACAATCCTTACCTTGATTACTTTAGGCAAATACTTTGAAGCAAAGAGCAAGGCAAAAACAACAGATGCTATAACAAAGTTAGTCGACCTTGCCCCAAAAACTGCAACATTGTTAGTTAATGGCAATGAAGTTGAAACAAAAACAGAAGATATTAAAATCGGCGATATAGTCCTTGTTAAAAATGGGGGGATAATCCCAGTTGACGGTAGCATTGTAAAGGGAAGTGGCTGGATAGACCAATCAAGTATAACAGGCGAGAGTGTGCCTGTTCAAAAACAAGAAGAAGAAAAGGTAATAGCCGCTACTATCCTAACTAACGGCTACTTACAAATTATGGCTGAAAAAGTGGGCGAAGATACTACTTTTTCTCAAATTATAGCCTTAGTAAAGCAGGCAAGCGCAACAAAGGCGCCAATAGCGAAATTAGCTGATAAAATTTCAGGGATATTTGTTCCCATAGTTATTTTAATATCAATACTAACTTTAGCTATATGGCTTTTTGTAGGTAATACTTTTGAGAGTAGCTTATCGTTTGCAATCAGCGTTTTAGTTATTTCTTGCCCTTGTGCTTTAGGTCTTGCAACGCCTGTTTCAGTTATGGTGGCAACAGGCAAAGGAGCGCAAAACCACATCTTAATAAAATCAGGCGAGGCACTTGAAACTCTGCACAGCGTTAAAACAGTAGTCTTTGATAAAACAGGCACTATAACTAAAGGAAGGCCCACAGTAAATGAAGTGATAGCTTATAACATCAAAAAAGAAGACTTAATTTCTTTAGCTTACTCCCTTGAAGAAAAAAGTGAGCATCCTTTAGCTTTTGCAATTTGCCAGTGGGCAAAAGAAGAAAACGCACAGCTTTTAAAAAGTGAAAACTTTACAGCTATACCAGGACAAGGCGTAAAAGCTACTATAGAAAACAATACAATTTCGGCTGGAAACCTTGTGATGATGAAAGAAAATAACATCGACACTTTTTTAGTAACTACAGCTGTTGAAAACATTGCAAAAGAGGGCTACACCCCAATAATTTTTGCAAAAAACAATGAAATCATCGGCTTAATTTCAGTGGGCGATAAAATTAAAGATAGCAGCAAACAAGCCATACAAGTATTAGAAGATATGGGCATACAAACAGTTATGCTAACAGGGGATAACGCCATCACTGCAAAGGCAATAGCTGATAAATTAGGCATTAAAAATGTAGTAGCTGATGTGTTGCCAAAAGAAAAGCAGGATAAAATTAAGGCTTTACAAAGCGAGGGAGAAGTTGTTGCTATGGTGGGCGATGGAGTGAATGACTCAGTAGCTTTAGCAAGTGCTGATGTAGGTATTGCCATAGGCGCAGGAGTCGATATTGCAATAGATTCTGCTGATATTATCTTAATGCGTAGCGAAATTATAGATGTAGCCTCTGCCATAGCCTTAAGTAAGGCTTGCATAAAAAACATAAAGCAAAACTTATTCTGGGCATTTTTCTATAACACAATAGGCATCCCTTTAGCCGCTGGTGTTTTGTTTATTCCTTTAGGCTTAAAGCTAACTCCTGACTTTGCAGCTTTAGCTATGAGTTTATCGAGCGTATTCGTTGTAACAAACGCTTTAAGACTTCGCAATTTTAAGGGCTATGAGTAGGGATTAATATATTTTTTATATAGCTTTAAAATTTAGTATTGCAGATTATTTTTAATTTTTATATTTTTAGTAATTTGCTATTAGATATATTTTAAAATTGTTTTATAATTACTGTTTACTATAATTTTTATAATTTAAACAGTACTTTACTTTTCACTCAAAACCCCCACCCACTTTTTAAAACCACTATCAAGTATTTACTATATTTTCTTGTTAGTGTATAATAACTATATAACAATAAAAGGAGATTTTTTATGAAAATTTTAATTGACGGCATGACTTGTGAGCATTGCAAAAAATTCGTAACAGAGGCTATTAGCGCTGTTGAGGGTACAAGCGGTGTAGAGGTAAACTTAGAAGAAAAATGCGCTACTTTTACAGCTTCACCTGATTTAAAAGATGCAGTAGTTAATGCTATACAAGAAGAAGGCTACACTGTATTAGAAGTAATAGAATAATTAAATTTATAAAAAAATGACCCTAAAAAGGGTTATTTTTTTATATAAATTACAAAATTTTATTTTATAATAATAAGCACGAATAAAAAATTTATCTAAGCCTGTTTATTCAAAATAAAGCCTTTACTCCTTTTTTCTCACCCTTACTGCCTATACCCCCTAAAGCCTTTGCTCCTTTTTTCTCTCCCTTACTGTCTATACCCACTAAAACCTTTGCTCCTTTTTTCTCTCCCCTTACTGTCTATACCCCCTAAAGCCTTTACTCCTTTTCTCTCCCCTTATTATCTATACCCCCTAAAACCTTTGCTTCTTTTTCTCTCCCTTACTATCTATACCCCCTAAAGCCTTTATTTATATTAAAAATTTCTTAATTAACAACTTATTTTTTAACAGTAGTTTTATAAAATCTTATTAAAAGCATTTAAGAGTATAAAATATTTTTATGTTTTTCTTGCCAAAGTCTTAAATAAAAAATAATCATTAGTAATACTAACAATATTTTTAAGTAAAAAAACTAAGCTCATTAATATTTTTTTCACACTAAATTCATCGAAGTATGCTATAATACAGTTATATATAATTTAATTTTGTGAGGAGATTATTATGGAAATTCAAGTTTTCTATTTTACAAGAACTAACAGAAGCGAAACTATCGCAAAAAAAATAGCAGAAAAGTACAACGCAGATGTTTTTAAAATTAGTGAAGAAGAAGAATATAAGGGGGCATTAGGCTTTATAAAAGGTGGAGCAAAAAGCGCTAAAAAAGAAACTGCCAATATATCTTATGAAAAGCCAAGTGTAGATAAAACCATCGTTTTAGTGTTCCCGATATGGGCTGGCGGTTTTCCTCCTGCTATCAACACCTTTATTTTGCAAAACAAAAAAGAAAACATCATCTTAATTCCAACTTCTCTAATTTCTATTTTAAAAGATAGACAAGGCTTTAAAAAAGTGATAGACTTAGTAGGTAAAGAAATTAATGACATTAAAATAGACTTAGAATAAAAACTTAAAGCCATAATTTTTTTATGGCTTTATCTTTTATTTATGCTTTTATCTACCACTTCAGCTAAAAACTTATTTTAAAAATCTTATTATTTGCATTTTGATAATACCTTTTTATCCTATAACCCCTCATTAACTTTTCAACATTTGATTGTTGAAATGAGAATATTATACATGCAAAAAATCGAAGTTTTTTTGTAAATTTTTATAATAATTTATAAGATTTTACAATGAGTAAAGTTTTTAACAAAGTTTTCAACACCTTGTTGAAAACTCAATTTTTAAAAAAATTAGTATTTATCGGCTTTTTTCAAGTTTTGCATTTTTATTGCATTACAAGGTGTGAAATTTTTATTAATTCTTAGATTTTAGTAAGTTTTCAACAAAATCAAGGTAGTTTTCAACATTTACTTGAATTTTACCATTTTTATCGATTTTTCATTGTTAAATGTTTATAACCCTGTTGATAATGTTCAAAACTACGCAAATTTCTATGTTTTTAATTAAAATTTATTAAAAATTCGTGAATAATATATAAATTTCATTAATAAAAGGAGAGAAAATCGCAATGGAAATAATCAAAACTTTATTGAAAAAGCATAATATTGCTGATTTTGCTTTTATAAGTTTTCAACATTTAAACACTGTGAAAAATCCGCCGAGGACACCTTTGGCTAAAAATATTAAATCAGTCATACCTTGCATCTTCCCATATTATTCAAAAAATATCACTAATGGTAATATTAGTAGTTACTGTAGCGTACCTGACTATCACATCATTGTTAAAATGAAACTAAAATCCATAACAGATGAGCTTTCTAAAATTTATCCAAATGAAGATTTTTACTCCTATGTCGACATCAGCTGGATTGACGAAGTTGACCTTGCGCAAAAAGCAGGGCTTGGGGCAAAGGGCAAAAATTTTTTGTTTATTCACAACAAATACGGTAGCTTTGTTTTTATAGGAGAGATTGCAACGAGTTTAGAATTAGAAAGCGTAGCTGTAGAAAAAAAAGAGTGCATCGGCTGTAATGAGTGTATTAAAAAATGCCCTGCAAAGGCGATAAGCGAAAAGGGGATTGATGAAAATTTATGCCTAAGCCAATTAACTCAAAAAAAGGGCGAATTAAGCGATGAAGAAAAGGCTTTAATTAAAAAAGGTGGCCTTGTTTGGGGCTGCGATGTCTGCCAGACTGTCTGCCCACATAATAAAAACTTACCTGATTGCAATAACGAATTTAGTAAAGATATAATTAATTATGTAGATAAAGAGACTCTGCCTTTAATTTATAAACAAAGAGCCTTTGGTTTTAAGGGGCTGAAAATTCTTTTAAGAAATTATGATATAATTTATAATGATTAGTAGCTTTTTTACTTTATCTTGACTTTTCTATCAAAAGAGAATATAATTTCTATTACAGTAATTATTATACTATTGTATAATAAGATAATAAATTGAATGTTAAAGATTTAAAAAGGGGATTAAAATGAGTGATATAAAATACGAAATAGGCTCTGAAATAGAAGTTACAATAAAAATGATAGGCGGAAAATCAAAGTCACTTATCTTATACATCCTCGCAACACAAGGGGCAAAAAGGTTTACTACTTTGCTCGGCGACTTAAATAAAATCTCACAAAAAACTCTAACAAACCAGCTTCGTGAGCTACAGGCAGACGGCCTTATTTTGCGCACCTGTTTTGCCGAGGTTCCACCGAGAGTTGAATATTCTATAACCAAAAAAGGCGTAAGCCTTTTGCCAATCTTAGAATTGATGTGCGAGTGGGGCGAAAAAAATATTGATGAAAGATTTATCTTAACAAACCCTCAATGCGTTGATTAAAAACTTTATTTACTATAAAACAAAACCTATGCTACTGCATAGGTTTTATTTTATTATAAATTTTATAAGAAAAACTTATTTTCCAAAATATTCGTTTGAGTCTTTTGGAGCCTGCTGTCTTTCTTTATCATCATACTGCCTTAAACTTTCGCACACTGTTATCTTATAACTTAAAAACAACTTTTCTCTGCCTTGTTTTTGGCTTAATCTGTGGTGCACATTGTTTCGCCATTCATTAAGAGCTTCTTCATTTTCCCACACATTGAGTGATAGTAATTTTCCTTCTTCGTTTAGACTTGTAAACCTTTCTGCTTTAATAAACCCTTTTGCATCTTCTAAAAGTGGTCTTAGTTGTCCTGCAAGCTCTAAGTATTTTTCTTTGCCTTCTTTTGTTGGTGTCACTTCAAAAAGTACTATTATATTCTTCATTTATTCTCACTCTCCATTTTTAATAAGGCTTCTTTCATCAAAAGCCCCCCTGCATAGCCTACAAGCTTTTTATTTGCCCCTATCACCCTATGGCAAGGCACGATGATGTGTAAGGGATTTTTATTGTTTGCAAGGCCTACTGCTCTACTTGCTTTTTCATTGCCTATTTTTTTTGCTATATCTTTATAAGTGCAAGTTTCGCCGTATGGGATTTCTAAAAGCGCTTCCCATACTTTTTGTTGAAACTGCGTTCCTTTTAATTCAAAATTAAAAGAAAACTCTTTTCGCTCTCCTTTAAAATATTCACTAATTTCTAAAAAGACTCTATTGCTAAAGTCTGTTTTTACTCCTAAATCTTCGCAGTCTTCCATTACTTTTTTTAATGAAAACACTGTTTCGTTTTCGCTTTTAATTAAAATTTTACCATGAATACTATCATAAATTGCATAATCCATATTATTTCTCATTCTTTCTATATGCTTTTGGGGTGGTGTTTGTGTTCTCTTTAAAAAATTTATAAAAGGCTGAAATACTACTAAAGCCCACACTCAAAGCTATGTCAATTATTTCTTTGTCGGTTGTCTTAAGTAGGTTTTTTGCTTGTTGTAAGCGGAGTTTGTCCATATAGGCTTTAGGGGTCATATTATACTCTTTTTTAAACACTTCTACCATCTGTCTTTGCGATAAACCCACTTTAAAAATCTCATCATTCAATTTAAGATTTTCTAAAAACATAAGCTCAATGGCCTTTTTTACCTTTACTGCTATTTCTTTATTAGGGCTAAACTCAAATAAATCACTTCTGCATCTTTTACACGGGCGAAAACCATCATTTTCAGCTTCTATTTTACTATTAAAAAACACTGTGTTTTCTTCTTTTGGCGTTTTAGACTTGCAAGAAGGCCTACAATAAATGCCAGTAGATTTTACCCCATAGAAAAAAACTCCGTCAAAGTTTTCATTGTTTTTTACTACTATATCAAATTTTTCTTTATTACTTAAATTCATTTTTGTTACCTCTTTTTTTATATTATAGCATATTTTTTATCGTGTTTCTTCCTATTTTTAGATGTTTAATTTTGTTTAAATTTTGCTTTTTTGAGAAAACTAAACTATATATTTAAAAAAAGTAGGTGTAGTATGAGCTCAAAAAAAACATTTTTATTAACTTTTTTATCTTCTTTAATTGTCATTTTTATAGTTTATTCTTTTTTATATTTTTCAATATCTAACGAAGGCTCGCAAGATGTGCAGATAAATCAAGAGGGGATAGCTATTCTAAAGCCGAGCGTTGATGATTCAAAGGCTGTGTTAATTAATCTTGAAAGCGAAGAGGAGTCGTTTTTCTTTATTTTAAAGCTAAATGCAATACAAAACAAGCTGAGTTTATTAAGTATTGATAAAAACTTTGTTTTGCCTTCTTTAAATCGCTCTTTGCAAGAAAGCATAACTACAGCCGGAATTATGCAAGCCTCCTTTGATATTTCAAAAGAGTTTGATTTTACTATTGATTATTACTTGCGCCTTGATTTAGAAACTTTAGCTGTTCTTTTAGAGGGCTTTGATGAAATATCCTTAGATAGCTTTTCAAGCACTCTACCAGAAGAAATAAAAGTTTTACTCCTTACTTCCATTGAAAAAATAGATACAACTTCTTTAGTTACAATATTAGAAAAAAGCGATGAGTTTTTAGCAACAAATACCGGTCTTGGCTTTTTAAATGAACTGATTTTTATAATAGTTAAGGATAATTTAACTAATCAAAACTCAGAGTTTAAAGAGGTGTTTAAAGATACTTTTTCTTATGTGCAAACAAATATAAACTCAGAAGATTTAGATAAATTAGAAAGGATAATTGCCTTATTAAATAAAGAAACTTGCGTATTTAAAAGAGATGTTATTTTTAAAAGCGATGGTGAATATTTACTAAAAGTAAATGAGATGCTACTGCAATAAAAAGGGCGCGGGGTATATACGATTAAGAATAAATAAACTGCCACTATTTTTAATAGTGGCAGTTTGTTTTTATTTATATTATGCTCATAATCCCCCGTTGGGAGATTAGTGAAAAGTGAAGAATGAATAGTGAATAGTTATGGTAGAAAATCTTTGATTTTCTAATTTAATTGTCGCTTTACGACACATTAACTTTTCATTTTTCACTATTAACGGTCTACTTTTTCGCTGTATTTAAAGTCGATATTAACATTCGTTTTAAACTATTGCATTTTTCTTTTAAAACCCAAAAGTCAGATGGTAAATAATCAGTTTTTTCAAGAACAATAAGCCAATACTCTGTTTCAGATGTTTCTTTTAATGCAATTTGCATTTTAGATATAAAATCAGGTTTACTCACTGCAAAATTTGCTTCATGAATATTTGCACCAATGCTTGTACCACTTCTTAAAATTTGCTTAGACAGTACAAATTCTTTCTTTTCACTTGACAACCATTTATAGTAATTGACAATATCAATAGAAAATGCAATTGACTGCTCTGATAATGGACTACTCATCGCTATCACCTATTTTTGGTTTAATAAAACACCATACTAACCCACCAACTGCTATCAATAGAAAAATATGTTTCCATGATAAATTTAAATCAAAAATATACCTATAATTCAATAACTCAAAAATTATTGTTGTAGCCAAACTAAATAAAATTATTGCTATACCCTGCAACTGCCTATTCATTATCGCACCCTCACTTTTCATTATTCATTCTTCATTTTTCACTATTTTACGCTATGCGTGAAATATAAACAACCCTTATTCTATATCTTCTTTTTCTTTGTCTTGTTCATTTTCTAAAACAAGCTCTTTTTTATTATTTTTAATAAATTCTTTTAATAAAGAATAAAATACAGCACATAAAGGAACAAAGGTTATCATTCCCACAACTCCGCCAAAGCCTGCACCTAAAACAACAGATAAAAATACTAATATCGGCGGTATTCCTATTCTACTTCCTACTACATAAGGGTAGATTAAGTTGCCTTCTATTTGCTGAATTATTGTAAAAATCACTATGAAAGCTATGGCTTGATAAATGTTTACAGTAGCTAAGAAGAATACACCTATAACACAGCCAACTATTGCCCCGAAAATAGGCACTAAAGAAGTAACGCTTAATATCGTACTTATTAGCATTGCATACTCAAAGTTTAACACAGTTAATACCACTACAAATATACCGCCTAAAATAACAGCCTCGCTAACTTGGCCTATGATGAAATCTTGAAAAGATTTGTTTGTTAAAGTAGCTACTTTATAAACACTGTCTGCCTTTTCTTTTTTTAATACAATGTAAATAAAATCTTTTATAATGTTATACACCTTTTCTTTTGAAAATATAAGATAGGCTGAGAATATAAAAGCTACAACAGCATTTACTACACTTGTAACTATTGAAGATACAAAGGCAGTCATACCCGAAATTAAAGACAGGGTAAAGGTTTGCACCATCTGCGTTACTTCTGAAAGAATGCTTGTAACATCTAAGTTAAAAAAGTTTGTAAGCATAGGGATGATTTCATTTAATTCATTTATTATTAAAGGTAAGTCCGCATAAATTTCTTCAAGGCTTTTTGCTATTTGAGATAAAGAGTTTATCGCCTGTGGCACCACTATAAGTATTAATAAATTAAAAAATATTATAAATAAAATAATCACTAAGCTCCAGGCTAAAAACCTATTGCTTTTCTTAAAATGCTTTAAAAATAGCTTTTCAAAAAAGCTCATCGGGATTATTAAAACAAAGGCAAGTATGCCTCCGTATATAAGCGGTTTTAATACTGAAAAAACAAAACTTACGCTTTTAAAAACTAATTCTAAATTGTTTACACAAAAATAAAAAGTAATTCCAAAAAAGACTAAGAAGTATAAACTTTTAATAGTATCTTTGTTCATTTTTTTCTCCTTTTAATTTTAAAATTCACTTTGCTTTAGCTTATTATACCACCTATTTGTTAACTTATAGTGAATATTTTAATTATTATATCACAAAATCATTTTTTTACAATAAAAAATACTTGCAAAATGCAAGTATTTCTTTTTTTATAATTCTATTTTCCCATATAAAGAAGTAGAAGAATCATCAATCTTTTTTTCTTTTGGCTCTTTAGGTTTACTATCAGGCTTTTGATAATTATTACTTCTTTTATTATTTTGGAATTTATTATTTTGATTATATCTTGGCTTTCTGTTTGGCATATCAAGTGGGAAAACTCTCACTCTCCTTGCTTCACCCTCGCCTCTACTTTCGCTTTTAACGCCTTCGATTTCGCTTATAACTGAGTGAATTATTCTTCTATCATAGGCACTCATAGCCTCAAAAGTGAATACTTTTTTAGATTTTAGTGCTTTTTGAGCTGCCTTGTTTGCTTGCAGTATTAAAGCATCTTTTCTTTTTTGGCGATAGTTTGAAATATCAACAGATATTTTCACTTCATCATCGCAAAATCTATTTGCAGCAAGGGAAGTAAGGTATGAAAGAGCTTGCATAGTTTCGCCTTTTCTGCCTATTAAAGAGCCAGAATTTTCACTATCTATTTCAATAACAAAGCCTTGTTCGCTTTCTGCAGTAGTTAGTGTGTATTCTGATTTGAAAAATTCGCCTATTATGCTTTTTAAGAAATTAACAGCATAGTTTAATTTTTCATTATCACCTGCATTTACAAAAACTTTTTCTTCTTGGGGCTTTGTTTCTTGTTTTGCTTGTGGTTTTTCTTCTTTTTTTACTTCCTTATTTGGCTGTTGTTTTTCTTCTTTTGGCTCTTGTGTTTTTTCTTCCTGTTTTGAAAAAATTGATTTTACATCTATTTCATCTACTATCTGGCTTACTTTAACTTTAGCCGGCTTTTTAAAGAATAATTTTTTTTGAGGGTATTCTAATACTTCACAAGTAACATCTTCTCTTGATAAAGACATTTCTTTTAAAGCAAGTTCAATAGCCTCATCAACAGTTTGCGCTGTTTTTATTACTTCTTTCATATTTATTCACCATACTTTTCTTTGTCTAAAGCTCTTGCTCTTGCTAATCTTTTTGCAGCTTCATCTTGCTCTTGTGGTGAAAGATTATCATCATCTTCTTTTCTTTGTTTTTCTTTTGCTGCTGCTGATTTTTTAGGAGCATTTTTTCTTTGATTTCTTAATTCTTCTTTTTTAAGGTCTATTTCTTGTTGAATTTTTGCTTTTTCTTTATCGAAGTCAATAAATAGTCTTAAAAGAAGTTCTTGTACTATACCAAAGAAACTTGAGAATATCCAGTATAAAGATACACCAACAGGCATGCTAAATGAAAAGTATAAAAACATTGATGCTGATATAAGTGGAGTCATTAGCAATGCACCTTGTAATTTTTGCCCGTTTAATTTCATCATTATAACTTGGTTTAATAACATTAAGCCAACTGATAATACAGGGATAATTAAAAGAATGTCAAATGCTAATTGAGGAATAGCAGTTAAGTCAAGGCCCATAAATGTTAAGTTAAAGTTTTGGATGTTTTGAATTGTTTGAGCATCTAAAACTGTAGTAAAGGCTTCAGGGCTTTTTTGAATAGCTGCTATATAGCTTGACTCAGCTGAATATCTTGAAATTTCTACTATTTTTTCAGCAATAGGCGCTAAAGTTTCAATAGTAGCTTCTTTTACGCCCATGATGTGTTTTAATGGGTTATAGATAACATCTATAAGACCTATTAAAATAGGCATTTGAATTAATAAAGGCAGACAGCCTGCTGTTAGTGAAAAACCGTGTTCTGTTTGTAGTTTTTGGATTTCTTCCGCCCTTTTTTGTGAATCTTGAGCATATTTTTTATTTATGTCGTTTATCATTGGTTGGAAGACATTTTGCTTTATTTGTGATTTCTTTTGTCTGATTGTTAAAGGCAGTAATATTACCTTTGTGAATAAAGTGAATAGGATAAGGCTTACACCGTAGTTACCAACGAACTCGTATATAAACTTCATCACCCACCCCAATGGGACTGATATTATGTCCATTTCTTCCTCCTTGCAAAATAGCTATTTTCGTTTTTTATCGGGTACAGGGTCGTACCCTCCTTTTGAATAGGGATTACATCTTAAAATTCTTACTACCGCTAAACACAACCCAGCAATAACTCCTCTTTTTTCAATAGCTATCATAGCGTATTCACTGCAAGAGGGATAGTATCTGCAATTATCTCCTAATAAAGGGGAGATGAATTTTTTGTATAGTTTTATGGGGAATATGAATATTTTTTTAATCATCTAAGAGTACCCCTGCTTGTTTTAAGAGCTTTTGCATTTCTTTTTTAACTTTGTTCATATCAGAATAAGGCGTTTTGCTTCTTGCTACTAAAATAATATCAAGATTTAAATTTTTATCTACATCTAAAAGTCTAAAACTTTCTTTTAAAAGTCTTCTTGCTCTATTTCTTTTTACAGCATTGCCCACCTTTTTTGAGGTTGTAATACCCAGTCTTAAAAAAGGGTATCTGCTTTTAATAACATATACAACAAGCAAACTACTCACATAGCTTTTTCCTTTTTTATAAGCTTTATTAAATTCTCTATTTTTATTAATTGCTTTAAGCTTCATTTTATAAATCCTTTTAAAAGTAAAAAAAGCCTTTTTTAGCATATAGAAATAAGACCACTAACCCAAGTGGCCCTTCATATATCAAAACGCTTATTTAAAAAAACAAAATTAAACAGAAACTTTCGCTCTTCCTTTAGATCTTCTTCTCGCGATAACTTTTCTGCCATTTTTTGTTGCCATTCTTCCTAAGAAGCCATGAACTCTTTTTCTTGTTCTCTTTTTTGGTTGATAAGTTCTTTTCATTAATAATTCCTCCTTTATTTTTTTATATATGCAAACGAAAATTTCGTTGCCAACTTTTTAAAGCAAAGAGTATTCCTTGCGATATATAAGTATATACTATTTAGATAAAATTTGTCAAGACCTTTAAAAAAATTAACATTTTATTTTATAAATCCTCTAAGAGATAAATGTTGAATTATTATATAAAATATGCTATAATTAATTGATTATAAATAAGTATTATATATAATTATAATATAGTGCTTAATAAAATTAGATTGATTGGAGAAATAAATGAAGTCCTTTAGCGATGTATTTGTTGTGGTAAAAAGAATTTTAGAGGAAAAATTAACCGCTACTTCTTTTAACCTTTTTATAAAACCCCTTGTAGTTTTAGAAGATTTTAATGATGATGAAAATAAAGTAGTATTAAAGGCCGACGGTGACTGGGCAAAAGGTATGATAGAAAAAAACTTCCTTACATACCTTATGGAAGGCTTTGAGGAAGTATTGGGCTTTACTGTAATCATTGAAATTTATGCTGATGAAGAAGAGCAGCCTAAAAAGAGTGGCAGTAAGCTAACTGGTGAGTATGAATTCACTTTTGAAAACTTTATTGTTGGCTCAACTAATAAGTTTGCTCACGCAGCTGCTTTAGCTGTAGCACAGCACCCTTCTACTGCCTACAACCCTCTTTTTATTTATGGAGATAGTGGGCTTGGAAAAACCCATCTTTTAAATGCTATAAAAATAGAACTAAAGCAAAACAATGAAAATATTAATATCATCCATGTTGATGGCGAAGCTTTTACAAATGAAATTATTTCAGCTATTAGAGATAATACAACGGCTCTTTTTCATAATAAATATAGACAAGCCGATGTTTTCTTAGTTGATGATATTCAGTTTTTAGCGGGTAAGGATACAACGCAGGAAGAGTTTTTTCACACCTTTAATGCTCTACACAGCGCAGGCAAGCAAATTGTTTTAGTATCAGATAGACCACCTAAAGAAATAAAAAGTTTAGAAGATAGACTTCGCACTCGTTTTGAATGGGGACTTACTGCTGATATACAGCCGCCTGATTTTGAAACTCGTTGTGCTATTATTGAAAGAAAAGCCGCTTACTTACATTTAGAGATAAAAAGAGATGTAGTAGAGTTTATAGCTTCTAAAGTAAAAACTAATATAAGACAGCTTGAGGGCGTTGTAAAAAAATTATTTGCTTTTAATAATTTAGATAAAACACCCCCTTCTCTGCAAACAGCACAGCTTGCTATTAAAGATATACTAAGCGAAGAAATGCCTGTTCCTGCAACTATTGATAAAATTTTAATTGAAGTAGGTAGGATATTAGAAGTTTCAGCCGATGATATTTTAAGTAATAAAAGAGATAAAAATATCTCAAAAGCAAGGCAGATTGCAATTTACATTGTAAGAGAAGTTTGCCAGATAACCTTAGAAGAAGTTGGAAAAAACATAGGTAATAGAGACCATTCAACAGTTGTTTATTCTATTAATAAAGTAGAAGATCAGATGAAAATAGACACTCATTTTAAGAATAATATTGAAGATATTATAAAGAATGTCAAAACCTTATAATTTTCAACAATTTATAAACAATCAACAATGAGTTTTAAACAAAATTAACACTTAAGTTTTTTTAACATTTTTACTAACAAAAAATAAACATTTTATAAACAATTTTTTATAGCTGTTTTTCTTATACTACGCCTTACTTTTTTACAATTTTCAACAAACTAACAGCCCCTACTACTACTACTAATTTATAGATAGTTATTTTGTCGTTTTTTTTCTTTTTTAATAAAAAAAGATTTTAAAAAGTAAATAAAAATTGTTAATAACTAAAAATGAAAGGATAATATATTTTTTATGAAAATAATTTGTCAACAAGAACAATTAATTCAAGCTATACAAACAGTTCAAAGAGCAGTAAGTGCTAAAAGTAATCTTCAAAGTATTGAGGGTATATTATTTGTAGCAAAAGATGATAGCCTAACTTTAACAGGTTATGATTTTGAAATGGGTATTAAAACTACTATTCCTTGTGATGTAAAAGAGGAAGGTGAGGTAGTTTTGACTGCTAACTTATTATTTAATATAGTAAGGAAGGCTTCACAAGAAATAATAATTGAATGTGAGGAAAATTTTAATTGTATTATATCAAGTGGTATAACTGAATATAAAATAAAAGGAATAGATCCTTTAGATTATCCTGATTTTCCAAGTAGTAGTGAAGATATAAATGTTTCTTTAAATAAAGAGTTATTTTCTGAAATGCTTGACTATGTAATATATGCAGTATCCTTAGATGATAAAAGACCAGCTCATACTGGCGTATTAATGAAAAATGATGAAGAAAACTTTACTATGGTAGCCTTAGATGGCTATCGCTTAGCTATTTGCGAAAGAAAAGTAAGTCAAAAAGAAAATTTCTCAATGATAGTTCCTGCTAAAGCTATGCAAGAAGTAAGAAGAATTATAGGAGAGTCAAGCGGAGAATTTACAATTTTTGCAAATAGAAGATATATAATATTTAATATAGACAATTATATTGTTTTATCTCGTTTATTAGAAGGTGAATTTTTAGATTATAAAAAAGCTGTTCCTGCTTCTTGTGATACCACTATGAAAATAGATGTAAAAGAAATGAGCGAGGCTGTTGAAAGAGTTTCTTTAATTATTACTGAAAGATTAAAAAATCCTTTAAAATTAAATTTAGAAAATAATAAATTAACTGTTAAATGTTCTACTGAAATAGGTAGTGTTGTAGATGAAATTACAGCTAATCAAGATGGAAACGATATTGAAATAGGCTTTAATAATAGATATATCTTAGACGCATTAAGGGCTTGCAGAAAAGAAGAAGTTGTTTTTGAATTTACTTCGCCTTTAGCGCCTTGTAAGATAGTACCTACTTCTGGTGATGATTTTACTTATTTAGTACTGCCAGTGAGGTTTAAAAATGAATAACAAAATTAAAATAAAGCCACCTTTTATAAAACTTGGCAATGCCTTGAAACTTGCAAATATTATTGAATCAGGTGGAATGGCGAAAAACATTATTTTAGATGGCCTTGTTTTAGTAAATGGAGAAGTTTGTACCCAAAGGGGTAAAAAAATATTTGTAGGTGACATTATAACGATAGAAAATGAAACCTTTGAGGTAGTTGAATAAAATGCAAAGAGTCTGGTTAAAGAGTATTAAAATAGAAGATTTTAGAAATATAGAAAATTCTTATATTTCTTTTTCAGAAGATATTAATATAATTTATGGAGAAAACGGACAAGGAAAAACAAACCTTTTAGAAGCTATTTGGCTTTTATCAGGAGGAAAGAGTTTTAAATATAGTAAAGATTCTAATTTAATAAATATTAATAAAGACATAGCAAATATAAAAGGTGTTTTTAATAATAGGTATGATGATGAGGATACAGTAGAAATAATTATTTCTAAAACCGAAGAAAAAAAAGGAAGATTTGCAAAAGTTAATTCATCTTCTTTGCAAAGAGCTTCTTTAATAGCAGGAAGATTTTATTTTGTAGTTTTTGCTCCTTTTCATTTAGGGATAGTTACAGGTGCTTCCTCTTTAAGAAGAAAAATTATAGATGCAGCTCTTTGTCAGATATATCCTAATTTTTTAAAAGACTTAAGAATGTTTAATAAATTCATCATTCAAAAAAATGCCTTATTAAAAACTATGTATAATGATAAAAGCGATGAAAAAATGAATTTATTGTATTCATATAATGAGTTTATAGCACAGTACGGCTTTAATATTTATATAAAAAGAAAAGAATATTTAGATTTTTTACTAACTAAAGCTAAAGAATACTATAAAGAAATATCAAATGAAAAAGAAGAAATCTCTTTTAAGTACCAAAACTTTGCAAATACAAAAGAAGAAATGCTTTTTAAATTAAATGATGGAATAGACAGAGATATAAAAGCAGGTTTTTCTTCATTCGGCGTTCAAAAAGAAGATATAAAAATATTAATAAATGAAATATCAGCAAAAGAGTTTGCCTCCCAAGGCCAGCAAAGGAGTATAGTCTTAGCTTTAAAATTAAGTGAGAGCGATGCTTTTTTACATTTTTGTAAAACACAGCCTATAATATTATTAGATGATGTACTCAGTGAGCTTGATTTTCAAAGGCAAGAATATTTATTAAATCATATTAAAGAAAAGCAAGTATTCATATCTTCCTGCGATGAAGAAAGAATAAAACTTGCAAAAAGTAAAAAATATGAAGTTGTAAGTGGAAAAATAAAAGAATGTATATAGATATAGCTACAAACTATCTTTTAAAAAAAGATGATATTATAGGTATTTTCGATTTAGATAATACCACGATAAATTCTTTTACTAAAGATTTTTTAAATAAAAAAGAAGAAGAAAATAAAATAATATATATAATAAACGATATACCAAAAAGCTTCATTTTAACAAAAGACGGAACTGTTTTTATAGTAGAGGTTATGCCTTCTGTTTTAAAGAAACGATATGATAATATATAAAGGGGATAAAAAATGGAACGAATGGACGATAAAGTATTAAATGAATATGGCGGAGACCAGATTCAGGTATTAGAAGGTTTAGAAGCCGTAAGAAAAAGACCTGGTATGTACATCGGCTCAACAGGGCCTAAGGGTTTGCACCACTTAGTGTATGAAATAGTGGATAACTCTATTGATGAAGCTTTAGCTGGATTTTGCTCTCATATTGAAGTATCAATTTTAAAAGACAATATAATAAAAGTTACTGATAACGGCAGAGGTATTCCTGTAGGTATTCAACCTAAAATGGGCATACCTGCCGTTACAGTTGTTTTTACTATTCTTCACGCAGGCGGAAAATTCGGTGGTGAGGCAAGTGGTTATAAGGTTTCAGGTGGTCTTCACGGTGTTGGCGCTTCTGTTGTTAATGCTTTAAGTGAATACTTAGTAGTAACAGTTAATAACGGTGAGGGCGAATATACTCAGTCTTTTAAAAGAGGTGTTCCTGATTTTGATTTAAAAAGAGTGGGCGACAGTAAAGAAAAAGGCACAACTGTTATTTTTAAGCCTGACGATGAAATGTTTGAAACTTGCGAATTTGAATTTGAAATTTTACAAACAAGGCTTCGTGAGCAAGCATTTTTAAACGCTGGTCTTTCTATCACTTTAAATGATTTTAGAGATGAAGAAAACGAAGTTAGTGAAAATATGTGTTATGAGGGTGGTTTAAAAAGCTTTGTTGAGTTTTTACATCAAAAAAGAGATATGTCTGGCTTACACCCAATAATACACCTAAACACAGAAACTCCTACTTCTACAGCAGAAGTAGCCTTACAATATAACGAAAGCTATAATGAGTTATTAATTTCTTTTGCAAATAATATTAATACCCCAGATGGCGGTACCCACGAACAAGGCTTTAAAAATGCACTAACAAGGGCGTTAAACGACTTTGGTAGACAAAAGGGTTATATTAAAGAAAAAGATGATAACTTAACTGGTAATGATGTAAGGGAAGGTATCACAGCTATTATTTCAGTAAAGGTAACCGAGGCACAGTTTGAAGGGCAAACAAAGGCAAAGCTTGGTAATACTGAAGTAAGGGGCTTAGTAGAAACCTTAGTATATGAAAAACTAAAAGAATTTTTTGAAGAAAACCCAGCAACAGCTAAAGCTGTGTATGAAAAAGCTCAAAATGCTCAAAGAGCAAGGGAAGCTGCAAAAAAAGCAAGGGAATTAGTAAGAAGAAAATCAGCTTTAGAAACAGCTCGCTTACCCGGTAAATTAGCAGACTGCTCAAGCAAAAACCCAGAGGATAGCGAAATTTATATAGTTGAAGGTGACTCAGCTGCCGGTAGTGCGAAAAGCGGAAGAAACAGAGAATATCAAGCGATACTTCCTTTATGGGGTAAGATGCTGAATGTTGAAAAAGCAAGGCTTGATAAGGTGTACGGTAATGAAAAATTAGTACCTGTTGTTACTGCTTTGGGCTGTGGGCTTGGCGATGAAATAGATATTGAAAAAATAAGATATCACAAGGTAGTAATTATGGCCGATGCCGATGTTGACGGAAGCCATATTAGAACGCTTTTATTAACTTTCTTTTTTAGATTTATGCGCCCTGTTATAGAAAATGGCTACATTTATATAGCTATGCCTCCTTTATATAAAATACAAAAAGGCAAAGAAATTAAATATGCTTATGATGATGAACAAAAAGAAGAAATCTTAAAAGAGATGCAAACTGGCTATAAAATAAGCAGATATAAAGGTTTGGGTGAGATGAACCCAGAACAACTATGGGAAACAACACTAAATCCTGATAACCGTTTTATGAAAAGGGTAAACTTAGAAGATGCTCAAAAAGCAGATGAAGTATTTACTATTTTAATGGGCGATAAAGTTGCACCTCGTAAAGAGTTTATAGAAAAAAATGCAAAATATGCAAAAGATTTAGATATTTAAGGGTTTAATTTATGGAGCAATTACTGCAAATAGAAATAGATTTAAAGCAAGAAGATTTTATTCAAGTAGAGATAATTGAGCAAACAGAAAACTATATTAATAATAAAAAACACGCAGTAAAAAGCCTTATTTATAAAAGTGTAGTCTTAGCTTTTTTAATAGTAGTTTTCTTAGTAGTAAAAGATATAAATAACATAGCTGTTTTATTTCCTTTAGCCTTTTTTGGCTTTTTCGTATTAGATTTTTTGTATAAATACTTTATAGGCTATAAAAAAGACTACCAGTATTCAATAGACCATTTAATAAAAGCAGACAGTGAAGGCTATGTTTTCTTCACTCCTGAAAGAGGCTTAATAAGTCTTTATAAAGATAGATGCGAGTATTTAACAAACGAAGAAAGAAGATACTTCTCGTACGATAAAATAAAGCATATAAAATATACAAAAAGGCATATAATCTTTGTTTTAAAGGCTATAAAAGATAAGGAAATCAGAGGATTTTTATATATGATTTTGCCTTTAAGATGTATTAAAGAAGATGAAAAAGAAGCAGTATTTACTCTTTGCGAAGAGATAAAAAATGAATATAAACTTTCAAGTTGGGTTTCTTGCCCGATTTTAGACTAATAGGGGGATATAATGTCAATAGATAATACAAAATATATCAATGTCGAGATAGAAAAAGAGATGGAGCAAAGTTTCTTAGCTTATTCTATGTCGGTTATAGTATCAAGGGCGCTTCCCGATGTAAGGGACGGCTTAAAGCCTGTACACAGAAGAATATTATACACAATGTTTGAAAAAGGCCTAAACTCTCAGCACGCTTATAAAAAAGCAGCTGATACAGTTGGCTCTGTTTTAGGCTCATACCATCCACACGGCGATAGCTCTGTTTATGATGCTATGGTTAGAATGGCGCAAGACTTCTCTTTAAGATATCCTTTAGTAGACGGTCAAGGTAACTTCGGCTCTGTCGACGGTGACCCTGCTGCAGCTTATAGATATACAGAAGCAAGAATGGCAAAAATATCAAACGAATTATTAAATGATATTGAAAAAGAAACAGTAGACTTTAAGCCAAACTACGATGATACTTTGCAAGAGCCTGTTGTTTTGCCATCAAGGATACCTACATTATTAATAAATGGCTCAACTGGTATAGCTGTTGGTATGGCTACAAATATCCCACCTCATAATTTAAGTGAAGTAATAGATGCCTGTGTTGCCTTAATTGATAACCCTGAAATTGAATTTGCTCAATTGATGGACTACTTACCAGGGCCTGACTTTCCAACTGGTGGTATAATCATGGGAAGAAGTGGAATAAGAAGTGCTTATGCTACTGGTAGAGGTAAAATAACTCTGCGTGGTAGGGCTGAAATAGAAGAAAGAGATAACTCAAGGTATCAAATTATAATAAGCGAAATTCCATATATGGTAAACAAGGCAAATATGGTAGAAAAAATCGCTGACTTAGTAAAAGAAAAGAGAATTGAGGGTATTTCTGATTTAAGAGATGAGTCTGATAGGGACGGTATGCGTGTTGTTATCGAATTAAAAAGAGAGGCAAACGCACAAATCGTATTAAATCATCTATACTCACTAACACAGCTTCAAGAAACAGTGGGCGTTATTATGCTTGCCTTAGATGAAGGTGTGCCAAAAGTTATGGACTTAAAAACCATACTTACAAAATTTATTGACTTCCAATGCGACATACTAAAAAGAAGGACAACCTTTGACTTAAAAAAGGCGCAAGAAAGAGAACATTTACTACAAGGCCTTAAAATTGCCTCTGATAATATTGATGAAGTTTTATCAATAATTCGCTCAAGCTATGATAATGCAAAAGACAGATTGATGGAAAGATTCTCTTTATCAGAAGTGCAAGCGAATGCTATATTAAATATGCAACTTCGCCGTTTGCAAGGTCTTGAAAGAGAAAAAATAGAAACAGAGATAAAAGAATTATTAGAAAAAATTGATTACTATACAGAGTTTTTACAAAACGATGAAATGGTATTAGCGAAAACAAAAGAAGACTTACTTATAACTAAAGAAAAGTATAAAGATGAAAGACGCACTGAAATTATGCATGTTTCAGGTGAAGTTGACATTGAAGATTTAATTGTTAATGAAGAATGCGTTTTCACTTATACAAACTTTGGCTATGTGAAAAGACAGTCAAAAAATGTCTACCAAGCTCAAAAAAGAGGTGGTAGGGGAATTAGTGGCTTAAATAGGAGAGATGAAGACTTTGTTCAAGAGTTATTTTTGGCAAATACTCATGACTATATCCTTTTTGCAACAGATAAAGGTAGGGTTTATCGCCTAAAAGGCTATGAAATCCCAGAAGGCTCAAGGGGAGCAAGGGGCGTAAACATTGTAAACTTACTTCAACTAACTCCTGATGAAAAAATCACAACAATGATAAAAATGTCAAAAGAAGATATCGACAAAAACTTAGTTATGATAACTCAGCAAGGCGTTATTAAAAGAACCTTAGTTTCTCAATATCAAAATGTGAGAAAATCAGGGCTTATAGCTATCACTTTAGATGAAGGCGATACCTTAGTTTGGACAAGGATAACTTCTGGAGATGATGAATTAATTATCGCAACTCAAAAAGGTGTGGCAATTAAATTTAATGAAAACGATGTAAGGTTAGTTGGCAGGAGTGCAAGAGGTGTAAGAGCTATCAACTTAGCAAAAGATGATATTGTTGTAGGCATGGGTATAGTAAAAGAAGACAGCCAGCTATTAACTATAACTCAAGACGGTAAAGGAAGAAGAACATCATTAAGTGAATATCGCTTACAATCTCGTGGCGGTAAGGGCGTAAGAAACTACGACATACAAAAAGGTGGCTTAGTTTGTGGAGTAAGAGTAGTTAGTGATGCAGATGATGTTATACTGATTTCTTTAAGTGGTATAATTATAAGAATGCACGCACAAGACATCGCTCATCAAGGAAGATACGCTTCAGGTGTTAGAGTTATGCGCTTAGCCAATGATGATAAAACTGTAACTTTCGCCGTTACCATGAGGGAAGAAGAAAGCGATGAAGAGCTTTTAGATGAAAATGAACAAGTGATACAAATTAGTGAAAACGAAGAAGTATCACAAGAGCAAACAGACGAAGAAACTAAAGAATAAAGATTTAAAATTCTAATAAAAACTAATATTACAATATAGTATAAATTAGAACAGGACATCAACAATTCAAAACTGCTGATGCCCTGTTTTAATTTTATAATTAATAATATTAAATAACACTTAAAATTAAAGTTAATATTTAATAGTTTAAATTTATAATAAAAAATAAATTAAATAATACAACTAAACTTCTTCTTCTGATAAAGTAATGGTAACGACTAAGCCTGTGTTTATATCTGTGTACCTACTTCTAAAATCTTCGCTTATTTCATAAATGGACATTGAATCACTTAAAGAGCCAATACTTAGCATTACAGCAGTTTCTTTATTTAACTCTAAACTTTGCTGTGTTGAAAGAATTGCCCCTCCGATACTTAAAGATGAAGAAAAGTCAGTATTCAAATCTTCTTGATAGTAAGAGGAATAGCCGCTATCATCCATTAAAAAAATAGTACAGTTATCATAATTTAAAAGAACACCTAAGCGCACTTCATCTGAAGTAAAATTGCCGTACATATTCCCAGTTACGACCCAATTGCCATCTTCAAAATTATGAACACTAACAGTGTAAGATTTTACACTGTCATCAACTTTTAAATCAAAGAACTGCAAATCGCCATCAAAAAGACTTATAATTTCTAAAGTCTCACTTGAAAACTCACTTTCTTTTATATACATGCTTTCATTATCACTGCAAGCAGTAAGTGAAAATAAAAGCATAGCACTTAAAATTAAACTTAATAATTTTTTCATTATTTTCTCGATTCTATAAAATTTATAATTAGCAAATACAAAGTTAAAAAAGCTTGTCTTTTCTTTTGTGTTTTTAATCAAAAGTACTTTAAATTTTGCCTTACTATTACCTTAGTAATTATATCACAAATATATAAAAGTATCAAACTAAATTGCTTTGCAAAAAAATCTACACCTATAATAAAATAATGCTAAAAATACTAAAAAAGAGCTAAAAATCACTAAATAAAAAATGCAGTAAAAACAAGGAAAAAATCAAGAAAATAGTGAAAAAAAGAGAAAAATACCCATTTTTTGTCCATATATAGTGTAAAATTCCTAAAAATTGGCAGAAATAGGCCAAATATCGCTTTTTTACTCTTGCTGTGTTATAATAATAAATAAAAAGGTGGACTATGGTATACTTTGCGAGCGATAAAAGCGATATAAGGAGCGTTTTACCACTCAAAGCGATAGGTAAAAAGCAAAATCAACACTGTCACGAAACTAAACTTTTAGCGATGGTGTATTTTTTAGTCCCCGATTTTAAAGGCAAAATTTCTAAAGAAAATTTGTTAGAATTTTTTATAGAAAATAAGCCTTGCTATTTATACACTTGTAAAATTTTAGAAGGCGAAAATAATTCTTATAACAAAACGAGGTTTGCAAAAATTATAAAAAAAGAGTATATAAAAAATATAGGCGATGCTATAAAGCAAGCCCTTGAAGAGATGTAAATATTAAAAGACAAAAGACTGGGCAATAAGTAGACAATAAAAAAGCAGAGTATCTTATACTAAAAAATGTATTATAAAAAAAATAAATAGCTATAACAAAAATACAAAGTAAAAAATAAAGGACAGAAGACAGGGAAATAAAAAGACGAACAATAAGCAAAGTACTAAAAAGACAAAAGCAAACAAATAAAGCAAAAAGAAAAGTATATCAATTATAAATTTTACATTTATATAATGCAAAATTAAAGATAGCTTATATCAAAAAAAACTTTTGATTTTTTTAAAATTTTAAAATATTTATAAAATATACTTGTTGTATTTAAAAAACTATGATAAAATTATTATTTGAAGATTATTTGAAAGAAGGAATAAAATGAGTACTACAATAGCCGCCTTAGCTACAGCTTTAGGTAAAGCCTCATTGTGCACAATAAGAGTTTCTGGTGATGATTCTTTTTCGATTGCAAAAAAAGTATTTAAGCCAGCCAATAAAGAAAAAGATGTACTAAAACAAAAAGGGTATACTGCTCTTTTTGGCCAAGTCATAAGAGGTGAAAAAGAGATTGATGACGCTGTTTTACTTTTCTTTAAAGCGCCTAAGAGCTACACTGGTGAAGATGTTGTTGAAATAAGCTGTCACGGTGGTCAGGTAGTTGCGAGTGAAGTTTTAAAAGCCCTGTATGAGGCAGGCGCACAGCCAGCTTTAGCAGGAGAGTTTACAAAACGAGCTTTTTTAAATTCAAAAATATCACTAACTCAGGCAGAGGCTGTTATGGAAATGATAAACGCCACAACAAAGCAGGCGATGACTGCTGCAAAATCTGCCTTAGAAGGTAATTTATACAAAAAAGCTAAAGAAATAAGAGATGACTTATTAATTTTAGCAGGACATATATCGGCTTACACTGATTTTCCCGAAGAAGATGTAGATGAAGTAAAAGATGAAGAAGTTTTAAAAACTCTCACAAAGAATGTTTTACTTTTAGAAAAAATCATTAAAAACTACGACATGGGCGCAAAAATAAAGCAAGGTGTAAACACAGCCATAGTAGGAAAACCAAATGTAGGTAAAAGCACCTTACTAAATGCCTTATCAGGTTTTGAAAAAGCTATTGTTACTTCTGTAGCCGGAACAACAAGGGATGTTATCGAGCAAGAAGTTTTATTAGATAATATAAATTTAATCTTGCAAGACACAGCCGGAATTAGAAAAACCGATGATGAAGTTGAGCATATTGGCATTCAAAGAAGTGTTGAAAAATTACAGAATGCGCAGTTAGTTTTTTGTGTGTTTGATGGCAGTGAAGAAATAACAAAAGAAGATGTAGATTTGTCTCATTTATGCAAAAGTAAAAATGCAATAGCAATAGTAAATAAACAAGACTTAAAGCAAAATTTTAAAATAGAAAAAATAAAAGACTGCTTTAAAAAAATTATGTATATTACAGCTAAAGACTTTTACCTAACTAAAGAATTCAAAAACACAGTTTTAGAGGTAATAGGAGTTTTAGATATAGACACCCAAGTTGAAAATGTAGTAAACGAAAGGCAGTATGAGGCTGTAAGAATTGCCTACACTGCTCTTTTAGACGCAAAGGAAAGTTTTGAAATTGGCCACAGTCTTGATATTATAGGAGTCTGTGTTGATGAGGCTTTATACTCTATTTATGCTTTAACAGGTGAAGATGCTTCGCAAGAAGTAATAGATGAAGTTTTTTCAAAATTCTGCGTTGGAAAATAGCAAAACTTAGTATTTATCTATATATTTATTATACAAAATGTATAGTATAAATAAAATTTACTATTAGTAATTTATTACAAAAGGTAATATTTTAATAAATTTAATCAAATTGTAAAATCGGTGAAAGGGGTTTGCAATAATAACTAAAGGATAAGAAAAGAGGAAAATATGATTTTAGGAACTTATGATGTTATTGTAATTGGTGCAGGGCACGCAGGGATTGAAGCAGCTTTAGCCAGCGCAAAACTTGGTGCGAAAACTGCTCTTTTTACCCTTACCCTTGATGGGGTTGGCAATATGCCGTGTAATCCTGCGATAGGTGGTACAGCAAAGGGGCATTTAGTAAGAGAGATTGATGCCTTAGGTGGTATGATGGGAATTGCAGCAGATGCAACGAGTATACAAACAAGGATGTTAAATAAAGGAAAAGGACCAGCCGTTCATTCCCTAAGGGTGCAAAGTGATAGACAAAAGTATCATGTATACACAAAACAATTAGTTGAAAAGCAAGAAAATTTAGACTTAAAGCAAGCTGAAGTTACCCAGATTATTTTCAAGGATAAAAAGGCAGTAGGCATAATTACAAAATTAAAATCTGAGTATCGTGCAAAAGCTGTTATCATTGCAACAGGTACTTACCTAACAGGCAAAATTTTTGTAGGTGAGGCTGAATACTTATCAGGCCCAGATGGCCACCATGCAGCGACTGACTTATCCACTTGTTTAAAAAATGAGGGGATGACTTTAAGAAGATTTAAAACAGGTACACCTGCAAGGGTGAATAAAAGGAGTATTGATTTTTCATCTTTAGAAGTTCAAGAGGGCGATGAAGAATGTGTGCCGATGAGCTTTATGACAAAAAGAAAAATCGAAAACATCCTACCTTGCCATATCAGTTATACAAACTTAGAAACTCATAAGGTTATACAAGAAAATATTCATCGCTCACCACTTTATGGTGGAAAAATTGAAGGGATAGGCCCAAGATACTGCCCTTCGATAGAGGATAAAGTTGTAAGATTTAGCGATAAAGACAGACATCAGCTTTTTATTGAGCCTTGTGGCTTAGATACTGATGAGATGTATTTGCAAGGTATGAGCTCGTCTTTACCTGAAGATGTACAGCTACAGTTTTATAAAACGATACAAGGTCTTGAAAACTTAGAAGTTACAAGACCAGCTTATGCTATTGAGTATGATTGCTGTGACCCCTTAGACTTAAAAGCTACCTTAGAATTTAAAGAATATCCAAATTTATATGGGGCAGGGCAGTTTAACGGCACAAGCGGATATGAAGAAGCCGCCGCCCAAGGCTTAATCGCCGGTATAAATGCTGTTAGAAAAATTAACGGCGAAACTGAACTTGTTTTAACAAGGCAGTCCTCATACATCGGCACTTTAATTGATGATTTAATTACAAAGGGCGTAAGTGATCCTTATAGGATGATGACAAGTAGGAGTGAGTATAGATTATTTTTAAGGCAAGATAATGCTGATGAGCGTTTAACTGAGATAGGAAGAGAAGTAGGTTTAGTTACCGATGAGCGTTTTTGTGAGTTTTTATTTGTGCAAAGAGTTAAAAAAGAAGAAATCCAAAGGCTGAAAGAAATAACAATAAAGCCCGATATGATAAACAATATCTTAGAAGAAAAAGGCTTAGAGCCATTAAAAACTGCTTTTAAAGCGAGCGAATTATTAAAAAGGCCAAAAATTGAATATGAGGATATAGTAAAAGTAATCGGCGAAAACAAAGAAGTAACTTCTTTCATCGCTCAAAAAGTGAGCATAGATTTAAAATACTCAGGCTATATAAAAAGGCAAGAGCAACAAATAAATAAAACAAAAAAATTAGAAGAAACAAAAATTCCAGAAAACTTTGATTATATGGCTTGCAATGGTCTGCGCTTAGAAGCAAGGGAAAAATTGGAAAAAATAAAACCTTCAAATGTAGCCCAAGCTTCAAGAGTTCCTGGAGTATCGCCCAGTGATATTTCAATGCTATTATTAGAATTAAAAATGAAAAAGTAAAGGGGAAAAACATGATAGATATAAATCGCTTAAAATTATCCTTAATTAGCCATGATATAAATTTAGATGACGATATGCTTTTAAAGCTAAAAACTTATAGCAAAATCTTGGTGCAGTATAATGAAAAAGTGAATTTAACAGCCCTTACAAAACCAGAAGAAATTGAAAAAAAGCATTTTTTAGACAGCCTACTTTTTGCAAAGCAAGAAGAAGTAAAAAATTCAGTAGCCGACATAGGAACAGGGGCAGGCTTTCCTGGAGTAGTAGCGAAAATTTATAAGCCTAATATAGATTTATTTTTAATAGAGCCTACAAAAAAGCGCTGCGACTTTTTATCTTTTTTATTAGATGAATTAGGTATAAAAGCGACTGTAATAAACGAAAGAGCAGAAGACTTAACAAAAATGGGCTACACAGAAAAGTTTGATATTACAACAGCAAGGGCAGTAGCAAACTTAAATGTATTATTAGAATACTCTATCCCCCTAACTAAAATTAATGGATACTTTATAGCGATGAAGGGCGATAATAAACAAGAAATAGAAAACTCAAAATCAACTTTTGCCCCTTTGGATATTAAGCTTGAAAGAATAGAAAATTACTTTTTAGAGAATGAAGATAAGAGAAGTTTAATTTATTATAAAAAATTAAAGAAAACAAATAGCGAATATCCAAGAGTTTTTTCAAAAATAAAAAAGACTCCTTTATAAAATTAATAACAATAAAAAAACAGATAGCAGCTGCTATCTGTTTTTATTTATAAAATTGTTCTATGTAGAACATTTAAGTAGTACTTGTTCTTAATTCGCCAACTCCTAATATTTCACCGCCGATTACATTAACGCTTAAAAGATATGCTGTATCGTCCTTCGACGCTTTGAAAAGATAGGTGTTTAAGTTTAAGTTAGTGTTATTATCAGCTTTTAGGTTGTGTGCAAAAAAGCCTTCTAATTGGTCTAAGTCTTCGCTGATGTATAAAAGCTCAGCGTCTATGTAGCCCGCTTGCTCTACTACACTAACAGCAGAAGATAAAGGCAAGACATTTGCAATCGCTGAATAAACGAAAGGTGTAGCGGAAATAGCCATAAAAATTAAACTTAAAAATAGAGCTCTTTCTTTATATCTATATTTTAGCTTTAACTTTCGCTTATAATTTTTGAAAAAGTCAAGAGATACAACTATTATACAAACAGCTAATATTTGATAGACAGCTAAGCTGTAAGGCTTTGTGTAAATGGCTATGGCGAAAAACAAAGCGGTAGTAAATCTTAACACAAGCCCGATAATAAAACTCTCGGTGTTCGGTCTTTCGTTTAGATATGCCTTATTCTCTTTTGAAAAAACTTCTGCTATTATAACGCAAGGTGGCAATAAAATAGCGAAAATTAAAATAGAGTCTAATGTGCCGGCAAACACTACATATTCAATATAGTATAACACGCCCACTAAACACAGCCATAAAAACACAGAATATATTAATAGAGCATTTTGCTTTAAATGATTTTTTTTGTTTTGCATAAAGACCTCGCTTTAATAGTTTTCTTAATTATACTAAAAAATTAGCAATAATACAAGAGATGAATGAATATTGTCATAACTTATCGACAAAAATATATAAAAAAGAATATTTATATATAAAATAAGAGTTTAACTGCTTTATTTTTATAGTTTTATGTCAAAGATTGCGATATGTTTTTGTTGTAAAGCAAGATAGTTTATGTTAGTGTGAAAATAACAAAGAATAACAAAATTTAAGGAGGGGCTATGTTTTCATTATCAAATATAACAAAAAGAATAAATCAAACCTTAGTACAAGAAGTACCCTTAACTCTTATAAAACCTTGCAAGCACCAATCAAGACAGCAAGTTACAAAACAAGGCATTGATTCTCTAACTGCCTCTATTTTAGAAAATGGAATTTTGCAACCGCTTACAGCGACATTGAATGATGAGGGCGGGTTTACACTTATAGCAGGGCATAGAAGACTATTAGCTGCAAAAAGGGCGGGGCTTTTAACTGTGCCTATAATAGTTTTAGAAAAGGATGAAAAAGAAGCTGCCATTTTAAACATAGTTGAAAATATCCAAAGAGAAGATTTAAACTTTTTTGAACAGGCAAGAGCTATAAAAACCTTGATTGATGAGTTAAATTTAACGCAAAAAGAAGTAGCTGTAAAACTTTCTTTAAGTCAGCCCTCTGTTGCAAACAAATTAAAGCTATTATCCTTTACAAAAGAAATTCAAGATATAATAACACAAAACAAACTAACAGAGCGCCACGCACGAGCTGTTGTGAGAATTAATACTTCAAAGCAAAAAAAGGCATTAGAATACATAATAAATAATTCTTTAAATGTAAAGCAAACAGATGAGTATATAAACAAGCTGTTATTCCCAAAAACAATTAAAAAGCAAAAAGTAATTGTGAATATAAAAGATATAAGACTGTTTTCAAACACGATAACAAAGGCTGTTAATATTTTAAAAAAGGCAGGAGTTGACACTCACTTAGAGCAAAACGAAGATGAGACTTGCTTTTTTTACACAATAAAGGTGCCAAAAAAAGAAAGGCAAGAAGTAAAGTAAAATTTCGAGAAGTAAAGTGAAATTTATAATATATATATATATTATAAAAAATAAGTATTCTTTAAATCATAATATAATAAAATTAAAAGGGCGTAATTGCTCTTTTAGTTTTATTATAAAGAAGCAAGTTGAAATAAGCTAAAGTTAAAAACTATATAAAATGTTCTATGTAGAACATTTTATAAACAAAAGCCTTATATAAAAAATAAATAAATTAAAATTTTATAAATAAAACAAAAGATAAGTCATTTAATACAAAACAAAAAAAGCTAAAAAATATTTTTAGCTTTTTTTATGTTAATTTTAAAGAGCAAATTAAAAAATGTGTTTGAATTTTTAAAGTTTTATGATACAATTATTTTATATACATAAATTAAGATATGAAAAAGGGGTGCTTTTTTTGGCAAAAATAATCGCTGTTGCGAATCAAAAGGGAGGGGTAGGTAAAACTACCACGGCTGTAAACCTTGCCTCCTCGCTTGCTTCATTAAATAAAAAGGTGCTTTTAGTAGACTTAGACCCACAAGGGAATACCACTTCAAGTTTTGGAATTTCAAAACGAGACTTAGAAAATAGCACATATAATGTCTTAATGCAAGAAACTAATATTAAAGACAGCATAATAAAAACAAAGTTTTCAGTTGATGTTTTGCCATCGTCTATTACGCTTTCTGGCGCTGGTGTTGAGTTAGTGCAAGCAGAAAATAGGCACGCAAAATTAAGGACAGCCTTAAATAAAATAAGCGGTGAATATAATTTTATTTTAATTGACTGCCCGCCGGCTTTAGACTTATTAACTATTAATGCACTAAGTGCAGCTGATACTGTGCTTGTGCCTATACAATGTGAGTTTTTCGCTTTGGAGGGCTTGTCTGAATTAATAAATACAATAAGATTAGTAAAACAGCACTATAATAAATACATAGATATAGAAGGTGTACTTTTAACAATGTATGACCCAAGGCTTAATTTAACCTTGCAAGTTGTAGATGAAGTTAAAAAGTATTTTCCTAATAAAGTTTATAAATCGGCGATACCAAGAAATGTTAAGCTATCAGAAGCGCCGAGTTTTTCAGAACCTATTAACTTTTATGATCCGTCTTCAAAAGGCGCACAAAGTTATTTAGACTTAGCAAAAGAAGTAATACAGCAAAATAAGAATTATTAATATATAATAATTGTATATAAAGGGGGGATTTCTAATATGGCGAAAAAAAATACCGGCCTTGGCCGTGGTCTTGACTCGCTATTCTTATCGCAAGACCAACAAATTTCAAACGCACCAATACAAACAGTAAAACTATCAGAGATTGACACAGATCCAAACCAGCCAAGAAAAACATTCGAGGCGCAAAGTTTAGAGCAATTAAGTCAGTCGATTTTAGAGCACGGTGTATTACAACCAATCATCTTAGCTCCAAATGGGCTTAATAGGTACAAAATCATAGCAGGCGAGAGAAGATTTAGAGCTTCAAGAATGGCACAGCTTACAGAAATTCCTGCTATTATAAAAGACATATCAACTGATAAAGCAAAAGAAATTGCCTTAATAGAGAACTTGCAAAGGGAAGACTTAGACCCTATTGAAGTAGCTCAAGGATATAAAAATTTAATGGAAAGCTTTAACTTAACTCAAGATGAAATAAGTAAAAAACTTTCAATACCACGATCGAGTGTGGCGAATAGCCTTAGAATACTTAATTTGCCAAAGCTTATTTTAGAAATGGTAAAAGAGCAGCATCTATCCTTAGGACATGCAAAAGTGATATTATCATTACAAGATGAGAAAATGCAAATAGAAGTGGCAAATCAAGTAAAAGAAAAAGCCCTTTCAGTAAGGCAGTGTGAGCTATTAGCTAAGTCCTTGCAGACTCAACAAAATAAAAAACCTACAACTCAATCAAAGCCAAACATAGTAAAAGAAATAGAAATCGCTTTAAGTAATTTACACGGTACAAGCGTGAAAGTTTCTTCCTATAAAGATGGCAAAGGTAATTTAACTATATCATTTAACAGCGATGAGCAATTAAAAGAAATCGCAAACTTATTAGAAAAAAAATAATTTTAAGGAGAAAATTATGTTAGACATAAAAAGAATTAGAGAAAATAAAGAAGAAGTAATTACAGCGCTAAACCGCAGAGGGCAAGACTATACACAATTAATCAACGAAGTTTTAGAAGTTGATGAGAAAAGAAGAACACTTCAAAGTAAAGTAGACACGCTAAAAGCAAAGCAAAACGAAGCTTCAAAATTAATCCCTGTATACAAAAAAGAAAATAAAGACACTACACAGCTAATGCAAGAGATGAAAACTCTTTCAGATGAAATAAAAACAGATGATGCACAGGTTACAAAATTAGAGCAGGAGCAAACAGACTTATTACTAAACATTCCAAATGCACCAGATGCAACAGTGCCAGACGGCGTTGATGAAACAAAAAATGTAGAAGTTAGAAAATGGGGACAAACACCAAAATTCAACTTTACACCAAAGGCTCACTGGGAATTAGGAAAAGACCTTGACATCTTAGACCCTGAAAGAGCGGCAAAAGTTACAGGGGCAAGATTCCATTTCTATAAAGGCCTTGGCTCAAGATTAGAAAGAGCAATCTTTAACTTCTACTTAGATTTACATTCAACACAGCATGGATATACAGAGATGTTCCCTCCATTCATAGCAAATGCACAAAGTATGATGGGTACAGGCCAGTTGCCAAAATTCAAAGAAGATATGTTTAAATTAGAAGACCACGATTGGTATTTAATCCCAACAGCAGAAGTGCCTGTAACAAACTATCACAGAGATGAAATCTTAGAAGGCGATAAACTGCCTTATAAATACTGTGCTTATTCTGCTTGCTTTAGAGCAGAGGCAGGTTCTGCTGGTAGAGATACAAGAGGCTTAATTCGCCAACACGAATTTAATAAAGTAGAACTTGTAAAATTCACAAAGCCAGACCAAAGCTGGGACGAGCTTGAAAGCTTGACAAACAATGCTGAAAAAGCATTACAATTATTAGGTCTTCCATATAGAACAATCGCTCTATGCGCAGGGGATATGGGTTTTTCAAGTGCGAAAACTTATGATATAGAAGTATGGCTACCAAGCTATGACAGCTATAAAGAAATTTCATCTTGCTCAAATTTCACTGATTATCAAGCAAGAAGAATGCAAATAAGATATAAAGACCAAGCGACTGATAAAGCTCAAATGATTCACACTCTTAACGGCTCAGGGCTTGCTGTAGGTAGAACTTTTGCAGCTATTTTAGAAAACTTCCAAAACGAAGATGGCTCTGTAAATGTTCCTGAAGTTTTAGTGCCTTACATGGGCGGCGTAACTAAAATTGAAAAAAAGGACTTATAATAAAAATTAAATAAAAACGGAGTAGATATAAACACTACTTTAAAAAAACAAACTACCAATATCGAATTTGATATTGGTAGTTTTAGTTTATATATAAAAGGCAAGTAAGGTTAAAATTGCCCGAAATAAAATATCACATTTTTTTCAGTAAAAATATGGTATAATAAATATATATACATATATTCAAATGTTCTATTGAGCATTTTTTTATTCGCCGAGTTCGATGATAAATAAAATAAAAATTAGAAAAATATCTGCTTTTTTTAAAATTAATATATAGATAAAGGTAGATTGATAGTTTCTATATTAAGGCAAGGACGAAGAAAAGCAAAATGTTTTTTAATCTCTAAAACAAAAGAGCAAAATCAAAAAACCGAAAACTTATATGAAAGTATAAGTAAAATAAAAAGTTTTGTAATTCAAAATAAGTAAAAAATATTTTGAGAAAAAACTACACGAAAAGAAAAGGAGTTTAGACATGGGTGAAATTATAGTATCAATAGTAATCGGCGGCTGTTTAGTTATAGCTGGGATTGCTATGAACATCGTACTAACAAAAGAAGAAAAGCAAATTTTCACAAACGAAGAAAAAGGGGAGGGTAAAGAATAATGAATATATATTTTTTAGGCGTTATTATTAGTATCCTCGTTTATTTAGCAGTAGGTGTATATGCAGGTAGGGCAATTAAAAATGTAAATGACTATTATGTAAGTGGCAGAAACGCAACGACATTATTAATAGCAGGCACTCTTTTTGCTTCAATGCTTTCAGTTAATGGCTTTATGGGGGATCAAGGCTGGGTGTATACAGGTAACATCACTTCATTAGTTTTATTAAATTCTATTTGTGCTGTTGGCTATGTAATTGGTCCTTTAATTTTTGGCAGATTCCTAAGGCGTTCTGAGTGTACTACTATGCCAGAATATTTCGGCGATAGGTTTTGCGATATTAAAAACCGCAGAGTAGCAGGGATAGTTACAATAATTTCAATAACTGCTTATTTATTAGCTTCAATTACAGGCGTTGGTATATTAATGCAAGAATTAACAGGGCTTTCTTATGAATTATGTTTATTCTTAGCTTGGGCTTGCTTTACAGGCTTTACTTTTTATTCAGGCTCAAAAGGCGTTATCTTAACTGATACTATGATGTTTATAGTATTCATAGGTGGGGCGATAATCGCAGGCGTTTACATATTTAATGCACAAGGTGGTATTTCTGACTTATTGCCAAACTTAATGGCAAACCCAGATATACCAGAAAACATTCTTGACTACCACGGAAATATCCCAGGCACAGGTGCAACTGATGTTTTCGGCGCTGTTATGTATAGTATAACTATGGGGATAGTGTGGTGCATCACTGTTGCAATTTCTCCTTGGCAGGCAGGCAGAAACTTAATGGCAAAAAGCGAACATGTAACATTTAGAGCTGGGGCTATTGCTGCTATTTGTACTGTTGTGTTTTTATTATTTTTAAACTTAGCATCTATAGCTGTTTTAAATTTAAACCCGTTTATAGAAGACCCGCAAAGAGTATTAATTTGGGCAGCGTTTAATGTGATGCCTGATATAGTGGGTACTTTACTATTAGCAGGTATAATGGCGGCAGGGCTTTCCTCATCTTCAACCTTCTTATCTGTTATCGGATTTTCAGTAACTTCGGATATAATCCCAATAAAATTCAAATCTGAAAAAGAGCAGTTAAAAGTGAGCAGATGGATAATGCTTGTAATAGGAATAATCTCTTTAATCCTTGCTTATATGGGACTTGGCGGAGTGAGAATAATCTCATGGTTTGCCTCAACTATTATAGCGGCATCTTGGGCTGTTCCTGGAATTGGTAGCATAGTGAGTAAAAAATTATCAGCTACTGGGGCGAGATGGTCGATGATAGCAGGCTTTTTAGGCTTTATTACAACTAAAACTTTAGCGAGCATGCCATCGCTAAGTGTAGGCAGTATTTTTATTAATTTCTTAGATCCATTTTTTATCGGTATTTACCTAAGTTTAATTTTTGCAATTATTGGCTCAAAACTTCATCCAGTAAAAGAAGAAGAAAAGCAGTATAGAGATAAATTAATGATAATACCAAATTCTGAAAGAGTGGCAAAAGATTATAAACAAGATAAAAAATACGGCGTAGTTTTAATAGTCGCTGGGGTATTAACTACTGTTTTCTTAATCTTTGGCTGGGCGCTACCTTACAATGGAATAACTTTTTAATTAAATTACTATAATTATAAAAAACAGGCACTTTTAAAAGTGCCTGTTTTAATAAAAGGATTATAATTAGAACACAAGACAATTTTAAAAACTTTTTTATAGCTATATTTTTTTACTCGTTTATATAATATTATAAATCTTAATTAAATAATAAGGCTTTATAAATTCTAAAAATTTATTATAGGAGTATCAAAGACTATAAAAAAAATTGCAAACAAAAAAAGGCTTGCGCCCTTATTTGTAAAATATGTAATATTTTAAGATAGATAGAAATTTTAGCCTTAAATTTATTTGATAATGATTATGTATCATTATCGCTTTTCGTTTGCGACAAAAACATCTCCTCTACACTGTTTTGAATTTTAGCGATTTCTTCACTTAATTGTGAAAGACGGTTAAATAAATAATAATATAATTGTTTGTATTCCTCCATACCATGGCACACATCCTTTCATTAGATTTAAAACACTTTGTAAAAAAAATAGTAAAGTGTTAGGCGGTGAGGGGGTTATATTTTTGTCCTAAGTTAAGTTTATACTAAGAGTAATGAGAACTTTGTAGAAAATTGTATCTTTTAAAAGAAATTTTTAAATATTTATATGAATAAAGAGAATATTCGCAAAATTCATAAAAAATATAGTTGTAATGTAGATAATTTTAAAAGATAAAAAAACAAATTAATCTTAAAATTTATTTTAAATTTGATAAAAAAACAAATAGAAGAAAATAAAAAAATATAAAAATTTATTAATAGTATAATTTTTTTATTAAAAAGCAAGGCTAAGACAGGCAAAAATAATAAAAAAGTCTTGACAAAGATATTTGTTTATAATATAATAATCATTGCACTCAAAGAAGTGTGTATGTATAAGGCGGCATAGCTCAGTTGGCTAGAGCACCCGGTTCATACCCGGTAGGTCGTAGGTTCAAGTCCCACTGCCGCTACCATACTTTTTAACTTATGGCCCGTTGGTCAAGCGGTTAAGACACCGCCCTTTCACGGCGGTAACACGGGTTCGATTCCCGTACGGGTCACCAAAAAACAAGGTGCAATCTTAGGATTGCGCCTTGTTTTTTTCGTGAGAGTGGGAATCGAACAACACGGCACACCGCAGTGTGCAAAAAACAACCTGAATGGTTGTTTTTTAGTGTGCGGGTAGATTCCTGTACGGGTCAGTGCGGATAGATTCCTGTACGAGTCAGCGTGGGTAGATTCCTGTTTAACTTACTAAGAATCATATGTGCAAAAAACAGAGCACGCAATTATTACATCTATATTGTGTGTGTTAGAATATAGTAAGATTATAATATTAAAATAATCATCTCACTGCAAATAAATACAAAAAAAGAGATATAAAGTATAAGTAATAAAAAATATTTTTATTTTACAAAAAAAATAAAATAGTGTATAATGGTATGGATAATATGCAAAATTAAAAAAGAGAAATTATCTAATAAAATCTTTAGTAAAAAGGTAGGGGCTTTAATGATTTATTTAATTGGACACACAGGCTTTGTAGGCTCGAATTTAAAAGAAAGTTTTAGTTTTGATGGGCTTTTTAATTCAAAAAATATACAAGATGCTTTTAATACAAACCCAGATGAAATTTATTATAGCGCTGTACCTGCAAAAAAGTTTATAGCAAATAAATTCCCAGAGGAAGATTTTAAAATAATACAAAATGCTATTGAAAATATAAAAAAAATTAATCCTAAAAAAATAGTATTAATTTCAACAGTCGATGTATATGAAGAGCCAAACGGCAAAGATGAAGACTATGATATGCAAAGTCAAAATCTTTCCCCTTATGGGAAAAATCGCTTATACTTAGAAGAATTTGTAAAAGCAAATTTTACTGATTATTTAATAGTGCGCCTGCCTGCACTATACGGAAAAAACTTAAAAAAGAACTTTTTATATGATTTTATTAAATTTATCCCCGCTATGCTAACGGATGAAAAAATAAAAAGTTTGAGCGAAGAAGAAAGCGAAATATTATCTTATTACACAAAGCAAGACAATGGCTTTCATACTTTAAATGAAAACATAGATGAAAAAAAGCTAAGGTCTATTTTTGAAAAATTAAATTTTTCAGCTTTAAATTTTACTGATGATAAATCAATGTTTCAGTTTTATAATTTAAAATATCTATTTAATGATATTAAAATAGCAAAAGAAAACAATATAAAAGTATTAAATATAGCAACAGAAGGTTTAACTGCCGGCGAAGTGTATAAGTATTTAACAAATAAAGAATTTAACAACACTTTAAATGCAAAGCCTATGCACTATGATTTTAGAACAAAGCATGCAAAGGTCTTTAATAAAAAAGGCGAATATATACAAAACAAAGAATTTATTTTACAAGATATAAAAGAGTATATAAAGGAGCAGATATGAAATTATCAATTTCAAATATAGCCTGGGATAAATCCGATGATGAAGAAATGTATAGCTTTTTAAAACAAGAGGGAATACAAGGAATAGAAATCGCCCCGACAAGACTTTTTGAAAATCCTTATGAAAACTTAGAGATGTCTTTTTTATACGCTGATATGCTAAGGAATAAGTATAACTTAGAAATTAGCAGTATGCAGAGCATTTGGTATGGCATACAAGGCAATATTTTTAATAAAGAGGATAGAGAGTTTTTATCCGCTTACACTATAAAGGCTATAAAGTTTGCAAATAGTATGGGGATAAAAAACTTAGTTTTTGGCTGTCCTAAAAATCGAAATATGGAAAAAGGGGATAGTATAGACGATGCAAAAGAGTTTTTTTATTCTTTAGCCCAAAAGGCAAGGGAATACAACACTGTTTTAAGTATTGAGCCAAACCCTACAATTTACAACACAAACTTTTTAAATTTTACAAAAGATGCTTGTGAATTTGTAAAAGAAGTAAATAACGAGGGCTTAAAAGTAAATATTGATTTTGGCACTATTCTTTACAATGAAGAAAATCCGCATTTAATAAAAACATATAAAACAATAGTAAATCACATACATTTAAGTGAGCCTTATTTAGAGCATGTCAACAAAAAAGATGAACATGATACCCTAAAAAAGGTCTTATCAAAAATAGATTATAAAAATTATCTTTCAATAGAGATGAAAAATCAAAACAACCTACAATCAGTTAAAAATTCAGTATTATATATGAAAGAGGCATTTTATGGAATATAAAAACATAAAAGGTGTACCAAAATTTGAAAGTTTTGAATTTTGCGAAAAGAAAAATAAGTATTGCTTAATAATACCTATTATTAATGAAAAAGAGAATATTAAGTTTGAATTAGCAAGGGCAAAAGTGAATAAGATTAATATGCTTTGTGATATTATCATTTGCGATGGCGCTTCAAGCGATGGCTCAAATGATGAGGATTTTTTAAAAGCTTTAGGAGTGAATACCCTATTGATAAAAAGAGATAAAGGCAAACAAGCAGCACAGCTTAGAATGGGCTTTTATTTCGCTATAAAAAGAGGGTATGAAGGAATTATCACAATAGATGGCAATAACAAAGATTCAATAGAAGATGTAACAAAGTTTATAGATAAATTAGATGAGGGCTATGACTTTGTGCAAGGCTCAAGGTATGTAGTTGGCGGACAAGCTATTAACACTCCTGTAATTAGACATTTAGCTGTAAAATACATTCATTCACCTATAATTTCTTTTACAGCAAAAGAAAAATTCACAGACTCAACTAATAATTTTAGAGCTTACTCAATGAAGTATTTGCAACACCCATTAGTACAGCCTTTTAGAAATATTTTTCAAACTTATGAATTATTAGCCTACCTTTCAACAAGGGCTTCACAATTAGGCTTAAAAACTTGTGAAGTAGCTGTAAGTAGGGCATATCCTAATACGGGCGAAGTTCCTACAAAGATAAGTCCTATAAAAGGCAATGCCTTATTGATGAAAATTTTAATAGAAAATGCCATGGGTAAATACAACCCATAAAAGGAGTAAGATGCAGTACGATAAAATTATAATTGGCGCTGGGCTTTATGGGCTTTATAGTGCAGTACATTGTGCAAAAAAAGGCGAGAATGTCCTTGTTTTAGAAATGGATGAAGAGCCTTTTAAAAGAGCAACTTATATAAATCAAGCAAGGGTGCACATGGGTTATCACTACCCAAGGAGTATTTCAACAGCCCTAAAAAGCAAAAATAATTTTGATAGATTTTGCGTTGACTATCCAGAGAGTATAAAAGATGACTTTTTAAAAATTTATGCTACGAGTCAAAATTTTTCATGGACGGATAAAGACCAGTTTATAAAATTCTGTGCTGACAGCGGTATAGAATGTAAACCCATAGAACCCTTAGAGTATTTTAGCGAGGGTATGTGCGACGGCGCTTTTATAACTAAAGAGTATACTTATGATGGCGAAATTCTAAGAGATATTTTAGTAAAGCAAGCAGATGAATATAAAGATAAAATCACGATTATGTACTCAACCCACATCACTAAAATTAACAAAGAAGAAAAGCTATATAAAATAACACTAAAAACAAATGAAGAATTCACAGCGCCCTTTGTTTTAAATAGCACCTATGCAAGCGTTAATCAAATTAATACCTTAGCTGGCTTTGAAACTTTTCCTATTAAATACGAATTATGCGAGCTTATAATATTAAAAGCAAGTGAAGAATTAAAAAATGTGGGTATAACAGTAATGGACGGGCCGTTTTTCTCAATCATGCCTTTTGGCAGAACAGGCCTTCACTCCCTAACGAGTGTTACCTTTACTCCGCATATAACAAGTTTTGATAAATTGCCTACATTTGAGTGTCAAAAAGGCAATGAGGATTTTTGTTCTCCTTTAAGACTTGGCAACTGTAACGACTGTAAAAATAAGCCTGAATCAGCCTATGGCTATATGTCACAGCTTGCTAAAAAATATTTAAAAGATGAGTATGATTTTGAATTTGTAAAAACAATGTTTTCGATGAAACCGATATTAAAAATGAGTGAAATTGATGATAGTAGGCCTACATTAATAAAGCAGTTTAGCAAAAACCCGAGCTTTGTAAGCGTGTTATCAGGCAAAATAAATACAGTTTATGACTTGCAGGAGGTCTTAGATGAAGAGTTTGAATAAAGAGAAAAATTTTATATCTGCTGTTGTGTATTTACATAACGATGAAAAGAAGGTAGAAAATTTTTTGCAAAGTATAAATAAAGTATTAAATGAAAACTTTAATACTTATGAAATTATTTGTGTGAATGATTCATCAAAAGATGAAACTGTAAAAGAGATAGAAAAATTCTGCGAAAAAGAAAAGGTGAAAAGTTTATCTGTTTTAAATACGAGCTTTTTTCAAGGCAGAGAAAATGCAATGATAGCAGGCCTTGACTTAGCAGTAGGCGACTTTGTGTTAGAGTTTGAGTCAGCAAACATCGACTATGATGAAAACTTAATTTTAGAAGTTTATCAAAAAAGTTTAAGTGGCTATGATATAGTCTTTGCCTCAAACGATGAAGGGCAAAAATTTTCATCAAAACTATTCTATAAATTATTTAATAAATTTTCTAATTTACAGTATAAAATTAAAACTAATAGCTTTTCGATTATTTCAAGAAGAGGGATAAACAGAGTAAAATCTATCGGTGTTAAAACTGTTTATAGAAAGGCAGTTTATGCTTCTTGTGGCTTAAAGGTTAGCGAAATAAATTACAAGATAACAAACAAGCAAACACAAAATATCCAAGATAAAAAAACAAGGCAAGACCTTGCTATAAACAGCCTTATATTGTTTACTGATATAGGCTATAAAATAAGTATGCTTTTAAGTGTGCTTATAGCGTTTGTGTTTTTTGTCAGCGGAGTTTATACAGTAGTTATGTACTTTACAGGTACAGTAATTGAGGGCTGGACAACTACGATGTTAGTTGTAAGTTTTGGTTTTTTTGGCCTGTTTTTAATCTTAGCTATAATAACAAAGTATCTATCGCTTATTTTAAATATCATCTTCTCTAAAAAGCAATATACGATAGAATCAATAAGAAAGATAACAAAATAATTTATGTTAAAAAAAGATTTAAGTAAAAGAAATTTATATATAATAATAGCTGTGTTAGTTGTAGTAAAACTATTATTAGTCTCACAGCAAATGTTATATTTATTACCAAGGAGTGCTCCTTTAGATGATGACTTATACTTAGATATGGCGCTAAATATAACTCAAGGGAATTGGCTTGGAGAGTATGATAGCCTAACTTTATCAAAGCATCCTTTTTTTGCGGTTTATTTAGCGTTTTTAAATTTTTTTAGTATACCTTTTTTAATTGCAAATCAAATGCTTTGGATTTTACTGGCGCTTTTAGCTATCTTTGCCTTTAGTAAAATAATTAAAAATAACTATCTAAAATTACTATTATTTTTTGTAATAGTTTATTCCCCTGCAAATACAGCAGAGTTTACACTAAGAGCGTATAGGGATAGCTTTTATCCTGTGGTGTGTATGGTGTTTTTTATAGCCTTAATCGGTATGGCTTTAAGATATAAAGATGATATAAAAAGTTTTAGTTTTTACTCAGTATTATCCGGAGTTTCTTTAGGTCTTTCATTAATTAGCCGTGAGGACGGCTACTGGATACTGCCTTTTGGAATAGTGGCCTGTCTTATAACGATGTTTTTTATATTTAAAAATGGCAAAGATAAAATGCTATTAAAATTTACAGCTATTATCTCGCAATTTGTAATTGCAACAGGGATAGTTTTAATTATTTGTTTTATAAATTATCAGCATTATGGAGTATTTATTTTAAGCGATTATTCAAGTGGTAGCTTTACTTCTGCTTATGGAGCGATGACGAGCTTGTCGCACGATGACTGGCACCCTTTAATAGCAGTACCTACTGATGTAAGAAATACACTTTATGAAGAAAGTAAAACTTTTAGTATTTTAGAAGATACCTTAGAAAGCGATAGTTTTGCCATAGGCTTTAAAAACAAAGAATTAAACGACTTTCAATCAGGCTCTTTTTACTGGGCGCTAAGAACAGCAGCTCAAATAAACGGCGTTTATTCTTCCCCTGAAAATGCAGATGAATTCTGGCAAGAATTAGAGGGCGAAATAATTAAAGTTCACGCTGAAGATGAAGAGGCAATCGCCTTGCGCTCATCTCTTACTCCACCTATAAAAATAGAGTATGTTCCTATGGTGATGCAAGAGATGATGGAAAATGTCAGCTATGTTTTAAAACTTGAGGGTATGCAGCCATATAAAGAATATTTAAGCGATACATCTACAGGGCAAATAGAATTATGGCAAGACTTCCTTCATACAAAAAGCAACTATTCAGCAATAGAAAATACAAGTGTTCCATACTATACTAATACACAGCATATAGCTTTTAAAACTTTAGAAATAATAAAACTGTTTTTTTATCCTTTATTATATATAGGCTTAATCAGCTTTGCATTTAAAATGATTAGCAACATTAAAAATTATAAAAACTTAAAAGATGAAGAAATAATAACTTCTTTAGCTTTAATAGGAATGCTATTAATGGCTATTTTTAGAATAGCGATAATATCCTTTATGGAAGTAGCAGCTTTTAATATAGGGGTATATGCTATGTATATTTCAATAGCGTATCCTATATTATTTATAATATCTATTTTTGGAATAGAAGAATTAACAAATAAATTTATTTTTAAAAAAAAGTATAATATATAATATATCGCCTAAAATAAAACGGGTGATTAAATGTATAAAAGTCCTTTGTTTATTCGTGTTTTTTGGATGAGTATAGTTATAATTATAGGCTTTGTTTATTTTATAAGTTTTAATTCTGTTTTTGGTCTTATCATTAGCTTTTTTATTTGTGGATTTCTATGGTTTTATTTTAAAAATCTTTACTACTATTTTGAAAACGATATGATAGTTAGAAAAACAGGAACTTTTTTAAAAAGACAGGTTTATATTAAAAAGCAAAACATAGTTTATTTAAGTGCTTACTACAGCTTTGCAAGGTTTCCTGCCTTATTAGTAATAGGCCATTTTACAAACAAAAGCTTAATAATAGGCTTAAATAAAATGCAAATACAAGAAATGTTAAAAGAGATGTAAAAATACATCTCTTTTTTGTTTTAAGTTTATAGCAGTAGTTAAAGTAAAGATAATATTTCAAATAGACAAGCAAAATAGCTGTGTATACACAGCTTAAACCCTTACTAATGTCAAACATTTTTATAAGCAGTGAGTTATTAGTATTATATTTTGCGTATTTGTTTTTTTAAATTTATACTTACTCTTATTTTTAAAATCATTTAAAAATTTTATAATAAAAGTAAAAAAATAAACAGCCAAAATTCTGGCTGTTTATTTATAGTTTTTATTAATCGAGTTGCCATAGAGAAGTAAGGGTGTCAAATGCTGTGTTTTTTGCAATTATCATTATCTTATCATTTACTTCAATAGTCGTAGTACCACGAGGAACAAACATATCCTCGCCCCTCTTAATTGATACAACAACAACATCATTCGGCACAGGCATATCTGCTAAAGTAAGGCCGGCGAAGGGGAAGTTTTCATTAATTATAACTTCTGTTAAACTTGTCGTACCTGCATCAAGGCTCATAACCTGTCTTATATTATCAGTTTGGGCTTCTCTTCCTAAAATACTTGCTATGTTGTCAGTTGTGGATACAACTATATCTATACCCAAAGTTTTCATAACATCTTTGTTTTTGGGGTTGTTTACCCTTGCGATTGTCCTTTTTGCGCCAAAAACAATTTTAGCTAATTGACAGGCAACTAAGTTATTTTCATCAAGTCCTGTAACTGCGATAACGGCATAGGTAGAGTCTATATTCACTAAAGATAAAGTTTCTAAATTAGTGCCATCGCCGTTTATGACAGTGATGTCTAAAGTGTTTGCTATTTTTTTACAAAGGGATTTATCTGTTTCTATAATAATAGGCTCGTGGCCTGATGATATTAAAGTTTTAGCTAAGTGAAAACCAATCTTCCCACCGCCAACTACACATACTTTCATACTTCCTCCTTAAACATCAAGCTCGCATAAAACAAGGCTATCACCTTTTTTTAATACGACATCTTCTGTATAAAATGACATCTTTTCTTCGCTATCCAAAATAGCAAAAAGACGATAATGCTCATCTTGTTTTACAACTTTTGAGGCAAGTTTTCCTATCATGCTTTCATCCACAGGAACTTGCTTAAATGTAGTAGTACCTGAGCCAAACTGCAAAGTAGCAGGCTGTGTATCAAACTTTAAATATGAGACAACCGCATCAACAGTGTTTGAAGTAGGGCAGATAGTAGGAATGGCAAAATGCTCACTAAACACATCTTTTCTGGCAGGGTCATATACTCTACACAGCACCTTTTTGATTTTAAAAATATTTCTTGCCATCTGGCTTACCATTAAATTTATATTATCATTGCTTGTAACAGCAGCAACAGCATCGCAGTTTTCAATACCGGCACTTTTTAAAACATCTATATCAAGGGCTACACCTGAAACTCTAAGACCGGCAAAGTTTTCTAAAAGTGTAAGATTTTCTTCATGCTCATCAATAATGGATACATCATCGCCTAAATTCTCTAAAACTTGGGCAAGATATGAGCCTACTTTTCCAGCGCCGACAATTAATATGTTCATAAAAGAACTCCTTTTGTTTCGTATTTTAATTGTGATTATACCCCAAAAACATATTTTTTACAAGTAGTATTATATATTTATATTAATATACTATTATATATAATACAAAAAAAGCCCTAAATTTTGACAAAAAAATAAAGGAAATTAAAAGAAAATACATAAAAAAATATTTTTTTAAAAATAAAGACAAAAATCGCTTGACAAAGCAAAAACGAGGTGATATAATAATCAAGCTGTCGCAGAAAAGACAAA
>CAYJFZ010000005.1:0-111587 GCA_964369975.1 uncultured Oscillospiraceae bacterium
ATAATCATCATATACTTTACCATATAGCTCTATTAATTTATCTATAAAAGATGCATTTTTCAAGACAATTTCAAACAATAATTTATTTGCAAGATACCTAATACCTATTTCAGATGCACAACTACACCAAATCGCAAAATAAAATGCTTCATTTAACCTTTTTTCAGTACCTTTCACTGAAATAAAGTAAATTAGATTTTTTAATCTTAATTTAATACTATTGCTGCTATCTAACCACACAAATAAACGTGTTAATTCATCTCTTTGCCTTTCTGCATGAGCAAAATAATCATTAAAATAATTATTGCAGTTAAATGGTTTATTTATATATCCACCAAAAGATAAAAAAAGATTTCCTGAATTTGTAACATCAATTATTTGAGTAAACGCCTGTATATTCTCTTCTTTAAAATTAATTTTACTTAGTATTTCATATGTACAGTAATTAGTTAAACCTGTCTCTTTTACAATTCGGAAAATTTTCTCATAGTCCGGTGAATATTTATCAAATAACAAAAGTATTATGTATTCTTTTAAACTTGGTATCTTCTCCATTTTATATTTAATAACTTCAACAATCTCTTCAACAGTCTTATTATTAATACTATTAAATAGTTCTCTCGTAATAAGGGCATCAGAAAGTTTGTCAATGTGGAATGTGTAATAGCTTACACCATTATATTTAGATTCATATAGAAAATTCAATGATACCATTTCCTTAAAATAGGATTCTGCATTTTTAATTAAATTTTCTACTGATTTCAAATCTATAACCTTCTCATCATTCTCAAACATCCATTTTGCAATTTTTTTAGTATCTAACCACATATCCTTTGATAAGCTTTTTTTTATAATGCCTTCTAAAACATAAGTTATTGAGTTTATACTATTTTCTTCCTCATTTTCAATTTTATCATCTTGAAGAAGTCTACATAGTAATGTTATATATAACGGATTATTAGAAAATAAAATATCTTCATATTTATCAACATCTATAATAGGTTGACGTTTCAACTCTAACAAAGCAGATTCAATAGAAACTCCTAAAAATTCTACTTCAAATTCTGATAACTTCTTAAATTGTTCAAGGATCGACTCTTCCAAAGAGTTTGTGCGATATGTTAATATAATTCTTATTTTTGGATGTTTCTTCAGTTCTCTTATAATCTCTATAAGTTTTATTTGGCACTCTTTATTTAATTCATTAATAGCATCAACCACAAAAACAAATCCATTTTTTGAAGAATCAATTATTTCATTTACATTAATAATTGAAAACTCTGACATACCTGATATAAGTTTACCATATATGCACAAATGGGGAATATAATTTTTAGTGAATTCATCTGATAAAGTTTTCATAAAATGGCTTTTACCTATTCCGCCATATCCAGAAATCAAGGAAAATTTATGCATTTTATAGCAATTCTTAACTTGAATATTATATAATGAGGTCAATTCTGGTCGTGTTGAACATATAGTCGATACTACATCGCCTATCCCTGTCAAAAATTCTTTTTCAGTAACATTAAAAAAATTGTAGCTATTTGACCACATCTTAAATTTTCTAGTAATTTCATTATCACTCACATTGCCTGATATAATAATCTTTCCTAATAATTTCTGAAAAATAGTATCATCTTCCCACTTCATTAAAATATCATTACGAACCATTTTTTCAATTCGCTTCTTGTGATTATTATTTAAATCTACATACCTCATACTTCACCCTCCAAAACCTCTACTATTACCTATTTTTACCTATTATTTTAGCATATTAACTGCAAAATTAAAAGATTGGGAATTAAGAGTAATCAATATATTTTTATTAGTGAATATTAACTTTAAACCTATTTTATTTATTATCCAACTTTAATTGAAATCAAAAAATCATTATGTGCATCTACTACATTGTAATGATTTTAATAGCTACATATTCATTTTATATCTTTTGCTTTAAGCTAGTGTCAACTACTTATAAAGTGCAGTGTCTTTTGTTTATCTGACTTCATAATCTATAATTAATTTTAAAATATTGATTCACAAAATAGTTATTCACTTTGATATTATGTTAATCACGTACATAAACACTTAAGTAATAATTAATCTACCTATATTTTTTTATACATTATACTATGCTTAAAATTACGTAGCTTCTCAGTTTTAATTTATAAATAATTTACAGTAGTTTGACAAACACATCTACCTTCTACCTTCTACCTTTTTCTATTGCTTTTTGAGTAATTTTCACAGTATCTAAATATGCTTTCTCGACAGGTGATAAATAATCTTTCTCTAATTTACGATACTTTTCATACTCTAATTCAGCTTTTTTTATAGCTTGATTATTACTGATACTTCCGCTTCCAAGAAGTACTCCTTGTCCATATCTTTCAGCAAAGTCATCTACTTCTACAATCCAATCTTTCATATGCATTGGTTCTCTTCGCATAGCTCGAAGTTCTGCTAAATCAAAAAATGCCGATACCATACGATTTAATGTAGCAAGTTCTTCTTCACTAAGATAATTTTTAGCAATTTTTGTTTCACTTTTTACTGGATGCTCTCCTTTAAATGTTGTTAGTCCCATGAAAGGTAATTCTGAATTAGCTCTACTAAATATAATTTCCGCTGCTGTATTTCCATGTGCTGCGTAATGTAGTTTATTTTGCACTACCTTGAAAAACTCCACCGATTCATTTGCGGTCGGATTATAGTCCACGCTTGTTGCATAAAGATCAAGTACCTGCCTATATAACACCTTTTCACTTGAACGAATATCACGTATTCTCTCAAGTAGTTCTTTCCAATAGTTTCCACCACCAGCTTGCTTTAAAAGGTCATCATTCATCGTAAACCCTTTTATTAAATACTCTTTCAAGATACCAAGCGCCCATCTTCTAAACTGTGTACCACGAACACTTTTCACTCTATATCCTACCGATATAACAACATCGAGATTATAGTGATTTATGTTATAGTTTTTACCATCGACCCCAGCTGTTCGGAATTTCCGAACAACTGAATTCTCTTCGAGTTCACCTTCTATGAAAATATTCTTGATATGCTCACTAACATTAGATTTACTACTTTGAAACAGATCAACCATTTGAGACTGTGATAGCCATACAGTTTCATTTTCCATGTGCACATCAATCTTTGTCTCACCATCATCAGTTTGATATATTATTATTTCATCATTCATACTCATTCACCTCGTTATGATCTATTTAGAAAATATCTAATAATTTATATTTTTATTTAACAGTATTTAAAGAATTTTAACCCATATTATCGTTATTCTTTCAAGGATAATAATACTAATTATACCATTTCAATAAAAAAACATCAATGTACTTTTACTCTAAAAAACTATTCTTCTAAGCTCTGCTCATACTCAACTCCATCTTTAAATACTATCATCACTTTTGTTTCATCTATCACCTTTATTATATCTATAATTTGTCGCGCTAATTTATCATCATATTCATCATTGCTTGATTTTTTCACTAGATATTCTTCGATTTCACTTATTTGACTGGCAATAGCTTTACTGCTTTGGGTTTCGTTGTATTCCCTCACTAAATCATTTAATTTCATGGCTTCAGCATTCATTTCTTTTATAAGCTCTAAGTTATCTGCTGCCTTACCACTACTAACAATTTGTAATACTTCATTTTTTATTTCTTCTATCTTTTTCTGAGTTTTATTTAAGTCAAACTCGCTATTTATTTTCTCACTCAATGTAATGCTCAATTCTCGTTTTGTAAATTCTATAACATTATCTCTACTAGATTCAGTTGCATTTATAGCTTCTACTATTGCATTATGTATTTTATATTCATCGAGTGTTATTGCATCTTTGCAATATTTCAATCCGTATTTTATTCTCTTTGAGCATCTCCATACTGGTCGCTTTTCTGCCACAAGCTGACCTTTCTTTTTCTTTTTGCTCCATATTGCTCTTTGCATTGGTGATAAGCAATCCCCACACACCAATATATCATTTAGTGCGTATTTACTTGAAAATTTTCCTTTTTCACTTTTCGCCATTTTCGAAGTACTTCTTTTGCTATTTCTTCTCGCTCTTTCTGTTATAGCTTGATTATAAATTTCTTTTGGTATTATAGCATCATGGTTATTTTTAATATGCACCTTAGGAAATTCACCATTATTTATCTTAGCTTTTTTTGTAATATGATTTTCAATATATGTTTTTTGCAGTATTACATCGCCACAATATCTTTCATATTGTAGTATTTTTTGAATACTAGCTGTTTTCCAAACATCTTTTCCTTTTGGTGTTTTGACATTACCATTATTTAATATTTTTGCAATTTTACTATCACTTTCACCACTTAAATACAGTTTATATATTTGCCTTATAATTTTTGCATCTTCTTCTATAATTTCAGGCTCATTGTTTTCACCTTTCCTATATCCGAAAGTATTATTATAATTCCAGTATACCACACCATTTTGCATTGCCATCTGCTTACCTTTTCTTACATTCAGGCTAAGTGAATGGCTTTCTTCTTGTGCTATACCAGCTAGAATTGAAATTACAAATTCACTATTTTCTTCAAGTGTGTTTATATTCTCTTTTTCAAAATATACTCCTATACCAAGAGATTTCAATTCTCTTATACGATTTAAGGTTATTACTATGTTTCTAGAAAATCTACTGATAGATTTTGTTACAACTAAATCTACTTTTCCTTTTCTACAATGCCTCATTAATTTTTGAAATCCTGGTCTATTTTCAGTAACTCCACTAATGCCTTCATCAGCATATGTTCCTGCTAATGACCATCCTTTTGTTTTTAATATTAAGTTTGTGTAACATGTTTTTTGAGTTTCAAAACTTGTCAACTGTTCTTCAAAATTCGTAGACACGCGAGAATATGAAGCAACACGTAGGGTTTGCTTTTTATTTCCAAATATACGATTATCTATAGTTGCCGGTATTATTGTTATCTCTTTCATAATTTTCCTTTACACTTTTGTTCCATCTATAAGTTTGAAATACACTATTTCTTTTTGATTTATAAAAATCTTTTTTATTATGCACTTAATTTCACTCAAATTTTCTTCTGGATTATCAAGTATTTTTTTAAGTTACTTCTTTTAAATGATTTGGTTGTTCTGATAATTCGTATTTTAACTCAGTTAGTTTTTTGATATCCTCTTGCATCTTAACCACATCTATTTCAAATTTATCTAGTGCCATGTCTTTTTTATTTTTCATCTTAATCACCTCGATTAAAGTGTACCTGATGATTCATAAAATCAATATCGCTTATTAAGGGCACTTTATATATAACACTATTAACAAGTAATGTAATTTTTAGGATTTTAAATATATAACGAGTGACAAAATTCATATATATTACAATCAAATGCTACTTTTCAGTTGACTATTTTTCATATAATATGGTAACATTTAAATATAACATTCAAATAAAAAACTCCAAATTTATCGTTCTATGTAATCTACTAAATTTTACAGAAAACTTTAATTTGGAGTTTTATTTTAGAAAGAAGGTATTTTATGAAAAGGATAAACACAAAGCTTATAACCATAGCTATAACAATACTTATTTTTTTATTATGTACGGGTTGCGATGATAATAATAAAGTATCTGAAATAGACCAAACTACTGCAACGCAGTTATATGAGACTTTTAAAGATGTTGCGATGGGAACACCTGTGGAAAATTTTGATTTACAGAGTTGGTCTGATGAAGATTTTATTAATTGGCTTTCCTATGCTTTACATTTAGAATACAAGGAAAATTATATTAATTTTTTGAGTGAACATAATTGGAAAATTTCAGAGGAAACCATTGATTTAACTGCAGACATATCGGCAGAAGTTATCGAGCAATTCACTCTGCAATTTTTAGATATATCCATTGAAACATTGCAAAGTTTTAACAATTATAACGATGAAGCTAAAACTTACACGGTTAATTGGATAGATGGCTTAGGCGGTGGGACTACACTTGCATTTATAGATTACAGTATTGTAGAAAACGAAATATGCATAACGGCTCAAGCTTTAGCAGGTGTAGAAAATTATTTAACACATATCTTGTATTTAAAACAAATTGGAGATGACGAATATCGCATTTCACATTATGAACGAGTATATCCATAATTATTATTTAATTTTTTCATTTTTAAAATTATATAAATTAGTTAATTTTATTTTATAATCAAAAAGGGCGTTAGTTTTTCATTTAAAACTAACGCCTTTTTGACTACATTATTCTATTTTTATTATCTTAATTCTATTTTATATCTTTTTATGAGTTCGAACCCAGTTTTGCCCCAAAACAGCTAAAAGGACACCTATGTTTTCGCATATCTCAAAATCACTATTTTTTGCAATAAAAAATGTCAAAATAGCGGGCCACGACTAGATATTTCTAGTAGGGCATCTATTTTGACAACTTTTTGTGGTGGACCTTCACAGACTCGAACTGTGGACCGCCCGGTTATGAGCCGGGTGCTCTAACCAACTGAGCTAAAGGTCCTTTTAATAATGTGCTTATACATTATACATCGCCTTAACTCAATTGTCAATATTTTTTTAGTTATTTTTTATTTTTCTTTTATTGTACTTTTCTCTACTTCTTCTTTTGTTGGAACACTATCTGCAGCACCTTGTTTTGACACTGCTAAGGCTGAGGCCTTTGCTGCTGTTTTTAAAATATTTTCTGGAGTTTTGTTTTGTATTATTCCACTTAAAAAATATCCTGTAAATGTATCACCGGCAGCAGTAGTATCCTCAACATCTACTTTAAAAATGCTTTGTTCATAGGTTTTATCGCCATCAAAATATACAGCCCCATCTTGGCCTAAAGTGATAACGATTTTTGCATTTTTAAAGTCTTTTGATAATTTAGTAATCATCTTATTTACTTCTTTTTCCTTTGTTATCATCTCAGCTTCAACTTCATTCATAATAAAGTAGGATACTTTTGATAAGTCGCATTTTAATAAATTTTCATCTATTGGCGAAGGATTTAGTGCAATTACTAATCCTTTTTCATAGCCTTTATTTAATATGTAATCTAAAGAAGATACTTCATTTTGTAATAGGAGTATGTCCCCTTTTTCAAAATGCGAGAATATGAAATCAACATCTTCTTTTGTTATTTGTTTATTTGCACCACCGTATAAAATGATGTTGTTTTGCCCTTGTGCATCTACTTGTATGATAGCATGGCCTGAAAAATCATCTGTTTTTAGTACATAGTCAACATTTACATCAAATTCTTTTAATTTATCTAAAAGCATTTGACCATCAAAACCTACTTTTCCTGCATGGTATACATCGCAGCCAGCTTTTTTTGCAGCTATTGATTGGTTTAATCCCTTACCCCCACAAAAAGTATCTAATGAAAGTGAGGATATAGTCTCTTTAGGTTTTACAAAGTTTTCTACTTTATATACTCTGTCTATATTTAATGAGCCTAAATTTAAAATTTTCATAATCTATCCTTTTTACTTTTAATAAAATTTATATAGTACCACTTATTAAATGATACTATATAAATTTAAGTTTTATTATTCTTCGTCTACTACTTCGCCTTGGTCTTCTTGTAGTACTTCTTCTTGTGCTTCTTCTTCTAATTCAATGCTCTCAACATCTTTACCTAAAGAATTATTTACAAATTCAGTAACTTGTACTAATACATCATCTTCTGTGTGTTGAATATACTCAATAGTTACGCTATCGCCAACTAAAGTTAGTGATAATGCGGCACTTAAAGAGCTTTGTGCATCAAAAATTAATTGTGGATATTCATTTGAAGTAAAGCGATAAATGCTTTCTTCCCCTGCATATTGCTGACCTATTCTATCAATAGTGAATGTTGCTGTTTTTACTGTTTCTTCATCAACTGGAATTGAAGTGTCAATACCGCTGTCATTTAATGCATCTAAATAATTTTCTCTTGCATCTTGTGAGGTTTCACCTACTCCAACTATTAAATAATCCCTAACTGATACATAGGCAAACTGCTTAATTAAGCCGTCAGCATCTTTTAGTGTCATAAAGTAAGTTGGTACTCCCTCAACATTTAAAATTAATGGGAATGAAGCATAGTAACCATATTGTTGCACTTTACCCTCAGCTGAGCCTTGAGCTGCATACTCAGTTGCACCTGCCATTTGATATAATACAGGCTCTTTTGTTACCATATCTACCATAACAAAGCCGATAGCACTTTCATCAGCACCAACTGAAGTTATGCCTGTGAATAAATAACATCTATCGTTATTGTAAACTATGATATTACCCTCACTTGTTTTGTACTTATCTTTATCAGAGAAGTTAAATACGCCACGAACATACTCACCCTTATTATTTATTTGTTGTAAAATAAAGTTTTCAGGCTGTACTCTATCTACCCAATCAGGTATTTCGTCTAATGAATATTCTTCGCCCTCGCCTGTTTGTGCGTCTATAACGATAACACCAGTTGCCTCTGGTAAGGCAAAGCCTACTATGTTTTTATATGTTGTGATTACCCAGTGAGGATTGCCATCGTCATCAAGCTCAAAGCTATAATCTGTTGTTCCTGTAAATAAGGCTTGTGTAAACCTTGTATGAAAGTATAAGTTATCAAAGAAAAACGCTGATGGCTGATACTTTATATTATAACCTTCTACATACTCAACATCGTTAGTATTTGTAGCTGAAACAACTATATAACCAGGTGTTCCCTCCATGTTTGTAACCCATTGGAAAAAGCCTGAGTGATATAAAGGTACTACCCAAACAAGCTCACCGTTAACTGTTTGAATTGTAGGTGTTCCTAAATTAACTTGGCTACCTAAAGACGGTCTTTCGCCTAATTTTTTATCTGCTAAATTTCTTGCTAAAGCCATATCTACTATTGGCACTTGCTCAATATCAATGGCTTGAATTTCACTTGAGAAATCGCCTGTTCTATAATCTGGCATTTGGTCTCTATAAGTAGCTGGATGAAATAGTACACTTGAGTAAATACTTACACCAAAGTAAAGTATCCACACACCTATAACTAAATAAATAGCTTTTTTAGGTAGAGGCTTACTTTTTTTAAAGTCTACATTAAGCATACCTTGCTCTGTTCTCTCAAGCACAATTTTTCCTGCTGAAGTTATTATCCAAATCGCCGCATAAACAGTTATCATAAACGCATAGAAAAATGCAGTCGCTGGATAAATTGGGTTTAAGTTCATACTGTTAGCCAGTATATTAAATACAAAGAATATAGTGGCTACTATATAAAGTTTCGTACTTGTTTTTTTCATTTGTTTGCCTCTTTTCATTAATTTATATCTTCTTTTATCACGCCTAACTTAAAAGCGTGAATTAAAAGTTTTAAATCTTTTATTTCGTTTTTGATTAATTGGCCTTCATCAGTATCCTCTACTCTCATCCTATCCTTCATCACTTTAAAAACATTTACAGCACTTTTAATATCGCTGTTTTCTAAAACAACTTTCTCTATATTTTCAAAAGGTTGGTGAGCTCTTAGTGATAGGCCTCGCGAGGAGTATACCATAGTATAGCCCGCTATTCCTGTTGTATGATGGTAGGCTCTACAAAAGCCACCGTCTATAACTATTATTTTGCCATTTGCTTTTATAGGGCTTTCACCCTTATTTGTTTTTACTGGTACATGTCCGTTTACAATTTTGCAGTTTTGCCCCCATAAGTCAAATTCTTTAAGTATGGCATCTGCTACTATTTCATCTTCTTGATGAGAGTAGTAAAAATCTTCTCTTTCTACTTTTAACTCTTTTTCATTTACTAAAGAATTTTCAAAAGTAGTCATTTTATCTCTGCCAAACATCGGGCTGTTTTTGCCACACCATAGATACCACAGTATGTCCCCAGCTTTCTTTTTAAGCTCTAAATCCTCTGTCTCAAAATAAGCAAGCCTTGCTATATCATCAACATGGTCCATTAAGCCTTTACCTTTATATTTGCCAAGACCAAAATTTACTTCCCTAAAGCTACCGTTTGGATTTAAAGGCATGATGCCGTGATACATCAAAATACCATTTTCAATTTTATAAGCAGAGCCATGAGAGTATAAAAACCTCATGTGTTGATGAAACTTTCTACAATTTTTAAAGCTATCGCATAGTTTTTTTACAACTGTTTCTTCTTCATCTGTAAGTTTTGAGGGATTATTTACATCTATTGTAGGAAAAAAATCGTCTTTTAAATCATAAAATTTTCCATCTATTTTAACTTTCATCTTATCATAGTCAATACTTAAAATTAGTTTTCTTTTCTCCATTTCAAAATGAGGGTTTCTATCTATAACTTCGCATTCCATTTTATACATTATTACAGATATTGTCTTATTAACTTTTGCAACTAATTCAATTTCTTCCTCTGATAAGTCTTCTACATTTCTTGGTCTGTAAGCCTTAATCGGCTCTGGATATAATTTTTGCGCAAGCTGTACTAAGGGGCGCAAGTTTATGCCATAGCCATCTTCTAAGCAATATAAATTATTATAGCCAGCACAGGCCCTTATTACACTCACAACACCTAAAGGAGAATTAGCGCCCGCTGCCATCCAAAGTATGTCGTGGTTGCCCCATTGAATATCAACAGAATGATGATCAATTAATTTATCCATTACTATATCAGGGCGAGGGCCTCTATCAAATAAATCGCCTACTATATGCAATTTATGTACAGCTAATCTTTTTATAACATCACTTAAAGCGATTATAAATTCATCAGTAGTTTCGTTTTCAATAATGGCGTTTATGAATTGATTATAATATTCTTCTTTATTATGGTCTTCAAAATGTGCATGCAATAATTCATCAATTACATCACTAAAACCACTGGGCAAAGCTAAACGAACGCTTTGCCTTGTGTTTTTACTTGATATATGTCTGCAAACATCAATTAGCCTGTAAAGAGTAATTCTATACCACTCACCAAGGCGCTTTTCTGTTTGCTTTATTTCTTTTAGCTTTAAAGCTGGATAGTAAATTAAACTTGCATACACTGCTCTTTGCTCTTTTGTTGTGTTGTCTTTTAAGGCAACATCAACTTTTTCTTTTATAACTCCTGAAGCATTATTTAAAATATGGCTAAAGGCTTCGTCTTCGCCATGTATATCAGACATATACATCTCTGTGGCTTTAGGCAGTTTTAGCTTTGCTTGCAGGCTAATTATATGTGAAGTTGCTTTTTGTATATTAGGGTAATCATTCGCTAATAGCGATAAGTACTTTTTATTTTGCAAAATTAATTCAGTCATGCTATCCTCCATATAATTTGATATTTAATAATATAACATAACTTTTACGATTTAACAACTAAAATCCATAATTGTGAAACAAATTTCACATTAAGCCTTATTTACACTTCCGAAAAGCTCCATTTTAGTTTTAACAGTTTCTTTTATAGCTTCATAGCCTGGTGCTAAAAGTTTTCTTGGGTCAAAGCCTTTGCCCTCTAAGTCTTTACCTGCTTGGATATATTCTCTTGTTGCTTTTGCAAATGATAATTGGCAATCTGTATTAACATTAATTTTAGCAACGCCTAAGGATATTGATTTTGCAATCATTTCATCAGGTATTCCTGTACCACCGTGTAAAACAAGCGGTAAGTTGCCTATTGCGTTACTTATATTTTCTAAAGTTTCAAAGTCTAAGCCCTGCCAGTTTTCTGGGTACTTTCCGTGGATGTTGCCTATACCTGCCGCTAACATATCAACGCCTAAATCTGCTATTAATTTACACTCATTAACATCGGCTACTTCGCCTTTACCTACAACGCCATCTTCTTCGCCACCTATTGAGCCTACTTCTGCTTCAAGAGAAATACCTTTTTTGCTACAAATATCTTTTAATTCTTTTGTTTTTTGAATATTCTCTTCTATCGGATAATGGCTACCATCAAACATTACAGATAAAAAGCCAGCTTCGATACACTTTAAAGCGCCTTCATAGCTACCGTGGTCTAAATGAAGTGCTACAGGTACAGTGATACCTAATTCTTTAATCATACCATTAACCATACCAACAATAGTAGTATAGCCACACATATATTTTCCAGCGCCTTCTGAAACGCCTAAGATAACTGGACTGTTTTGTTCTTGAGCTGTTAATAAAATAGCTTTTGTCCACTCAAGGTTATTTATATTAAATTGACCTACTGCATACCCTTCTTTTCTCGCTTTTAATAGCATATCTTTTGCACTAACTAACATAATTTTACTCCTTTATAATAAATTTAATTTTTTTAATATATACTTATATCTATATAATAATACTATTTTAGTTATTTTTCAAGGTTATTTCTAATATAATGAAAAATATATTGCTGGGCTATGCCCTCATATCCTTTTATACACTGAGGCAATTTGTTATCAAATAGCTTCTCTAAAGCCCTATTAATCCACACATCTTTTGGAAAACTCTCATATTTTTTACAAGAGAATAACAAAACACAGTCTGCAACTTTTGGGCCTACTCCTTTTATTTGTAATAGATACTCTTTAGCTTGTGCATAGCTTTTAGTGTCTATTACTTCTTTTTTTATCTGTCCTGAATTTATTTTTCCTACAGCGTCATAAAGATACTTTGCACGAAAGCCTACTTTTAAATCAAAATAATCTTTTTCTGTTACATCTTTTAATTCTAAAGGGGTTGGAAAGCGATAAGTATCCCCTACTTTCTCTCCATATTTTTCACTTAGAGCATCTACAATTTTTTTAATCCTTGGTATGTTATTGTTTTGGCTGATTATAAAAGTGAGTAAGTTTTCAAAAAACTCTTGGTTTAGCACTCTTATGCCCGGCGCATAGCTAATAGCTTTTTTCATAATTTCATCTTCGCTAAATTTTTCTTTTAATTCTTTATAATTAACATTTATAGCTAAATAATCCTCTGCTTTTTTTGCAAAGGAGTCCATATCTAAAGGTTTTGAGAGAGTTTTTACTACTAAATCCTCATTTTCAAAATAAACATAGCAAAGTGTATCATAAATAAATCCCTTAAAGCCGTTTTCATATTTATCCCATCTAAAACATTGCCCGCATAAAAAGGTTTCGTTTAAGTCATAATCACTAATATTACTAAAAATTATTTTATCATTTAAAATTGTCATATCGTTTTTTCCCTTATAAGAGATTTTTATATATGTATGTTACCACTTTTTTACTATAAATGCAAAAATTTCTTATATGCAAATGATTAAAGAATATATAATTTATCAAAAATTATATTGTATTTTTGGCATTTTACCATATTGACTTTTTTATTTATTACAAATAGTTTAAACATAGTTTTCAACACAGTGTTGATAACTTCTTAAGAATTACGACAATAAACATTTAAAAAACTGTGTTTTTATCCACCTTTTTCAACAGTTTCAACACAGTTATCAACACTTTATTTATTCAACATACATATTGATATTATCCAATTTGTATATTTTACTTTACAAATTGTGTAATTTTAATAAATGTTTTTTTTAATATTTATTTTAAAAAACAATAATCCATAAAGGAGATTTTCTATGAAAGGTTTGCAACATAAAGTTATTGAAATTAATGATACTAAAAATACTCAAATTGAGAAAATTTTAGTGTTTTTAAAACCAGGACAAGAACGAATCAGCATCCAAAAAACAAGGCAGGAGGCAAATGATATTTTAGAAAATATTTATATAGGCAAAAAAAAGAAATTTAAAATCCCTACTTTAAAAACTACTTTGTTTTTTTTAGGTGTTTCTTTATTAGCTTTGGGGTTTTTAATTATTTTATAATTATTAATTTTTTTGTATAAAAACTCTTTTAAATTTTAATAAAATTTGGTATACTTATATATTATAATATAATTTTATTTTTAAAGGAGCAAAATATGCAAACAAGATCTGATATAGTATATGGTAAAAACCCTGTTACTGAGCTATTAAAATCAAAAAGCGGGGTGGATACAGTTTATATATCTGATAGCCTAAATGAGAGTGTACAAAATTATTACATCGCTTTAGCAAAAGAAGCAGGAGCTGTTGTAAAAAAAGTGCATGCACAAAAATTAAAAACTATGTGCGAAACTGATAATCATCAAGGTATTGCCGCCTTAGTTAGCAATGTTTCATATTGCAGCGTAGAGGATATTTTAAATATCGCAAAAGAAAAGCAGGAAGATCCTTTTATTGTTTTATGCGATTCTATTGAAGACCCTCATAACTTAGGCGCTATTATAAGAAGTGCTTTTTTAATGGGCGCACACGGCGTTATCATTCCAAAAAGAAATTCTGCTTCAATTACCTCTGTAGTGCATAAGGCAAGCGCAGGGGCAAGTTTGCATTTAGCAGTAAGTAAAGTGAGTAACTTAGCCCAAACTGTTCGCCTTTTAAAGGAAAAAAATGTATTTGTATACTGTGCTGATTTTAAGCCTATCCCCGTTTATAAAGAAAATTTAAAAGGCTCTATTGCCATAGTTATAGGAAACGAGGGCAAGGGTGTACAGCCTTTAATTAAAAGTTTATGCGATGGAATTGTAAGTATTCCTATGGTAAAAACGAATACAGAAGTTGATTCTTATAATGCTTCTGTTGCCGCTGGAATAATAATGTATGAAATCGCTCGACAAAGAAATCTGTAAAAAAGGATTAATATTATATGTCTAATTCTAATAAAGATATCGATAGCATTTTACAAAGTATAAAACAGAAAAAAGCGCAAAGGGAGAAAGATTCCTTTGTTGTTTCTAGTGCAGAAAAAATAAATGAGCAAAGCATCCCTATAAGTAAAGCTACCATAACTAAAGAAGACACTGACAGCACTTTATCTGATTTTTTAAACGCAACACCCGAAGTAAAACAAGCTACTACGCCTAAAGTAGAAAACACTCAAATCCCTTCTACTGATGATAAATTTGCTGAGTTTTTTTCTAAAACTGTCACTGTTACAAAAACTCCCGAGGAGTTAAAAATAGAAAATCAAAAACGCTCTTCAAAATTCTTTCAAAAAAAGCATTTTACAGATAGTTTATCTTTAAATGTGCCTGATGAAGAATTTTTTGAAAAAGAAGTGCCAAAGAAAAAAGGTATTTTTAAAAACTTATTTTCAAATAGCGAAGATAAACAAAAAGAAGACCTACCACTTTTTACAAAGTATAAAGAGGATTTACAAAACAGTACCGATTCTCCCATTATAAAAAAAGAAACTTCTCAAAAGCCAAAGCAAGAAAGCACCAAAGAAATAAATGTTGAGAAAAAGGCTGTTTTAACTGATGAAGATTTGAGTTTTTTAAAAGGCTTTGAGACATTGAGTGATGAAGTAAATTTACTTAGTGAAGAAGCATTAGATGCTCAAAATACAGCTGATATAGATTTTTCTTTCGATGAGGGTTTAAATGAAGAAAATCAAAGTTTGGCTGCCGATATAATTGAAAATAAAAAAACGAACGATTTAATAAAAACAAACACAGCCACTGTTTTTGAAAGCATCGCTTTTAGTAAAGAAGAAATAGAAAATACCTCTTTAAAAAATGCCGATGAAAATATAGAAAAAATAGACCATACCGATGAAATACTTAAAGAAAAAGAAGAAAACGAAGAATACTCTTCTTTCACTTTTGATGATATTTTAAATGCTGATGAAGATAATACAGCTTTAGAAGATACTCAAAACTCTCTATTAAGTGAAAACTTAATAGCTGATGATGAGCCTTCTTTTGAAAAAGAAGATGATATTCTTTTAGAAAACGATAGCGAAAACACAGGCGAAGAAATTACAGAAAATACAGATGAAAGCATAGAAGAAAACATCGCCACAATTAATGAAGATGAAGAAGACTTAGACTTAACTACTTATATAAACACTTCGCCAATTGAAACTCAAGGTGAGTTAAATGACACTACTAAAATAGCTGTGAATGAGGATTTTAACTCATTGCACGATACATTAATTGATGAAGACACTCCTTTCATTGAGTACGAAAGCGCAGGAGAAATATTCAAGGATACTTTTGATGAAAGCGCTGATATTTCGCTTGAATTACAAAGCTTTAAAACAACATTAAACTTAAGAGTCATCTTAGGCCTTGTTGGCAGCGCAATCTTAACTTTATTAAGCCTTGCTACAACGAATGTCATTAGTCTGCCATCACTTATAAGCCCCCTAACTTCCCCTACTTTATACTATTTGGCAAACTTAATAGTCTATTTATTAATTTTAGTGGCTTTTATACCTACTATCCTAACTGGTGCAAAAGGCTTTTTCTCATCGCCTACACCTGATAGTTTTTTAACTGCCGCTTGTATTTTAAGTGTTTTACAGCTTGTAGTTTTAGTTATTTTTTCAAACAGCACAAACCCTGAAACTATCACTATTTTTGCAGGCTTTGTGTGTTTGGCTTTAGCCCTAAACGCATACGGCAAAAAAATCACAACAAATAATATCATACGAAACTTAAAGCTTGCTTATGCGCCTGAGGGGATAAATGTAGGCTATATTTTGCAAGATACAGATGCTGTAAAAAGGCTTGCGCGCTCATTAGACAGCAATATGCCAAATATACTTTTATCAAGGAAAACAAGCAATATATCAAACTTTTTACAAGCTGGTTTTTCTATTAGCTCTTCTGATTACTTAGCTCAAAAACTTTCAAGATTTTCAGTGTTCATAACAATTTTAAGTTTTGCTTTAGGCTTTTTTATATCAAAAGATTTTGTAATTGGCCTTTCTTGTTCGGCAGGCGCTGCTATTTTGCAAATCCCACTTTCACACACTATGATAGTGAGTGTACCTCAAAGTTTAATGCAAAAAAAATTAAAGCCAGTGGGTGCTTTAGTAAACGGCTGGCAAGGTATTGACCAGTTATCAAAAACTACTCATGTAACCTTTGATGCAAAGCATTTGTTCCCTGAAAACTCTGTAAAACTTCACGGAATTAAAGCCTATGAGAACGAAAGATTAGACCTTGCTATCTTATATGCTGCAAGCGTTTTAATTGAGCATTGCGATACTTTGCGCAGTGTATTTATGCAAGTTATTAATAATAAAACAGACATACTATACGATATAGAGTCTTGTGAATACACTCAAAATCAAGGCTATGTTGCCTGGATTGAAAATTCAAGGATATTAATAGGTAATGCTTCTTTAATGGAAAAATACGATATAAAAGTGCCTGTAATAAATAGTTCAAACGCCCTGTCAAATAAAAACAGAAAGCCTATATTCTTAGCTGTTAATGGAAAACTATTTGGTGTTTTTGTAGTGAGCTATCACCAAAGCAAGGCAGTTAAAGAAAACTTAGATGTTTTTATAAAACATTCAAGAAACATTATCCTAACTTCAATGGACTTTAACTTAGATTCAAGTTTAATTGAAAACATCTACTCTTTGCCAAAAGATTCTGTAAATGTTTTAAATCAGCAAGAATACCTATTGATGAAAAACTTTACTGACTACACTTTCACAACAACTGCCTGCGTTGCTCATTTAGATAATTTGCAATCATTAACTCAAAGTTTTAGTGCAGCAGAAAGCGCAAGAGTAGCGCAAACTATTTGCACAATAGTGCAAACTTTATCAGTGGCTCTCGGTGGGATTTTAGCCTTAGTTTTCTCTTATTCTCTAACTATCGCTTCTTTACCTATTACAGCAATTATCCCTTTATCCTTTGGCCTTGCCGGCTTATGCCTTGCAACAGCCTATGCTAAAAAATACTAATTAATAATTATAAAAACACCCTTTTATTATAAGAAGGGTGTTTTTTATTAAAATTAGATTTAAAATCATCTATCTTAACTTTTTTTGGTAAAAAATGAGCATTTTTAAACTTTTCATATATAAATGATAAGAATTTTATTCATATTTTTATAACTTGTCACAGTTGAAAAAAATCTATATTAATAGTAAAATAATATATAGGAAGCCTAATAATCTTTTTAGTGCTTTGCCAAAGTCTTATTATCCAAACGGGTTCAGATTATAAGGCTTTGACTTAATAAGATTTATCAATATAATTGAAGGAATATGGCCTTTGCGTTTCTACCAAACACCGTAATATAGTTTGACTATTGATAAATGATGAATTTTGCCACCTTTTTGTGTGGCTGTATTTTGTATTTTAATAAATTCATCATTTACAAACTGAATTATTTTACTTATATTTAGAAACGCTCTGGGTTTTGAGTGTTTCTAATTTTTTTTAACGAAAGAGGAGATTTAATTATGAAAAAAGTAGCTATTGTAATGGGAAGTGACAGCGATTTATCTGTAATGCAAAAAGCAGCAGATAAATTAAAAGAGTTTGGTGTTGAGTATGAGATGAGGATAATGTCAGCACATAGGACTCCTAAAATCGCCTGTGAATTTTCAGAAAAAGCAAAAGAAAACGGATTTGCAGTTATCATAGCAGCCGCAGGTAAAGCTGCTCATTTAGCCGGAGTTTTAGCCGCTCACACTACTTTACCTGTTATAGGTGTGCCGATTAAATCCTCAACTTTAGACGGGCTTGACTCTTTACTGTCTACAGTGCAAATGCCTTCTGGTATTCCTGTTGCAACTGTGGCTGTTGACGGAAGTGAAAACGCTGCCCTTTTAGCAGTTCAAATTTTAGCAGTTAGTGATAATGAATTAAATAAGAAATTTGAGCAATTTAAAATAGATATGCAAAATGCAGTAATTGCAAAAGATGAAAAATTAAACGGAGGAAAATAAATGCAAGACTTTACACAAAGTTATAAAAATGCCGGTGTTGATGTAACTGCTGGCTACAAAGCAGTTGAACTTATGAAAGAAAGTGTGCAAAAAACATTTACTAAAAATGTCTTAACTGGGCTTGGTGGCTTTGGCGGAATGTTAAAATTAGACTTAGAGGGTATCGCTTCTCCTGTTTTAGTCTCAGGCACTGACGGCGTTGGGACAAAATTAAAAATCGCTTTTTTAAAAGACAAGCATGATACAGTAGGAATTGACTGCGTTGCTATGTGTGTAAATGATATAGTATGTTGTGGTGCAAAGCCTTTATTGTTTTTAGACTACATCGCAACAGGCAAAAATGTCCCTGAAAAAATGGCTGAAATCGTAAAAGGCATTTCAGAGGGCTGTATTCAAGCTAGCTGTAGCTTAATTGGCGGCGAAACTGCTGAGATGCCGGGCTTTTATACTAACGATGAGTACGACCTTGCCGGCTTTAGCACAGGTGTTGTTGATGAAAATAAAATCATAGATAATACAGCTGTACAAGAAGGCGATGTTATCATCGCCCTACCTTCAAGCGGTGTTCACTCAAACGGCTTTTCTTTAATAAGAAAGATATTTAATATAGATGATAAATTTAATGATATATATGTAGAAAGCATTCAAAGCAGTGTTTTAGATGCTCTTTTAGTGCCTACAAAAATTTATGTAAAGCCTATTTTAAACTTACTTAAAGAAGTGAATGTTCATTCAATAGCACATATTACAGGAGGCGGATTTTTTGAAAATATCCCTCGCTGTCTTCCACAAGGCCTATCTGCAAAAATCAAAAAAAGTGATGTTCGTGTTCTACCTATTTTTGATTTAATTATGAACACAGGTGCTGTGCCTTTAGAGGATATGTACTCAACTTTTAATATGGGCGTTGGCATGGTAGTTACTGTAAGTAAAAAAGATGCTGGAAAAACTTTAAAACTTTTAAAAGAAAACGGTGAAGACGCTTATATATTAGGCGAAGTTATCAAAGGCGATAACGAGGTTGTTTTATGCTAAATATTGCAGTGTTAATTTCAGGCTCTGGCTCTAATTTACAAGCGATTATTGATAAAAAAAACATAGGCGATATGAAAAATGTAAACATCGCCTGTGTTATTTCTAATAAATCGAGTGCTTATGGCTTAATTCGTGCAAAAGAAAATAACATCCCAGCCTTTGCTATATTAAAAAAAGACTATGAAAATTTTGATTTATGGCAAAAAGCCTTAATAAAAAAGCTAAGAGAATATAAAATCGACTTAGTTGTTTTAGCTGGTTTTTTAACTATATTGACAGATGAATTCATAAATGAATTTGATAAAAAAATCATCAATGTTCACCCCTCTTTAATTCCCTCATTTTGCGGCGAAGGCTACTATGGCTTAGCAGTTCATACAGCCGCTTTAAAAAAGGGGGTAAAGGTTTCAGGGGCTACTGTCCATTATGTGGATAGTGGAGTTGACACTGGTGAAATAATACTGCAAAAGGCAGTAGAAGTATTAAAAACAGATGATGCCCATTCTTTACAACAAAGGATAATGCAAGAAGCAGAGTGGCATATTTTGCCTATGGCTATAAAACAAATCGCAGATGAAAAGGAAAATAATAAATGATGAATATTCTTTCTTATTTAAAGGGAAAATCTTACCCAGGTAGAGGTATTTTTATAGGTAAAAGTAAAGAGAACTTTGTTTGCTCATACTTTATTATGGGTAGGAGTGAAAACTCAAAGAATAGGGTTTTTGAAGAAACTGAAAACGGTATAAGAACAAAGGCGTTTTGCGAAGAAAAATTATCAGACCCTTCTTTAATTATCTATAATCCTGTTATCAATTACAAAGATAAATTAATAATAACAAATGGAGACCAAACTAATACAATCTATGATTTTTTAAAAGAGGATAAAACTTTTAAACAAGCTTTAAAAACAAGGAGTTTTGAGCCGGATAAGCCAAACTATACTCCAAGAATTTCAGCTATAGTTTATGATGATTTTACTTTTGAGATGAGTATATTAAAAAGTGATGAAGGCGATGATAGCCAATGTCTAAGATATTTTTTTGAATATGAAAACTTGCCTGTAAATACTGCAAGGCTAATACATACTTATGAAGATGATGGAGCTGTTTTACCCTCATTTATAGGTGAAGCTAAAAAACTCTCATTTAAAGAAGAAGGTATAGATGAATTTGCAAATAATTTATGGGATAGCTTAGATAGTGAAAACAAGGTGTCTTTATATACTCATTTTATAAATATTAAAACAAAATCAGTTACAACAAAAATCATAAATAAAAATAAATAGGAGCTTTATATGAAAGAATTAGTTTTGAAATACGGCTGTAACCCTAATCAAAAACCTGCAAAAATATATATGAAAAATAGCAAGGATTTGCCCCTAACTGTACTAAACTCAAACCCTGGCTACATCAATTTATTAGATGCTTTAAATGCTTATCAATTAGTAAAAGAATTAAAACAAGCTACCGGTTATGCAGCTGCTACTTCTTTTAAACATGTAAGTCCGGCAGGTGCTGCCTTAGGCTATGAATTAAGCGCTGAGGATAAAAAAGTGTTTTTTGTAGATGAATCTTTAGATTTATCCCCTATTGCCTGTGCTTATATAAGGGCAAGAGGCACTGATAGGATGTCGTCTTTTGGCGATTTTATCGCTTTATCTGATGAGTGCGATGAAGCTTGTGCAAGATATATTTTAAAAGAAGTATCCGATGGTATTATAGCCCCTTCTTATTCGCAAAAAGCCTTAGAACTTCTTAAAGGCAAAAGAAAAGGAAATTACACAATAATACAAATTGATGAAGATTACACTCCTGAGTTAGTTGAAGAAAAAGATGTTTTTGGTATAACCTTTAGCCAAAATAGAAACAACTTAGCTATAAATGAAGACCTATTTAACGAAATAGTAACTAAAAATAAAGACCTTCCAAAAAAGGCTTTAAATGACTTAGTTTTAGGAATGATAACCTTAAAATACACTCAGTCTAACTCTATTTGCTACACAAAAGATGGGCAAACAATAGGTGTAGGCGCAGGCCAGCAATCAAGAATTCACTGCACTCGCTTAGCTGGCGATAAGGCTGATGTTTATAATCTGCGCAGACATCCAAAGGTGCAAAGTTTAAATTTTGTTGATAAAATTTCAAGGGCAGATAGAGATAATGCCATTGATGTTTATATCTCAAACGAATATGAAGATGTACTAAAAGATGGCATTTGGCAAGAAAAATTCAAAACAAAACCAGAAGTTTTAACCTTAGAAGAAAAGAAAGAATACTTAAAAACAATTACAGATGTAAGCCTATCTTCCGATGCGTTTTTACCTTTTGGGGATAATATATTAAGAGCTTATAAAAGTGGTGTAAAGTTCGTAGCCCAAGCAGGTGGCAGTGTCCGTGATGACAATGTTATTAATACCTGCGATGATTTAGATATGGTAATGTGCTTTACGCATACTCGCCTTTTCCACCACTAAAGGAGATTATTTATATGAAGATATTAGTCGTTGGCTCTGGTGGCAGAGAGCATGCCACACTTAAAAGCCTTAACAAAAATCAAAATGAGTTATACTGCGCACCGGGGAATGCAGGTATTGCAAATATAGCTTCCTGCGTGGATATTAAATCAAATGACATTGTAGGCATAACAAATTTTGCAAAAGAAAATAAAATTGACTTAGTTGTAGTAAGCCAAGATGAGCCTTTAGTCTTAGGTATGGTAGACGAGCTTGAAAAAGCTGGTATCCGCTCTTTTGGGCCTAATAAAGCTGCTGCTATAATTGAGGGTAGCAAGGCTTTTTCAAAAAATTTAATGAAAAAATACAATATACCTACTGCAAAGTATGAAAACTTTACATCTTCTAAAGAAGCAATAGCTTATTTAGAAAAAGAAAATTCTTATCCTACTGTTATTAAAGCAAGTGGCCTTGCCTTAGGAAAAGGCGTTATCATCGCACAAAATGAAAAAGAGGCAAAAGAAGCTGTTATAGATATGCTTGATAACTCAAAATTTGGCGAAAGCAGTAAAGAAATAGTAATTGAAGAATTTTTACAAGGCGTTGAAGTTTCTGTTTTAGCTTTTTGCGATGGCAAAACTATCCGTCCTTTAATCAGCGCTAAAGACCACAAAAGAGCCTTTGATAATGATGAGGGCTTAAATACTGGCGGTATGGGCGTTATAGCCCCAAATCCCTACTATACAAAAGAAATCGAAAAACAAGCCTTTGAAAAAATATTCACTCCTACAATAGAAGCGATGAATAAAGAAGGCAGAAAATTTAAAGGCGTTTTATACTTTGGCTTAATGCTCACAGATAAAGGGCCTTATGTAATAGAATATAACTGCCGCTTAGGTGACCCTGAAGCTCAAGTTTGCCTTTCTTTACTAAAAACTGATTTATTGCAGATAATGAATGCTGTAATTGATGAAAAATTACACGAAGTTGAATTTGAAAACAGCGATGAGGGGGCAATAGTAGTAATGCTTTGCTCAGGTGGCTATCCTTTAGATTATAAAAAAGGCTATGTAATAAACGGCTTAGATGAAAAAGGTCAAAACGAAAATTTTGATTTTATTTTTCACTCAGGTACTGCAAAAAATGAAAATGGACAATATACCTCAAATTCAGGTAGGGTATTAGGCTTAGTAGCAAAGGGTGAAAATGTTTTAAAGGCAAAAGAAAAATTATATAGTAATATTAAAAAAGTAAACTTTGAGGATTGTTTTTATCGTAGTGATATCGGAGGGAAAAATTAATGGTATATAGAGTTTATGTTAGTAAAAAAGATGAATTTAGTAATGAAGACAAGGCAGTTTTTCAAGATTTAAAAAATACTTTAGGCATAACAGCTTTAAAAAAAGTTAAGATATACAATAGGTACGATGTTGAAAATATTACAAAAAAAGATTTTGACATAGCTGTAAAATCTGTGTTCTCAGAGCCTGTTGTAGATGATGTTACCTTTAAAGTAGCTTTTGATGAAAATAGCTTTGCTGTCCAGCTTTTAGCTGGCCAATTTGACCAAAGAGCCGACAGCGCCCAGCAATGTATACAATTTATAACTGCTAAAAAACTACCCTTAGTAAGATATGCAAAGGTGTATAAACTTTTTGGCAACTTATCAATTAACGATATCCAAGCAATCAAAACTTATTTAGTAAATCCAATAGAGTCTCGCATAGTCTCATTAGATGAAGTAACAAGCCTTGCCCTTGAATATCAAGAGGGTGAAGCTACTCCTATAATAAAGGGCTTTAACGATTTAAAAGGCGATGAAATAGATGTATTTATAAAGCAATACTCCCTTGCTATGGATAAGGAAGATGTACTATTTTCTCAAAACTATTTTAAGAATACAGAAAAAAGAAACCCTACTTTAACAGAGCTTAAAGTTATAGATACTTACTGGTCAGACCATTGTCGCCACACTACTTTTTTTACTAATTTAACAGATGTGAAAATAGAAGATGCTACAATACAAAAAAGTTTTGATGAATATTTAAAAGTGAAAAACTCACTGTATCCAAACGGTAGAAAAGACACTTTAATGAACCTTGCTACGATAGCTGCAAAGCATTTAAAAGCAATAGGTAAATTAAAAAATCTTGATGAGAGTGATGAAGTAAACGCTTGTAGTGTGAAAATTGATGTAACAGCCGATGGCAAAAAAGAAAAATGGCTTTTAATGTTCAAAAACGAAACTCATAATCACCCAACAGAAATAGAGCCTTTTGGTGGAGCTGCTACCTGCCTTGGCGGGGCTATTCGTGATCCATTATCAGGAAGAAGTTTTGTTTATCAAGCTATGCGTATCTCAGGCGCTGGCGATCCTCGAACCCCTTTACATAAAACTTTAAAAGGCAAATTATCTCAAAGAAAAATTTGCCAGAATGCTGCGAGTGGCTACTCCTCTTATGGCAATCAAATAGGCCTTGCAACAGGGCTTGTTAATGAAATATATCATCCTGGCTTTGTAGCAAAACGCTTAGAGCTTGGCGCAGTTATTGCAGCAGCACCACAAAAAAATGTAGTAAGAAAAACTCCTGTTGAGGGCGATGTTATCATCCTTTTAGGTGGCCTTACTGGTAGAGATGGCTGTGGTGGCGCTACTGGCTCATCTAAAGCTCACGACTTATCTTCTTTAGAAGAATGCGGAGCAGAAGTACAAAAAGGTAATGCGCCTGAAGAAAGAAAAATACAAAGATTATTTAGAAATCCAGTTGTTACTAAAATGATAAAAAGATGTAATGACTTTGGCGCTGGTGGCGTAAGCGTTGCTATAGGTGAGTTATGCGATAGCTTAATTATCGACCTTGACAAGGTGCCTAAAAAATACGAAGGCTTAACAGCTACTGAAATCGCAATAAGCGAAAGCCAAGAAAGAATGGCAGTAGTAATAGCTCAAAAACATCTTAAAAAGTTTATAAAACTTGCAAAAGAAGAAAACCTATTAGCTACTCATGTTGCCACTGTTACAAACACTGGCTACCTTGAAATGATATCTAAAAATAAAAAAGTAGTAAGTATTTCAAGAGAGTTTTTAGATACTTCCGGCGCTGAAAAGTTTTCAACTGCTTTAATTAAAAAGCAAAACTTTTCACTAAAAGCTGATGAATTTAGTGATGTTTATGAAAAATTTAATGAGGTATTAAGTGATATTAATATAGCCTCACAAAAAGGCCTAACTCAAAGATTTGACTCAACTGTTGGCGCTGGTAGTGTGTTAATGCCTTTAGGTGGTAAAAACCAATTAACTCCTATTCAAGCGATGGTAGCAAAAATAAACAGCGATGAAAAAGATATTAAAACAGCAAGTATAATGAGCTATGGTTTTGATCCGTATTTAGCCGAGCAAAGCCCATACTACGCAGCCTACTACGCTGTAATCTCATCAGTTGCAAAAATTGTAGCCACTGGTGGTGATATTCAAAAAACTTACCTTTCTTTCCAAGAATACTTTGAAAGATTAAGAAAAGAGCCTCTTCGCTGGGGCAAGCCTTTATCTGCTTTACTCGGCGCTTTTGAAGCTCAATTAAACCTTGAAATTGGCGCAATCGGTGGCAAAGACAGTATGAGTGGTAGTTTTGAAAACTTAGATGTCCCTCCTTCATTAGTGTCCTTTGCTGTAAGTGTTAGTGAAGTGGATAATGTTATATCTCCTGAATTTAAAAAAGCTGGCTCTAATTTATATATTATAAGACCTTTAAAAGATGAAAATGGCTTATACAACCCACACAGCCTTAAAAAGACTTATAAGCAAATCCAAAAAGCTATTAAATCAAAACGCATACTTTCTGCTTGGGCAATAGGCGCAGGCGGTATAGCAGAAGCTATTTCAAAAATGGCATTTGGTAATGACATCGGCGTTAAAATAAAAGGCGAAGTATCACAAGAAGATTTATTCTTAAAAGACTACGGTGCAATCTTAGTAGAGACTGATGCTGTTTTAAGATTTGGTAAAAAAATCGGCGAAACTATACAAAAACCAGTCATAATCTATAAGCGCAAAAACTTAAAATTGAAAAAATTAAAAGATGTATGGCAAGCTCCTTTAGAAGAAGTATATCCTACTAAAACACAAGAGCAAAAAGCTGAAAAACTACAAACTATATCCTACACCGCCCCTATTAAAAAACTTTCACCACAAATAAAAGTAGCCACTCCAAAAGTTTTAATCCCTGTATTCCCTGGCACTAACAGCGAGTACGACTTAGCAAAGGCTTTTGCAAAACAAGGGGCAAAAACTGAAATATTTGTAGTGAAAAATCAAAGCGCAAGCGATATAAAACAAACAGCAAGAGACCTTGCTGATAAATTAAAAACAAGTAATATTTTAGCTATCCCTGGTGGATTTTCTGGTGGTGATGAGCCAGACGGAAGTGCAAAGTTTATAATTTCAATGCTTAAAAATCCATTAATCGCTGAAGAAATTACTAATCTTTTAGAAGCTCGTGACGGCTTGTGTTTGGGTATATGTAATGGTTTTCAAGCCCTTGTAAAATTAGGCTTAGTGCCTTATGGTAAGATAATGAGTCCAAGTGAAGATATGCCAACGCTTACTTTTAACAGTATTTCTCGCCATCAATCAGGCCTTGCCCCTACAAGGGTAAGCAGTGTAAAATCTCCTTGGCTGATGTATCATAATGTTGGCGATACAGCCTTAGCAGCCTTAAGCCACGGTGAGGGCAGATTTATAGCTAACGATGCTACCTTAAAATCAATGATTGAAAACGGACAAATTGCAACTCAATATATTGATACTGATAAAAATGCAACAAGTGATATTAATTTTAACTTAAATAACTCTCATCTTGCTATTGAGGGTATCACATCACCTGACGGTAGAGTTTTTGGTAAGATGCTTCATAGCGAAAGATACGAAGAAAACAACTTTAAAAATGTTCCTGATAATAAGCCTTTAAATATATTTAAAGGCGCAGTTGATTATTTTACAAAGTAAATTTTCATAAAAATAAAAACAAGCTGATGCTTTGTAGCAGTCAGCTTGTTTTTATTTTAAATTTTTATTAAATTTACATCAACAGTATAGCTATCATCTATATAGATATAGTTAAGTTTTTTCTCTTTACACTGCTTTAAATTATTCTCATTATCTTTAATCAAATTTTCTTTTGTACACCATGAATTATCATCACGATTTTCGATTTTGTTTGCATAAAGTAATATGTCCTCAAAATGCTCATTTATATAGTTTTTAGACATAACTAAGCAATAATATCTAATTTGAAGTAGGTATTCATTTGAAAAATCATTTTGCCAATCAAAAGGAATATAACAACCCTCAATAATTAAATTTTGATTATTTTCAATAGCGGTCTTTACTATTCCTTTTACAATACTCCATAAATATGGTGTTAGCTCCTTATCATCGCTCACTGTCAGCTGTGTTTTACCACTGCGTATTAAACCCATTTTCAGATGGTCAATAGATAGATAAGGATAAAAATATTTTTTTAGTAATTTTTGCGATAAAACTGTTTTCCCTGTATGCGAAGCGCCTGCAATTAAAATCACCATAAAGCCTATCCCCTTTCAATTATCTAAATAATAATTGTGATTATTATAAGATAGTTGTTTGAAAAAAGCAAACAACTTTTTAAAATAGCAACTATTGGTTGCATAAAATCAAAAGCTCTTTTCTTGTTTGTAACTAAGTTATCTTATATAATATTATTAGGAGGTGATAATAATGAGCTTAGGCGAAAGAATTCAAAATTTAAGAAAAGAAAAAAACTATTCTCAAGAAATGCTTGCGGAACAATTAGAGATTTCAAGGCAGGCGATATCTAAATGGGAAGGCGACCAAGTGCTTCCTGAAATAGATAATTTGATAAAATTATCTAAAATATTTAAAGTCAGCATCGATTATTTATTAACAGGACAAGAAAGTATATTTATAGAGAAAGTAGCAAAAACAAACTACCAAATTGACCAAAAGACTACTAACATTATATCTATCATAGCTTCCAGTGCTACTATCCTATTCATTTTCATAGCAAGTCTTTATTGGCTAACAAATTAATACTTAATAAATAAAACTCTCATTTATACTTTAAATGAGAGTTTTTGTTAATATATTATACTGTATTAAAATTCATTTTCTTTTTATAAGAGTTATTCCATTTAGTAGTATAGAAATTACAACTAAGCTAAAGAAAATCCCAGCTGTAGGTAGAACAACATCTATTAAAGCGCCCCAATCTCCTACTTTAACCCATTCTGCGTTCATCATATTAACTGCTGCGAGTGTTAGAGCTGTTAAAGATATGCTAATAAATCTAAAAATTTCTGGATTTTTTGCCTTAATCCACAAATATAAATTTATACCTGCTGTTATCATAGCACCCATTCCAAATACAAACCACATAATTTTACCATCCTTTTATACTTTTCCTATAATTATATAACAATAAATCTAATATATCAAGTTTGTCTATTCTTGCATAAAAAAGACTCCCTATACAGGAAGTCTTTAAAATTGATAAATAAAATATTATCTTTTTGAGAATTGGGAAGTAGCTGAGCGCTGCCAGTGGCAGAAGTAGCGAAGCGGATGACTGTGCAAAACAAAGAGAATTTTAAAATTGCTTTAGCTTTTTTATAAATTCGACTATGTTTTGCTCCGTAGAGCAATTCTCTTATAATAAAAAAAGACTCCCTATATAGGAAGTCTTTAAAATTGATAAATAAAATATTATCTTTTTGAGAATTGGGAAGTAGCTGAGCGCTGCCAGTGGCAGAAGTAGCGAAGCGGATGACTGTGCAAAACAAAGAGAATTTTAAAATTGCTTTAGCTTTTTTATAAATTCGACTATGTTTTGCTCCGTTGAGCAATTCTCTTATAATAAAAAAAGACTCCCTATATAGGAAGTCTTTTGAATATCCAAAAAAGAAATTATCTTTTTGAGAATTGCGGTGCACGACGAGCAGCTTTTAGACCGTATTTTTTTCTTTCTTTCATTCTTGGGTCTCTTGTTAAGAAGCCTGCTTTTTTGATTTCAGGGCGTAAATTTTCATCGTATTGTAATAACGCTCTTGATAAACCGTGTCTTATTGCGCCAGCTTGTCCTGACACACCGCCACCTTTAACATTTATAGCTAAATCAAATTTATCTGTTGTTTGTGTTAGAACCATCGGTTGTCTCACTATCATTTTTAGTGTTTCTAAACCGAAGTAATCATCAATATCTCTACCATTAACTGTAATTTTACCGCTACCGCTGTAAACTCTTACTCTTGCAACGGAAGATTTACGACGACCTGTTCCATAAAAATATGCTTTTGTTTCGTACATAATCATTATCCTCCTTCTAAATTAAAACTCAAGAGCTTCTGGTTTTTGAGCTTGGTTTTCGTGTTGTTCGCCTTTGTATACTCTAAGTCTTGTTAATGCTTTAGCGCCCATTGTATTTGATGGGATCATACCTTTAACAGCAAGCATCATAGCCTTTGGTGAGTTTGTAGCCATTAATGTTTTGTAGTTAACAGCTTTTAAGCCACCTATCCAGCCTGTGTGACGATAGTAGTATTTGTTATCTAATTTTGAGCCTGTTAAAACTGCTTTATCGCAGTTAATGATAATAACATGATCGCCGCCATCAACATGTGGTGTGTAAGTTACTTTGCCTTTGCCTCTTAATAAGTCAGCAGCTCTTGCAGCAACACGACCTAATGGTTTGCCTGCAGCATCAAGTATATACCATTTACGCTCTACTTCTTTTGGTTTTTGTAAATAAGTACTCATAATATCCTCCTGTAAATTTTTAAGTTAATATATCTCTAACTTAATAACAAAATTAAAAACCCTCTAAAGGGTGTAGTATTAGTATACTTACTTTGGCTATAAAAGTCAACACTTTTTTAGCTAAATTTTCACCTATTGCGATTTTTCTTTTCTTTTTGTGTGTTTTGCTCTGTTTTTCTTTGTTTTTCTATACTTCTAATTTACAAAATTACACTTGAAATAATAAAAAAAATGGCATATACTATAAAAAGATTTATAAAATAAAGAGATTAATAATACATATATTAAAGGGGAAGTTATGCCAAACTATTTTCAAAAATTATCAGGGCTTGTAAGAAAAGCTATAATGCAATACGATATGATACAAGAAAACGATAAGATAGCTGTGGCTGTATCAGGCGGAAAAGACAGCGTACTTTTAGCTTTATCGCTAAATCAAGTAAGAAGGTATCTTGGGATTAATTTTGATATAATAGCTATTACTATCGACCCTCGCTTTTCAAAAGATGATACTGATTTTTCTATAATCGAAAATTTATTTAAAGAGCATAATATAGAATACCATATTAAAAGAAGCGATATAGGTACTATAATTTTTGATGAGAGAAAAGAGGCGAATCCTTGTTCTTTATGTGCAAGAATGAGAAGGGGCGCCTTACACGATTTAACCTTAGAGCTTGGCTGTAACAAAATAGCCTTAGGCCATCATTTAGATGATGCTATTGAGACTTTTTATATGAATTTATGGAATGAGGGTAGGATAGGCACTTTTTCTCCCCTTACCTATCTTTCTATAAAAGACATTACAATGATACGCCCTTTTGCCCTTGCTTGTGAGAGCGATGTAATAAGAGCGCAAAAGCAATTAAATATCCCTATTGTAAAATCAGAATGTAAGGTAGATGGAATTACAAATCGCCAGAATATGAAAGAATTTGTAAATCAAAAAAGCAAAGAAGATCCGTTTTTTAGAAGAAAGTCCCTAACTGCTTTTCAAAATAAAAACTTAGACGGCTGGGGCATAAAAAAAGATAAATAATAGAGGTGTATATGACAAACTTTGAAAAACATTGCTGGTGTGAAATTAGTATAGATAGTATTATTCATAATTATAATACAATAAAAAACTACGCCCTCCTTCCTATTATTGCAACAGTAAAGGCTGACGCTTATGGGCATAACTCCCCTTTTATAAGTAAAATTTATCAAGACTTAGATGTTTTAGCTTTAAGTGTTGCAAGTTTAGATGAAGCCTTAGAACTTAGAAAAAATAACATAAAAAAGCCCATATTAATTTTAGGCTATACTCAAAGTGCGTTTGCACAAAAGCTAAGTGAAAATAATTTAACGCAAAATGTTTTTAGCTTAGAGTATGCAAAGGCTTTAAATGAAAATGCTAATGAAGTTATCGACTGCCATATAAAACTTGATACTGGTATGGCTCGCTTAGGCTTTGATGTTATTAATGATAAAGAAAACGCTTTTAAAGACTTATTAGCTTTAAAGCAATTTAAAAACTTAAATTTTACAGGGGTTTTCACTCATTTTGCATCAGCTGACTCAAGCGATGACTACGATATAAAATACACTGATATGCAAATTACTTTATTTAATGAAGCAGTAGAATTTTTAAAAGCTAATGATTTTTGCTTCACTTATATTCACGGGCAAAACTCAGGAGGCATAGCAAGGGGGCTAAATAATAATTTTAATGCTATTCGCCCTGGCTGTATTTTGTATGGATATCCACCTTCTGATACTGTTCCTTTTGATAATATAATCCCAGCTTTAAAGCTAAAATCAATTATCACTCATATTAAGCCAGTAAAAAAAGGAAGTCACATAGGCTACTCTTTAGCTTATACTGCAAATGAAGATATAACTCTTGCCACTATTTGTTGTGGCTATGCAGACGGTCTTCCAAGGGCGCTTTCAAGTAAAGACCACCATGTAGAAATTAATGGCAAGCTTTTTAAAGTAGTAGGTAGGATTTGTATGGACCAGATAATGGTTGATATAACTAATGGCGAAAATATTAAAATAGGCGATGAAGTTATCGTTTTAGGCGGCAAGGGTGAGGCAAGCATAGAATCAGTAGCAAAAAAACTAAACACTACCTGTGGAAGTATCACCTGCGGGATTAACAAAAGAGAAGCAAGGGTGTTTACAAAAGAAGGCAAAATAAAAGAAATAAAATCTTTTTTATAAGCTATGTTTAATACTTAATAATATAGTTATTAATACCTCTTATACTTAAACGCTAAAATTAACATTCATAAATAATATCAAAATAAAAACTAAATAAGTCAAAAAGTGCAGTAAGTTTTTACTGCACTTTTTTCTTTTTTTCTTCACTTTTTATGCGTATACTTGCGATAAATACTGCTTTTTTATGTTTTAGGCTTATATTTATTTATTGCAATTATATGATTTGCATAAAAAAAGGCTTGAGTTTTGCCCTTTAAGCGCTCGATAAAAGTCTTTTTTGCACTACTTTTTGTGCATAATGACAAAAAAAGGCGATTTTTTTTGACAGTTTGAGTGATAAGTGTTATAATAAGCCTGTCAAAAATTTACTATTTGCTTTAACTTAAAATATTATAAATTACAAACTTTATGAATTAAGGAGATTGAATGAAGAAAACTTTTAAAAAATTTTTACAAGCAATTACTAATGCGCCTGTAAGAGTTTACGCGTCTTTAGCTTTTAGCTTTATTATGTTTACTCTAATAGGTTTAATTGTCCACTCATTAAATATCGTTCATGTAAATGACAATGAAGAAGATTTAACAGTGGTAAGCATTTTTAACACACAAGAACATATATTATCCTTAGCTAACAAAACTGTTAGCGAAAATGATGTAGTGCTTTATACTTCCTATAACGACTCTGTGGCAAATATGACTATATCAAGAGCGTTTGAGGTGGATATAACAGCAGACGGACAAACGCAAACAATTTTATTTTCTCAAGGAACAGTTAGCGACTGTTTAACCCAAGCTGGAATAACTTTAGATGAAGATGACTTTACTACTCCCTCTTTAAACACACCAATAACTTCTGGTGATAGTATAAGAGTATACAGAGTGGAATACCAAGATAATCAGTACAACGAAGTAGTACCTTACGAAACAGAATACAAATCAAGTAGTTTAATTTTTAGATTTAAAAACAGCTCTTATGTTTTAGTAGACGGGCAAGATGGTGAAAATCTTGTAACTTATCGTGAGAGATATGTAGACGGAGAACTTGACTATGCTTTAGTTAGCAATGTAGAAGTAGTAACAAAGCCTGTTAGTGAATTAGTTTTATCATATTCACACACGGCTATTTCTCCTCTACCTGCACCTGAGGGCATAACAATAGTAAATAATGTACCATCAAGCTACACAAGCGTAATTTCATCAGTAGCTGCTACCGGATACTATTCAGCTACAGGTAAAGGCTCCTCTGGCCTTGGCTTATTTTACGGCTCAGTGGCTGTAAACCCTAACATCATCCCTTATGGCTCACAACTTTATATCACAAGCCCTGATGGCGAATTCATTTATGGCTTTGCTATTGCAACTGATACAGGTACTGCCTTAATGGAGGGTATAATAGGAGTTGACTTATTCTATGAAACATATGAAGAAAGTAAACTAAACTGGAAAAACGAAGTTAATATTTATATTTTAAATTAATTAAAAAGAAACGATGAAGCCATCGTTTCTTTTTTTGTTCATAAAATAAAAACAATTTATTAATTTTGAGTTAAATATTTAATCAACTTTTTTTCACTACTTATCTATATACTTATAAGTGATAAAAGTTATTTAACTTAAAAGTGTTTTATACATTATTTTATTTCTCCTGAAAAAACAAGGCTCGCCCCGCCTTGTTTTTTCTTTTAATCTCTTTTAAAAATAGAAAAATTATCCTTTTTTTCTTCTAAATACAATTCTTCACATTCTTTTTGTGCATTTATTATTATATTAAGTGCCTTTTCGCTTTCTTTTAATAAATGATAATACATATCTTTATAAGTTGACATAAGCTCACCTCTTTTTAATATTTTATCTAAAAGAAGTAAAAATATACTATAAATCTTAACTTGTGTATAATTTATGTTTCACTGTTTTTTCAAATGGAATACAAAAGTTTTTCACCTTTTAAGATTATAATTAAATCATAGCTTACAAAAGCTAAACGATACTAACTTCACTTTAAGTGTTTTATACATTAATATTCTCCTAAAGGCAAGGCTGTTCCCCTACAGCCTTGTTTTTTTGCTTTATTTCGTATTTTATGGTATAATACCTTGCATTATAATGTTTAAATTATCAGTTCGGGAGATATATATGAGCTACCTATACGAAAAATTTAATAAAGCAAAAATATTTTTAAGTATACTATTTTTAAGTGTCTACCTTTTCATCACTCAAATAAGTGGGGGTAGTATTTTAGAGGTATTCTTATTTATAATTTGCTTTATTTTTAGCATTTTAGCTCCTGGATTTGTACTATATAAAATTTTTAAAATAGAAAAGTATATAAAAGATTTTGAATACCCTTTAGTATTCACTTTTGGCTGTGGATTTTTAGGTATTATATACGCTATTAGTGTGCGCTTAAGTCTTCATATTTTAATGTATACTTTAATAGCTTTAGCTGTTTTTAGTGCTGTTTATATTTTAATAAAGGAAGACTATATCTCAAAATTTAAAAAAATAGACAAAACTCAATTTATCTTTTTATTTTTTATTTTCAGCGCTTTGATATTTGTTTATGCTTTTATGGGTGTAAGCAAAAACGCTCACCCGACAGTAGTGGGAGAAATAAATTTGGGCCAAGATTTTTTATGGAATGTAGGCAATGCAGAAAGTTTTAAACTTAACTTTCCTCCTATTGATATAAGATTTTTTGATGTAAGGCTAAAATATCATTATTTAACAGAGTTATTAGTTAGCGCTTTTTCTTATTTAAGTGGTATATCAAGCTATAATATTATTGGCTTTTATTCGCAGTTAGTGTTTTTATTTAGCTTAATTATCACTTTATATCTATTCACAAAAAATATATATAACTCCATACAAAAATCAAATATTTTCATCCTTTGTTTATTCTTTTTATCTTGCTTAAGTTTGCATAAGGTATTTTTAACAGGGCAAAGTTTATTTGGGCATAACTTCTTATCTGCTGTTTTAACTAATGTAAACAGCATGTGTGTCGCATTAATATTCTTATGTGTATTTATTTTACTTTTTATTACATTAACAGAAAATGAGTATAAATTAAACATCGGCTATTTTTTTGTTTTAGTTGGTAGCTTTATACTCCTCACTTACTCAAAGTCGCCAATAGCTGCAATTGTCGCTATTGCTTTAGTAGCTTGTTTAGTTGCAAGATTTTTACAAGGAAAATTCATTTTAAAAGAAGTGCTTTTTACTTTAGGCTTATCCCTTGGATTTTTATGGCTATATACTATAGGCTTTTCTTCTGGTGCAAATGTATCAACGGGCTTTAGTTTTTCTTATACAATAGAGCTTAGCTACTTTTCAAACTATGTAAAAAATCTATGGATAACTCATAATTCTATTTACTTTTTAATCCTGCCGTTTTTTATGCTTTTTCAGACTTTTTGTATGATGCCTTTCACTTTTACTATTTTTATTTTTAATGCTTTTAAAAGTGTTTTTTCTTATAAAAATTTATCATACTTAAATTTATTTTCTTATGCTGTGGGAATAGGCGGTATGATAGCATACTTTTTTTCATACCACGAAGCATATAGCCAAGTTTACTTTTTCTATATCGCCTTTTTCTTTATCACATTAGTGGCTGTGGATAAATTTGAGTTTAAAAAGCTCAATATTAAAAACGCACCTTTATATATCTTATTAATATTAAGCCTTTTAACAAGTATATTCTTTTATCTAAACTTTACAGGTTCTGGGCTAAGACAAGTATTATACAATCATGATATAATTCAAAAATACCCTTACCCTTATATCGTAAAAGCTGAAGATGAGTTAGCTGGTGAATACTTAAAAGGTGTAAATGAAGAAAACGCAATGTTCATCACTAACAGAACTCATACAGGCGCAAGCGAGGGCTTATCTAATGTTTACACAGCCTTTTCTGGTATGCAAAGCTATATGGAGGGGCATAAGTACACCTTATCTAATATGGGCGTAAGTATTGACATCATCGGGCATAGGTATTCTGTAATAAATACTATATTCTCAAAAGACACTTCCTTAGAAGATATTATCGCTTTATGTAAAGATAATAATATTATGTACATTGTTTATTCTTCGCAATTTGAAGGGGATACTCAGCAATTAGAAGCTCTTTTAAAGGTATTCAATGATGATACTGTCACTATTTATAAAGCATATTAATAATAAAAAACTTCACTATTGATAGTGAAGTTTTTTTATTTTTTACTTTATAAATTCAATTTTAAAAGTCGTTCCTTCATTTTCTGATGAAGTAACTGTTATTTTACCGTTTATCGCTTCTAGCGCATGTTTTACAATGCTAAGGCCAAGCCCAGAAGAAGAAATATTTTTATTTCTTGATGTGTCTGATACATAAAACCTTTCAAAAATCTTATCAATATCTTTTTGCGCTATACCTATTCCTGTATCGCTAATTAATACTGTTACTGTTTTTTCATCTTCAGTTAAGGCTATACTTACCTCGCCCTTTTCTTTATTATATTTTACAGCATTACTAATTAAATTTCGAGTTATGTCGTATAGATAACCCTCGTCTGCTTTTATAACAGCCTCACAGGCTTTGAAACTAATTTTGATATTTTTATTTTTTGCTGCAAGAGTGAATTCATCTATCACATTGCAAAGCACTTTTTTTACATCAACATCTTCTAAATTCATTAGTTTTCCATCTTCTATTGCAGATAATTTAATAATATCATCTATCATCTCTAATAGCCTTTGAGCGTTTTGCTCGATGATTTGTGCAAAAGGTAGGATGTCATCTTTTTTAGCCATTCCTTGGTTTATTAATTGTGCATAACCTAAGATGCTTGTTAAGGGGGTTTTTAATTCGTGAGTTACATTATCAGCAAACTGCTTTCTTGTGTTTTGGTTTTGCATTTGCACAGTAATGTCTAAAGTTATTAAAATAGCCCCTTGGATGTAGCCATCTTTAATATTCGGGCCTATTGTATATTGATAATACTTTGATTGATACTGCATTATACCTTCTTGCCTTTTTCCTTCTAAGGCAAGTGTCATTGCTTTTTGAAGCTCTGGATTTCTTATTTGATTTGAGAAATGTACATTTATATCTTTTATATTAAATACTGTTTTACTCTCATTATTAATTTGCTCAATAATGCCATCTCTATCACAAACTACTATACCCTCTTGGATATTTAAAAACACATTTTGTAACTTATCTCTTTCTAAGGCTATATACTCTATTTGATTATTTATTATGCTATTTTGCGTATTGATTTTTAAAATAAATGAAGATAGTTCTTCATATATTTCACCTTTTCCTGTTTCTACATCAAAGCCTGTTACTACATCTACTACTCTTTTTGTAGTCTTATCAGATATAAAATAACACACAGCGAGTATCATAGCGATAAATAAAATCATTACAAGAATGTTATCGCCTATTAAAGTAGTGAATAAATCCTGTGCATAAACGCCCACTCTTATTATCCCCTCGCCCTCAATGTGAAAAGCTGAGTAATAAATAGTTTTATTGGCTGTATCTGAGTATCTTTGAGACTGGCCAAAATTTGAATTTATAGCATCTTTTACTTCTTGTCTGTCGATGTGATTATCCATAGTTTGTGCATCAAAATCAGTATCATACAACACATTCCCTGTTATATCAATGTATGTAATCCTTGCATCAATATCAAACTTTGCCTCGTTTAATTTATCTATAATTTCTTCATCATGTAAGCCTTCTAAGAGCTCTACTAACAAACTTACTTGAGTTTTTGATTGTGTAAACATTGTATTTTCAAAAGTATTAAAATAAATCATCGTACTTAGTGCAATGCTTAATATAGCTGCTACAAAAGCAACTATAACACTACTTTTGACTATCTTTTTTTTCATATTTTAACCCCTGTTATTCTGCTTTATAACCAACGCCTCTTACTGTTTTAATCACATTGGCTGAAGTTTTAAGCTTTTGTCTTAAAGTTTTTACATGCATATCAATAGTGCGACTTTCGCCAACATAGCTATCGCCCCATACCTTATCCATTAATTGCTTTCTTGTAAAGACTTGATTTGTATTACTTAAAAATAAATACAGCATATTGTATTCTTTTAGCGTAAGCTCTACTTCCTCATCTTCTACTACTACCTTTCTTTGCTGGTGGTAAATAGTAACGCCTTTAAAAGAAATGCTACTTGCTTTATTATCATCACTAACTCTTCTAAAAACAGCCTTTACTCTTGAGAGAAGTTCCATTATTCCAAAAGGCTTTGAAACATAGTCATCAGCTCCTAAATCAAGGGCTTTTACTTTATCTATTTCAGAAGTTTTTGCAGTGAGCATAATTACAGGTACATTTTTTGTACTGCTGTTTTTTCTTAAAAATTCAAGTAGCTGTACTCCGTCAATATTAGGTAGCATTATATCTAAAATACACATATCGGGAGTATCGGTTTTTATAGCTTCTAAAAAGTCTTCGCTTTTAGTAAAGCCAGTGCTTTTAAATCCATTTGATTCAAGGGCATAAGTAACAAGATTATTTATATTCTCATCATCTTCTACGCACCAAATTTTCATAATACACTCCTTAAATTGAATTATGCTCGCCTGTAATTGAGTAAATTACCCACTCAGCGATGTTAGTTGCATGGTCACCAATTCTTTCAAAATACTTTGCAATACTTAATAGGTCAATAGTGGCTTCTTCATACTCATGCTTTTTAATTAAATCAACTAAATGAAGTTTAGTTTTATTGTATAAATCATCCATTACATCATCATAAGTTAGTACACTTTGAGCTAATTCTAAATCTTTATTAATAAAGGCGTCTACAACATTATGCACCATAGTAATAGTAGCTTTTGACATATTTTTTATATAGCCATCTGACATAATTTGAATATTATTTTCACTACTTAGGAAAATTTCGCTAATATCCCTTGCTTGGTCTCCTATTCTCTCCATGTCAGTAATCATTTTTAAAGCAGCTGAAATCTGTCTTAAATCCTTTGCTACTGGCTGTTGTTGTAGTAATAATTTTAAGCATAGGTTTTGTATTTCTTTTTCTCTTAAGTCTATTTCTTTTTCAAAATTTATTGCATCTTGCGCCTTTTGTTTATCGCCAATTTCAAGTGCTGTAGTGGCACACTCAATAGCATTTTCAATTAAAGTTGCCATTTCTACAAGCTTTGTGTTAAGGGTTAGTAGCTGTCTTTCAAAATTGTTTCTTACACTCATTTTTATCCAAACCTTCCTGTTATATAATCTTCGCATCTTTTATCTTTAGGGTTTGTGAACAATTCCTCAGTTGGGGCATGCTCTACCATTTCACCTAATAAAAAGAACGCTGTATAATCTGAAATTCTCACTGCTTGTTGCATATTATGAGTTACTATAACAATAGTATACTTCTCTTTTAGGGATAATGCAAGTTCTTCAATTTTTGAAGTTGAGATAGGATCTAAGGCGCTTGTAGGCTCATCCATTAGTAAGATTTCAGGGTTTACTGCTAAGGCTCTTGCTATACAAATCCTTTGTTGCTGTCCACCTGAAAGACCTAAGGCTGGTTTGTGTAATCTGTCTTTAACTTCATCCCAGATAGCTGCATCTTCTAAGGATTCTTGCACTATTTTATCTAACTGCGCTTTTTGAGTAATCCCATGAGTTCTTGGGCCGTATGCGATGTTATTGTATATACTCATCGGAAATGGATTTGGCTTTTGAAATACCATACCAACTCTTTTTCTTAATATATTTGTATCAATATCGCCATAGATATTTTGGCCGTCAAGTAAAAAATCACCTGTTATTTTACAGCCTTCAATTAAATCATTCATCCTATTTAAACTTTTTAATAAAGTGGATTTTCCGCAGCCAGAAGGGCCTATAAAGGCTGTGATTTTTTTCTCTGGTATACTTAAATTTATATTTTTTAACGCTTGAAAATCAGAGTAGAATAAGTTTGCGTCATTTATTTGTAATTTCATTTATTTGTTTCCTTTCGTTAACTGCTTTGCAAGGAATGTTGATAAAAAATTTATTCCTATTATCACTACTAATAATATAGCAGCTGTTGCATAGGCCTGTGGGAAGTGAGTGCCCTCACCTGTAAGCATATACATATGTACAGAAAGAGTTCTGCCCCCTGCCTGTGTGATGTTTGCAGCATAGTTTGAGGTTGTACCTGAGGTGTATAATAAAGCGGCAGTCTCCCCTACTATTCTACCTATCGCTAAGATAACGCCTGCTAAAATTCCGTTTGTTGCCGCAGGTAGGACTATAACAAAAATTGTCCTTAACTTTGCAGCGCCTAAACCATAGCTTGCCTCTCTATAACTTTGCGGTACAGCCTTTAGGGCTTCTTCTGTTGAGCGGATAATTAAAGGCAGTATCATTATTGAAATTGTCAGTATACCTGAAATTAAAGAAAAGCCAAGCCCTACATAAATTACAAAGAATATCCAGCCAAACAAGCCATAAACTATTGATGGAATACCTGCTAAAGTTTCTGAAGTAAGTCGCACTACTTCAACAATTTTATTATCGGATTTTGCATATTCTACTAAGTAAATAGCTGTTGCAATTCCTAAAATTGATGAAATTGTAATTGATATTGCTATCATCAACACAGTATTAAAAACTGCAGGCATTAATGATACATTCTTACTTGAATACTCTAAAGAAAACATTGAATCTTGCCCACTTATTAATTTTGTTACTTCTTGTATAATTTGGGGCATACCATTTGCTAATATATATATTATTATAAAAATTACTATCAAAAAAGTGAAAAGTGCCGCTGTGTGAACTAATATTTTTAAAGGATTTAATTTAATTTTCATTATTTATCCACCCTTCTTTTTAAAACGGCAAAAGATAAATTGATTATTAAAATAAATACAAATAATACAACGCCTGTTGCGATTAGTGCATCTTGGTGTAAGTCTGCTGCATACTTCATTTCAATAACCACATTCGCTGTCATCGTCCTTATGCCTTCTAAGATGTTTGAAGTTAATCTTGGCTGATTACCAGCTACCATAATTACAGCCATAGTCTCACCTATTGCCCTGCCTATACCTAAAACTATAGAAGCTAATATACCTGACTTTGCCGCTGGCAATACCACTTTAAAAGTAGCATTTTCATGACTTGCACCTAAGGCTCTTGCACCCTCATAATAATACTCAGGAACAGCTCTAATTGCACTTTCGCTTAAATTTATTATAGTAGGCAGTATCATAACGCCTAATAAAATAGAGGCAGTTAGGATAGTTTGCCCTGTTGTTTTAAACATACTTAAATTTGTTAGCCCACTTAGCCAGTTAAATGAATCTCTTATTAAGGGCACTAATATTTGCATACCGAAAAATCCGTAAATTATAGATGGAATACCTGCCATTAATTCAATAGTTGGTTTTAAGAATTTATACACTTTTTTAGGGCAGTACTGAGTTATGTAAACTGCTGTTAGTATACCTATTGGAACACCTACTAAAATAGCTCCTATTGTTATATAAATACTACCTACTATCATTGATAGTATTCCAAACTGTGGATTAGTTTGGCGTGTTGGTCGCCATTCTGTTCCTAATATAAAATCAAAAAAGCCTATTTCTGCCATAGCAGGAAGTCCTCTTGAAAACAAGAAAATACAGATTACTAAAACACATAAAATAGATATAGTAGCTATGGCTAAAAATACCGCTTCGTATACCTTTTCTTTGCCTTTTTCTTTTAACATTTTTCCTCCGATTATTGAAAAAAATGGCTAATATCTTAATATTAGCCATCTTATTTTTTCTTAAAAAATTATCCTAATTCAGAATAATCGCTAACTTCGCCGATGTAAACATTCATTAATTGTTCCATTGTGATGTTTTCTAATGGGTTTTCATTGTTTACTACTACTGCGATACCGTCCATTGCTAAAACATATGGTGTTAATTCTGCTTTTTCTGAATCTTTTAATTCACGGCTTGCCATACCTAATTGGAATGTTCCATTCATTGCACCTTCCATACCAGCTGATGAGCCTAAAGCTTCGATGTTGATTGTAGCGTTTGGATTTAATGTTTTGTAATCTTCAACTAATACTTCCATTAATGGGCTTACTGAAGTAGAACCGCCTACTGTGATTGTGCCTTCCACTTGAGAAGAAGTGTAGTCTTGTGTTGTAGCTTCTACTGCGATAAAGCCTTCAGCTTCTACTATGCTTTGAGCTTGTTGTGTAAATAAGTAATTAATAAAGTCAGCTGTTAAAGGATCTAATTCTTCGCCTGTTTTTGTTGCAAGGTTAAAAGGTCTTGCTACTTTGTAAGAGCCATCGTTGATAGCCTGTGTTGATGGGCTAACTCCGTCTACTGCTACTGCTTTAACTGTATCATTTAATGAGCCTAATGAGATGTAACCGATAGCTGATGGATCTGCTGCTACTGCTGTCATAACTTTACCTGTACCGTCTTGAACGATAGCGTCTAAAGTTGTCATATCGCCGTCGCCACTGTCAACGCCTGTGATTTCTACGAACGCGCCACGAGTACCTGAACCATCTTCACGAGTGATAACTGTGATTGTGCTTAGTGTTGTTCCTTCATCTGTTGAGCCTTCGTCTGTTGAGCCTTCGTCTGTTGAGCAAGCTGTTAAGCTAACTAACATAGCTGATGCTAATAATAGTGATAAAAATTTTTTCATTTTTTCAATTTCCTTTTTAGTTTAATAATTTTAAAATTTGTATTTTTTCTACTCACTTGTTTCGAGTACGATATTCATTCTAACTCTTGTTTGTAAAATCCCAAAGTATAGTTTTGTAAAGTTTATGTAAAGCATTTTTACAAAGCAACCTTTATATGATTTTACATTATATATAGTATATAATATTAAAACATCTATAAAATATAGCTTGTTTTCTTTAAGGTCTATTTTTTTTATAAAAAGAATATAAATTAATAAAATTATATTAAAGGATGCAAACTATGAATTATAAAAACTATCAAGATAACGGTCTTACAAGAAGCGAAGCTATTGCCTTATACATAATAAATTCAAAAGATACTGTAAGGGGCGCTGCAAAGATTTTTAATATCTCTAAAAGCACTGTACATAAAGACTTAACCACTAAATTAAAAGCTGAAAACCTAACTCTTTACAAAAAGGTAAACATCGTATTACAAAAAAATAAAAGCGAAAGGCATATAAGAGGAGGCCTTGCCACTCAAAAGAAATACAGAGCTCAAAGAAATGAAAAACCTGCATAAACATTAATAATTATACATAATATTGCATATTTATTGAATAATGCTTGACTTTATTCTATTTTGATGTATAATAGCTGTATAATTATAAAATGAGGAGATATAAAAATGAGCGATATTAAAAAAATACACGATATTTTAGACAGCATACAAGATGATGTTATATTAATCAATGATAAAATCTGGGAAGCTGCTGAAACATATTTTGAAGAATATGAAAGTGCTAAAATCTTAGAAACTTACTTAGAAAAAGAAGGCTTTACTATTGAAAGTGGCGTTAGCGATATCCCTACTGCCTTTGTAGCTAAATGGGAAAATGGCGGACATAAAGTAGGCTTTTTAGGCGAGTATGATGCCCTTGAAGGTGTAATGCAAGAAAAGGGTAGTTTTGATAAAAAAACACCTACAACAGGCAACACAAAATGCGGACATGGCTGTGGTCATAATAGCTTAGGCGCTGGCGCTTACGGTGCTGCTGTTGCTTTAAAAAAATACGCACAAGAAAATGATATGGCTGTAAGTGTCTATTACTATGGCTGCCCAGGTGAAGAAAACGGAAGTGGTAAAGTATTTATGGCTCGTAGCGGACTTTTTGATGAGCTTGATATTTGTTTAACTTGGCATCCAGGCGATGACAATGCTGTAATGGGAACAGGCACTTTAGCAAATTTAAGTATTAATTTTGAGTTTACAGGTCTTACAAGCCACGCAGCAGCAAGCCCACATTTAGGCAGAAGCGCCTTAGATGCAGCAGAACTTATGAATGTTGGCGTAAACTATTTAAGAGAGCATATTATTCCAACTGCAAGAATTCATTATTCATATATTGATGCAGGAACAAAGGCTCCTAATGTTGTTCAAGATTATGCTCATTCTTATTATTTTGTAAGAGCTCCTAAGGTTTCTCAAATGTTTGAAATCGCTGATAGAGTGTATGATATCGCAAAAGGTGCAGCTTTAATGACTGGCACAAGTGTAAAAATAACAATAGCTGATGGCCTATCTGACTATGTACCGAATGCTGTTTTATCAAATCTTATGCAGGAAACATTCCAAGAGCTTGGAGCTGTTGATTACACAGATAGCGATATACTTTTAGCAAAGAATTACTTAAAACACATCCCAGAGGCACAAATAAAAGAAGCTCAAAAAGTAGTTGCTTTAAATAACAATAAACCAGCTTTTGCATACGATGATATTTATTTAGACAATGCCGTTGCACCTTATAAGCATAACCCTGATGTAGCCTTACCTGGCTCTACTGATGTAGGCGATGTAAGCTACTGTGTACCTACTGCTCAGTGTAATGTTACTTGCTATGCAATAGGAACACCAGGGCACTCATGGCAATTAACAGGACAAAGTGCCTCAGTTTTAGCTCATAAAGGAACAGTGCACGCTGCAAAGGTTATGGCGCTAACAGCTATTAAAGCTATTAAAAATCCACAAATCATTCTTGATGCTAAAAAAGAATATAAGCAAAGCGTACCTAATGGCTATACTTGCCCAACACCTAATGATATCCTACCTATAATCCCTGAAAAGAAATAATAAATAAAAAAACAGATAGTATTTTACTATCTGTTTTTTATTATATTAATACGACTGCAAACCAAAGCTAATATTAAGCGCTTTATTTATTTTATCTATTTCTTCATTATCTAATTGCCCTGTTTTTTCTTTTAGCCTTTGTTTGTCTATTGTTCTAATTTGTTCAAGAAGTACCACGCTGTCTTTTGCAAGGCCACAGCGCTCTCCTTTAATAAGTATATGAGTTGGAAAAGCTGATTTATCTTGCTTTGAAGTTATCGCTGCTGCTATAACTGTGGGCGAATGCTTATTGCCTAAGTCATTTTGTACTATCACCACAGGGCGAGTACCACCTTGCTCACAGCCAATTACAGGACTTAAATCGGCATAGAAAATTTCGCCTCTTTTAATATCCATACTATTAACTCCTTTCTTTTAGATAGTAATAGTATGAATATAATAAAAAGCTTTTATACATTAATTGAAAAAATTTCCATTATAAAATATCGCATTTTTTTATTTTTTACGCTATTTTTAAACTTCAAAAGCTGTCATACAGCCTTTTTGTGTACCCCAGTGACGGCATTCAGTAACGCTTATAAAAGTTCTATTTCTTGATATGTTTAACTCTTTTTCTAAAGCCTCATTTATTAAATTGCAGTATTTTGAAATACCTTCGCTATCAACATAGTTATAAAAATCAATAGTTACCATTGCATTCGGCTCCGTGGTATCTCCTGCTACATATAAGCTATTATTATCATCAATTTTAGAATAAAGTGACTCTTTTTTCTTTCCGTTTATAACTTCTATTCCCTGTGTTAAAATTTGTGCTAAACTGTCTTTTTTCTCTTTTGTTACACTGATATTTGTTATTACATTAATATATGGCATAGTAATGCCCTCCTTAATTTTTTATTACTATAATTATATCAAAGACCTATAATTAAAACAAGAATAAAAAAAATCCCCTTGCTATTTTAGCAAGGGGATTTAATTATTCTTCAGCTAAGGCTGATTTAAGCCATACTGCACCTGCATCAAGTGCATTATAAAGTCCGTTTTTAATACCTTGTTTTACCATTCTTTCCATTATATCAAGGCTTGTATCTGTAGCTATTAAAGATACATGTATCTTATCTGCCACTTTAGTGTTTTCTACTTCTTCATAGCTTAAAACTTTTAGATAAACTATATATTTATCCGCAGGCTGTCCGTAGTATATTTCATCGCCTTTTCTTACTATCGGAAGCCCCTTATAAGTTTTTTGATTTTCCATTTAATACCCTCCTTTTTTATATAGGAGAATTAAACAAGATAATTTTTTAATAAACTTTGTAGTATATCATCTCTGTCAAGTTTTCTAATCTTGTTTCTCGCTCCTTGGTGAGTAGTTATGTATGTTGGGTCTTCTGATAAAATATATCCTACGAGCTGGCTAATTGGGTTATACCCCTTTTCTTTAAGCGATTCATACACTTCTTGTAAAATTTGCTTAATTTCATCGTCTTTTTCATTATATATTGAAAATACGGCGGTTTTATCTATCATACCTTTATACCCTCCTACTTTTTTATAGTCTATTGTTATTGTACCCTAAAAGTGTGTATATTTCAAGTATAATCCTTAGACTCTTAGAAAAATGTCGATTTTTGATAAATTATCTAAAATTGTATCAACTGCTTCTTGTGCAATTTTTTCTGTTAGAGTTTGTTGTTTATCTCTTAACACGATGTTGTACGCCATACTTTTTTTGCCTTCCTCTATATGAGCGCCTGTATAAACATCGAATAATTTTACACTTTCTAAGTAGTTTGGACAGCTTTCTTTTATCACTTTTATAATTTGTCCATTAGTTACTTCGTTTTTGCAAACTAAAGCTAAGTCACGGCTCATACTTGGAAAACGGCTTAGTTGTTCGTACTGTACAACGCCTTTGATGCTGTTAAAGATTTTTTCGCTATCTAAATCAGCTACATACACTTCAGTCTTCATATCTAAGTTTTCGCAAACGATTGGATGAATTTGCCCTATAACGCCCACTTTAATGCCGTCAATTAAAATATCTGCACATCTTCCTGGGTGATACATCTGCCCTTCTTCATTTTTTATAAATTCGATATTTTCTATATTGAATGAAGTGATTAATTTTTCAACTACACCTTTTAAGTAAAAGAAGTCTTTATCTTTACCATAAGAAGCTAAGATGAATTTTGCTGTTTCTATTGGCAATTCATCAATAGTAGTAGGTGTATATTCTGTTGCATTTTCAAATAAGTCTACACTTTCAATTCTTGAGTTGTAGTTTCTTTGTACAACATTCATCATTGAAGCTACTGCTGTTGTTCTCATAATTGAAGTATCTTCACCTAAAGGATTTGAAATTACTACTGCATTGCGAAGTATATTATCTTGCGCTAAGTTTAGTAAATCAAAGTTTTTTGGAGAATAGAAAGAATAAGTTTCTATTTCATAATAGCCAAAGCCTAATAGAGCATTAACAGCCCTTGTTGTGAATGTTTGCATAGGTGTAGGTCTTGCTGTTGCTATACCTTTCATTATGCTTGAAGGCAGTTTATCATAGCCGTATATCCTTGCTACTTCTTCTGCTAAGTCATTCATCTGCACTACTTCTTTTTTTGCTATATCGTATCTATCAGTAGGTATCACTACTTTACCATCATTTACTTTTAAATCAAGTCTGTTTAAAATGTCAATAATTTCTTTATCTTGTAAATCAGTACCTAAGATTTTATTTATTTTATCACATTCTAAAGGAATAATTCTCGGGCTTCTTTTGTCTTTATATACATCAATATACCCTTCAATTACATCGCCTGCATCTAACTCTTTTACTAAATGAAGCGCCATAGATAAAGCAGTTAATGCCTTATCAGGGTTTAAGCCTTTTTCAAATTTGCCTGAGGCTTCTGTTCTTAAATTAATTGCTTTTGATGTTTTTCTAACATTTACGCCCTCAAAACAAGCTGCTTCAAATACAACCATATTTGTATCATCATATACCCCTGAATACTCACCACCCATAACGCCAGCTATAGCGATAGGCTCTTTTTCATCAGCGATTACCATCATACTGCTATCTAATTTTCTGTTTTGGGAATCAAGTGTTACTATTGTTTCATTATCCTTTGCTTGTCTTATGTTAATTTTGCCACCATTTACATATTTATAGTCAAAGGCATGCATCGGTAGACCAAATAGTAGCATAACATAGTTTGTTATATCAACTATATTATTAATAGGGCGAACTGAGCAAACTCTTAGTCTTTCTCTTAGCCATTGTGGGCTTTCTTTAACTCTTACATTTTTAATCATACCAGCTGTATATCTTTGGCAGTTTTCTGTTTTAATATCAACGGATAAGTATTTATTAATATCATCCTCACCTTTTGGATAGCTAACTTCAGGTGATTTATATTCTTTTTTATAAACAGCCGCTGCTTCTTTTGCAATAGCTGAAACGCTTAAACAGTCAGGGCGGTTTGGAGTTATTTCAAATTCTACCATATAGTCATCAAGACCTAAGGCAACAGTAGCATCCATTCCTATTTCGCAATCTTCATCTAAGACTAAAATCCCATCTTTATCAGCTTTAGGAAAGTCGTTTTCAGTTAAGTTTAACTCCTCTAAAGAGCAAAGCATACCGTTACTTTCAACGCCTCTAAAGTCTGTTTTAGTTATTTGTTTTTTACAAGGAAGAATAGCACCATCTAAAGCAGCTGGTACTAAATCGCCTACTTTTAAGTTTGTTGCACCTGTTACTATTTGCACTACTTCTTTTTTGATATCCACTTTGCAAACAACTAACTTATCCGCATTTGGATGTGAGTTAATTTCTAAGATTTTGCCTATAACTACATTTTTGCATTCATCAGCTAAAGTTTCATACACTTCAACTTTTTGCCCTGCCATAGTCATATCCTTTGCAAAGGTATGTATATCTACATCAATATCACAATACTCTTTTATCCATTTATAAGATACTTTCATAAATATTATCCCCCTTAAAACTGTGATAAAAAGCGCATATCATTTTCGTATAATAAACGCAAATCATCAATGTTGTATTTCATCATAGTTAATCTTTCAAGCCCCATACCGAAGGCAAAGCCTGAGTATTTACTACTATCTATTCCACAGCCTTCTAAAACAATAGGGCTAACAACGCCAGCGCCTAATATTTCAATCCAGCCCTCGCCTTTACACATCCTACAGCCTTTACCGCCACATTTAAAGCAAGTCATATCCATTTCAGCACTCGGCTCTGTATAAGCAAAGTGGTGAGGGCGAAATCTTACTTTTGTCTCTTCGCCATATACTTTTTTAACAAAGGCTTCAAGCGTTCCTTTTAAGTCTGCCATTGTTATGTTTTCATCTACAACTAAGCCTTCGATTTGATGGAATACTGGTGAGTGAGTTGCATCTATTTCATCAGCTCTATATACCCTACCTGGAACGATAACTCTAATAGGTAATTCACTCTCAAGCATTGTCCTTACTTGCATAGGGCTTGTCTGTGTGCGAAGAAGGATGTTTTCAGTTATATAAAATGTATCTTGAGTATCTCTTGCAGGGTGACTTTTAGGCATATTAAGCATTTCAAAGTTATACTTATCATACTCTACTTCTGGCCCTGATACTACATCAAAGCCCATACCTAAAAACACTTCTTTAAATTCATCTAAAGCAAGTTTTAAAGGATGTCTTTTACCTAAAGATACTTCTTTTGAAGGAAGTGTTACATCAATAGTTTCTTCTAAAAGAGCCTTTTTTAAGTTTTCTTGTTTAATTTCTTTTAATTTTTCTTGTATTGCGTTTTCTAAAAATTCTCTTACCTCATTAGCCAAAGCACCCATTACAGGTCTTTCTTCATTAGACAGTGAGCCCATTTGTTTTAAAATATTTGTCACTTCGCCTTTTTTACCAAGCACTTTTACTCTTATTTCATCTAATGCTTGTAAACTATCAGCTTTTTTAATTTCATCGTTTGCTGATAATTTAATGTTTTCTAATTGTTGTTTCATTTCTTTTCTCCTTATATATTTAATCGGGACAAATAAAAAACTTCGCCCCTATGAAAGGGACGAAGATTGTCTCCGTGGTACCACCCAAATTTTTGCTTTAGCAAAGTCCTGTTATCCAAACTCGTTTTATAAGGCTTTGTTTTACAAACACTCTTTGTGCATATAACGGTGCAAACCGGCAAAGCCTACTTAATTTCAACTCGCTTCTCCTAAGGGAACTTCAATTTTCTTTTTTTATGCTTTTTCAGCTACCAAGCACTCTCTACAAAAAAAAGATAAACCTACTTTTCTTATTCACAGAATTTATCTTTTCTATTATACTATTAAAATATAATGATTGCAATACCTTTTTAAAATTTGCTATAATAATAAAAACGATATTAACAAGGCGGTAAAAATGTACGGTATAGGAATAGATATTACAACAGTTTCACGAATAGAAAAAAGCTGTAAAAACGAAAGCTTTATAAAAAAGGTATATGGAGAAGATGAAGTAGCTTTATTTTGTAAAGAAAAAATCAAATATTCTTCTTTAGCTGCAAACTTTGCTGCAAAAGAAGCTTTTTCAAAAGCCTTAGGCACTGGCGTTATTGGCTTTAACTTAAAAGATGTTCAAATTTTAAGAGATAGTAAAAAAGCACCTTACTTTAAGTTTAGTAACGAGGCTTTAAAAATCGTAGATGATTTAAATGTTAAAGCCTTTGTATCTCTAACTCACGAAAAGGATACAGCAGCAGCCTTCGTTGTTTTAATTAAAAAATAAAATATAAACAATAAAAAAGGTATCTTAATGATACCTTTTTTATTTTAAAAATTTATTAAAAGCTTTTAGTTAGGTTTGTAAGAAACAAGGTCTTGAGTCAAGCTGTCTAATACTTCCCCGTTTATTGTGTAGAAAACCCATCTACTTTCTTTTCTGCTTGAAATCACTTCGCTATCACAAAGTATTTTCATGTGATGAGATAGTGTGGATTGGCCGATATTTAAGTTTTCTAAAATATCTCCTGCACACAACTCGCCTTCTTTTAGAAGATCCATAATTTTTAATCTGTTTTCATCTCCTAATGCTTTTAAAACTCTTTCACGCTTTGTCATTCTTATAACCTCCTTTGCTATCATACCTCTATTTTTTTGTCAATTATATATGAAATGATATAACTGTTTACATATTCATTGTACTATATATATATTTCTAAACTATGTATTTAACATTAATTTTCATCGCTTTTTCTATATATAAATATGCAGTTTCATTCATATTCTTTATTTTCTTAAGCCAGAATTTTTTCTTATAGGCGTGCTTTTCGCAGTGAACGAGCCAAAAAAATCTTCATAATTAATGACAGGAGCTACTGGTGTAGGGGTGTAAGTTTTAGTGCTTCTTGTAGTGGCAGCAGGTGTAGCATAAGCGCTATTAATGCTTGCGAGCTGACTTTGATAGCTTGCGTTTTGTTTTGCTATTTCTTCATTTCTTTTTGCAATTAATTCATTTAATTTACTTGTAAAATAATCAATTATTTCATTTCTTGCAGATTGATACTTTGAATCAATACTCATTTGCATACTCTCTTGCGCTCCACCGCTTAAGCCTTGCATAGCAAGATTTGAGTCGATGTTGACTTTTTGCTTTTGGTTGTCTATATATTCATCTTTTAATAATTTTTCTTTTTGGGTTTGTATGTCTGCTTCTGAAGTATAATACTCATTATTTATAGCTGCTAATTTTGAATCATTTTCACTTTTTGCAGCGTTTTGTTTATCTATTAAAGCTTGATTTACAATACCACTAACATCGTAAGATGTTTTATTTTGTGTGTAAGTGTATGGAGTAACTTTTACTATTTTACTTGAAGTATTTTCTTGTTGTTGATCTTTAACTATCTTATCAAACTCTTCTTCTGTAATTTCCACATACTCCCCATTTTTATAAGTATAACTTGGCATTTTTTACTCCTTTACTTTTTCAAATTCATCTTTTACTATATCAAAAATACTATTTATGAATTCTTTTAATATCTCATCTGTAATTACCATTTGCAAGTATTTTGGCAGTATGCTATTTAATTTGCCGGCAACATAGCTTAGCTTTTCTTGTCCTACTTTTGTGCCGATGATGTTTTCTTCTGCCCATATAATGCTTTTGTAAACAAACTCTATTACATCTTCTTTTGCAAGTGTTTTATTTAATAATGCTTTTAAGATAATAAAAACACTTATTAAAATAATTATAAATGCTATTACAACTATTGCTTCATTACTCATTTATATTGTTTCCTTTCTACATTTTTTATTCTACCATCGTAAATGGTTAATTTTTTTTCATGCTCATCTAATTTTGCATAAATTTTATTGTGGTTGTCGCTATTTTTTGCCTCTAATTTGCTTATTGTTTTCGCCATGTTATCAACACTTATCGTCAAATTTATTATTGTTGTGTTTAATTTGATAATAGGTGTCACTACTGTTTTAACAAAGGTAATTAAAGCTAAAACTGTAGTAAATACCACCCATTCCATAAATTCATCCCTCTCTTTTTAATTTTTAAAAATCGCTTTAAAGAAATTGAAAATACTACTAAACATTGCCTTAAATAATCCAAATATACTACTTAATATTGCTTTAAACAATTCGAATATACTTCTTACAATTACTAAAAGCAATTTAATTATAACTTCTAATAAAGGAAGATTGTCTTCATCTTGTGAATCTTCATCTTGTGAGTCTTCATCTTGTGAATCTTCATCTTGTGAGTCTTCATCTTGCTCTTCTTCAGGCTCTGGTGTTTGTGGCTCATCATCTTCTTCAAAGTCGAGTATCACTTCGCTTTCCCTTATCCAGTCATAACCACCGCTGTTTAAAATAATTACATCGTCGCCTAAAATAAACAATTTCTCTAAAGGATACTGATTTTCTATAACATAGGTTTGGTATTCGTTTTTAAACTGGAGTATCTGCTCCCATTTCCCCTTGCCCGCTTCTATGTGCACATGTGAATTAAATGCGCTTGGGTTCCCACTTCCCATACCGCCTTCTGTATAAAAAAGCTGTCCTTGGCTTAGTATCTGCCCCTCATTTACTAAAAATTCGCTTGAATGAACACAAAGCAATCTTAAATAATCGCTCGTACCATCTGCAAATAACACAGGGGCTATACTTTCAAAATACGCCTCACCATTAGCGTTATATCTAAGCCTTTTTACTATCATATCGCAAGGGGCATATAAATTATCTTCCCCTGTGTCTTTGCCTCCAAAATCCATCGCCAAACTTCCTTTGTGAGAGTAAGAAGATCCCGCATTTTGCGTAACTCTTAAATACTCCATAAAAAATTTACATAGTTGCATTATCTCATTCTCCTTTATATAAAAATGGCATTTTATACCTATTTTATATTATGCAAAAAGCTTATTTTTGGTTTTCTTTTAGCATATTTTCTAATTCTAAAACTCTTTCATTTAGCTGTTTTATAGCCCCTACCATTGGCGATATTAATTCTTGATAATCCATTGAATAATTCATTTCACCTTCTTTAGTAATGTTTTCAAATTCTGTCACAATACCGTTATTGGTTTTTAGCTGTGTTTGTTGTATGGCTTGTAATACATCTTGGGCGATAAAGCCATATCGAGTAGTATTTTCTTCATCATCAATCATTACAAAAGATTTTGGTTTTAGTGCATAAATAAATTCTGCTGCCTTTTCTTGAGGTAAGCTTTCAATGTCTTTTTTTAATCTCATATCTGACTGAATTTCAAATTTTGAAGCTCTTACTCTTAAATACCCTGATGTATTATTATTTACAAAACTTGAGCCATAGGTGCTTTTAATATACATCTCACCAAATGTTTCTATACATTGTGGAGAGCTTACAACAACACTTGGGGCTTTTAATCCTTTATCAAATCCAAAAAATGGAGACCCGTTGTATGCACTTGCATACATATTATAGTTTTCTATCTCTTGTGTTTCTTCATCTATTTTAGAAATTACTATTTTTTCACCCGCTTGTAAGGCCTCTCCTTCGTTTAAAATGTGCATTATACCCACTTGTCCATCAAACAAGCCTAAATTTTGAATAGCTTGGGCATTTGTTGCTTCGTCTGCTATTTGTGCACTATCAACTTTTCCATCGCCATCTGTGTCATAGACTGCCTTCATCATGCTATCTTGCGTTGCAGTATCAATTTTTTCATCTATAACAATATCTGCTTGACTTTTTGTATACACTGTTTCTTTTTCTACTTCTAAAGTGTCGCATAAATCATTATGCTTATCCGCAACAAAACTTGTAAGCCTATCAAATACCAATTTGTTTTCTCTTGCATCACCTTCTAAGACATCGGGTGCATTTACAACACCTAAGGTATCTTTATCATTTTGAGTTATTTTCAAGTTGTTAAAACTCATTTAGTTATCTCCTTTCACATAATTTGTCGGTGTAAAGCATTTAATTAAGCTAAATACACCAAAGCCCTCGTTCTTTTCTTTATTTGAGAATATAAATTGTACAGCTGTATAATTTTTAATTTTATGCTTTATTACGATAGTTCTTGCATTGTCGTCTGCTTCAAAAGTATATCTATTAAAATTTACATCTGAAAGATTTAAGATATCACAGGTATGTTTTAAAATTTCTACACCTTTTACATTATCTAAGGTTTTAGCGCTGATAGTTACAGAAGAGCGGGTAACGGGCTTTAAAGTTAAAACGCAGCCTTTTTTACTCAAGGTTTTACTCATTAGCCCTAAGGCATCGTCATCCATTTTAGTCGACCATACAGCATTAATCGCCTTATCATCATCTGAAAATCTTTCCATTGTAAATATGTCACTTTTGAATACGCAAATATTCCCATCATTATCTCCAAAGTATAATAAATCGTTCCAACTCATAAAGCAATTTGCATTTATCCCTTGCCAAAAATATGCTTCATACACAAAGTTGTCGTGCTTTGCTATATTACTTTTTTGCCTTGAGTCTAATAAGTAAACATTAGAGTTTACACTAATTAGATAATAGCCTTGCCAAGTAAAGGCGACAGCATTTTCTATACCATCTTCATATATCAACTTATTATCTATAAAGTAAGAACGGTTTTGCACTGTTCTTTCGGCTGTTATGGCATTACTCGTTATTGCATAAACCCCTGTGTTTGATAAAAATAATGGCTCATCTACGAGCTGTGCAAAGCTATAAGGTGAAATAGCGCCTATGCCTGTAATACAGCCTTGTAGAGTAAATTTTAATTTTTCATCACTGTCAAAATAAGGACTTCTTAAAAAAATAGTTGTATCCTGACTGTTATCCTCTTTTACTACTATTAAATGTGAGCCAATTTTGCCATAGCCCATAATCTTTGTATTGCTACTTCCTACTATACTAAAATTTGTATCTCCAAAATAAGTAGGATCATTTGTATGGCAAAACCAGTCATAAGAAGGATAATTTTCATTACCTGTCACAAACACCCTTGTATCAGAACCCATACCAAAGAATGTATGCTTATTGCAATTTTTTATTTTACTTAAGGATTCATTATCAGTTTTTGCGTAAGTGATGAAGATATTATCCTCACCTATAATGCTACTTTTAGCTGGAGCTATGGTAAATGTAATCTTACCTAAAGCTCTATCAACTGTAAAGTTTGTCCCTTCTTTTAGAGTAGTCGTACTGCTTTCTGATATTTTTTGCTGAATTACAACTTCAGTTTCATCTAAATCTTTTGAAAAAACATAGTAAATCTTTTTAGTGCCATCAGCTGCAAATTTTTCCGTTCTTTTAGGTTGCAATAAATTTATAGCTTCTAAGGCTGTGCCACCACCATCAGGCGTTTTTGCAATGAGTGTAGTTGGAATATAAGCTACTTCGCTTACATCTTTTACACTGCTACCGTCGTATACTAAATATTCTCTTCCTGTTAATATAAAGGCCTTTGTTTTATCTTCGTGAAAAGTAAAGAAGATGCTCGACTTTGCTCTGTTTAAGCCTTGATGAATTAAGACAGGTTCTTGTGAGTCAAAGCGATATAGCTTATCTCCGCAATGCGCTAAAAATGTTTTTTCACCTTCTATTTCGCCATTAGCAATGCAGTAAACAGTCTCACCTAAAGAAAACAAGGTTTTATATCCCATTCTTTTTTCTGGCATACCTGATTTATCTGAAATCATATTAACAGCATCAGGTGAGCGCTTTTCATCTACAAGCATTGCATCTTGACTAAAATCAACTCCTAAAAATTTATTATAAACTTGAGTCCTTAAAGATTTTTTTGCACTTACTTTAATAGGCATTAAATATCAACTCCTTTTAATACTTCTACTGTCGGATTATAGCCACTCATTTTTAAAGAGGCTAATTTCATTTCGTAATCGTTATAGTAAATATCAGCCTTGTTTGCATCATCATCACGGAAAACATAATAAGCCGCTAATAATGGTAGTAAAACGCTCACGCCAATATCAAAATTAAACTCTTCATCATCTTTTGTATCAACGCTTACTTGCACAGGCTTTGCCTCATACACAAAGGTATAAAGCCCTGTTGAGTAAACGATAATAGTATTGTTTAAAAGCTGAGTGTAGTCTGTATATTCAACGCTCTCATCTAATACCTCATACCCACTTTGTGTTTTTTCATATTTTACTGTTTTATACACTTTAGAAAGTTTTAAAAAACCTTCATCTATATCTTTTAAATTAATTGAAGCAACACTTTGCAAAACTTCAACATCTGCCATTTTCAAAAAAGGCTTATATTCAAAGGCAATAGCATTAATGCTCCTATTAATAGCAGAAATTAAGATGTTTGCATCTTCTGTATAAGTTAGTGGTGTTTCAAATCCTAAGGATAAAATTTCTTCTTTTAGCTGTTTGTAAGTCATAAGGAAGCCTCCTTATATATACATAGCTTTTTCCAAAAGTTTTTTAACACTTAGAGTAACTTTATAATCTTTGCCTCTTTCAAACATCTCTTTTTTAGAGTTGATGCAAATAACTACATTTTCATCGCTTTTGTTAAGTGGATCTTTAGGAATTCTCACTAAAAATAAATCTTTTTCTTTTGCTGGTTTACTCGCTTGTTTTTCATTTGTATCTATAATATTATTCATAATTTTCTCCTTTATTATTCAGCCTGCTTTTGCAGGCTGAATATTAATTATTAATTAAACAGTCGCTGCTGTTTCTATTCTTACTATTGCCATTTCATTTAAGCGTTTTACAGCCATAAGAGCTTTCCAACCAGCTGAAGCTCTTTGCTCAAGCGGGTCAGCAGAGCCAGATGAGCCTGCGTCTTTAATGATAACTTTTGGTGCTGTTAATTCGCCTTCAAGGTCAATACAACCATAAGCATCTTTTGCTACTATAACAGTAGAATGTACATCTACATTGTTTGCATTTGTTAAAGTTTGCGTATTAGTTGTATCAATAAATCTTACACCGTGTAAACGACCTATTTCGCCTTTTTCAATGTTTGTACCGCCGTTGTATTTACTTACATCTTGCCATAGTGGATCTCTTTGCAAATCATAGGCTACATTATGGTTAATAAAGCCGTAGAAATAGCCTGAATCCATAGGTTTTGCATTAGCGTTTCTTAAAGTTCTCACTGCTTTTTGAATTAACTCAGATGTAATTACATCTGTTTTAGCAATATCATCTATGTCAGTTATAGTTGTTTTTGGGAATTGTACATTTGTACCATTTGACACTTCTCTCATTGCTAAAGTATCTAAGGTAAGCGCTGCTTGCTCGCCTAAAACATTTGCTGTTTCAGTAAGTACTGGGTCAATACCTAATAAGTTTAATTTAGATGAAATTTTTACAAAATCGCCGTACTCCTGTACTTGCGCTGTTAAGTTAGTAACATCTAAGGATTTGCCATCTGGTGTCACTCCCTCTGTTAGTGGTGTAGTATTTACAGATAAAGAGTTAAATCTTCTAAAACTTACTTGACCACCTGAATTTTTAGGCATAGTTCTTTTTTGCCCGTATTTTAGCCACACTAAATTCGGAACTAATCTTTCAAGAAGGGTTCTATCATAAAATGTTGCATTTTCCGCTGTTAAATTTTGATATGTTTGTACTGGTGCTTGTGCCATATTTTTTTCTCCTTTTTATTTTAAAATTACATTAATTCGCCTCTTAAGGCTTTTTGAACTTCAGTTAAGAATTCATCTCTTGACATTGCTTTGAATCTATCAGGTTTTTCAAAGTTATTCGCTTGTTTAATATCGCCTGTAGATGGTTGTAGATTTTTCATTTGATTAATTGCAGAGTACGCTACTTTTACTGGGATGTTTTCGTTTCTTAATTTTAAGTAACTTGTTAAGTCAATATCGTCAAAAGAGCTAATTGTTTTATCTTCTTTTTTAAGCTCTATTAACTCTTGTTGCATAAGCATATCTACAAGAATATTTTTTAATACTTCGTTTTCATTAACTAAAAGCATAACATCTTGTACACTAAACTCATTTGCTACTTGCTGAGTGTTTTGCTTGCCCATTACTTCTTCACTAACAGCATTTAAAATTTGCTCTTTTGCTATTTCTTCATTTTGTAGCTGTTCATTAGCTATTGCAATATCATCTTTTTTTTGCTTTGTTTTTTCCATACTTCCTCCTATTAAATTTGCTTTTGTGTGATTTCTTCATTTACATTCGCATCACCTTTTCGTTTTTCCAATATTCTTTCTAAGTCCGCCTTAGGTACAGCAGAGGTATCATCGATAAGCGATACATATTCATCAAAGGTTATCGCCCCTTTATTGAATAAATTATCAAGTGATAACTGCCTACTTAATCGGCTGTATGGGTCAATTGGAGAAACATCTATTCTTAAATCGATATCTTTATACAAAATATCTTCTTTAAGCAAAGTTTTGCCGTCTATAGTGCTGACGGTCTTTGGGCTATAAGCAAATATCATATTTTGCCATACGATAGCCACATCTTCTAAAAACTGTTTAAATCCTGAGATATGCTCATTTAAGGCTACTGCTGATTGATCTCTTGCAGCTTTAATAGCCTCGCCACTCGCCTTTGTTGGGTCAACTTGCCCTGTCGCTGCATCTGAAGCGCCTTCAAGCTCCCTTGTTATGTTTAATAACTCATTTTGTAAGTACTGCGCATCTGGTGATATAGATACAGGCTTTAAGTAGTCTATCAAAGTTGAAATAGGATTTTGAATTTGATTTTTAACAGCTATAAGTCCGCCTACTGTATCAATATTTTGAATTTTGCTTACTCTATCTTTGTCATAAACAATACTCGGATAAGCGTATCTTTTAGTACTTATAGCCCTTCTTGTTGCAGTTTTATTTATTTCAATTTGATTTTCTATTAGCCCTTCAAGGCCGGACAAGCCTCTTATTGAGCCTATTTTTTCTTCCCATTTCATCTGCGCTATTGGATATAAACTTAAATCTTTTACAGTTTTTAAGGGTGAGTAAATAACTCCCTTAACACTTCTTAAAAACGTAAGCCCATCTTTTGTTTTTTCTAAATACAGTATGCTTGTACATTTTCCTTCTTGTGTTTTTACTTCATTATAATTTTCATAAAACTGTGCACTTGAAACATCATCAGATACTATTAAATCAATTTTTTCTTTTGACAGTTTATTCTTTTTAGCTATTTCTTTTACATAGCTTACAGGTAGGCGTTCTTCTATAATTATGTATTGCTGACTTTGCAAATCATCGTTTTGCTCATCTGCAAAAAATATCCCTGAAGGATTAACTATCCTATTTTTAAAATATAAGTCTTTGTCATTTTCATCTTTAGAGTTAAATGTGTATAAGTAAACATCTCCAAAAATAAAGCTCCTTTTAATGATGTCCCAGCATAATTTATCAAACTTTGACTTTTCCCACTGCCTTAAAGAAAAGTCATTTAAAAACTCACAAACAGTGTTTAGTTTTTCATCGCTACTTTTAGTATTAAAAACTATTTGCATAGCACTTTGAGCTATCATCGAGATTTTATACTTACCAATAGGCTTTATAAAATTTAAAGCTATAAGTGGCTGATTTTGATGCTCTAAGCCCTCCCACTGCCTGCCCTCGTAAAAATTTAAGTTTCTTTTATTTTTTAAAAAGACATTGTTCTGCCTGTGGTTTTCAAGGCCTTGTTCATACCTTTTCCAATAAATATTTTCGTTTTGCATATACCCTCCTTTTACATCCCATTGTAATCATCTATATTTTTAAGAGTCAGCATTACCTCATCTTGCGCTTGCTCTTTTTCTTCTTTTTCTAAAAAATTAGTTGCTACAACAGGAATATCGTTTTTAATTTTCGCTTTATCGCTAAGTCCCAGCCTATAAGCATAAATAACCATAAAAGGCATTATTAGCGATAAAAAGCAAATTAATATCTCCATTTTATTCCTCTCTTTCTATGTAATCTTCCCTTACATATAAGGCAATTAATAAAGCCATTACTAAATCATCATGCACTCCTTTAGCTGCCTCAATTCTTCCTTGTTCATTTTTAATAAAGTTTAGCATCTCATTTAAGGTATCTTTATCGTTTATCCCACTTACGCTTTTACGAAGCAGTCTAATTCCATTAGCTATAATAAGTGGGCGGGTGAATTTATCTGTTATAAAACCGTAGCTTAGCACAGGTTTTTGAGTTATGGTATCTAAGCGCTTTCGCATATAAATATTAGAATAATTTAATCTTTCAAGCTCCTTATTAGGATAGCTTGAGAAGTTTGCTTCTACTACTATTAGCGCCTTATTATAAAGCTCTCCTAAGCAAAACAGTTGCTTTGCAAATAAATCCTCATCGTAAGTTTGATAAAGCCTTGCTACTTGCTTTGCAGAGTTTACCTCTATAACTTGAGCTGCAAATTTATCATCTCCCTCTCCTGCTGTATCCGCTGCGATTATATAAAGCTGTTCAGTTTTGGGATACTCATATATATTGATACCACCGCTGTCTAAATCCACCCACTTTATGTTTAAAAGGGATGATAATTTTTCTGTGTACATAAAATCGCCTGTTCTTAGTGGAGTTAAATCATCTAAAAGCCTTTGCGAAATTAAATTAGTATTAAAAACGCTTTGCCCATATACTCCCCACTGCCCCAAACAGTACACCTTATAATAGTAAGGGTCTGTTATCCTAAAGGCTTCTAATTGATTTTTGTACTCGTTATCTAAAAACTCATTATCTTTATATGTAGTATGTACTACTTGCATGTTTTCTTCTTTATAATCAAAAAACCTTGCTTTTAGCCAATGTGAAACACTAATAGGATTAAATGTAATAACTATCTGTTTTTTACTCTTGCCCCCACGCAGCCTTAAGTTGAGTTGGTTAAAATCTTCTCTTGTAATTTCGCTTGCTTCCTCTATCCAAATATGTGTCATTTCTCCATTTTTAAAAGTGATTGATTTTAACTTCTCCACATCATCAAGACCATAAAAAACGACTTGATTTGAGTTAATACAGCTTATTCTCATATCACTCATATTTGCTTTAAATAAGCTACTTAAATTCCAATCTTGTATAACTTGCAATAGCTGTGCAAATGTTGAGTCTCTATTGGTTTTACCTACAGCCCTTACTACGAGCAGGTTACATTTTTTCTCTTTTAAGAGCAAGTAAATAAACCTTTGAGCACAAAACATACTTTTACCACTGCCAGCGCCGCCATAAAAAATTAAAAACCTTTTATCATTTTCAAGATATGGTAAATAAACTTTATTAAACACTTTTTTACTAATCGTTATTTTCATTTTCCCTCTTAATCTGTTAGTTTTACAATTATTTCACCTTGCTTTGTATCCGCCTGTTCTAAAAAATCATTTTCTAAAACAAACTTTGCACCACCGCTTAAGTTTTTATCATACAAAGCCTTACTATTCATATCCTCAAGATGCAATAAGCATAAATTAACTCCAAACTTTAACTTCTCATCATTTTTTAATTGTAAGAAGGCTTCTTTGCTCTCAATACCAAGGTAAAGGGCAAGGCCTGCTAAAGTTGGGATTTCTTGACTATTAAAGTATTCGCATGCTTTTTCATATAGTATTTTAGACGATGTAAATTTTGCATTTTTCAAACTATCTAACCTCCCTTGCTTTTAATTCTAAGTGAGAAAAAACTTTTATCTCCATTTATTTCGATTTTTCTTTTTTTTGTGAAAAATGCACTATTTATTAGTTTGTCGGTACTCCAAAAAGTACAGATAATTTTGTCAGATTTTGTCGAATGCTATTTTTGCAAGGTATTGAAATAAAATTTATTTCTAAAAATCGAAATACTTTTTATTCCAAAATTAATAAATCTTTTACTTTTTTCTTTTAAAAAATTACTCTTTTTATTTTTTAATATAAAAATTTGCAAAAAAAAATAAGCTACATCTAAAATTAGATATAGCTTAAACATTGTTTTTTTATTTTGATTTTGCTACTGATAATTAAATCAGTAATTCATATTTTAAATTTTCTTTTTTTAGTTAATAAAGGCTATCTTTTTTAATCACTATTTAAAATGGCTTAAGTTTTACTTTATACTTTTATTTTTTATATTCTATATTATTATTCACCATATACCTTATATTAAAATAATTTAAAACAAAAAAAATCACTTAAAGCAAATTTGCTTTAAGTGATGTGGTGAGCCATCGGAGACTCGAACTCCGGACACCCTGATTAAAAGTCAGGTGCTCTGCCAGCTGAGCTAATGGCTCTAATGCTCTCGCTTGTGATAGCTTGATTATTATATCAATAATAATTAAATATGTCAAGAGTTTTTTTTAAAATTTTTTTTAGTTATTTTTTGAATAAAAAATATATAGTTATTATAAGCTTTTTTTCTTTATTAATAATCTTATTTTTAACTCATTTTTTATCTAATTTCTTTAAATCAAAACTTACTTTTATCTAATTTGTTATCTTTTTCATTTCGTTATATCAAAGCCTTTAAATAAAGTATTAATAATAATTATTCACTTAAAGTTTTAATCATTTACTAACATTAAAAATAAATTCAAATAAAAAAACGGCTAATGCCGTTTTTTTTTGATATAAAAGTTTATTTAATTTAAAATTATTTTTTAACCTCTACAATCAACTTCATAGCTGTTCTGCTTTCCCCATCAACTTCTACTGTTGTAAATGCTGGTGCGCAAACTAAGTCAACACCGCTTGGTGCAAGATACCCTCTAGCAACAGCTATGGATTTTAACGCTTGGTTTACAGCGCCTGCACCGATTCCTTGTACTTCCACTATACTACTTTCTCTTATAATACCTGCAATCGCTCCAGCTACTGAAACCGGATTTGACTTTGAAGAAACTTTTAATGCTTCCATAACTTTACTCCTTTACTATAACGCATTTAATCTACATTTGTCTATATGTTTTATTTTCTTAAGATAAGCATTTACAAACATGTCTATTAATTTATAAAGTTAATTGACTTTTAATATAGATTTATTTATATAAATATCATATAACATCTATAAGCATTTTGCAAGCGTTTATATCATATTTCTTGCTTTTTTTAATATATATGTATACTTGTACATTTTTTAGATTTTATATTGTGCAAAATACATTAACTTTTACACCTATTTTAAAAAAAAAATTACTTCTTTGTATTTTAAATTTTACATTGGCAGTATTAAAGACTTGCATATTACATCTAAATTTATTGATATAATCGAAAAATATTTAGTATTTTTTGCTTTTTTATTAAAAAAATTAATTTTTTAATGCGATTTATTTTAATATTTTAATTTGCAATTTGTATCAAAAATCCATATCTCCTACGCTTTAATTGTTTTGATAGTGTTGTTTTCTATATCTAAAACAACCCCATGCAAATACCCATCACCATTCATTACTTTAAAACTTTGGCTCGTTAAGTATTTCTGTTTTAAAATCGCCTTGTCTTTTTCAACTCCTATCACACTATTTGCACTACACACAGCGCCTACATCTGTGATATACATCGTCTTATTTTCTAAAATTTGTGCATCGTTTGTTTGCACATGTGTGTGTGTTCCTACAACGGCTGTAACTTTTCCATCTACATAGTGGGCAAAGGCTTGTTTTTCAGCAGTTGACTCTGCATGAAAATCAATAATAATATATTTTGATGATACTCTTTTTAATATCTTATCAATCTCAAAAAACGGATTGCGATTAGCATCTAAAAAAGCAGTACCTAATAAGTTTATAACACTCACATCATATTTTTTGTTTGAAAATGTCAGTACTCCGCAATTATCTTCACTCACAGCTAATAAATTTTGCGGACAAAGGATGAATTCGTTTTCTTCATACATTTCAACGCTACTTCTTCTTAAAGAGTGGTTGCCCCCTGTAATAGCATCAACACCTAAAGAAAACAAATTTTGCGCATCTTTAATAGTAAGGCCTACCCCACTTTGATTTGCATTTTCGCCGTTTGCTATACAAAAATCAATGTTTTCATCCTTTTTTAAATTGCTAAGCTTCTTTTTTAATATCTCCATACCATTATCGCCTACTACATCACCTATAAATAAAATTTTCATACGCTCTCCCTTTAGTGCTAATTGTTGTTATTAAAAATAAAGGCAGGCTATAAAAGCCCGCCTTTTTAATTGTGCATAATTTTATTTTGCATATTCTGTTGCACGGCTCTCACGAATAACATTTACTTTTATTTGACCTGGGTAATCTAATTCTTTTTCGATTTTTGCTACTATATCCCTTGCCATTAATACAATGTTATCATCATTTACTTCATCAGGCTTTACTAAAATCCTAACTTCCCTACCTGCTTGAATAGCAAAACTTTTTTCTACACCGCTAAAGCTATTTGAAATTTCTTCAAGTTTTTCAAGCCTTTTGATGTAGTTTTCAAGATTTTCTCTTCTTGCGCCTGGTCTTGCAGCACTAATAGCATCAGCTGCTATTACTATGAATGCAAGTGCAGTTTTAGGTTCAATATCATTGTGATGTGCGTGTACTGCGTGAATAATACTACTATTTTCTTTGTATTTTTTACATACTTCTACACCGATAGAAACATGTGTTCCCTCGTGCTCGTGGTCAAGGCCTTTTCCTATATCGTGTAAAAGTCCTGCTCTTTTAGCCATATTTATATCAACGCCGAGTTGCGCTGCTATAAGCCCACATAGATAGCTTACTTCAAGTGAGTGATTTAAAACATTTTGACCATAGCTTGTTCTATATTTTAGTCTACCTATTAATTTTACAAGCTCTGGGTGAACGCCGTGAACGCCTGCGTCCATAACAGCTTTTTCACCTGCTTTTTTAATTGTTGTTTCAACATCTTTTCTTGATTTTGCTACTGTTTCTTCTATTCTGCCTGGATGGATTCTTCCATCAGAAATTAATTTTTCTAAAGTAAGCCTTGCTACTTCTCTTCTTATTGGATCAAAGCTTGAAACTGTTATAGCTTCTGGTGTATCATCAATAATTAAATCAACGCCTGTTGCTGTTTCAAGGGCTCTTATATTCCTACCCTCACGACCAATAATTCTACCCTTCATCTCATCGCTTGGTAAGTCTACAACGCTTACAACAGCTTCCTGAGCGTGGTCTGCTGCACATCTTGCTATTGCAAGTGATAGTAAGTCTCTTGCTATTTCATCGCTATCTTCTTTTAATTGTGCTTCGTAGTGAGTGATTTTCACAGCTTTTTCGTGTGCTAATTGTTCATCAAGACTTTCTAAAATTAATGCTTTTGCAGCATCTGCTGATAGCCCTGAAATTACTTCTAATTTTTCTACTTGTCTTTGTTTGATTTGTTCTACTTCATCGATTCTTGCTTGAACTAATAGTTCTTTTTGTTTTGCATCTTGTTCTTTTAGTTCTAAGTTTTCTGTTTTTTTATCGATGTTTTCTTCTTTTTGAGTTAATCTTCTTTCTTGTCTTGAGATTTCGCCTCTTCTTTCTTTGATCTCTTTATCTGCATCTGCTTTCATTTTAAAAATTTCATCTTTTGCTTCGACCAAAGTTTCTTTTCTTTTTTGTTCTGCTGATTTAATAGCATCATTGATTAGTCTTTTTGCTTCTTGTTCGGCACTGCCTATTTGTGATTCTGCTTTTTTGCGTCTATAAGAAACACCAAAGGTGAACATAAGTCCGCCTATGATAACTGAACAACCTAATGCTATCAAGCCGGCTTGCCATGCTTGAATCATAATGGTTCTCCTTAAAGTTTATTTGGTTTTTAACCTATAATATATATCAGAAAAATATCTGTAAAATAATAAAATTAATTCCCACACTTACTATTGTAAATATATTATGGCTAATTGTCAAGTTTATATGTTGACATTGCAAAAAAAAAGTGGTATTATGATTTAAAGTGTAGAAGCGGATAAGTCTTTTATTAAAGAATTTTTAGAGAGCCTTTGGTTGGTGAAAAAAGGTAAATTCTAATAAAGGGTACCACCGCCGAGCGGCAAGGTGAACTTTGCCCGTGCTAAGAGCGTTAATCTTTTTGAGTGGCAACATTTGTTGCAATTCGGGTGGAACCGTGGGTCTTTTAGTCTCATCCCGTTGTGGGGGTGGGCTTTTTTTATTGAAAAATTTTTCTACTCCTAAACAATAAGTTATATTAAATATAAATAAAATCAAAATGGAGGAATTAAAAATGATTAAAATTATTTTAAAAGACGGTAGCGAAAGACAGTACGAAAACGGCACTTCTTTTGCCCAAATCGCAAACTCAATTAGCCCTAAATTATTAGAAAGAGCAACTTGCGTTAAAGCTAATGGCGAAATTAAAGATTTAAGAGCTATCCCAAAAGAGGACACAGCCCTTGAAATACTAACTTTTGATGATGATGAAGGTAAAGGTGCTTACTGGCACACAGCTTCACACATCTTAGCGCAAAGCGTTTTAAAGTTAATCCCAGATGCAAAACTGACAATAGGCCCAAGTATTCAAAACGGCTTTTATTATGATATAGATACAAAAGAAGTTATATCAGATGAATATTTTGAAAAAATCGAAAAAGAAATGATGAATATAGCTAAAGAGCAATTAGACTTATCTCAATTTTCTTTGCCAAAAAACGAAGCCTTAGAAATGTATAAAAACAATGAGTATAAAATTCAGCTTATAGAAGAATTAGAAGAAGGCGAAGAAATTTCTTTTTATCAGCAAGGCGACTTCATCGACCTTTGTGCAGGGCCTCATTTAATGAATACAAAGAGTATCGGCTGTGTAAAAGTATTAAGTGTTGCTGGCGCTTATTGGAAGGGTGACAGCGATAACAAAATGCTACAAAGAATTTATGCTATAGCTTTTCCAAAGCAAAAGCAATTAGATGAATACTTACATCTATTAGAAGAAGCAAAAAAACGAGATCATAAAAAAATCGGTCGTGAATTAAAATTATTTGAATTTTCTGATTACGCACCTGGTTTTCCATTCTTTTTGCCTCGTGGTATGACTGTTTTCAATTTATTAATTGATTATTGGAGAGAAGTTCATAAAAAAAGAAACTATACAGAAATTAAAACTCCTGTTATGCTAAACAGACAATTATGGGAAACATCAGGTCACTGGTTCCACTACAAAGAAAATATGTACACATCTTCAATTGATGAAACAGACTTTGCAATTAAGCCTATGAACTGCCCTGGTGGTATGATAGCTTATAAAATGGAGCCTCATTCATATAAAGAGTTGCCAATGAGAGTTGGTGAAATAGGCTTTGTTCACCGCCATGAATTATCAGGGGCTTTAAATGGACTTATGAGAGTTCGTGCCTTCCATCAAGATGATGCTCATATTTTCATGACAGAAGCGCAAATCTCTGACATCATTAAAGAAACAATAGCTTTATACGATGAAGTGTATACACAGCTTGGCCTAACTTATAAAATCGAGCTTTCAACAAAGCCAGAAGATTCAATGGGCACACAAGAGCAATGGGATATAGCAACAAAAGGCTTACAAGACGCCCTTGACGACTTAGGTATCGCTTACCGCATAAACGAAGGCGATGGCGCTTTCTACGGTCCTAAAATCGACTTCCATATCCAAGATGCCCTACAAAGAACATGGCAGTGTGGTACTATCCAGCTTGATATGCAACTTCCTGAAAGATTTGAGCTTGAATACACAGGTCAAGACGGTGAAAAACACCGCCCAATTATGCTACACCGCACTTGTTATGGTTCTATTGAAAGATTTATCGGTATCTTAATTGAGCATTTCGCAGGCGACTTCCCTGTATGGCTAACACCTACACAGGCAGTAGTTATCCCTGTAAGTGAAGCTCATAGCGAGTATGCGCATAAGGTAAAAGATGAGTTAGAAAAAGCTGGTGTGAGAGTTTCAGTTGATGATAGAAACGAAAAAATGGGTTATAGAATTCGTGAAAACCAATTACAAAAAGTGCCTTACATGCTTGTAGTTGGCGATAATGAAATCGCAAACAACTCTGTTTCTGTAAGAGATCGAAAAGAAATTTTATCTGGCGAAATGAATGTTGTAGACTTTAAAGATAATGTTTTAAAACAAAGCAAAGAGCGCTCACTATAATTAAATAAAACAAAAAAATGGCTTATTTCTAAGCCATTTTTTTTAGGAGAATTATATACGAAAACACTGAATATGATGTATTATTATTTACAGATTTTCTACACCTTTAGTATACTATTAAAATGTGAATAAAGCTTGTACTATTCTTGTTTAAAAAGTAAAACATCTCTTTTTCACATTTTTATTATAAAAATTTATTAAAAATATTATATCAATACAATTTTAAAAAAACAAATAAATTAACTTATTGTTTTAATTTTTTAATAATTTATCAAAAAATACTATAATAAAATGACACTACAAAAGTAGTGTCATTTTTTATATAAGTAATTAATATTACGGCTCTTGCTGGCTTAATATAACTTCTACAGCTATAGTCTCGCCTGTTGATGAGCGGTAAATTTCAAGTGGGAATAAATCTCCTGGTTTATATTTATCAAGCTCGTCTATTAAATCATTTGTAGTTAGTATCTCTACTCCATTTGCTTTAATAATTACATCGCCTTCTAAGATACCTTTATTGTTTAAATCACTTGTTTCATCTATTGAATTTATAAATATGCCACTGCTCGGTAAGTTGTTCATAGGGCCGTTTGTTTCATTTAATTCAAAAACAGTAACACCTAAAACAGCCCTATCGGCAACAAAGCCATTTTCAATAAGACTTTGTATTATCGGTATCGCTTCATTAATTGGTATAGCAAAGCCTATTCCCTCAAAATCAATATCGGCAATTTTTGAAGAAGTAATACCCACTACCTGACCATAGCTATTAAATAAAGGACCACCTGAGTTACCAGGGTTTACAGCTGCATCTACTTGGATTAATTCTATGCTTCTACTATTATCATCAATTTCTCTATTTAAGCCAGAGATAACGCCTTGAGTTAAAGTATTTGATAAGCCGCCAGGATTTCCTATAACTATCGCTGTCTGGCCTACTTTTAAATCATCACTACTGCCAAACTCTGCCGGCTCAAGCTCTACACCTTCTACTTTTATAACAGCTATATCTGTAAGCTCATCTGAGCCTATAATAGTAGCAGAAGCCTGCTGAGAATTATAAAACTCAACATTTACTCCAGTACCACCCTCTAAAACATGGGCATTTGTTATTATATATCCGTCCTCGCTCATTACTATTCCTGTACCTGAGCTTATAGGAGATAAGTCATTTCCTTCATAAACAGTGATTTCTACTATCGAAGGAGTAACTTTTTCATATATTGATTCTGTCGTATAACCAGTGCCAGCAAAATCTGGTATTGGTTGCAAGTCAATAATTGGCTGCCCATCGACTATCGTATTATCATCGCTATCATTATTAAAAATATTAAGCAAAAAATTTGGAGTATAGCTAATATAGTTGCCAGTTCTGCCAACTACTAAACCAAATGAAAAAGGTATTAAAATTATAATCAACATTAAGACTATTTTCCCAAAATGTTTTTTCTTTTTGCCAGTATTTCTCTCACTCATATACATCACCTCTTTTTTATCGTATTATTATCTTAACTTTTATTTGTGAAAATTCTTTGATTGCAAGACTGTTAAAATATATATTTCTCATTTTTTTCACTTTTATAAACTCTTAATATTATACTATAAATATCACTGGTTAATACTATTATTCATAGTTTATTTTTTCGAGGAGGTATTTTGAGCCATCATATTTTGATTCATCGGTAGAGTTACTATAAATTCTGTATATCTTGAAACAACGCTTTTCACTTCAATTTTACCACCTATTTTAGTAAGTAATGTCTGCACTATAAACAAACCTATACCTGCACCTTTTTTATTAATACTCCTACTTTTATCAGACTTATAAAATCTTTCAAAAATATACGGAATATCTTTTTTAGGTATGCCCTCGCCTGTGTTTCTAATTCTTATTACAACATTATCTTGCGCCTTTGGTTTTTTTACATCTAATAAAATTTCTCCGTTTTTAGGAGTGAATTTTACTGCATTATTATAGATGTTATATATAATTTGATGCACAATATCAGCATCAGTATAAATATTTAATGGCTGAGGCTCAAAACCTTTAATTGTAATATTTTTTTCTTCTACTTCACTTTCGTGACCTAATACTATTGTTGAAATAGTATCCCAAATATCATAAGTTGCCATATTGTATTCATAGTTTTCTTCTTGCGCTTTTGACATTTCAAGCATACTGTTAGTAAGTCTTGCAAGTCTTCCTATTTCATCACTTACAATTTTTAAGTATTTATCTTGCTCATTTGTCTGTATCGTTCCATCTAAAATACCATCAATAAAGCCTTTAATGCTCGTCATCGGTGTTCTTAGCTCATGCGATATATTCGCTATAAAGTTAGACTGTGACTCCTCGTTATTTTCAACAAAGCTTGCCATAGCATTAAATGTTTCTGATAGTTGAGTAATCTCTGCTGCGCCTTTTTTTACATCAACCCTTGCTGAGAAATTACCAAGGCTGAATTCTTTAGCTGCATCTGATACTTTTTCAATAGGGTTAATTATCCTTGAAGTTAAGAAAAACGATACAGCATTAGCAATTATCAAAACAAAGCCCGCTGCAAAAATAAATATCGCAGTAAGGGACTCTAAGAATAAAGAAATAGTATCACTTTTTGAAGAAACACGCACAAAACCTATATGCTCTTTGTTTGAATTAATTATATCATACATAAGCATATACGAGTCTGTTTCTTCATTTTCACTAAGCACCATTTCAAAAGTTATCCCCTCGCCCTCTTCTTGAAGCGAGGTTAAAAAATCTACTCCGGCTTGTCTGTTTTCTATTATTTCACAACTTGAATTTGAGCTGCATACTAAGCCTTCGTCCTGCGTATTATAAATATGCACAAGGCTATCAGTACTGCTTGAAATGACAAACAAATTGTAAAGCAAATCATCTGCTTTTACACTGTCTTCTTTTATAAAAGTATTCATAGCAGAAAGACTTGTCTGCGCCGTTTGCATTAAAATCTGTCTGCTTTCATTTACAAAATAATTATTTGTAAAATACATAAACACAGTACCTAAAACTCCAAGGGTTAATATCATTATCCCTGTAAAAGCTAAGAAGAACTGCGAAGCTATACCTCTTTTCATACTCACCTTTTAATTATTATAATTAAAAAAGTTTTAAAGTGTATTTTAGTTTAAAACAACACTTACACTTTAAAACTTTAATTTACTTAAATTATTTTTCTTCTACTTCAAATTTGTAGCCAACGCCCCAAACAGTTTTAAGGCTCCATTTTTCAGATACGCCCTCAAGTTTTTCTCTTAGTCTTTTGATGTGCACATCTATTGTTCTACTATCGCCATAGTATTCAAAACCCCACACCTCATCAAGCAATACATCTCTTGTAAAAACCTTGTTTGGATTTTTTGCAAGATAATATAATAGCTCTAATTCTTTAGGCGGAGTATCTACTACCATTTCATTTACTTTTAATTCGTATTTAGTTAAATTCACAGCTAAATTTTCAAAATAAAGAGCGCCTGTATTATCGCTTTGCGGTTTTGAAGGATTACTTCGTCTTAATACAGCTTTAATTCTTGCTACTACCTCTTTTGTATCAAAAGGTTTTACAATATAATCATCAGCACCAAGCTCTAAGCCTAACACCTTATCAAAAGTCTCACCCTTTGCAGTTAAAACTATTATAGGTGTCTCGCCTTTAGCTCTTATTCTTCTGCTTGCTTCCCAGCCATCGACATTCGGCATCATTACATCCATAAGCACTAAGTCGATATGAGTTTGAGAATAAATATCAATAGCTTCTTGTCCATCATTTGCAGTCCTTGTTTCATATCCTTCTTTTTCTAAGTATAAACGCAACAATTCGCAAATATTTTTGTCATCATCAACAATCAAAATTTTAATTTTACTCATTATATACCCCTCCTACGATGAGAAAAGTTTTATTTTTAAAAACTTGAGTAAGAGATGTGTTAAAATGTAAAGAATTAATCATTGTAAAAATTAGTTTTTATTCTAATAATATCGTTACATCTATTATACAACATAAATCAAAATATGAAAAGACTTTTTTTATAAAAATATAATCTTGTTATATATAATAAAATGTGTTATACTCAAAATCGATGATATTTTTGTCAATTATTTATAAATTTTACTTGTATTTTTCTTATAAATTCACAAGTATGAATTAAAGGTTTTTTACATAAAATCAAAAAATTATTACTTAAAATAAAGAGGTGTCTTATGAAATTAGGAATAGTAGGGCTTCCGAATGTCGGAAAAAGCACACTTTTCAACGCAATAACAAACGCTGGTGCACAAAGTGCAAATTTTCCTTTTTGTACAATCGAGCCAAATGTAGGTATGGTAGCTGTACCTGATGAAAGATTAGATAGACTAAGCGAGATTTACTCGCCTAAAAAATACACTCCGGCAACAATTGAATTTGTTGACATTGCAGGCCTTGTAAAAGGTGCAAGTCAGGGCGAAGGCCTTGGTAATAAATTCTTAAGTCATATAAGAGAAGTTGATGCTATCATTCATATGGTTCGTTGTTTTGACAGCGATGATATTATCCATGTTGAGGGCAGTGTTGATCCATTAAGGGATATAGAAACTATCGATTTAGAATTAATTTTATCAGACTTAGAGATAGTGCAAAGAAGAATAGATAGAACAAACAAGGCTTTAAAAGGCGATAAATCTTTAAATGATTTACTAACAATGCTTAAAAGATTAGAAACGCATTTAAGCGAGGGTAAAAATGCAAGGGGCTTTGAAACCCTTTCAGATAACGAAGAAGCTTGGCTAATAGAGATGCCAATGCTATCAGCAAAGCCTGTAATTTATGCTTGCAACTTATCAGAAGATGATTTATTAAACGGAATAGATGAAAATAAATACTTCCCAATAGTACAAGAAAAAGCACAAAAAGACAGTAGTGCTTGCCTTGCAATCTGTGCAAAAATAGAAGAAGATGTAAACGGCTTGTCAAAAGAAGAAAAGCAAGAATTCCTACAAGAATTAGGTCTTGAAATTTCAGGACTTGATAACTTAATCAAAGCAAGTTACTCTTTATTAGGCCTTATCAGCTACCTTACAGCCGGAGTTGAGGAAGTAAGGGCGTGGACAATTAAAAAAGGCACAAAGGCACCGGGTGCCGCAGGTAAAATCCACTCCGACTTTGAAAGGGGCTTTATAAGAGCAGAAGTTGTAGCCTTTAGCGATTTAGATGAATTAAACACCATGGCAGCGGCAAAAGAAAAAGGCCTTGTAAGAAGCGAGGGCAAAGAATACATTGTAAAAGATGGCGATGTTATCTTATTTAGATTTAATGTTTAAGGAGTTAATATGAAAACAATTGCAGTAATCGGCGCAATGCCAACAGAAGTAAGCCTTTTAAAAAATCGTTTAAGCGATGTAAGACAAGAAAATATTGCAGGTCTTAATATTTTCATCGGCACTCTACACTCAAAAACAGTCCTTGTGTGCCAAAGTGGTATGGGCAAAGTAGCAGCAGGTGCAGCAGCACAAGTATTAATAACGAAATACGGTATAGATGCTTTAATAAATTCAGGAATAGCAGGCAATATGTCAAGTGAAATAACAGTGGGCGATGTAGTAATTTCAAAAGAGGTTTTATATCATGATGCCCAGCTTGATATGATTAGTCAGCATTACCCACATCTTGAAAGCTACACAGCAAAAGATGAATTAATCGCTGCGGCAAAAAAGGCTTGCCAAGATACAGATACAAAGTTTTTAGTAGGTAAAATAGCAACAGGTGATAAGTTCATCGGTGATAGCAAAACAAAAAAAGAAATCAACGACTTTTGTAATCCTGACTGCGTTGAAATGGAAGGCGCCGCCATAGCTCATATTTGTTCTAAAAATGATATTCCTTTTGTGATAATAAGGGCGATGAGCGATGATGCAGATGAAAAAGCTCATGATGAGCTTGTAGTAAAGCAGTTTGACACTCAAGAATACTGCGATAAAGCAGCTGACATTTGCGAGTTATGTATTAAATATATATAAATAAAAAACAGTGTGAATTTTCACACTGTTTTTTTATTAAATAGCCATAAAAATAAATACAAAATAAAGACTAAAAGCAATACTAAGCAAATAATATAAATATAACTGCTTTTTAGTAAAATCTTGTAAAAATAAAATTTTTAATAGTAAAAAATAAACTAAAAATATAATGCCATCTACAAATGAAAAAACATACCTCTCACCTAATAAAATAAACATATCATATAAGTAATATGCTAAAAAAATTAAGGCTTGTAAAGAAACAGTAGGTATGAATTTCATCGTCTTTATCTTATCATTTTTATTTATTTTAAAAATAATTAAATAAATGCCTATACCTATAACTCCACCTAAAAAATTAAATACAACATCGTTAATATCACTAACTCCTGTTTTAAAGATAAATTGCATAGCCTCAATAAAGCATGTCATAAGTAAAATAATAATAAGGCTAAAAATCACTTCTACCTTCTTTTTCATTGTCATAATAATAATTCCAAAAGGTATAAAAAGCATAGTATTGCTCACCATATCCCAAAAGGAATATCCGCTAAAAAGGTGAAGTCTTACACTTCTTATTCTATATTCAATAACTAAATTAGTTACATCTACGCCGAATAACTTGTAAATATAATCCCCTAAAATTATAAATCTTTCAACACAAAGAACAAAGACTAAAGCTGTATAACAAAAAGTAATAAAATAAAACAAAGCTATTCTTCTTTTTTGATATTTCATAAAAATTCCCTTTTCTATATCTTGTTTATGCTAAGATAAACTATAAAATAATATGAATATTATACCATAAAATCCTTTTAATACATACTACATTTATATAGTTAATGATGCAAATATGGTAATATATATCGATGTGTTATATTTTATTGTCATCTTTTGCGATTTTTAATTGTTTAGATATTGTTAAATTATATTTAATATGGTATATTTATTAATATAAAAATAGCAAAAATCCCAGCTCAACTTTTTATCATAAATTACGAAATGATTTACTCATAATTTTACTAATATTTGAATATAATTTTCTTGTTAAGGACAATTTTGCTAATTTTATTTATAAGTAAAAAAACAATTATTAAACTAAACAGGAGGAGAACATGAACAAATATAAAGGCATGGTAGCATCAAAAGGCATTGTCATTGGCGAGGCAAGAGTTATAAGTAGGAAAGCTACTGATTTTAAAAGAGTAGTTCAGGCTCCTCATCGCGAAAAATCACTGCTTGAGTCTGCAATTAACTTAGCTAAAAATGAACTTTCATACTTTATAAACATCTCCGAGGGCGAACATAGCGATATTTTAACATTTCAGCTTGTCCTTTTGAGCGATGAGGGTCTACTTGAGGGAGTTTATGAGAAAATCGAGCAAGGTTATGGCTCGGCTAAGGCTGTTGAAATTTCAATGGAAGAATACTGCCATAAAATAAAAAGTATCGGCGATGATTATTTTATTCACCGCACCTACGATATAAGAGATGTCTTAGGCAGGGTAATAGATATTTTAGATGGCACAAAAAGAGATAGGTTTTCCCTTGATAAGCCTTGCATAATTTTAGCAGACGATATACTGCCAAGTGATTTAGCAAGCATTGAAAGAGAAAAAGCGCAAGGGTTTATAACAGTAAATGGCTCATACCAAAGCCACTCAAATATAATCGCAAGAACAATGGAAATACCATCTATCTGTGGGGTAAGCAATGAAATATTAAACCCTTTACACCACGGCAAAACAGTAGTTTTAGATGGCATTACAGGCGAAGTTATTATAAATCCAAGTGAGTCTGTTTTAGAATTATACAAGCATAAATTAAAGCAGCAAGAAAAAAATAAATTAATAGCCACTGAAAGCGACTTAAAAGTCCTTAATTCAAAAACAGGAAAACCAATACGCATATATGCAAACTGTGATGAGGCAATAGATATTCAAAAAAGCATCCATTCAGCCAGCGCTGAGGGCATCGGCCTTGTAAGGAGTGAAATTTTATTTTTAAAAGATACTCCGCCTACATTCAAAACACAGGTTGAATTTTATGAGGCTTGTATAAAAGCGAGTGAAGACAAACCTATTTATATAAGAACTTTTGACTTAGGAGCAGATAAGCCTTGCCAAAGCATCACTTTTGAAAAAGAGCCAAACCCAGCTTTAGGAATGCGTGGCGTTAGACTAAAAAAACTGCATCCTGACTTATTCATAAGTCAGCTTAGGGCTTTATACATAGCAGCAAATAACACTAAAAAAATAAATGTTATGATTCCTATGATAACAACAGAGCATGACCTCATTGATTATTTATCTACTGCAAAAGAAGTGCTAAATCGTTTACTTATAGAAGGTTTAGTAACTTTAGATAATGTTGAGTGGGGCGTAATGATAGAAGTGCCTTCCGCTGCTTTAATTAGTGACACCTTAGCAAAGCATGTTAAATTTTTTAGTATAGGTACAAATGATTTAACTCAATATACAACAGCCTCTGATAGGCTAAATCGCTCAGTAGAAGCATATTATAATTTCATGGATGAGGGTGTTTTAAAACTAATTGATATAGTAATCAAAAACGCTAAAAAACACGACATCCCTGTAAGCATATGCGGAGAGAGTGCGGCTATATTTGAGCTTGCTGTAAAGTATATTGATATGGGAGTTGATACTATCTCAATGGCGCAAAGCGCAATTATTCCCCTAAAGCAGGAATTAAATAAGCATTATACAAAATAAATAAATATTTACTTGTAAATTTATTTATATAAATAGTGGAAATTTTATATCAAATATGGTAATATATAGGTGTACCTATATATATTTGTACATGGTTTATCTTTAAAGGAGGTATTTTTATGAAATTGGTTCTAGCAATTATTAGTAAAGAAGACGCTAATGATGTTTCAATGGCTTTAACAAAAGCTAAATTCTCAGTAACAAAACTCGCTACTACTGGTGGATTTTTAATGGCGGGAAATATCACATTAATTATCGGTACACAGGATGAAAAAGTAGATGAGGTTATCTCAATAATTGAAAAATATTCACACCAAAGAACGGAGGTTGTTCCAGCTACTGCTACTTATGGCATCGGCGTTGCAACAGCATTCCCGTTAGAAGTTACAGTAGGCGGCGCAACTATATTCGTACTAAATGTCGATAGATTCGAAAAAGCTTAATGTATCTAAATAATTTTTATGGCAGCGATAACATAAAAGATAGTATCATCGCAAAATTAAGTTTAGATAAACTTTCTCATAGTATTTTAATAAGTGCAAAAGAAGGTTATGGGGTTAATTACTTTGCAAAGCTATTAGCCGCCCAAATTTTAAATTTGTCTATTAATGATATACAAGATGAAAAATCTGACGCTGTTACCATAATAAAAGGCGAAGGAGCTTCAAATCAAATTAAGGTAAGTGAAATTCGACTTCTAAACAAAGAAATAAACTACTCATCAACTCACAATGATAAAAAGATAATAATAATTCAAAATTGTGAGAATTTTAATAGATATTCTGCTAATGCTCTACTAAAATCTTTAGAAGAGCCTAAACAAGACCTTCTTTACATTTTAACAACTAACGATATAAGTAAAATTTTACCAACGATACGCTCCCGCTGCACAGTTTATACTTTAAGTGCGCCCAGTAAAGAGAATGTCATAGAATATTTTTCAAAAACAACAGAGAATGATAAATTTAAGCATGTATTCAAAGTTTATGGTGAGAACATAGGCTTTATTAAAAGAGCCCTTGAGGATGAAAGCGAGTATGAATGCTTAGCTGTGTCCCAGAAGGCTTATGAGCTTATTTTATCAAAGAACACATACGATTTAACGAGTTTGCTTTTTGCTTACAGTAAGCAAAAAAGTATGTTTTTAAAATTTTTAACAAATTTAGAAATTATATCAGCTAAAGAGATAAATGAAACTAACGCAAATATACTTTGCGCTATCAATGAATATCAAAAACATTTACAAATTAATGTGAATTTAAACCTCCTACTTGAGAACTTTTCAATAGCAGTTACTAAATAGGTTTGCTTTTTATGCTTTTTTCTGTTACAATTTATAATGAATTATTCAATTGAAAGGAAGCAAACCTATTTATAGGTTTTAATTATATAAAATGAATGTTGTAAGTATTCGATTTAAAGATGGTGGCAAAGTATATTTTTTTGACCCTTTAAATTTCGATATAAAAAAAGATGACTATGTAATAGTCGACACTGTGCGAGGCAAAGAATGCGGTCTTTGCGTTAAAGCACCGCATGAAGTGGAAGAAGCAAAAATAGTAAAACCGCTAAAAGCAGTTGAAAAAATAGCCTCACAAAACGATTTAGCAAAGCTTGAAAAAAACAAGCAAGATGAAAAAAAAGCATTTGGAATTTGCGAAGAAAAAATCATAACTCATAAATTAAATATGAAGTTAGTTGATGTAGAATATACTTTTGATAGAGGTAAAATCCTATTTTATTTTACAGCCGATGGCAGAGTAGATTTCAGAGAGCTTGTAAAAGATTTAGCAAGTGTTTTTAAAACAAGAATAGAATTAAGACAAATCGGCGTTCGTGATGAAAGTAGAATGATGGGCGGATTCGGTGTTTGTGGACAACCTTTTTGCTGTAAAAGATTTTTAGGTGATTTTACACCCGTAAGTATAAAAATGGCAAAAGAGCAAAACCTATCCTTAAACCCTACTAAAATAAGCGGTTGCTGTGGTAGACTAATGTGCTGTTTAAGTTTTGAACAAGATACTTATGAATATTTAAATTCTCTAACTCCCCCCCAAGGCTCATTTGTAAAAACGCCTGACGGCACTGGCGTAGTTAGTGATACAATGCTTTTAAAAAGCAAAATAAAAGTAAGATTAGATAAAAACAAAGAAGGTATCCCAAGGGAGTACCCTTTAAGTGATATCACAATTTTAAAAAGAAATTCTTCAAGATATAATAATAACAGCGATAACAATACAAGCGATGCTGAGTTATTAAAGCTTGAAGATACCTAAATTAGGTATTTCTCTCTTTAATGGGATAAATATATAAATTATGTGGAGGTAATTATTATGGCTTACAAAATAAGTGACGCTTGCATCTCATGTGGTGCTTGTGAAGGCGAATGTCCAGTTAGCGCAATCTCTGAAGGTGAAGGCAAATTCGTTATAGATGCTGCATCATGTATCGATTGTGGCGTTTGCGAAGCATCATGTCCAGTAGCTGCAATTTCTGCAGAATAATTAAACTTTAAAAAAATAGGCCTTATAGGCTTATTTTTTTATTAAATTTTTATAAAAAAACAAACACTCATAAAGAGTGTTTGTTTAAATGAGGAAAACTTGAAAAAACTTATTACATATTCATTATAACCATCAATTGTGTTGAATTTGTTACAATTCGGTAAAATTATGACAAAATAGTAACAATAAGCTTTTTCTTTTAAATTTAACTCAAAAATAATAAAAGAATAGCGAAAACTTCGCTATTCTTAATTTTTAAGGCTTTATCCCTAAATCGCTTAATTTTTTAACGCTACCATCTTCTTGCTCAACGCTCACATTATTCATTTGAGAAATAAAACTTTCTCTAAAACCTTTAACATAGTCTTTTCTTAGCTGGTCTTGCTCGATTTTTTCTTCTTTGGTTAAGCCTTCTTTTTTACTTTTATTGTATAAAAAGTTAATGCGCTTTATTCTTTCATCCATTATATATACCTCCGCATACGCCTATTTTACCACAAAATATATAATAATCAAATTTTTTTATAAAATTTTATAAAATTTTTACACACTTTTAGCTAAATTAATGCTATAATATATTATACAAATTAGACAAAGCTTACTTTTTACATTAAAGGAGAATTATATGTCAAAAGAAAATATAAAAAGATATACAGTAGGTGAAGAAGTTTTTAATAGTGTCTCTCATGGCGTTGCCGCTTTATTATCTGTTATAGGCACTACTGTTATGCTTACTCTATCTACAATTTACGGAGATGTTTCTGCTATTTTAAGCAGTATTATCTATGGTATTTCTTTGATACTTTTATACACAATGTCAACTTTATACCATGCTTTTCCATTCGATAAAGTCAAAAGGATTTTTAGAGTTTTTGATCATAGCTCTATCCCTGTTTTAATTGCAGGAAGCTATACTCCTTTTTGCCTGATAGCCTTAAAATCAAATACTCAGGCTTTAATTACTATAATAGCTATATGGATAATCTGCTCTGTGTGTATATTATTAAATGTTATCAACTTGCAAAAATATGAAAAAATTGCCTTAGTGCTGTACATCATAATGGGTTGGTCAGTTATTTTATTAATTGGTGACATTATAACAGCCCTACCTACTCAAGGCTTTTATTTATTACTCGCTGGCGGTTTGAGTTACACAATAGGTATAATTTTTTACAAAATCAAAAAAATAAAATACATGCACAGCGTTTGGCATTTGTTCGTTGTTTTAGGAAGTGTTTTACATTATTTATGTGTAGTAATATATGTCCTTCCTATGACTTATTAGTTATTTGACTTTATATAATAGCTTACTAAATAAAAAAATAGCAATGAGGATATAAATTAAGGCTACTGCCCTGTGATAAAAATATCTTTCAGTCAATATTATTAAAAATTATTTACTAAAAATCCCTATGCGTGTTTTGAATATAAAACTTTGCAAAAACAAACCCTTTTACATTTTTTTGTAAAGGGGTTTGTTTTTATGCGATAAAATATTATCTGCATAAATAATTTTACTCCTTTTAATTAAATTACTGTTTTATATAAGCTAATTTTCTTATATGCTTTTATGTTTACATTTAGCTAAGTTATATTGCCTTTTCTAAATGAGAAAACCTTACCTGCTTTGAGTCTTTGTTTAGTATAAACTTTTTATTTAAGACTTTATTTTCTTTTTTTTCAGTTTTTGTACCTTCCATTTGAAGAGTTGTAAACATTGTCCACTCATTATCTTGGCGAATTTCAGTTTTTGTTTTCTTTATTTCGTGATTATTTGGCATTTGGGGAATACCAAACATCGTCCATTCGATATTTTCATAAGCTACATTATCTAAATTTTTTAAAGCATCTTCTTTTAATAACATCTCATTTTGATTTTCATTCGTGCTTATTTTGTTAGTCTTTTTCATAATAAACTCCTTTAATAATATGATTTTTTTTCGATTCGAGCAAATATAAATAGTAATAATAAGTTTTCATTACTTGCTTGTATTTTACTTCTTGGTATTATTATAATACCATTGAAAAATAAAAACAAGCACGCAGTTTAAAAAAATGTAGTACTAAAAAAATGACCATATAGGGTTTTTAATACTCACATATTAATACTTAGTACCATTTTACTATTGACATTTTAATTGTAATGCTTTACTATAATGTTAATTACATCTATTTTTTCGATAATATAAGGAGGGCTTATAGATGAGTGAAGTGTGTAAAAAGAATTTTTGTCCTTGTGATACGGTTTGTCCTTTAAAAAAAGCGTGGGATGTCTTGGGTGGTAAGTGGAAAATACAATTGATCTGTGCTTTAAAAAATGATGGGCCTACACGATACGGCGAATTAAAAAGAAAATTAGACGGTGTCACTAACACAATGCTCGCCTCCTCTTTAAGAGAATTAGAGGCTGATAGTATGGTGAATAGAGTTCAATATAATGAAATGCCTTTAAGAGTTGAATATTCGCTAACTGAAAGAGGGGACTCTGTAGTAGAAGCTCTAACTTACTTAGCAGCTTGGGGCAAGATGCAATAAATATTAGTATACATAAAAAAAGACAGCTTACACTGTCTTTTTTTTATTAGAAGTTATTTAATATTAAAAGCAAAAGAGTTATCAATAATTTCATCAAAAGGTATTACATCCTCTTCGCTTAACTCCCCTGCATTTTCCATAATATCAATAATTCTATCAAAATCTTCTTCTTTCATATCGGGAGCTGTGCTATAAGCGCCTATGTCTTTATAGTTTTGTACTACTGTTTGTATTGTCTCAATATCTGTATCACTAAAATAAGGCTCTATACTTTTAGCTATTACTTGGGCTGTATTATCTTTTACAAATTCTTGCCCCTTAGCTATAGCATTTGTAAATTTCTGTATGGTTTCATCATCTAAGCTATCGCTTGCAAAATAAGCTGTGTAAGGAACGCTTCCTCCTTCTTTACCTATTGAAGCTACTACAAAGCCCTTGCCCTCTTTTTCAAGATTTGAGGCTGTCGGCTCAAAGGCTGTCACAAAGTCACCTGTACCGGAAGTGAAGGCCCCTGTCATAGCTGTAAAATCAATACTATCATCAAAGAAAACATCTTCGCCTACAATAAGTCCATTTTCATTTAATACATATAGTAAAGTCATATAAGGCATCCCGCCTTTTCTTCCGGGTAATATAACGCTTCCCTCTACATCACTCCAGCTAAAAGCATCTATATCTTGCCTTGATATTAAAAACGAGCCATCACAGGCTGTTAATTGGGCGAATATTTTAGGTGTATTATCGCTACCTTGATTATATACATAAATGCTCGCTTCTGCCCCTGCAAGGCCAATATCTGCTGAGTTTGTTAATACAGCAGTCATTACATTATCTGCCCCGCCACCGTTAATTAATTCTATTTCTAAGCCTTCTTGTTCAAAATAGCCCTCACTCATCGCAACATACTGAGGTGCATAAAATATTGAATGAGTTACCTCACTTAAAACTAATGTTTTCAATTCATCTTCTGTGCTTATTGAGCTATCTTTGCTACACGAAGTAACTAAAAAGCAAAGTACGACAACGCTTAAGATAATAGCAATCAGTTTTTTCATAAAAATCTCCCTTAAATATGATTAATTTTTTTATTAACTACCCTTTGTGCAAGATTTACTAAGCTATACATTCCATATGCTATAATTCCTAAAATAATTACATTCATCATTACTACATCCATCTCAAACACTTGCCCTGCATACACTATCATATACCCAAGCCCTGCTTTTGATGTTAAGAACTCGCCGGCTATAACTCCTACAAGGCTCAAGCCTATATTCACCCTCAAACTCTGAAAGAAAATTGGAATATTATAAGGCAAAACAAGTTTTGTAAATACAATTAAATCACAAGCCCCAAAACTTTTAATTGTAGTTATATAATTTTTATCTACTGATAAAAAGCCGTGAGATAATTCTAAAACTGTAACAATCAAGCTAATGGCAACTGCCATCATTATAATTGACTTTATCCCAGCGCCTGCCCAAACGATAATAACAGGTCCTAATGCTATTTTAGGCAAGCTATTGAGCACTACTAAATACGGGGCTAAAACCTTGTTTAAAAACGAATTAAACCACATTAAACTTGCTATTAAAAACCCTAAGATTATCCCTAAAGAGAAGCCTATAACAGTTTCTGTTACTGTAACCATTATATGATAAAACAAATCTTTTTGTGCTAAAGTTATAAAACTATTCAATATCCTTAAAGGGGATGAAAATATAAATGGGTCAATAATTTTAAAATGTGCACTAATTTGCCATGAAATTAAAAAGAAAACTATTATCCCCACTTGCATAAAAAGAACATTCCTTTTTTCTTTTCTTTGTTTTTCTAAGTATTTTAATCTATACTCCACTATCTACTACCTCCTTCCAAATCGCCCTTACATAATCCTGAAAATTATTGAGTGAGCGAATAGAAATAGGGTCTCTATTTTTTGAAAAATCGATGTTGTGAATGTTTTTTATTACTGCTGGCCTTTTAGAAAATGAGATTATCCTATCTGATAAGGCAACTGCTTCTGGGATGTCGTGGGTTACCATTATCATCGTCTTTTTTTCATCTTTTAATATATTATATACATCACTTGAAACACTCACCCTTGTTTGATAATCCAAAGCCGAAAAAGCCTCATCTAATAATAATACATCAGGCTTTGTAGCTAAAGTTCTAATAAGAGCTACTCTTTGGCGCATCCCTCCTGAAAGTCTTTGAGGAAAGGTGTCTTTAAATCCCCAAAGGCCGTATTTTTTTAATAAGTTATCTATATAATTTAAATTTTCTTCATTTACCTTATTTTGTACTTCAAGGCCGATAATAACATTTTTATATACACTGCGCCAAGAAAATAAGTTATCCGTTTGTAGCATATAGCCAATTTTTTTATTCACAGTAATAATTTCTTTATTTTGCAAATATATATTACCAGTATCCGGTTTATTCACCCCTGCTATACAAGAAAGAATACTACTTTTACCACAGCCAGAAGGGCCTATAAGACTTATAAATTCCCCCTCACTTACACTAAAAGACACATCATCAATAGCTAAAATTTCCTCTTGCTTTGTCTGATAGCGGAGTGAGATGTTATTTACTTTTAAAAAATCTTGCATAATCATCACCCATATTTTTATTTTTACTAACTATTATAGTATATAAGCCCCTACCTATATTTGTTACTTCTAAGCTAAAAGAAAAATAAAATATTCGTTATTTTGCATATAAATATGTGCAGATTTTGAAAGTAAATGTAATATGTATTGACAATAATGCAATTAATCTATATAATATAGCTATTGTCAAGTTATAAAGGAGAGATTATAGTGACTAACGAAATTTTACTTACACAAACAGAATACGATAATCTGAGTACAGAATTAGAGTTTCTAAAAACAGAAAAACGCCATGAACTTGCCGAAAAAATCAAGACTGCAAGAGGCTTTGGTGACTTATCTGAAAACAGTGAATATGATGATGCTAAAAACGAACAAGGCTTAGTAGAGCAAAGGATTTTAGAAATCGAAGCTACTATGAAAAAAGCTACTATTGTAACAAAAGATACAATATCAAAAAACATTGTTGGTGTTGGCGTTAGTGTTATTGTTGTTGATGAAGATGGTCAAGAAGATAAATATGATATAGTAGGAACAACAGGCTTTGATCCTTTAAATGGAAAAATAAGTGAAGACTCGCCAATAGGCCTTGCTTTAAAAGGTCATAAGGTAGGCGAGAAGGTTAGCGTTGTTTTACCAACAGGTATTTCTTACAATCTAAAAATCAAAAAAATATTAATAAACGACTAATAAAAAAAGCTTTCGAGCTTTTTTTATTTTTATAAAACAAAAGGAAAATTATATGAAGATAATGGCAGTAGATTTCGGTGAAAGTAGGACTGGTATCGCTATAAGTGATATTGGCGAATTTTTAGCTACTCCGCACGAAGTAATCAAAGAAAAAAACACTCAAAAAGCCATAGAAAAAATAGCACAAAAAGCAAAGGATTTATCTGCTGAAATGGTAGTAGTAGGCCTTGCAAAAAATATGGACGGCTCTTTAGGCGAAAGAGCTCAAAAATGTATTATGGTAAAAGAAAAGCTCAGTGATATTTTAGATATACCAGTTGAATTATGGGATGAAAGAGTCAGCACAAAATCAGCTTTAAACATCTTAAGCAATAACAACACCTACGGCAAAAAGCGAAAAGAAATCCTTGACTCAGTAGCTGCAAGTGTTATACTTGAAAGTTTTTTGCAGTATAGAAAAAATAATAAAGAATTATAAAAATTTAATCCTTTTATAAAAACTTAAAATTCAATTATTAATTTTATTTAAGTAAAAGTCTTATTACCATAAATACTATTAAGATCTAATAAATTAAAATAGCCTTTATTGGCAAAACAAAAAGCATTATCTTATAGATAATGCTTTTTGTTTTAAAGGAGGCTTTATTGTATTATTATAAATATTAACTCGCTTTTTTATATAGCTTTACAGCAGCTACTGTCCTATCATCATTCGATGGCGTTTTCATTATATTACTCACTATTTTTTCACAGCTCAATGTATACATCGAGCGAACATTATTTTCAGCCTTTGCCCCATCTGAAAGTAGGAGAACTACATCGTTTTCATTTAGCATAAATTCATACTGCGTTGTCTTTGTATCCCTTAATATACCTAAAGGCAAAGTGTCTTTATACAGTCGCTGTAAGCCTTTATTATGCAGTATTATACTCTCACCTGCGCCAGCTTTAGTAAGTGTTGCCTTTGCTGTATATTTATTAATTTGTAGTATATCCATTGATGCCCCACTTTCGCCATCACTTTTCAAATTTAAAGTTAGGTTTACAATTTCAATAGCCTTTAATACCCCAACTCCTGCTTTTAATAAACTTTCAATCATAGCGATAGCAGTTTTGCTTTCAGCTGCTGCAAACACGCCTGTACCCATACCATCACTTAAAAGCATAAATATATTTTCTTCTGTTTCAAAATAAGTAAATTCATCTCCGCAAATTTTGCTAAGACCTTTACTCTCATAAGAAACTTCAAAAGAAAATTTTTCTAAGCTGCTAAAAGTATATATGTATTCATCGTTATTATTTTCAACATTTGTCTTTTTAAATGCTGTCTTAAATAGCTGTTCTAACTTTAATTTTATCCTTTGTATATTTTTCTCACTTACTTCATGCGCTACACTTAAACTAAATTTTTCAGGATTTTTTTGTACTAAGCAATAATTTGCCTTTAGGTTTAAATCTTTTAAAAAACTGTTCATTTCATCTGTTAATTTAACATCATAGTCAAAGTTTTTTCTATTTTGAATTTCTATATCGCTGACTGTTTGCGAGATAGCCAAAAAAGCCCTTTGCAATAATTTTTGATTATTTTTCCTTGATTGATTTATGTATCTTTTAGTTAAAAGCAGTCTTGCATTTTCTTTAAAAGAGGTTTCTAACTGATTAGTTTTATTACAGTGTGAATAAAACCACTCATCAAAATAAGCTAATTTATTTTGATTTACTTTATTTGCAAACTTTGTGAATTGGTCTTGAGTTTGAGAATATTTTTCCTGCCAGCAATAAGTTTTGTTTTTGCATTTTTTACAAACCTCTTCAGCTACTATATAATCAAGTGAAGTCTCCTCATTTTTCTTCTCGTTTAGTTTTGCAATATCTACAACGCTATTACCTAAAAAGCTAAGTGATTTATTTAATTTATTTAAGTTTTGCATTAATTTATAATAGTCTTTTTGAGATTTAATTGCATCTTTATTTTGTAAAATATTTTTAAAAGGAATAAACTTATGTAATAAAAAATGCAAAATTAAAGAAAATGTAACTGTCAACATAAGTGAGAAATCACCAAAAATCATAACAAGGCTAATATTAATAATGCTTACAAAAAACATAGACAGCACGTACATCAGCCACCATTGTTTTTTTGCTAAAGATGAGGCTATAAAATAAATACTAACAAAACTTAAAAAATAAATATAGAAATTACCTTGCATAGCTAAAAGTACTCCAGCAGCTATTAAGCTAATAAAACTTAAATCATACCTTAGATGCTTTGAAAAATAAAGCGATATACTAAAACTTAGAGCAATATCTACAAATAAATACCTTGCCCCTATAAAAGAAAAAGATAAACAAAAAAATAAAATACATAAAAAATTATTCATATAATCTTCAATGTTAACGCTCTCTTTTGCGTTTTTTAAATTAGAAGCGCCTATTTTTATGTTATAAGGCAAAAAAGTGATTAAGGCTATTTCTCCCACTAATAATACTCTAAGAAAAGCATTTACTTCAAAAAGTACGAACACTGCTTTAAATACTATAAAAACTATATGTAAAATATTATTTGAGAGCCTTCTGTTTCCTATCCAGCCAAATGATAAGGCATAGACACCCACAGCTAACAAATAAGGCATAAAAAAACTATCGTTTAAACTTAACAAGCCAAAAGAAATAAAACTTCCTAAAGAAAAAGTTAGGGTATCTTCAACTTCATTAAAGCATTTAATAAATAAAATACTCAAAAAACTAAAGGGCATGTCCATATATCCGCCTCTTGGGGCTAAAAAGCCAAAGATGAAAATTAATGAGTATCTAATAACTGCCTTTTTATCTATTTTATTTATTTTTAATATTAGGTCTTGTTTTATTTTTAGCATATTTTTTCTCCACTTAGCCTATAATATTATAAGCAATCTTTTTATATTCTTAAAATGATAATTCATATATTCAATTATAAAAAAGTTTTTTATAAATTTTTATCAAAAAATATTTTTCTGCAAATTAATATAAAATTTTACTAAAAATATATCGAATGGCTTATTTTTATATTTCTCTTTTGTTTTTTTTAATTTAAAATCACTTAATTTTTCACAAAGTTTTATTAAAAAATCCTTTTCAAAACCTATCCTCGCTCGCAAATCAAAAATTATTTCTTACTCTCATACCTTAATACCTAATAAAACAATCGCTTACAAAACAAAAAACACATTATAAAACTATCGTTTTATAATGTGTTTATATTTTTATTTGTTATTTTGTATAGTTATTAAAGTAGCCTTGAATTAAAATAATAGGAGTGCCTTTATCGCCGCTACCTGAAGTTAAATCACATAAAGAGCCAATTAAGTCTGTTAATTGCCTTGGAGTAGTACCTTGAGCTGCCATTTTGCCTACTAAACTTTCATTTGATGTGTCTTTTTCTTTTATAGCTTTTGCAATAGCTAAGTTTAATTCTTCACCTTTTAAATTAGAAAAATCATTATCGGCAAGGTATTTTATCTTTAATTCGTTAGGAGTGCCTTCTAAGCCCTTTGTATACCCTGGAGATACCACTGGGTCTGCAAGCTCCCAAATATGCCCTTGTGGGTCTTTAAAAGCTCCATCGCCATACACTAATACTTCTATGTTTTTGCCTGTTTGCTTTAGCATTTCTTCTTGCACAGCATAGGCTAATTTTTCAGCATCATTTGGGAAAAGCTTAACGCTCTCTTCTGTTGCTTTATTTGAGCCTAATAAGCCGTATTCTTTATTATGTCCGCTACCATTTATACTTTGAGTCATTAAATCATCAAGGCCATAAACTATCTCTGCGCCGTTTTGATTTAATAATCTTTTTGTTCTTTTTCTTGAATGGATATCACAAGTAATAACATTTTTTGTATAATTTAGGATTGTTTTTGGATCGTTTGAGAAAATTATTTCTAATTCTACGCCCTCATCTCTTACAAGCTGTGCATAGTAATCTATGTAGTCAACACCTGTAAAAGTGTGAGTTTTATAACCAAAAAGCTCTCTGTATTTTTCATAAGTGAGTGTGTCAGTATATGGATTAATGCCTTTATCATCAAGCTCTTCTATATCTAAAAGTTTATTGCCAACTTCATCAGAAGGATAGCTAAACATTAAAATCATTTTTTTAGCACCCTTTGCTATACCTTTTAAGCACATAGCAAATCTATTCCTACTTAAAATAGGAAAAATTACACCTATTTCTTGTGTAACAAATTTATTTTTTACATCTTGCGCTATATCTAAAACGCTTGCGTAGTTGCCTTGCGCCCTTGCTACAATAGCCTCTGTAATACCTATTACATCTTTATCATTAAATACAATATTTTCTTCTTTTGCTGCATTTAATACGCTTTGTACTACAATATTTTTAACATCATCACCTTGTCTTATAATCGGTGCTTTTATGCCTCTTGAGACAGTGCCTAATACATTACTCATAATCAAAACTCCTCTTTAATTACATTACTATTCTATTATACACTAAAATAAAAAAAGAGCAAAGATTTTTTGCTCTTTTTCATCTAATTTACATTATTTTGTTAGCTTAATTTTTCAATGGCTATTTTTATTCTTTGTATAGCCTTATCTTTTCCTAATACAACTGATAATTCTACACCGCCGCCAGGAGTGAATTGTTTTCCTGAAACAGCAACTCTTAGAGGGAATAATACAAGACCATTTTTAACGCCCATTTTTTCTATTACACCGAACACTGCATCATGCACGCTATCAACTGTAAAGTTATCAATAGCTTCTAATTTTTCTAAAATTTCTTTTAAAGCATCTTTTGATGTTTCTTGTGTAGTCTTCATTTTTTTATTTACAAATAGCTCCGTGTCATACTCTGGTAAAGAGTCGATAAAATCAACTTGCTGTGGAATATCACTAAGCACTTCGCATCTTTTTTGTAATACTTCGCAAAGTAGGTCAAAATCACACTCGCCATTTACAGTTTGTTTAATAAATGGCATAGCTTTTTCTTTAAAGGCTTCTTTGGAAAGCTCTCTAATATACTCACCATTTAAGAATTTCAATTTTTCAGTATCGAAGATAGCAGGAGATTTTGAAATATTTTTAGGATCAAAAACCTTCATTAATTCTTCTAAAGAAAACTTCTCTTGCTCTGATTTTGGACTCCAGCCAAGTAAGGCAATATAATTTAAAATAGCTTCTTTTAAATATCCTTGCTCAATTAAATCTTCATAAGAAGCATCGCCGTTTCTTTTTGAAAGCTTTTTCTGTGCATCTTTCATAACTGGTGGGCAGTGAACATAGTCAGGGATTTCCCAGCCATAGGCTTTATATAATAAGTTATATTTTGGTGCTGATGATAGGTACTCCGCCCCTCTAATTACAGGGTTAATAAGCATTAAATGGTCATCTATAACATTTGCAAAGTTATAAGTTGGCATACCGTCAGCTTTTAGTAAAACTTGGTCATCTAAAGTTGAATTTTCTACTTCAATTCTACCATATACTAAGTCATCAAAATAAACACTACCCTCATCTGGTATTCTTTGTCTTATAACATAAGGAGTACCATCAGCTAAGTTTTTTTCAATTTCTTCTTTTGATATATGTCTGCAATGGCCGTCATAGCCTGGCATTTGCCCTGAAAGCTGTTTTAGTTTTGCACTTTCTTCCAAGCGCTCTTTTGTACAAAAACAATAATAAGCCCCACCTTTTTCAATTAATTCCTCAGCGTATTTTTTATATATATCTTTCCTCTCGCTTTGAATGTATGGGCCGTAGTCACCGCCTATATCAGGGCCCTCGTCCCATAATAAGTTTGTTTCTTTTAAGGTATTATATATAATATCTAAAGCACCCTCAACCTGTCTTGACTGGTCAGTATCTTCAATTCTTAATAAGAAGTCACCATCGGATCTTCTCGCTGTTAAAAACGCATAAAGCGCTGTTCTTAAGTTACCTACATGCATATAACCAGTAGGACTTGGGGCAAATCTTGTTCTAATTCTCTCTAAAGCCATAATTTTCTCCTTGTATAAATATATGTTTTACTATTTTTGACAAATTTCTTATTTTTTCTATTGCTTTTTGTAATTTTATGTTATATAATATACTCCGTTAGTAATTTAACTAATATTAAATTTAAAGGAGCATTATATGAAATCAACAGGGATAGTAAGAAAAATTGATGAGGTAGGTCGTTTTGTTTTACCAATCGAAACCAGAAGAACTTTAGGAATCGACATAGGTAGTGAAATTGAAATTTTTGTAGAAAATGACACAGTTATGCTCAAAAAATATCATTCAAGCTGTATATTTTGTAACACAAGTGAGGATTTAACTACATATAAAGATAAATTCGTTTGCAACAGCTGTATCAAAGACTTAAAATAATTTTTCATTTAAAACACTGCAATGCAGTGTTTTTTTATTTTCTGTTTTTATACATTTCATTATAATAGTTTTGATAGTCACCACTCGTTACTCTATTTAGCCACTCTTCGTTTTCTAAATACCAGTTGATAGTTTTTACTATCCCTTCTTCAAACATAACTGTCGGCTGCCAGCCTAAATCATCTTTAATTTTTTGTGGGTCTATTCCGTATCTTCTATCATGACCTTTTCTATCTTGCACATGTTTAATAAGTGCATCCGTTATATTTTTATCTACTTTTTCACTTAATATTTCAATAATTTTATTTACTATAAATACATTAGTTCTCTCATTATGACCGCCAACATTATACACTTCGCCTAAAACGCCTTTGTTACATACCATATCAATAGCGCTACAATGATCATCTACATATAGCCAGTCTCTTATTTGTAAGCCATCACCATAAACAGGTAATGCTTTAAATTGCTTTGCATTGTTTATCATAAGAGGGATTAATTTTTCAGGGAACTGATAAGGGCCGTAATTATTCGAGCATCTTGTTATGTTTACAGGCATTTTATAAGTATCAGCATATGCTTTTACAAATAAGTCAGCTGAGGCTTTACTTGATGAATAAGGGCTGTGTGGGTCAAGTGGAGTTTCTTCTGTAAAAAAGCCCTCAGCGCCAAGTGAGCCGTATACTTCATCAGTTGACACTTGCAAGAATTTTACTCCCTTTTTCCACTCTTCGCCTATTAGCCAAGCAGATTTTGCACAGTTTAGTAAGTTTAATGTGCCTAAAATATTTGTTTTTGCAAAAATTTCAGGATCTTCGATACTCCTATCAACATGGCTTTCTGCTGCAAAGTTTATAACATAATCAAAATCGTAATCATTAAATAATTTTGTTATTATGTTTTTATCCTCAATATCACCTTGCACAAAAACATGTCTTTTATCATTTTCAATTGATTTTAAGTTTTCTAAATTTCCTGCGTAAGTTAATTTATCAATGTTTACTAAAAGAATATCATCATATTTCTTTAGCATATACATTACAAAATTTGAGCCTATAAAGCCAGCCCCACCTGTTACTAAATATTTTTTCATTATAAGATCTCCTGTTTAATTTCTTGTGGCATTCTCTCAAAAAAGCTTTCTAAGGCTTCTTGCCAAGGACGCATTTCATCACCCACTGTTAATTTAAGCATCATATTTTCTAAAGAAGAATATTCAGGCCTTTTTGTCGGGCTTTTATATTCATCACTTAAACAAGGCGCTACATCTGCTTTAACATTTGCTAATTTTACTATCATACAAGCAAAGTCATACCATGAACATTCCTCGTTATTCGTGCAGTGATACACCCCGTATTCTTCACTATTTACAAGTTTTAATATATGGTGTGACAAATCAGCAGAATTTGTAGGATTTCCTATTTGGTCATTCACTACTTTTAAACTGCCTCTTTGTTTTGCTGCTTTAATTATTGTTTTTACAAAGTTTGGGCCGTAGTAGCCATAAAGCCAAGCCGTCCTTACTATAATACTTCTTTTACAATACTGCTTTATAAATTCTTCGCCTGCAAGTTTTGTTTTGCCATACACAGAATAAGGAAGGGCAACATCATACTCACTAAAAGGAGTACTGCCTTGTCCACTAAAAACATAGTCAGTAGATACCTGTATTAATTTTGCATTTACTTCTTGAGCTGCTAAAGCTAAGTTTCTTGCACCTAAAGCATTCACTTTAAAAGCTGCTGCCTGGTTTGTTTCACAGCCATCAACATTTGTAAAAGCTGCACAGTTTATAATAGTATTTATATTATTTTCTTTAATATAGGTTTTTGTTTTATCGTAGTCGGTAATGTCTAACTCATTAACATCTGTATAAAAAACTTTTGCATTTAGTATGTTTTCGCTTATATTTCCTAAATGTGTTTTCTTATTTTCTATATCTTTTCTAATTTGAGTTGCAAGCATACCATTTGCGCCTGTAATTAATAAATTCATACTTCTCCTTAATATCTAACCTTATTTTCGCTCACTTTATGTAAATGCTGGCCATAAGGGCTTTTACCGTATTTTTTAGCACTTTCAATTAGCTGTTCTTTAGTTATCCAGCCATTTTTGTAGCCTATTTCCTCAGGAGCTGAAATTTTAACACCCTGTCTTTTTTCAACCATCTGCACGAACACAGCAGCTTCTACTAAGCTGTCCATAGTTCCAGTATCAAGCCAGGCAAACCCTCTGCCTAATAATTGAACATTTAAAGATTTATCGTTTAAATACATCTCATTTAAAGAAGTTATTTCAAGCTCACCTCTATTTGAAGGCTTTACTTTTTTAGCCATTCCACTTACGCCTTTTGGATAAAAATAAAGCCCTGTAACAGCGTAGTTACTTTTAGGATTTTGTGGCTTTTCTTCTATTGAAATAGCCTTGCCCTCATCATCAAACTCTACAACACCAAAGCGCTCTGGGTCTTCTACATGGTAGCCAAAAACCGTAGCTTTATCATTGTTTGCATCGCTTGCAGCCTGCTCTAATATTGATGAAAATCCGTTGCCATAAAATATATTATCCCCTAAAACCATAGCGCAAGGAGAATCGCCAATAAATTCTTCTCCTATTAAAAATGCCTGCGCTAAGCCGTCTGGGCTTTCTTGCACCTTATATGATAATTTTATCCCAAACTGTGCCCCATCTCCTAAAAGCTCTTTAAACCTTGGAGTATCTTGAGGAGTTGAGATAATTAAAATATCCTTTATACCTGCAAGCATTAAAGTCGATAAAGGGTAGTATACCATGGGTTTATCGTATACTGGTAGTAGTTGTTTTGATGTTACCATAGTTAGTGGATACAGCCTTGTGCCTGCCCCACCTGCTAAAATTATGCCTTTCATATTAAAAGCTCCTTTTATTTTAATTTAAAACCCCATTTTCTAAAATAGATGAACATCGATTTTAGCTGTATTAAAAACTGCCTTTTGCTCGTCGATGTTTCCCTATGCCAAAAATGGATAACGCTTGCTAAATGATTATAGTATGCTTTGCCGTATTTTTTCGCTTTCATTGTGATATCTGCATCTTCAAAGTATAAAAAATAATCTTCATCAAAGCCACCTATTTTTTTAAATACTTCTGTTCTAATAGCAAAAAAACAGCCCGTACAAAAATCCACCTCAAAACTTGAGTCTTGATTTTTATAACGCATTAAATAGTCATCCTCAATATCTTTTAGAAACTTAAATTTTAACCTTCTTGATATTAAAGATAACAGCCCAGGTTTATTTTTTGCTATATATTGTATACTGCCATCAGGGTTATACACCTTCGGGCAAGAAATACTCACTTCTTTATGGCTTTGCATAAACTCAGTCATATTTTTAATAGTATTTTCATTGATTAAAATATCAGGGTTAATTATAAAATGATATTCACTATCAATTAAGTTAAGCACCTGATTATGTGCTTTTCCAAAGCCTACATTTTCTTTATTAAATATATAGTTTACATAAGGAAATTCTTCTTTTAATTTTTCGCCTATTTTTTCCTGACTATTATTATCTATAACAAAAAGAGTAAAGTTATCATCGGTGTTATCGATAATACTTTTTAATGTTTTTTTTGCATCTTCGTATTTGTTATATACTACAATACTCGCTGAATTTTTATAACAAGACATACAAGGTTCCTTTTTTTTAATTATATTTTTTAATTATAGCACTTTTATACATTTATTTCAACTAATTCAATTAAAATAAAACTATTACAATACTCAAAAAGCGAAAACAAAAGATTTCTTCTTTCGTTTTCGCTTTTAGTTTTTATTTATTAATAAAATCTGCTATATCTTCTATTACCTCATCGCTCACTTTATTTTCAAAATCATACTCTTGTAAATTTATATCTTTGTTATTTAGCATCTGTGGCATAAATAAGTGATTTAAGCCATCATAGGCTATTAAATCTACATGCTCTGTATCTAAATAAGCTTGTAACATAGGCAGATAATCATTTTCATAAGTTACTTGAAAGTCCTCTTTTGCTTGTAAAATCAAAACTGGCACTTTTGAATTTTTTATATAATCTTCATCATTTAATTCAAAGAGCGAGGCAAAATATACTCCATCCATTCCAAAGAAATTACCCTCATCTCCCTCTTCAAAAGCCTCTACTGTCTTTAGCATTGCATCTAATACAGCATATTGAGCCTGCGCTTCATCGTCCTCATAACTTTGAGAAATAGTTTGATAATGCTGATCATAGATTATTTCATACAAATGCCTATTTGAGCCGCCTAACATAACAAAGCCTTGTAAGTTCTCTGTCAAACTTGCTATTTTCGGCGCTGCCATACCACCTAAACTATGGCCTATTAAAAATACATCTTCACTAACATTTTCTTGTGCATAGTCTATGGCAAAAATAGCATCATTTATAGTTTCAGTATAGATAGTTACTTCATCTAAAAAATCATATGGATTTTGATAGGTTGCCTTATTATAGCGAATAGTAGCTATACCATACTGGGCCAATTTATGAGCAATATCCTTAAAAGGAGTATTAACAGATATTGTTTCATTATAATCATTTGGCCCTGAGCCATGCACTAAAACTACAACAGGATAGTTTTTTGTGTCTTTTGGAGTTGTCAAAACGCCTTTAAGCTCATTTTCACCTATAATAATTTCAGTTTCTAAAAAAACATCGCTATTAGTTTCTAAGACAATATTTTTATTATGGTTAAAATAAATAGCTATAAGCTCACTGTTTTTTGCATCGTAGCCGAGTATAACTGTTAAGGTGCCGTTTTCGTATTTTACTTCCTGCTCAAAAACTACCCCTCCAGCATCTTCGTATACTTTTTTACTATCTACTATTTTATCAAAATCGCCAAAATCAATAACCACACCCTCATAAGCGTATTTTAACTGGGTGCTACTAATACCAATATCTTTATGTGCTTGCTCAATCACTTCATCAAATTGATTGTCTATTATTTCTTGCGTATTTCTTAGCGCTTTTTCTTTTAGCTCACTATTTTCTTCGTTCATATTGCTTTGACAGCCCGCTAAAGAAATTAATAGAAAAGAATAAAACAAGATTTTAAAATATTTTTTCATAAAGCCTCCAATAATATTTAGATAAATTTCTAATTATATTAAACCACATAGCAAATATTTTGTCAACTCATAGTTTTTTTAATTAAGTATTGCTACTTTTGTATAAAGGTTGTATAATTTATTAGTATTATTATTTTAAGGAGAATTTAAAATGAGTGAGAAAAATCAAGAAAAATTTCTTGAGAGAAAACATTTAGCAAATATGGCCCTTGGCCAAATTATAGGTGCAGGTGTTATGGTTATGTCTATTCAGGCTTTAGGTATAACAGGAAGAAGTGTAAATATTGCATTTTTAATCGCCGCCTTATTTAGTATCGTAGCAGCCTTTCCTACTATTTTTGTAAGTTCAATGATGGTATTAAAGGGTGGTATCTATACTCAAAACACTATCTTCGTTGGAGAAAAGTTTGCAGGTTTTACTCAAACTATCTCTTTACTTAGCACAGTTTCAATATCAATGTACGCCATTAGTTTAACTTCTTATATTTCAATGATATTCCCTCAAATAATACCTTTTACAAAAGTATTTTCAGTAGGCTTTTTATTATTATTTGTAGTTATAAATTATCAAGGTGTAAGAATGCTTGCAAAAGTTCAAAGTTTTATTTTTAAATTCTTACTTTCAGCACTTGCAATTTTCACTATTTTTGGAATACCACAAGTGGATATAAGTATATATTTTACAAATGAATTATTTAATCAGCCATTTATGAGTAATGGCGTTATCGGCTTACTTGAAGCCTCAGCGTTTTTAACTTTTGCAACTGGTGGCGCTGCTGGTATAACAGTTTTCTCAAGTGATGCTAAAAATCCACAAAAAGACATACCTTTTATCATCATCTTTGTAACAGTCGGCGTTGCAGTTTTATATGCTTTCATGGCTACAGTTATAGGTGGTATCTTACCAGCGAATGAAGTTATACAAGCTGGCAACTTAGCTCCTATCGCTTTTCAAATACTGCCTTTACCACTATATTATTTCTTCTTGGTATTCGGGGCAATTTTCGCTATTGGCTCTGCTATGAATTCTATGATAGCGGCAAGTTTAAGACCTATGGCAACAGCTTGCAAAGACGGCTGGTTTCCTAATTGGCTTGGAAAACTACATCCAACAACAGGCGTCCCTGTTGGCTTTTTGGCAGTAATCACCTTAATAAATATCACTGTTATTTTACTGGGCATAGATGTTAGCCAAATAGGTAAATGGGTATTAATTATATCAAATGTTTTGATGTTTATTTCATCATTATCAGTTATAAAACTACCAAAACTTTTCCCAGAAGCTTGGAAGCGCTCACCGTTTTATGTGCCAAATCCTATATTATATACAATGCTAATATTAACGGCTGCCTCTTTATCAATGCAAGCATTTTTAAATCTTCGTGGCTTAAGCATAGAAATCATTATATTTAATATCGTAACAGCCTGTGTGATTGGCTTATATATCTTATTAAGGCATAAATCAGGTAAAGTAAATATGACTGCATCTTACGAAATAGTAGTTTAATTAATTTGACACTATTTAATACCTATGATGTATTAAAGTTATAAAAAGTGTATTGTACACAGCTAATTTATTATAAAAAAGGAGTATTAGACTATGCCACATATTGATATAGGAACTTATAAAGGATTAATTCCACAAGAAAGAAAAAAAGAAATCGCTTTAAAAGTTAGAGAATTATTAGCAAAAGAACTTAGCAAAGATGAGGGGACATTCTTGGTGACTCTTACAGGAGTTGAAGAAAGCCAGTGGCGTGATTATATTACATCACTACGCAGCGAAAAAGAAGTAATCCTTGAATTTGAGCCAAAAAAATAATCATTAAATTAAAACTACTGAGTATTGGCATTGCCATTTTCAGTAGTTTTTTTATTTTTCTATTTTTACTGCACTCTTAAATCTTTATAAAATTATTTTAAATTTTCACTTTTACTAAAGGTAGTCGCTCTATTCCCCATAAGATAATTTAATGCAAATAATTATCTTATCTATATATTATATGCTAAGTAAAAATTATAAAACTTTTACTTAAGTATCAAAAAAACACAGTGTATAAACACTGTGTTTTTATAATTTTAGTATCTTGTGTATGCAATATTTAAGTCAACATGACCTGCAACGCCAGCACAAGAGCCAGAACCTGTATATTGCCAGATATCATAATGATATCTAAAGTCTGTTTGAGCTGTATAATGTGCTACCCAAATATCGTATTGAGAAATTTGTGAGTAATCAAGCTGGTAATAAAACCAAGATGCACTCGCATAAATACCTGCTTGATAGCCTGAATTTTCAACTGTTTCACAGAATGCTTTTGCAACAGCTGTCCTATGTGACTGACTTAATTTGTCTGCTCTACCTGTTTTTGCACTCGTTGAATACTCGCTGTCAAAATAGATAGGAAGCGCTAAGTTATATCCACGAACAGCTTGAATTGCCATCGAGGCTTCTATTACTGCCTCTTCAGCTGTTATCGCTTGTGAGAAGAAATAAACTCCCACTTTAAGGCCTGCCTGTGTTGCGCCTTGTATGTTTTGTTTAAAGTAAGTATCTTCTACAACAGCGCCTGTTGAATACCCCCTATAACCTACTCTTATTATAGCAAAGTCGATACCTGCATCTTTAACAGTTTGCCAGTTTATAGTCCCTTGCCATTTTGAAACATCTATACCTATTGTATTACCCTCGAACAATACGCCGTCTTCATCAAAGAAGTAGCTTTTGCCTTGAATAATATGTGTGCCTATTATTTTTTTACCATTTTTATCAAAGTAGTATGTCTTGCCATCAATATCTTGCCAGCCATAGTAAACAGTTTCTTTTTCTGTTACAGTTTCTTTCACTGTTTCTTGTGTAAGTTTTAAAATTGTTTTCCCGCTACCATCTGTTAAAGGTTTTCCGTCTTCATCAAATATATCAACGCTCACTTTTTCACCTGTTGGCGGTGTCATTGTTGGCGGAGCTGTGCTTGCTGGTGGCTGTGTTGTCGGTGGTGCTGTACTTGCTGGTGGCTGTATTGTCGGCGGTGCTGTACTTGCTGGTGGCTGTATTGTCGGCGGTGCTGTACTCGCCGGTGGCTGTATTGTTGGCGCTGTACTCGCCGGTGGCTGTGTTGTTGGAGCTGTACTCGCCGGCGGGCTTGTAACAGGGTCCGGTAATTCTGTATTTAATAATAGTATATTTAAAGGTGAATTATTGTATGTAAGATACGATGGGGTAAAACTTAAAGTGTTTGATAAATTCGCAACTGTCGCTCCATCATATTTATACGCCCCTATTAAATATCCTTGTGAGTCGTATTCTGGATAGTAGCCACTTGCAGAATTATCTTGTAATGAAATTGAGCCATCTGCGTGTAAAACAGGCTTATACTTTATTACATCTACTTCCTTTTCAACATCTTCTTGCTTTGCTTCACTTTTTACATATTCCACTGTATCACTCGGTGCTGGTGGAGCTGTAGGAAGTACTGTTCCCTCAAAAGCAGAGTCTTCTGTTGAAGGATCAATTTCGCTTTCATCGACAACCTTATCTGAAACATCTTGTTCTTCATAAGCTACTTTTTCAGCTACTTCTACAGTTACAGCCTCGGGCATAATATAGCCTTCTAATTCTTCTATGCTAACTGTATACTCACCTGCTGTAAGCTTTGTTAATTTTAAAAATCCATCATTTACATCCCAGTCTTTTTCATAGTAGTTATCAACGCCTTTAACAGTTAAAACGAAGTCAACTCCTACTATCATCTCACCATTTTCATTTAAGATTTCGACCTCTAAGTCTTCTTCTACTGATGATGGGTTTAGTGTAATTTTTATATCTTCAATCACGCTTGAAGAAGAAGCCGATGAAGATGCAGACAAGGCTTGCTGTGATGATGATGAAGCAGAATTTGAAACTGCTAAAGATGTATCATCCACTCCACCTGTAATAGCGCTCACTCCTAAAGCTATCATTAAAGGCACTGTTATTATTAAAATAAATGCCGATACTTTTTGGTAAACATTAAAGGTTTTAAACCCTGTAATAGTATTTTTTATAAATCTACTCATTACTTCCTCTTTCTTTAATAATTATCTTTATTGTTTATTTAAAACATAGTTATCCATAATATAATAAGTAAATTTTATCACATTTATTACAAAATGTAAAGTTTTTTTATATTGTTTCACATTATTTGACATTTTATTTATTTTATAAAAGCAAAACAAAAATGCCACCCTTAGGTGACATCTTTGTAAGAGAAAAAGTATATGAGGAAATGCAAGATTATTGAGCGCCAGCCTAACGGCTCAATATCTTAATTACATTATACACAGCCGTATTGAAAAAATTTGTTGAATTTTGTTTTGTCAAAATCTTATTATTAAACTTATCTAAACTTTAAAGATTCTATAATATTATAAAGTCTTGCTTTACATATATTATTAATAAAATGTGTATATTTTGATAAATTTCAATGTATTTGTTGAAAATAAATATCTGTATGGTATAATTAAGTTAAGATAGTAATATCTTAATATCCAAGGAGGTACTAATTTATGAAAATTAATACTATCGGTAGAAAAGTGGCCCTAAAAGACAGTTTCGTGTCTTACGCAGAGAAAAAATTAGAAAAATTGGATAAGTTTTTCCACGAAGACTCTCAAGCGACAATCACTGTAACTGTTGAAAAATCATGGCAAACAGTTGAAGTTGCAATCAAAGACAGAAAAATGACCTTTAGAAGTGAAAAAAGTGCTGAACAAATGGAAGAAGCATTTGATTTAGCAGTAGATTCTCTTGAAACTCAAATCCTAAAAAATAAAGGCAAGTTAAGTCAAAGGCATAAAAAATACGGATATGAATACTTTGATGAAACTCTTGATGAAATGGATGACTATGTAATTGAAAGACAAAAGGCATTTTTAATCAATGCGCAAAGCGTGGATGAGGCAATTTTAGAAATGAACTTATTAGCTCATGACTTTCATATGTTCCGCGATATTGTAACTAATGATATTCATGTAGTATATAAACGCAAAAATGGAAATTACGGAGTAATTATTCCTGAATAATATAAATTATATAATACCACTCGAAAATTTCGAGTGGTATTTTTTTGATAAATTCAAAACTGGCGATTTGATTAATTTCTCATTTTATAGTATAATTATTAGGATTAAAGGGATATAAAGAGGTATAATATGAATTACAAATTAATAGCTCCTTGCTATTTTGGCACAGAGTCTGTGCTAAATTATGAAATAAAAAGAATAGGTGGCGAAAACATTGAGGTCACTGATGGTAGAATTACTTTTACAGGTGATGAAACTACTATCGTAAAGGCAAATTTACATTTAAGAACAGCTGAAAGAGTTTTAATTTTATTAAAAGAATTTACAGCTACTACTTTTGATGAACTTTTTGATGGTGTTAAAAGTTTTCCATTTGAAAAACTCTTACCAGAAGATGCAAATTTTCCTGTAAAGGGCTCAAGTTTATCATCGATACTTTCAAGTGTTCCCGCTTGCCAAAGTATAGTAAAAAAAGCGATAGTAGAATCACTTAGAAAAGGCCATAACACTCAAAATCTTTATGAAGATGGAATTGTTTATAAAATTAGATTTTCTATAAGAAAAGATAAGGTTGCTTTAATGCTTGATACAAGTGGCGACGGCCTTCACAAAAGGGGTTATCGCAGAAACAGTGGTGAAGCGCCTATAAAAGAAACTTTAGCCGCTACAATAGTAGACCTTGCAAGAATAAGGGATCATCATGTTGTCCAAGATCCATTTTGTGGCTCAGGCACTTTATTAATAGAGGCTGCACAAAAGGCTATGAATATCGCCCCAGGCCTCACTCGCCGTTTTGCAAGTGAAAACTACGCTTTCATACCAAAGGAAATATGGGCAAAAGAAAGACAAAAAGCAAAAGACGAAATCCGCCAAAACACTGAATTTAAGGCCTATGGTTTTGACATTGATGAAGAAGTTATTGAAATTGCTAAAGAAAATGCTAAAAAAGCAGGTGTTAGCCAATATATAAAATTTCATGTAGGCGATGTTAAGTCTTTCTCGCCTCAAGAGGAAAGCATAGTTATAACAAATCCTCCATACGGCGAAAGATTAGCAGATAAGCAAACAGCCACAGAGCTTGAAGAAATTTTATCAAGGCGCTTAGCTCAAAACCCTGTAAAAGCAAGTTATATTATAACTTCTGACTCGCAGTTTGAAGAAAACTTTGATAAAAAAGCTAATAAAAGAAGAAAACTTTACAACGGTATGATTCCTTGTCAATTATATATGTATTATTAATATAAAATCTTAAACAGCTATTTATAAAAAACAAACAGCCATTATCAAGCTTGATAGTGGCTGTTTTAATTTATACAAATTAGTCTTATTTTATTGCTTTAGAAGCACCATAGGTATCCAATGTTGCACCTATGCATATTAATGCAGTACCAGCAGCATCTAAATGCCCCATAAATGTTGCAATGCTAAATGCAATAGCCATAATTAACATTAATAAGCTAAGTATCTTCCAATGCTTTTGTTTCATATTATGCTTCTCCATTATATAAATATTTTTCCTAATTTATATCTTTATTTCTATTTATAAATTTATGTATTAAATACCCTATAAAACAACCAATTAAACTTATAACTGTATAAAAAAACACATACACTGTCGCCGTTTCATTATAATAAAGATTAACAGTCGGCGTAAATAACACCCCAACGCAAATAGGATATATCCACTGAAACGAGTGTTTCGCGCATAAGATAATAGCTAATATAAAGCAAGCTAAGGGTATAAAAATTAATAAAACACTCATCGCAGAACCTGTATCAGTTATTATTAAAGGAAAGCCGTATAATACTAAGGCAGTAAGAATTAGATACGGTAATAGTTTTGTTAATTTCATATTTACTCCTTACATAAAAAAGTTAAGTACAAAAAATCCTACAACGCTAAATAAACTTATTCTTAACACTTGTGAGAATTTTTTATAGAACACTAATAACAGTAATACTGCAAAAATAACCTCAGGCAAAAATTCTACACTAAAGAAAAACGGCTTTATATCTAAAGAAAAATCTAAGCCCTCAGCTAATAAAAATGATATCGGCAAACACGCAATAATTTCTGAAATTATCCCTGCACCCTTTGCATACCATAAAGCTATTGCCGCCACTGCTAAAACAGCCATAGGTATAGCCCAGTCTTGCACAGCTTGCATATTAAATTCACCTATCATAAAATTCATATATAAGCTGAATGCACTTAAAGCACCAACAAAAACAAATAACGAAGCGAAAAACGCCTTAGGTGCACTCGGTGCAATACTGCCAACACAGCTTACTATAAACACCCAAACACCTATCCTTGAAAACAAGGTAACAAACCTTAACCCACTCGGTAAGCTATATGCAAACCCATCGTATATCATACCTAAAATAGCCCCTAATATGAGGCCTAACATCAACATTAATAAGCTATCAAAAACTCCTTGCGATTGCTTTGTTTTCTTTGGTTTTCTTATTTTTTCTAAATATTCTTTCATAAATTACTCCTATTTTACATATTCACTTTTTTGATTATATCATAATTTGTATTAATATTCAAATTATGGCCACTCACTTTTGCTACGAATTTTCTAAGATTTCTTTTTGCGCTTTCTTCGTTAATTTATTAAAAACTAAGGTATAGCTTTCATCAATTAATTCTTTTAAAAATTCTTCTTTTAAATTCCCGTTTAAGTCAACTGAAATCCAAAGTTTTTTATCCATATAAAAAGCGGGCATAATATCCTTATACTCTTTTTGTAATAGTTCTGCTTTTAATACTTCGCATTTTAAATTTGCCACTTCTTTATTTTTATATTTTTCATCATACTTATCGCCTATTTTCATAATAGCGCAAAACAATTTATCATTTATTTTATATCTATGCCAGCCCCACTCAGCCTTATAATCTTTACTTACCCCTTTTTTAGATAGTAAGTATTCATCTAAAAATTCGTATTTCATATTCTGTTTCTCCTTTATAGGCTTTGCAAAACTTTTATAAATAAAAAGCTTTTACTTTCTATTAAGTCTTTTGTTTTATTATATCATCAATAAAGCAAAAATTCACTATATTTATTTATATCACTGTTTGACAAATGCTTTTTGCAACTATATAATAATATGTATAAATGGAGGAATAAAAATGAAAATTTTATCAAAAAAAAGCTTATCCCTACTACTATTAATCGCAGTTTTAATATCTTTAGTTGGCTGTAGTAGTGATGAAAAAAACGAAGAAGAAACTCAAAGCGAGCAAACTTCTTCAGTAAATAGCACTCAAAGTGAAACAAACTCAACAAGCGAAGAATTACCAAATGAAGATAATATAAAAGTAAATGAAAATTTAACTTTAACCTACACGGAGCTTAACGATAAGTACATAAGCCCTATAATTTTCGCCTTAGCACAAAGCTGGGATGAAAATGATGCTGACACATTCTTTCAAAAAGATCACCATAATTTTGTAATTGCTACTATTGAAATGCTATATTATAATCAATATGAAGAATTTTTAGGCAGTGATGGCTTTGTAGAGCTTGATGAAGCAGTAAAATTTACAACACAGTATTTTGATATAAGCGAAGACTTAGTAAGGGATATCTATACAAACAGCTATAATTATGATGAAGAAAATTCTTTAGTGCCTTTAGCTGATGGCCTTGGCAGTGTTATTCAAACAGAGGTAGTAAGCGCAGCTGTTAGTAAGGATGAAGCTAATACTATTATAGTAGTTTATAAATACGGTGTGCCTTCTTATAATGAAGACACAAAAACTCATGAATTAGTTGAATTTACAACTCATACAACCACTTTAAAAATTAATGAAGACGGAAGCCCTTTTTATATATCAAATCAAATAAATGAGAAATAAGCTATAAACTTTTTGTTTTCATGCAATCATAAAATATACCACTTCGTTTTAAAACTTTTCATTATTTGCAATAAGAAATAAAAACACTTAGTTAATAAAAAATATTCCCGCAAAGTATAAATAAAAAGACACAGTCAACTACTATTATAGTTGCTGTGTCTTTTATATTCTTAAAAGCCTAAGCCGTCTTGTTTGTACCCTTCTATTATTTCGTAAAGTTCAAAAGCATCCTGCCCAGTTAAAGTTTTATCTATTTTGCCATCAATTACAATCAACACAGTCGGAACAGCATCAATATCATATTTTTTTAAAACTTCATCTAACTCTTCTTTATTTGTATTGCTATCATGGATAGTATTATACTTATACACATCTATTTTATAGTCTTTTGATATGTCATCAATTATCTGCGAGATTTCAGCGCAATCTTGGCAGTCTTCACTTTCAATATAAACAACTGCAGTTTTAAAATCTTCTGCATTTTCAAATTCACTTAGCGTAATATCATGCACTTCTGGATACATAGCTAAATCTTTTATGTATTCAGTTTTTGTTTGTATACCATAAATCCCTATATGAAAAACATATAAAATATAAAAAATAGTAAAAGGCAGTAGTATAAATTTATTAAACTTTGTAAATTTTGTATCAGTAAACATTTGTTTTAAGTTTTTAGGAATACCTATATTTATTAATATAATTATGGCAAAAATAAGTGCAAACCATTTTACTGCTATACCATAATTATAATTAAGTTGAAAAATGTCATTATAGCCATTTCTCTCAGCCATCGCGCTATATATAAGATAATTATTTTCTGTTATTTTAAAATGAACATTTAAAAAATAAACAAATAAAATGGCACAAATTAAGTTTTTATTTAAAAACACTCTTTTTAGTTTTTCTATCATTATTATAACCATATCTTTCTTATAATTTATATTACTTAAATCTTATTGACACAAGCAAGTTTTGAAGCAAAATATCAGCAGTTTTAGACAAATACATCAAGTCAAGCGAATAGTATATCAATAATATAGCTATACAAATAACACATACCGTTTTAGTATTTTCAATAAAGTTAATTTTTTCACCATTGAAGTATTTTTTTATTACTGCTCTATCGCCCATTTCTGTTAAATTATATATAAAATAACCTATAAAAACAGCTACTATTACACCTGCAATTAAAAAAACAAAAAAACTTATATTCAAAAATAATTTATGTAACAAACTCATTTGAACAACATCAGCTACGCCACTCACCTCTACTCTTATCAATAAAGGAATAATATCATCTCCATCTCGAAACATTAAGGGACAGATAAATAATAATAGTAAAAGTAATATTACGACAGCAAAATTTGAGCTAAATATGTATTGCTTAATTTTCATTTTCTCACCTCTTTTTTAACTTTAAGGCTAATTTAGTTTATAAATTATATGTATTAATAAAACATATCTTAATACACTTATAGCATATATTACTTACCAAAGTCAATACCACTAACTTTATTATATTTATATATTATTGATTATGTAAGTAAAATTCCTACCAAATTTTAGAATACAAATCCTCACCTTGAATAACTAATTGGATTTCTCCACCTTCAATTACAACAACAGCAGGAAAACTAACTATACCATACTCAAATATTATATCTTGAAGTCTATCATCAACATCATATATAGTATTAAAACGATATACATCAAAATCTGTTTCTTTAGAAAAATTATCCACTATATTTGATACTATAAAGTCAAATTCAGAACTATCGTTATTTTCTATATGAATAATCGCATTATCAAAACTTTCAATACTTCTCATGTTATCTAAAGTAATTTCTTCTACTTTAATATCGTTACTCGTTATTATAATAGCCTCATCAATAAGCTGAGTATGTACCAATAAATTCGATGCAAAATATATTATCATTAATATATTAAAAGGCAGGATGATTTTTTTTAGAAAAAATATATTATTATTTAAAAAAAACTCCTTTCGCGAATTCAGGTCAACGATATTTTGAACTATAAAAATAATAAACCCTATTGCACACGGCAAAAAAAGTATTAAAGCCAAATACCCTAAATACTTAAACATTTCTATAAAACTACTATTTTCTATAGTTAAAATTTCCTTGCTATTATGACCAAATGCATTAAAAAGTATAAATCTAATATTATCATAGCTTGTTATATTTGAAAAAAACTTAAAATGTAATATACAAATCACTGTAAACAAAATTAACACCATAAGATTTTTAATCCATACTTTTCTCATACTATTTCCCTCAATAATTTTTTAGCTTTTTTAATTAACTTATTATCACCTTAGTATTTTGTAAATCCTATACTCCCATCACTGCCTTTTTGGTAAAGTGTGTATGATGAAACGCTTCCATCAGCGTTTACATACGAAAAACCTCTGGTGCGTAAAACATCACTTTCATTTACTGAAATTTCAAAATAAATCGTCGTGTTAGCAGGAACACTTGCATTATTATATATAGCAGCGCCAGTAGATATACTATCAATATTATCTGTAACATAATTAATTTTAAAGCCTATTACATCTTGATCAAGAGTTATTTTAAAATGCGTAGCATAGGGTGAAGAGTCTGAGAATTTTTCACCTGTATGTGCGTCAAATTCAGCTTTTGAAATCCCAGTTACTGTTGCATTGGCTCTTGGTGGTGTAGTAACAGTTATTTGCGACTGTGTCACTATTCCATTACCAGAAGTTACTGTAAGCGTTGTTTTTCCTTCTTTTATTCCTGTCACAGTATTTCCACTCACACTCGCAATTGAAGTATCGCTAATTTTGTATGTTAAATTAGTACCATAGTTAGCTGTTGTAGGAGAGTAAGAAACATTCGCTTTCGCACTTTGTCCTGTATAAATGCTAATAGAGTTTACACTCACTGATTCAACAGGCTGTTTAACTGTAATTTGTGTTGAAACTTTTTGAGTTTGCTCAGTGTCTGTATATGTATAAACTTCCACAATTCCCTTTGATTTTGCAACAACAATTCCATTCTCATTAATTGTTACTACACTTTCATTTGAAGATAAAAAATCAGACAATACCACTTCATACTCACCTAAAGACACAATGCTTTTTTCTTCTCCTGTTAGCATTGTAATATTTTGTTCAAACTCTGTCACTAACACAACTTTATTTATTATAATAGGTATCTCTAAAACAACATCATCAGCTGTCACTGTAATTATTGCTTCCCCTTTTGAAACTGCAGTTATAACACCATTTTCATCAACGCTTGCAACATCTTCATTTGAAGATGTGTATGTAATGTTGGGAATATATTCTTCATAAACACGATTTATATCACATTCATAAAACCAAAAAACGACCTGTCTTGTTTCAAGATTTGCTGTGTTATTTTCAACATCTGATATAAAACTTAACTTATCTTTAAGTTGTATTTGCAAAGTATTTTCATCAATACCGAGTAAAAATGGCTTATTAAAACTATCTTCATCATTTATAATAATTTCAGAAGTAACAGGAGTATAATGATGAGCTTTATTCACTCTGTAAACAAAAAGCCCAGCAGCCAAGCAAATTGCAAAAGCGATAGTACATAGTATTATTTTAGTTTTTTTATTCATTGTTATATTGAGGCCTTTCTTTGTTTGTATTTTCAAAAATCTTTAATGAGTATATCATATTTATACAAAAAAGTCCAACTGTTGTATTCTTATAGATAAATTAATCTTTATTAAGAAATTAAAATAATTAAATTTTCAAATGAGCCTTTGCTTCCCCTAATTTTAGTTTAAACTTCCCCTCTCTGTTCGGCTTTACTATCCCCATAATTTGCTTTCTTCCTACAACAAACTGAAACCACCCCCTGTTAAATTTTACTCTCTCACCAGTTGGCTTTCGCTCACAGTTTACCTTGCCTTTATTCATCCATCCAGTTTACTTTCACTCACAGTAATTTTCAGCTTCCACAACCCCCTCACAGCAGGCAAAAGATACTTGCATAAAGGTGATTTTGCTTTAATGGGTTCGGGGTCTCCCGACCAGTGTACATCGGCGTGTAGCCGAATGCGATGCTTGCTATTTCCTAAAAGATATAAGGGGGCAAGAGTGCAATGTCCTTAATACTCTGCACCCTTGCACTCTTGTTGCGATTTTCTTTTCTGATTTTAAATAAAATATTATATCGACAGAAAAAATAGTAGCTATTAACTTTATGGAAAGTACACTTGACATTTGATTCATTTTGTGATATCTTATAAATGTAAAGTACACTTTCCGTTAGGAGGTTGATATTATTGAAGAACAGGTTAGAAGAAATACGAAAATCAAAAGGCATTAAACAAGAGGACTTAGCAACGGAACTTGAAGTATCAAGGCAAACAATAGGCTCACTTGAAAACGGAAGATACAATCCGTCAATCATTTTAGCTTTTAAGATTGCACGATATTTCGATATGAGCATTGAAGAGATTTTTATTTACGAGGAGGAAACATTATGAAAAATAAAAAAAAATATTTGCTTGTTGTATTAGGTATTGTTTTAGTGTCATTGGGAATATACTTGCTTACTGCACTTACAAATTCGCAAGAGTTTATGTTGGCTATTCCATACATTTGTATCGGAATTGGTTGCGGAGTGTTCGGTCACGGAATAGGTAATATTATTGCAGTAAATCAACTAAAGAAACACCCTGAAATTGAAAAGCAAACAAATATTGAAAAATCAGATGAAAGAAATATAGTGATAAGTTATCGTGCAAAATCAAAAGCTTATGATTTTATGATATATCTTTTTGCTTCTCTTTTAATTGTTTTTCCACTTATAGGAGTTGAAATGATACCCATGCTGATTTTAGTATTTGCGTATTTATTGGTTCAAGGTTATGCTATATACTATCGAATAAAATATGATAAAGAGATGTGACAATTTGCTATTGTTAAAGTCTCACTAATTAACAAAGGCACAAACCTTGCTCAATTTCTTGGTTTGTGCCTTGTTTTTATATAATCGCCCTTATGCGAGTATCTCCCTGCTCACTGTTGGACTTGCTTTGTTGCGACAAAGCCGCGGTCGCAAAACAGTTCACTGGACTGTTTTCAGGAGCTCCTTGTTCAAGTCCAACTGGTAAATAAAAAAGAGTGCGTTAGCACTCTTCTTTATTTGGCTCCCCCAGTCTACCTTGCTTTGTTGCGACAAAGCCGCAGTCGCAAAACAGTCCACTGGACTGTTTTCAGGAGCTCACTGTTCTGGGTCCAACTGGTAAATAAAAAAGAGTGCGTTAGCACTCTTCTTTATTTGGCTCCCCCAGTTGGACTTGAACCAACGACCCTGCGATTAACAGTCGCATGCTCTACCAGCTGAGCTATAGGGGAATATATATTCTGTTATGTTTACTTGTTATTAAATTATCTTTGCTTTCCTACATATATTTTCTTAAAAAAATATGCCAGCACCTTCCTATTTTCCCGGGACGCTTCCATCCAAGTATTTTCGGCAC